>DUSI01000014.1 GCA_012842685.1 Candidatus Fermentithermobacillaceae bacterium
AACGACGCAGCGAAAGCCACGCTGGCGAGGCCGAGAATCATTGCCGCTGCTAGAGCAACAGCAAGAATCTTCTTTGACATCCTCTTTGTTATCCTCCTTTGTCGGTCTTAGGTACCCAGAGAGTACTTAACCGGTGAACTGCCCTTCTCAAGGATTCCTACAAGCGCTAGGTCTCGGATTGCCCGGGATCCCCCCTTCCAAGAATTCCTTCACAGCCTTCCACCTTGCCCGGTTAACCCTCTCCTAGGTCCGAGAGGGCGACTCCCTATCTCTGGTATGTATAGGAGTCCGCATAAAATCGATCATCGGGAGCACTTTTCCGGACAGGTATCTTTCGATTGCCCTCGGGTTCAGAGCTATTTTCCGCACTTAACCTGGGATTATTGGACAAGCACCCGGGCTAGTGGGGATTATAGCACCCTCCCCCAACTAAGGTCAATCTATGTTGTCAAGGAAACCACAGGCAAAATGCCCTTTTGGCAGCCCGTGGTGCAAAATGGGAATACTGCACCAAAACCTAGCGACAGAAGGTATTCGTCGCACAGCACTAAAATCCTTCTTCGTCACCCACATTTTGGAATGACTTCACAACCGTCCTGAGCGCTATCTCCACAGCCCTCTTGATCCTGCCTAGATCCATTGACGGCACGCTCGTCTTCCGCTTGGCGGCCAGCTCCGGCGTGGCAGGGATATGGATGAAGCCTACCTTGGTCCTGCCCCCACCCTGCTTGGTCAAGTGAGCCGCGCAGAAGAAGGCGTAATTGCAGAGGTAAGCCCCTGCTGAGAGTGAGAGCTTCGCCGGGATTCCTTCCGCCCTAAGCGCTTCGACGATTTCCTCTGCCGGCAAGGTGGTGAAGTACCCATCTGAAGCCCCTTCGATGATGGTCCGCTTTTCAGGTATGACGCCCGCGTTGTCCTTGGACTCGGAGGTATAGTTGATGGCAACCTTCTCCACCGAGATCTCGGGCCTTCCCGCGGCGAGCCCCAGGGAAAGGATCACTCTAGGCTGAACCTCACGGATGAGCGCCTCGATGCGGTCCTTCACCGTCCCCCACTCCACGGGGAGGAGAGCCGTGACGACTTGGTAGCCGCCGATGTCCATCCCGTCCAGCATGGCAAGGACATCGCCGGAAGGATTGATGTCGTCGCCTCCGAAAGGCTCAAACCCCGTAACGAGGATCCTTTCTTTCACCTGATCACCTCTTATGGCGGTTAGACGGTTTGACTGCGAACGTGTTCCATGAGAGGGGATCATTTCTCCCTCATGATGGATAATCCTTTCGGTGGGACATTATGCCAAGCAGTAGGCCACAGGAAGCTTGTCCTCTTGGGCAAGCCGTGCTCAAGCGCCGAAAACCATCCGTCCCCTAAGCATGGTAACCGCGCTTCCGCCTACACGCACCGAGGCTATCTCCCCGGCCTGTGAGGCCACCTCAACGTGTATCAGGGACGGCCGCTTGAGTACATGCCCCTGCTCGCAGATTATCTTCGTAACCGGCTCTCTGACCTCAATCAGGCGGTTCAGGACGAGGTAAGCGCCCGTGGCGCCGGAAGCTGTCCCTGTTGCCGCTTCTTCGGGTATCCCTACTGCGGGCGAGAAGTCCCGGCAATGGACGGTGGACGCGGGATCCAGCGTTTCCAGAGAGAAGCAGTGCACGCTTATGATCCCCCGCTTAGTGCAGAAGTCGGCCAGCCTCGCCATGTTGGGCCTCATGGAAAGGAGCGCTTCTCTCGATGTGACCGGGACTATGAGGTCGGGAAGCCCGGTTGAGACCACCTGGGGCCTCGCCCCCTCAAACCCCGTTATTGAGCCCTCGGGAGCGCCCAGGATGCGTTCCAGCTCCCGTATTTCGTCCCGGGAGGGTTCTCCCATAATCCGGGGCAGGTTCTGGGTCATCATGACCCTGGCGGGCGCGCCTCCGCAGCCGAAAAGGATGTCCACGGGGAGCTTCCCGGCTTTGGTCATCTGGTAGACCCGGACTTCGTCCCCGTCGCCGCTATTGTCGCCCCTCTTGCCATCGCCTTTTTCGTTTCTGTTCTCTTCGCCTCTGATGTCCCTTCCCGGCCCCTTTTCCTTCGTTATCACCCCGAGCTCCGCGAGGAGCCAGAAAGCGCCGATCGTTGCGTGACCGCACAGGTCAACCTCGGCGACCGGTGTAAAGAACCGCACCTCGAAGTCGGCAGGGCCCTTCCCGCGGGTATCCACCACGAAAGCCGTCTCCGAGAGGGCCATCTCCCGGGCGATCTTTTGCATCGTGTCCTCATCTAGCCCCCTTGCGTCCGGCACCACTCCGGCGGGGTTTCCTCCGAAAACCACGTCCGTGAACGCGTCCACCTGATAGATATCAACCGTCTTCATCACACACCCCTCCGGCTCCAAACCTGCACGGGCGAGTCCGCCGGGTATTCCAGGCAGCGTCTCACGTGCAGGGGCAGGCCTCAAATGCTTCACAACCCTCCATAGCATCGTTCTTGTGCTGGCCCCGCAATCCTGCTCGTCGGAAGAAGAGAAAGACGCCGCCGCGACCTTGACGCGGCGACGTCGCTATGTCGTCTCACTCAGTCAGCCTGCGTAACCTGTGCGTCCCTGGCTGGGTCGCCCTGAAGGGGTTACACCGGCATATACCCCAGCGGGTGGTCCTTCTTGGACTGCTCCAGGAGGTTCTGGTCCACGCCGGTACGGGCGGCGAGCCTCTCCTCCAGGAACTTCTTGGCCTGGACCGGGAACAGGGCGTAGGAGAGGACATCCTCTTCCTTGGTGTAGAGGTGACCCAGCTCTTCCCTGGCCTTCTTGAGTCCCGGCTCGATATGGTCGGCGGGCCTGTCTTTGATGGGCTCTTCGTCGCCTATGACCTTCTTCTGGACTTCGGGGTTAACGGGCGCCGGGGGCCTGCCGTAGAGACCCCTAAAGTAGTCCTTGACCTCGTTCGTAACCATCTTGTAGCGCTCGCCGAGGAGGACGTTGAGGACCGCCTGGGTACCCACGATCTGGCTGGTCGGGGTAACGAGGGGCGGGTGGCCCATATCGGCCTTGACGCGCGGTACCTCGTCGAGCACCGCGGGCAGCTTATCCAGCTGCCCCTGCTCTCTAAGCTGAGATATGAAGTTGGATATCATGCCGCCCGGGATCTGGTACCTGAGCACGTTGGCGTCGGGCGTGGGCGACGCCTTGTCAAACTGGGCGTAATGGCGCCGCACTTCCTGGAAGTACTGGGCAAGCTCAGATAGGATCCCGAGGTCGAGCCCGGTGTCATACACGGTGCCCTGGAGAGCCGCCACGATGGACTCCACCGGCGGCTGGGATGTGGACATGGACATGCTGGAGATGGCGCAGTCCACCACGTCGGCGCCGGCTTCAACGGCCTTGAGGTAAGCCATGGAGCCCATGCCCGAGGTGTAGTGGGTGTGCACCTGGACGGGAAGCCCGATCTCCTCTTTCCAGCGCTTGACGATATCGTAGGCCTTGCTGGGGGAAAGGATCCCGGCCATGTCCTTGAGGCACAGGGAGTCGGCGCCCATCTTCTGGAGCTCCTTCGCCACGGTCACGTAATGCTTGAGGTCGTGCACCGGGCTGATGGTGTAGCAAACCGTCGCCTGCACATGGGCGCCCTCTTGCTTGGCTACCTCCATGGCCTTCCACATGTTGCGGACGTCATTGAGCGCGTCGAAAATCCTCATTATATCGATGCCGTTCCTGATGGAGGCCTTGACGAACGCCTCCACCACGTCGTCGGGGTAGTGCTTGTACCCGACGAGGTTCTGCCCGCGGAGGAGCATCTGGAGCGGGGTCTTCTTGAACGCCTTCTTGAGGGCCACGAGCCTCTCCCACGGGTCTTCGTTCAAGAACCGCATGGCCGAATCAAAGGTCGCGCCGCCCCATACCTCGACCGAGTGAAAGCCCACCTGGTCCATCTTCTCGGCGATAGGCAGCATATCCGCGGTCTTCATGCGCGTCGCGAGGAGCGACTGGTGTCCGTCTCTCAAAGTCGTGTCGGTTATCCCGACCCGTCTCTTAACGCTTCCTTCGGTCATGGCATTCATCCACAGTTCCTCCAGTGATTCGAATGATCAGAACAATCCTACCACATCATCCGCGATACTTGAGAGCCGCGCTGATAAAGGCGGCAAAAAGCGGGTGCGGCCTGTTCGGCCGGGAGATGTATTCGGGATGGAACTGGCATCCCACAAACCAGGGGTGGTCACGGAATTCCATGACTTCAACTAGGCCTCTTGCAGGCCATATACCAACGGGCTCGAGCCCGGCTGAGGAAAGCTCGGGGACATATCGCGGGTTTACCTCGAACCGGTGCCTGTGCCTTTCGTAAACTACCTCTTGCCCGTAGGCTTTCCGGGAGATTGAGCCTTCTTTGAGCTTGCACGGGTAAAGGCCGCGCCTCATGGTGCCCCCCATTTCCTCAACGTCTTTCTGCTCGGGCATAAGGTCGATGACAGGGTGAGGCGTATCGGGGCTGAACTCGGTGGAATCTGCCTCGGCGTAACCCAAGACGTTCCTTGCCACTTCGATAACCGCGCACTGCATGCCCAGACAGATGCCGAAGAAGGGCACTTTGTTCTCCCGGGCGTACCTTATCGCCGCGACTTTGCCCCTTATGCCCCGGTGCCCAAAGCCTCCCGGGACCAGGATGCCGTCGGCCTTCTGCAGGACACGCGCCACTTCATCCTGGGACATATTGTCCAGCTTTACGGCATCTACCCAGTCGATGTTGACCCTGGCCCCGTTGGCAAGCCCGCCGTGGGTGAGGGCTTCGACCACGCTCTTGTAAGCGTCGTGGAGAGCAACGTACTTCCCCACAAGAGCTATCCGGCACTCGCGGCTCGGCGAGGCGATCTTCCGAGCTATCTCCTCCCACTCGCTGAGGTCGGGCTTCCTCCTGGGGAGACAAAGCTTGTCCTCGATTATGGTACCCAGCCCTTCCGATTCAAGCTGTACGGGTATCTCGTATATGCTCGAGACATCTAGGTTTTGGATCACGGCGTTTTTCTCCACGCTGCAGAAGAGGGCTATCTTCTCGCGCATCTCCACGGAAAGGGGCATGGTCGACCTGCAGATTATTACGTCCGGCGATATGCCGATGGACCTGAGTTCGGCGACGCTATGCTGCGTGGGCTTGGTCTTCTGCTCGCCGCTTGAAGACAGGTACGGTACGAGCGTTAGGTGGACGTAGACCGTGTTTTCGCGCCCTACGTCGAACCTAAACTGCCTTATCGCCTCAAGGAAAGGAAGGCCCTCTATGTCTCCCACGGTCCCGCCTATCTCTACGACGACTATATCCGCCGCCGATTCTCTCGCGACCTTGTTGATCCTTTGCTTGATCTCGTTGGTCACGTGGGGGATCACCTGGACGGTGGACCCGAGGAACTCGCCCCTCCGTTCCTTCTCGATGACCGCCTTATATATCTGGCCGGTGGTTACGTTGTTGGCCGCGGAAAGCGGGCGGTCGATAAACCTTTCGTAGTGGCCGAGGTCCAGGTCGGTCTCGGCGCCGTCGTCGGTGACGAACACCTCGCCGTGCTGGAGAGGGCTCATGGTGCCCGCATCGACGTTTACGTAAGGGTCGAGCTTGATGATGCTTACCGAATATCCTCTGGCCTTCATAAGGGTACCGATGGACGCAGAAGCAATACCCTTTCCGAGGCCGGAGACTACCCCTCCCGTGACAAAAACAAACTTAGACATGATAAACCTCCTAAAAAGGGGAGGGAGCCCTACCCCTCCTCCGGTTCTTCGGGCTCCCCTACCGGTTCTTCTTCCATTTCTTCGTCTTCGTGGTAGTCTTCGTCTAAGACCACCAATTCTCGCCTCAGCCTTTCACCAGGCTTGGGACGTTCTGCCGTTGCTACTTCGACTACCTTGATCGACGGAGGCTTAACCGTCCACTCGCGAAGGCCGCACAACCCGTTACCCCTGCTTAGGAAACGGTTGTCCAGACTAATCTCCGTGTGAGCCTTGGCCATAAGTCTTGCTAGAGACTCTCCGGACTTAGGGTTCTTGAGAGCAAGGACCTCTGCCACGAGGTCTTTGTATTTCATCGGCTCCCGGCGTTCTTTCAAGATGTTGTACGCCAGATCGGGGATGGAAAGGTCGCTGCGGGGGTTCTGAGGCTGTGTTGCTTGTGTCACGAGTGCCACCCCCTGCGAAGTCTCGGAACGCTTGCCTTTAATACGTCAGTAATTTTACTCACCCTCATACCCGTGTTCAATATGAAGTCCGTCTCGAAAACCTAAAAACTGTTACCAGCGGAAAGGCCAGGCCGGCTCCAGGACCCTCTCAGTAGAGAGACTTCCTCCTCAGGACCTCTTGCGCCAGGTAAGACGCCACGTCCTGCGGGCGGGTCATGGGCCCGAAGCCCGCGTCGTAACCGAGCTCCAGCGCCAGGGCGTGGGTGATCCTGGGCCCTCCCGCGACGAGCACCACCCTGTCGCGCCACCCCTCGGCTTCCAGGATCTCCACCAGGTTCGTGAGGTTCGTGAGGTGGACGTTCCCCTGGGTGACCACCTGGGAAACCAGTATGGCGTCGGCTTCCTCCTCTTTCGCCCTCGCCACGAGCTCCTCATTGGGTACCTGGCTACCCATGTTAACCACCTTGAAGCACGAATATGCTTCCAGCCCGTGGTCGCCCGCGAACCCCTTGTAGTTCAGGATCGCGTCAAGCCCGACCGTGTGGGCATCGGATCCCGTGGCGGCTCCGACAACGACTATCGGCCTGCCGAGGCGTTCGTTGACCAGCCTTTCTACCTGGACTGGGTCGATCTTGTCCCAGAGCGGCCTCGCCACTTTGAGCTTGGTTACGTCCACCGGACGGGCAAGTTTACCGTAACCCACGTAGAAAGTGTAGTTCTCGCCCAAAGGGACAGACTCCGCTACCTGGGGATCCGCGAGGGACATCTGGCGCATGACCTGCCTCGCGGCCTCATCCCCCAGGGGCCCGTCGGGCAAAGGCAAGGTGAAGCTCACCTGGACCACCCCATCCCCGTGGTGGTCACCGTAGGGGAGTATGAGGTGTTTGTTTTCACCGCGCATCTCCACGTTCATCTCCGGTTTCATCGTTCACACTCCTCGGAAGTAAGGCGGAACCCGGCCTTCTTACTCAATCCCGAGCTGTTCCTTGAGGGCCTCTTCGACCGGATTGTAGTAGTTTGGTCCCTTGGTGAAGACGCCTTCGAGGCCCTTACCGCCGTCCCGCTTCCTGCTTATCCCCGCAAAGACGCCCTCTTCGAGGGCTCTGAAGAGGCCCTTTCCCTCAACATCCCTAAGCAAAGAGAGGGCCCTATCGAGGATCTCCTGCGCCCTGCGCTCTATAATCCCGCCCTTCTCCAGACTGAGTTCGCACCTCAGGCGCTTAGCGGCGGTCCTGGCATAAGCTGCAGCCCTTATGGACAAATACCTGTCCATGAGGAGGGGCGTGTGCACGGCCTCGGTGAGCATGCCCACCAGATGGATGGACTGCCCCGTCATGACCGATACGAGGTTGAAGCTGGCGTCCAGCGCGTGAGCCGAGAAGATGTCGCCTGTTTTGTGCACCGTGGGCGGCATGAACTTGACCGGGCACGACGGGAAAAGCTCTCTCACCAGCAGGGCGCCCGCCATCTCCAAGAGGAAGCTGTCCTCGATATTGGGGTCGATCTGGAACGCGTGCCCGAGGCCAATTTGCTCGTCCTTAAGCCCCGACAGGTGGGCGAAGTGGTAGTTTATGAACTGGGATGCCACCACCGAGTGGCCGGCGCTCACGGCGTCTACCGTAGTGAGGTAGTTGTCTTCGCCGGTGTTTATGATGATCCCGGCATAGGCGTTGACCATCCTGGAGAACCGCTGGTCAACGAGAGTCCTCTCGGCATTTATGTCCCTAAAGAGGATACCGTACATGGCGTCGTTGAGCATGAGGTCGACGCGCTCGAGGGCTCCCATGGCGGCGATCTCAGGCATGCAGAGGCCCGAGCAGTAGTTCACGAGCCTCACATACCTCCCGAGCCGCTTCGACTCTTCGTCCAGGGCCGCCCTCATGAGCCTGAAGTTCTCTTGCGTGGCGTAGGTCCCGCCGTAGCCTTCCCGGGTCGCCCCGTGGGGGACGTAGTCCAGGAGGCTCTGCCCGGTGGACCTTATGACGGCTATGACGTCGGCCCCTTGGGCAGCGGCCATCCTCGCCTGGATAATGTCTTCACATATATCTCCTGTCGCCACGATCACGTAAAGCCACGGTTTCCCGTGGACTGGATAGGCTTCCAGGAGCTCTTCTCGTTCTTTGCGCCTCTCGCGGATCTTCGCCAGCCCCGCTCCGGCAAGCTCCCGGGCCTTAGCCCTGGATTCTTCCACGCCGAGCCACGGGAGGCTCCCGAAGTCGACCTCCTTCGTAGCGACTTTCTCCGCGACTTCCTCGGGAGAGAGGCCGAGCGCAGCGCACGCGTTGGCGAGGTGGATGGCCAGCCCGTCTTCCAGCCTGCCGAGGGATATGAGGTGGTCCACCAGGACGTTCGCCAGGGGCACGCCCGACGGGGCTACCCCTTCCACCCCGAACAGCCTGGCCACGGTCCGCTCTATGGTGACTGTGCTCCGGCCCGATAGCTCTTCGTTTACTTTTCGCGCTATGCTTTCTGCCAGCTCGTGACACTCTCTTACCTTTGAAGCGTCTAGATCAAGCCTCAACACGGCTCATCCCTCCGAAATCTCCCGGCCCCGTCTTTCCGACGAACTCCTCCGCCCGGCGTATGATCTCCCGGTCGAGACCCAGGACTTTGGCCACCATGAGGGCGTCCTGGGGCACGGGCGTATCGGGGCCGACTCTCACAAGTCTGTAGTCCATGTGCCGGTAAAGCCAGTCCAGGTCTTTGCCGTTCCCGGCTTCGCTCTCCTCCAGCTCGCCGCTCGGGGTAAGGCCCGCTACCTGCCAGTGGGGCACATCCAGGGCCGACGCGAGGCCGTGGTAGTGGGTGCTGGCCATGACGTGGGACCTATCCCCGGCCTTCCGGCGCAGGTAATCGAGGACCGCGGCGTAAAGCGCCAGTCCTTGGGAAGGGTTGGTCCCCCTCCCCACCTCGTCCAGGAGGATAAGGCCCCGGTCGCCTGTCCGGACGAGGAGTTCCTTCAGCGCCACTACTTCGGCGGCGAAGCTCGAAAGCCCCGGTTTGCCCGGAGCCTCGGGCTGAAAGTACACGTAATCGTATAGGGAAAACTCCATGCGGTCGCACGGGGGCAGGATGCCCCACTGGGCAAGGGCGACGCAGAGTCCCACGGTGGCGAGGGATACCGTCTTCCCGCCCATGTTCGGTCCCGTGACTACCGCCACGGGCGAATCGAGGACGATGGATATGGGCTGGTAGGTTCCCCCGCGGCCCTCCACTTCCTCGCGCACTCCCGGATGGAACGCCCCTTCGAGCACGAGGGGACTGAGCCCCCGCCTTATGGCAGGCTCCTTTGCGTTCCACCTGGCGGCGAGCTCGGCTTTCCTCATGAGGTAGTCCAGCTCGCCCACCGCCCAGGCAGCCCTTTCGAGGTCACATTCCCACTTCCGGAGGTCTGACGAGAGGGAAGCGAGCACCTCTCCCTCGAGGTGGGTCTCCCGCTGACGGAGCCTGCTTATCTCCCTCTCAAGCCTCAAGGCTTCCCGCGTGGCCTTGAGCCTGAAATGCACGTGGGTAAGGGTCTTCCTTACCTCGCCGAGCTCAGGCATAAGCCTGGCCTTTTCTACGGCCTCGGCGTTCGTTTTCTTTATCGCTATCTCTTCGTGGAGGCCCGGCCTCCGGCCCAGCAGACGCTCTACCTCGGCTGCCTCTTTGGCCATCTCGTCGCGCAGGAGCTTCTCCTTGGCCTTCCGCTCGGCCCTGAGTCTCGCGAGCTCCCGGGAATAGCTGTCTGCTATATAGAAAACCGGCTGGCCCGCGAAGCCCGGGAGGAGGAGCTTCTCCACTTCTTCCAAAGAAGGAACGACCGTGCGGGCGGGCCACTTTACCTCGGATTCCGCCATGATGGACCTTACGCGCCCCGCCGAGAAGGCAAAGTGGGCGAGGACGAAGATCTCCGGGGCCGTCAGTGCCTTTTCTTCTTTAAGAAGGGAAATCGCGTGAAAGGGATCCTTTAGGCTCGAAAAGACGCTATCCAGTCTGGAAAACACGTCAGGACATTCTTTCAAGGCCTTTGAGAGGGAATACACTTCCCTCAGTTCTGCCTCAAGCTCTCGTTCCTCGCCCGGGAGCTTCGGCCCGGCCTTCATCTTAACTCTGCGCCCCAGAGAGGACTTGGGCGAAATCCGTTCCCAAATTGTCAAGAAACCTAAGGAGCCTGCCGTCGACTCCCCAGCGAAAAACCGCGTTACCCCACGGCCACTTCATGCACCTCCCCGATGTCCTTTTCTCCCGAGACTACGTCGAAGACGGGGAGCCTCTTCCCCGCGATCTTGCGTACCTCCCGGGCCACGGCCCGCACCATCTCACCGGGCTCGTAGGAATAACCGCCCACGGCCACAGGGTTCACGGTTATGGCGAGGAGGTCCATCTCGTAGGCCACGGATACCGGACACGCCGGATATGACTTCACGAATAAGGCCGTCGGGTCTTTCGCGACGACCGTGAAACCCTTCCTGAGATCCCGGTTTACGGCCTCATCCAGCAGCTTCTCGCTCACGGCTCCCGGGATGACGACATAATGCGCTTGCCCAGCCTGGGAGAGCACCTCTTCTTCCCGCCCGAGCACCGTATCGAACGGAGTGAGCCGCAGCCTGAAGCGGGGTTCTCCGACTCCCACAGCTTCTCTATCCAGGAACGCGACCCGCCCTTCTCCTATGGCCCGGCGGGCGAGCCGCAGCACTTCCGGATCGCCGGGCTCCTCGACCGACCAGAGTTTCACGAGAGACGCCACCGAGCTCGCCACGGACGTGAGGTCGTGCCGGGCGGCCGCTCCTGTAGCGAGGATCACCGCTTCCGTAACCGACGGGCTCGCCGCCGCCACCCTGTCTAAGGCTCCGTCCACGAGCACCACCCGGGCACCCAGTTCGTGCAGCCTGTGGACTATGCGGGCAAGTTCCCTGGCGCTCTGGGGTCCCACCAGCTCCACCGGCTGGCTCTCCCTCATCCTCCCTATGACAGTCCTCCCCAAGACACCCGCCCTTTCGGAGACATCGGCTATCTCGAGGAAACCTGCGGAATCCGGGAGCACTCCTTCGGCCGTGGCTATCCAAGCCCCCTCGGGCGGGACTATGGAAGGTTTGGGCTCACCTGTGAACGCGTCGGTGACCTCCCCGTCCCTGCCGCTGGAGACGAGGCCGACGGTGATTCCGCACCCGGTCAGGGCCGATATGAGGTAGTTCATGGTCACCGTTTTGCCCACGTTCTTGGCCGTCCCCACGATGGCCACGGACCTGGCGCCGGAACCGAGGACGATATCGACAAGGTCCAGGGAGATCACCTCCTTTTCTTTGGGATGCCGAAGCTCACCCAGAGGAGCGCAGCCTTGTTGCTGCCGTGGCGCCCCTCAGTGCTTCTTCCGCCTCTCGAGCCTGGCGGTATGCTCGGGTATGAGACTCGAGCGTTCTCCGGCCAGGAGAGACGCGAGGCCCCTCGAACCTCCGTGGGTCTTGCCGCAGAGCTTGCAGACGCCAGACTCGTCGAACTTCTCCCTCGGGTCGTAAATGGGCTCCCGGTAGGCGGCTATGACGCCCTCGTAGTTCCTCACGATCACGGTGCCTTCGCCCATGGAGAGGAGGTACTGGGGGCTGATGGGCACTTTACCGCCGCCGCCCGGCGCGTCGATGACGTAGGTCGGCACGGCGAAACCGCTGGTGTGGCCCCTAAGGGCCTCCATTATCTCCAGGCCTTCGCTCACCGTCGTCCGGAAATGGTCGAGCCCCCACGTGAGGTCGCACTGGTAGATGTAGTAGGGCCGGACCCTGATCCGGACGAGGGCATGGACCAGATCTTTCATGACCTGGGGGCAGTTATTTACGCCTCGGAGCAGCACGCTCTGGTTCCCGAGAGGGATACCGTGGTCCGCGAGCATCTCGCACGCCCTCTTGCTCTCGGGGGTTATCTCCTTCGGGTGGTTGAAGTGGGTGTTGATGTAGAGCGGGTGGTACTTGGCGAGCATCTTCGCCAGGTCGCTCGTGATCCTCTGGGGCATGACCACCGGTACTCTAGACCCGATCCTGAGCACCTCGACATGGGGGATTTCCCTCAGGCGCCTCAGGATCCACTCAAGCCGGTCGTCGCTGAAGGTCAGAGGATCGCCGCCCGAGATGAGGACGTCCCGGACTTCTTTGTGTTCCCTGATGTACTGTATGCCCGCTTCAAGCCTCTCCTTGGAAGCCACCTTGTCGGTGACGCCCACTACCCGGCGCCTTGTGCAGTGCCTGCAATACATGGAGCACTGCTCGGTGACCAGGAATAGCACCCGGTCCGGGTAGCGGTGCACGAGCCCCTCCACGGGAGAGTCAGCGTCCTCGTCTAGGGGATCTACGAACTCCCAGGGCTTAACCTCGACTTCTTTGGCGGTGGGCACTGCCTGAAGCCTTACCGGGCAGCGCTCGTCGTCGGGGTCGATCAGGCTGGCGTAATAAGGAGTGATGGCCATCCTGACCTTCTGGAGCGCGGTCCTTACGCCCTCTTTCGCCTCCTCGGTGAGGGGTATGACTTGGGAGAGCTCTTCCACCGTCTCTATGCGGTTTTGCCACTGCCACCGCCAGTCGTTCCACTCTCCGTAAGTTACATCCTTAAACAGGGGTATCTCTTTCCAGTGCCTCATTTTGGGCTCCTCCCTTTTATTCGCCGGGGAACATCTCCTCAAGGATCGCCCTGAGCGCGCGGTGGCGCCTTATGAGGTCCAGCGCGAACAGGGCGTGGTTTTCGGCGTAGCCGTTTCCGATTATGAGCTCCACGTCGGCGCCGACTCCTTCGGCTCCAAGCGCCGCTGCCGTGAAACTCGTGGCCATGGAGAAAAAGTAGACCTTGCCTCGGTCGCGGGTGCAGAGTATCGAGGCCATCTCGGTACCCGGCACGTTCACGCAGTTTATGGTGATGTCGGCCTTCTTGCCTCCGTTCGCTGCAAGCACGGCTTCCATGGTGCCGATGGCGTCCCTCGCATCGGCCGAGAGGACGGCATCGCAGACCCCAAGCCTCTTCGCCCGTTCTGTTGAGGACGGGCTGTGGGCGACCGCTATCACCTTGCCCGTCGGGCCTGCCTTTTCGCGGGCAACGGCCAGGGAGATAAGGCCCGACTTGCCGCCCGCGCCCAGGACGACCACCGTGTCGCCCTCTCCCACAAGGCGTGCAACCTGCGCCGGGGCACCGGCCACATCCAGGACGGCGAGGGCCAGGGTCTTCCTGAAGTCAGGCGGGATCGCTGCGAAAGGCCCCGTCTCAAAGAGCACCGCCGTGCCTTCGATATCCACCTGGTCCTTATCCAGGTGTACTTCCTTTATCCTCTCTACCTTTAGGGGCGTGAGCGAGAGAGAAACCAGCGTGGCGATAAAGTCGCCCTCTTTGGCTCCCCTGCGGGGCGCCTTGGGGCCGAACTCTCTTACCCTGCCAAGGAGCATCCCGCCGGAACCCGTCACCGGGTTGTGCATCTTGCCCCTCTGGGAGACGATGTCGAGCACCGTGCTGGCGACGTGCTCCTTTAGCTCGTCGGGGCTTAGACCGGGCTTCGCGCTCGAGACTATTTGCTTGAAGCTGGCGGCATCAATGTTTAGGGTGCTTACGTCTATGAGGATTTCGTTATCCCAAATCTCAGGCGAATTGTCTATTCTCCACGCCGCCTGGGGCAGGACGCCCTTGGGTTCTACGACCCTGTGGGTCCCGTAGGGGCTTCCCGGCTTGTAAATCGCCATAGGCATGACCTCGCTTTCTTGAGAAGTGTGCAAGAAAAAGAGTACCAATAGAATGAGCAAGCAAGATCCGTGCCATTTGAGTGGCGGCGAAGCCTACTTCTTGCCCCCGGGATACGTTATGCCCAGGACTTTCATCTTGTACTGGAGAGTCTGCCTGGGGATACCTAGGAGCCTTGCGGCACCGGCGACCGTCCCGGCGGCAGCGAGGGCATCTTCTATGGCCCGTTTCTCTTCCAGGCGGACCCTGGACTTAAGGGGGAGCCCCGCCCCCGGGTCGCGTACCTCCCGCCGGGGCGCGGCTGGACGGGGCCCCGCGCCGCCGCTGCCTTCGTGGGAGTACCTTCCGGTTCCCCCGTGGGCGGCTTCCAGGTAGAAAGAAGCGGTAGGGGCTATCCCCCGGACTGCCGCGGGGATGTCTTCCAGTTCTATAACTGGTCCCCTGGAAAGGGCCAGGCTCCCTTCGATGGCATGCTCCAGCTCGCGCACGTTGCCCGGCCATTCGTAGGCCAGGAACGCGGCCATGACCTGGGGCGACACTTGCTTAATCTCGGGAGCCCCGTGAGGACCTTTCTTGGCGTGCTTGTGGAGGAAATGGTCCACGAGGAGGGGGATGTCTTCTCTCCTGTCCCTGAGCCTGGGCAGGCCTATCTCGACCACGGACAGCCGGTAGTAGAGGTCGGCCCTAAGGAGCCCTGCCTTCACGGCCTGGGCCGGAGGGATGCTGGTCGAAGCGATAAAGCGCACGTCCACCGGCCGCTCCCGGGTATCTCCCAGCCTGCGTACCTTCTTCTCTTGGATGGCCCGGAGCATCTTCGCCTGGAGCCCTAATGGCATGGAATCTATCTCGTCCAGGTACAGAGTGCCGCCATCGGCGAGTTCCATGAGCCCCGGCCGGTCGGTCGCGCCGGTGAAGCCTCCCCGGGCGGTGCCGAAAAATAGGCTCTCGAGGAGGCTCTCAGGCATGGCGGCGCAGTTCTGGGGGACAAACGGACGGTTTGCCCTGGGCGATGCCGAGTGTATGGCCTGGACCAGGAGCTCTTTGCCGGTCCCTGTCTCCCCCCAGACCATTACGGCCGCGCCGGTGCCCGCGACTCTGGCCGCCGTCTTCTTCACCTCGCGCATGACCTGGGATTCGCCGATGATGTCGTCCAGGGTGTAGAGATGCCTGGGCTCACGGCTTCCGCTGGCCCGGCCCCTGAGCTCTCTCCTTAAGTCGAGCATCCTTTCTGACATCTCTTTGAGGTCGGTCACATCGCTGGATATCTCGCAGGCGCCTACTACCTCGCCCCCGGAGATTATGGGGAAAGTCGAGTTTATGGTGGTTATCTTTTTCCCTTTGTAGTTAGTGAAAGTCTGCTGGCGGTCGAGCTCCGGCACGCCTGTCCTGAGGACCCTGAGCAGCGTGCTCGTGTGGCTATCCAGAGAGGGGAATACCGAGAGGATGTCTTTCCCAATGACCTCCTGTTCGGAAAGCCCGTCGATCTCGGAGGCGGCCTTGTTGTAGATGACCGTGACGCCGCGCTTGTCAACGACATGTATGCCCTGATTCATGTTCTCCAGTATCACGTCCATAAGGGACGACATATCCAGGGATATTTTCACCGCGCACCACCCATCCCAGGCACATGGATGCCGAATTTCGGGCCTATCCGGCACAATATTCGGCATGCGTGGGGCGCATTCCTCTTTCGAAAACATACGGGCCTGCCCCTCTCCAGGGACAGGCCCGAACTTCTCGCTTTGGCTCACATTGCCTCAGGCGCCGATATCCCCGCTATCCTCAGGGCGTTGGCCAGGACGATCTGGCAGACCCTCGCCAGGTATAGCCGGGCTTCGGTAAGCGGCTTATCGTCGCTTATGACCCGGCACCTCGTGTAGAAGGAGTGGAACGCCGTGGCCACGTCGGTCATGTACTTGATGAGCCTGTGAGGCTCACGCGCTTCGGCTATCTCGTGGATCTCCTCTGGGAAGGCGGCCAGGAGCTTCATGAGGGCGACCTCCGACGGGTCCTTGAGGAGTGAGAAGTTTACCTCGGTGGGTCCCACCGAGAGGGCTGCCCCGCTTTCCTTTGCCTGCCTGAAGATACTGGCTATCCTGGCGTGGGCGTACTGTACGTAGTACACCGGGTTCTCGTTGGACTGGAGCTTCGCGAGGTCCAGGTCGAAATCCAGGTGGCTTTCGGGAGACCGCATCAGGAAGAAGAACCTGGCGGCGTCCTTCCCCACTTCTTCCAGGAGTTCTCGCATAGTGATGAACTCCCCGCCCCGCTTGGACATTTTGACTGCCTCGCCGCTTCTCTTGAGGCGCACCATCTGGACGATGAGGATCTCCAGCACGTCGCTCTGGTATCCCAGGCCCATGAGGCCCGCCCTGAGCCTGCTCAAGTAGCCGTGGTGGTCTGGGCCGAGGATGTCTATGAGGAGCTCATATCCCCTCTGGAGCTTGTTCCGGTGGTAGGCGAGGTCCGGCACGATGTAGGTGGCCGAACCTTTCTCGTCGGATTTTATGAGCACTCTGTCCTTATCGTCTCCGAACTCGGTGGACCTAAACCAGAGCGCTCCGTCCTTCTCGTAGGTGAGCCCCTTGGCCTTGAGGATCTCCACTACCTCTTCGTGGGCCTTCTCTTCCCGGAGCTTCCTCTCGGAGAACCAAGTGTCGTACTTCAGCCCGTACTCCAAGAGCACTTGCCTCTGGTCCGCGACTATGCGCTCGACAGCGTATCTCCCCAAGAAATCCAGGCGCTCCTCCGGCGCCATCTGGAGTACCTCGTCGCCTTTGGCTTCGTTCAGCTCCCTGGCGATATCCAAGAGGTATTCTCCGTGGTACCCGTCCTCGGGCACCTGGGCGTCTTCGCCTCTTACCTGCCTCAGGCGGGCTTCCAGCGACGCCGCGAGCCTCCTCACTTGGTTGCCTGCGTCGTTGATATAGTACTCCCTGTGAACCTCATAACCCGCCATCTGCATTAAGGAAGCCAGGCAGTCGCCGACGGCCGCGGCCCTCGCGTTCACGACATTGAGGGGCCCCGTGGGATTGGCGCTCACGAACTCGATGAGGACCTTCTTGCCCTGGCCGTAACCCGTCTTGCCGTAGGAGGGGCCTTCCGCCCAGATCCGGGCCATGGCAGGCTCGAGCCAGCTCCTGTCCAGGAAGAAGTTGAGGAAGCCCGGCCCAGCTATGTCTACCTGCACGATGGGTGAGTTATCCAGGTCAAGGTACCTGACGATGGTACCCGCGGCTGATCGCCCATCTGACCCTATTATTCTCCCGATCTGCATGGCTACGCCCGTGGCGAAGTCGCCCAGTTCCGGGCGGGCTGGGATCTCAAGCTTCACTTGAGCCTCGAGCTCGGGAGGGAATTCTCCCTTTTCTTTGGCCTTCGATATGGCCCGGGCGATGCGCCCGATAATGTCTTTCTTGACCTCACCGAGTACGCTATATGTGGCATCCACCGCTACATTTCTCCCTTCAGGCTTTGGCGCCCGCCGGTTCTGCCCGGTCTTTCTCCGGCGCCAGGAGTAAGAGACATTCCCTTATTATGGCCGCGGCCAGAAGCCCCGTCTGGCCCGCAGCGTCATAGGCGGGAGCGACTTCCACGAGGTCGGCGCCCACGACGTTCTCGCCTGCGAAAAGGCTTATGGCATCCAATAGCTCTTGCGAAGTCACCCCTCCCGGTTCGGGCACTCCCGTGCCGGGGGCAAACGCAGGGTCTACGACATCAATATCAATTGAAAGATACACAGGACACCCGTGGATCTTGGGAAGTATGGCGCGGAGGGGTTCCAGCACCCTGTAGAAATGGATCTCGGAAAGCCCTCTGGCTTTTTCAAGCTCTTCGAGCTCGGCCGACCTCACGCCCACTTGGAACAGCCTACCGGGGCCGAGGACATCTATCACCCGGCGCATCACCGTGGCGTGGGAAAGGGCGCTCCCGGTGTACTCGTCCCTGAGGTCGGCGTGGGCATCCATGTGGACCACGACGAGGTCAGGGTAGCGCTCGGCCATAGACTCCACGAGCGGATAGGTGATCAGGTGCTCGCCGCCCACAGCCATAAAACGCTGCCCTCTCCCGAGGATCTGGCTTGAGGCGTGCCTTATGACCGAAAGCGCCTCTTTGACCGATCCGAGAGGGAGGACCAAGTCTCCCAGATCGGAGTAGCTGTTCTCATCCAGCGTGCGCCGCTGGCGCAGGGAGTAAAGCTCCAGAGCGTGGGAGGCCCTCCGCGCGGCGGAAGGGCCGAAACGGGTGCCGGGACGGTAAGAAGTCGTCTCGTCCAGCGGCACCCCGAATATCGCTACAGGAGCATTTTCATCTGCTTTCGACCAGAGGAATCTATCTGGTCTGGCCCACATAAGAGCCGGATCTCTGGCCAATTAAGCGTCCCTCCAAGGCGAGCGCCTTACCCTCCGTACACATTCTTCGCCACTTCAGGCCCAAGCACAAACGCCCTCCTGTGGATCTCGGGCGAGTAGTACCTGAAGGAGATATCCCCCGCGTCGCGTACAGGCTCCCCGGGATCGGGCCCGAGACTCCCGCAGGTATAGCTCCAGAAACCTCCCGGATAGGTAGGCATCGGCCCGGTGTAGAGCTTGGCCACCGGGAACACCTTCTTGACACGGCCGAAGATCGTCCGCACCAGGTCGGGCATGAGGACCGGGTTTTCGGTCTGGGCCGCCATCATCCCGCCGGGGCGGAGGGCCTTCTTTATTGACTCGTAAAACTCCTCGCGGAAGAGGGCCTCTCCGGGTCCGATGGGGTCGGTCGAATCGACGATGATCACGTCGTACTCTTCTTTGGCCTGCGCCACGAAGTCGAGCCCATTGGCTATTATGACCCTAGCCCTCGGGTCGCTGAAGCCCGTGTTCCACTGGGGCAGGAACTTCTTGGACGCCTCCACAACGCCTTCGTCGATATCCACAAGGGTAGCGCGCTTTACGGTTTTGTGCTTAAGCACCTCTCTCAGAGACCCGCCGTCGCCGCCGCCTATGATGAGCACTTCCTCAGGGTTCGGATGCGACATCATGGGGACGTGGACGAGGCATTCGTGATAGAGGTGCTCGTCGATCTCGGTGGTCTGTATCACGTCGTCAAGTACAAGGATGCGGCCGAGGGTTTCCGTGTCGTAAACCGCCAGTTCCTGGAACTTGGTTTTTTCCTTATGTACAACGTTCTTTACCTGCACCGACAGTTTCAAGCCAGGTACCCATTCCTCGGTGAACCAGAGTTCCATTGAGCTCACTCCTCGTACCCAGAAAAGTCAGGAAAACATCGAACGCATTATACCAGATATAGATTGCGGACAAAACTTAGAGGGAGACGCCGGCATTTTGCTCGCGTGCTCTTCTTATTAATGCGAGTAGCAGCTAGTCTTGGCGCTAACGTGCCCGCGGCATCATGCCCGGGCGCGGCCTATCGGGAGTGGGGATGTTGGCCGAAGAGCGGCGAGATGTTCGTAATACCGCCCGGAAAGCGAAGAAAACCGGACAGGCACCTGCCAGAAATACCTTCGGTTCGGCCATCATCTGGGGGCTCAAGGCAGCCGTCCTCGCCGGGCTCCTGGGGATCACCGTGTTTCTCGGCCTGGTCATATTCCTCCCCCTACCTGAGGCTCCCATCCCCCAGGCCACGAAGGTCTACGACATAGAAGGCCGGCTTATCTCCTCCCTCTTCGTGGAGAACAGGACAGTGCTTCCGCCGTCGGAGATCCCCGACGTGCTCAAGAAGGCCGTCGTCGCCGTGGAGGACAAGCGTTTTTACTCCCACCACGGGTTCGACCTCCAGGCGATAGCCAGGGCCCTCATAACCAACATAAAGGCCGGGGAAGTGCGGGAAGGAGGCAGCACCATAAGCCAGCAGCTGGCGAAAAACCGGTTTCTCACCCACGAGAGGACCCTGAAGAGGAAGATCATCGAGCTAGTCTACACCCTGAAGCTGGAGATGCAGTACTCGAAGGACGAGATCCTGACCGGGTACATAAACGAGATATACTGGGGCCACGGGTTCTGGGGGTGCGAGGTGGCATCCAGGGGGTATTTCGGAAAAAGCGCCAAAGACCTCACCCTCGCCGAGGCCGCCCTCCTAGCAGGCATAATCCGGAGCCCTGAATACTACTCGCCCTACCACAACATGGATAAGGCGATCCAGCGCCGCGCGGTCACGCTCGCCCTGATGAAAGAACAGGGCTACATAACGCCCGAGGAAGAAGCCGCCGCCAACGAAGAGCCCGTGAGGCTTTCAGGTCTCCCCAAGAGCGCGGCGCCATATTTCGTGAGCTACGTCGTTGCGGATATCGGGACGAGGCACCCTGAAGTCGCGAAGAACATCTACCGCGGAGGCTACCAGATATACACCACCCTGGACCTCGAGATGCAGAAGGCGGCCGAAGACGCCTTCGCCAAATACATGCCCCAGGGGGAGAAGGACTCCCAGGGAATCACCCAGCCCCAGGGGGCGCTCGTGGCCATGGACCCTGCGACCGGGTACATAAAGGCGCTCGTCGGCGGGAGGAGCTGGGAGGAGACCCAGCTCAATAGGGCTTACCAGGTGAGGCGCCAGCCGGGGTCGGCCTTCAAGATCTTCCTCTATACGGCCCTCGTGGACCAGAAACACCCGGTTACGGAGACCATGACGTGTGAGCCGGTGGATTACCCCGGAGCTGCCCCCGGAGATCGGTACAGGCCTGTGGACTACGGAAGGAACCCCTACCACTACGCCCCGCTTACCATGAGGACGGCCGTGGCCATATCCGACAACGTGGTTGCGACACGCTGGGCTCAGGAGATCGGGCCCGCCACGATAGCCAGCTACGCGGCCAAGCTGGGGATAACGAGCCCCCTCGAGCCGACCATCCCGCTGGCCCTGGGGGCGTCTGAGGTGACCCCTCTCGAGATGACGGTCGCGGCGGCCACCCTCGCTTCCGGGGGCGTACGCC
>DUSI01000015.1 GCA_012842685.1 Candidatus Fermentithermobacillaceae bacterium
GCCGAAGCGGTCGCCGTGACTACAGCCGTGTTTGCCACCTGGACTTTCTTGGCGTTAAAGGTCGCAACTCCCGTAAGCGCCGTAAGCCTCGTAGCCACATTCGACATCTTCGTCCTTATAGAATCCCAGGCGCTCTTCCGCTTGACCAAGAGGGACCTCTGTGACTCGAGCCTCTGAAGGGGCTGTCTCTCGATGGCCATGAGCTGCTGGATGATGAAGTCCGTATCCAGACCAGTCAAGTTGAGAGATATAGCCATAAGGATCTCACCTCTAGCCCGTTTCAGTTAAGCTCCGCTTGAGAGACAAAACGGGTCGATCACAGTAGGTATCGGAAAGGAAGATGCCGAGTTTAGGATTGGGATTGGGTTTCTTTAGCAGTCTTCATCCGCGCCTGGAGCTCTTTGAGGTCAAACTCGCTTCCGCTGGCAAGGGCCATCTCGTCTACGACTTCTTTGATGACTTCTTCTCTAAGGACTTTTGTGCCTGGAGGCGCCTCAATACCCAGTTTCACCAGGGCTTTCGCTCCCCGGCCCCTGATCTCGGTCACCGTGACGACTATATCGTCGCCGATCAGGATAGCCTGCCCCTTCTTGCGGGTGAGAACAAGCACGGTTTAACCAGTCCTTCTTACCTGACTCGCCAGAGCCTTCAGGATACTGTGCTTTGTTGTATACTCCGGCGAAGCCAAAACCACCTGCTTGCCCAGTCTTCTTCTTGGGTTTATCACAAGAGGGGCCTGCAAGTTGGCCGTCATCTTCCGCACGTCCTTGGGAACCGTGACAACTACCATCAGCATGAGGTCGTCGGGTGAATCCACCTCAAGACCGGCGACGTCCGCAGGGTAAAGCTCTGGATCGTAATCCGGGAATACGCACCGCGGGTCCATTATGAGGAATTCCAGGCCCGGCTCGTCCAAAGACTGGAGGAGCTTGAGGCACCCGTCGCCGCCCTCCACATCGATCACCAAGTACTGCTTGTACTCTGAAAACCCAATGAGCCCGTATGGAAAGGCCAGCACTTTCTCAGGATCCGCTTCCAAGAGCCCGAACCTTTTGGTGAGGATTTTCATGGGTTTGCCTCCTAAGAAATGACCTACCTCAGGTAGTCAAGGAGAGTAGGCTGGATGAGCCTGGCCCCGGCGCCCAGCGCCGCCTGATAGGACGCTTCCGCTGACTTAAGCTTGACCAAGATCTCGGTCAGATCCACGTCCTCCACGTTCGAAAGAAGCCTTTGGAATTCGATATCGAGGCTCTGGAGCTTGCTTTCAACCGCCTCGATGCGGTTGATCTTGGCGCCGTTGGATGCCCTCTTGGCCACGACAGCGTCTATGGCCCCGGAGATGTTGTCGATAGCTTGTTGGATCTTGGAGGTATCGCCTGACGGATCCTCGAGTGCGTCCGCCAGGTCTAGCAAGTACGCGTCGATGTCATCGAGGAGCGTCTTGTAGTTTTCAGCAGAAACCTTAACCCCGTCGCCCACCGTCCACTCGGGAGAGTCCTGGATGAGCACCTGCTTGTCTTCAACCTTCAGGCTCTTTATGCTGTCGATCTCGTCCCTGAGCTGCCTGATTTCCTCTGCTATGGCTTGTCTTGCATCCGGCGGCATGGTATCCGACGCCGCGTAGATCGCCAGCTCGTACGCCCTTTGCAGGGCGCTGGTTATCTGGGCCAGGCCAACTTCCACATGCTCCATCCAGGAGCGGGCCCGGTCCAGGTTCCTGAGGAACTGCATGGTCTCTGCCAAGTGGTGCCTCAAGACGATGGAACGCTGTACTCCTACAGGGTCATCCTGAGGGCGGCTGAAGATCTTCCCCGAGGAAGCCTGGTCCTGAAGTTTCTGGAGTCTCCTTTCCGCAAAGGCTACGTTATATAGAAAATTGCGCTCAATCGCGAGATCCGTGAGTCTCATTCAGAACGCCCCCTTCGAGGGTTTACCTACCGGCTATCCCCATCCGGTTGATTATGGTATCGATCATTTCATCGGCTATGGTTATCACTCGGCTTGCCGCGCTGAACGCGTGCTGCTGGCGGATGAGGTTGGCGACTTCCTCGTCGACCGACACACCACTTATGCTGTCTCTGCGGTTTCTCAGTTCTTTAACGAGGAGCCCTTGAATGATCGCGCCGGTTTCGATTTTCTGGGCCTGGGCGCCGAGCTCGCCAATGATGGCCGTCCAAGTCTCGACGAACGGGTCCACATTAGAGCTATCATCGCCCGGCGTCAGCTGACCGCCGTTTGCCAGAAAATCCGCGATCTCATGAGCTATGTTACCGGGAGATGCCCCGTCGGGAGATGTCGTGATGATCTTGGATGGATCTGCCACTATTTCTGGGTTCACCTTTACAGCGCCGAGGTAAGGACCCGCAGGGTCTACTTCGAAGAACTTGAGGTTACCGTCCGCGTCCTGGTGTCTCGCGTTCACGCCCTCAACGATGTCTTTGAACAAGTCCTCCAGACGTTTCCTGAACTTAACCACGATATCCGCCTTCGCTGCCTGAAGGCCTCCGATCCTACCACCGACGCTGGAGATGGTCTTAGGCGAATTGTCTTCAGAAGAGCTCTTCCACCGGATCTCGGTTTCGTTCCCCGATATGTGGGCTTCAATCTCGTACGCTCTATCCCGGTCTACGAGGGGGAAGCCTCCAACTGTAAACCTGACCGCGTTCCCCTCGCCGATGTAGGTTACCGAGCCGCCCGTGAGCTCCGCGAGCTCATCGAGAAGCAGGTCTCTGCGGTCCATGAGGTCCGCGGCAGGTTCTTGCCTCGCGAGAGCCCTTGCGATCTCGACGTTCAGGGCAGCTACTCTTCCCGCGAGATCGTTTACGCGATCTACCAGGCATTTAATGTGTGTGTCGATGTCGTCGCTCACCGAATCCAGCTGGTATGCCAGGTGGTTGAACAGATCCACCAGGGACCGTCCGCGCTCCATAAGCTGCGCCTTGGCGCTGATAGAACCGGGATCCGAAGCGACGTCTTCCCACGCCGCCCAGAAAGAATCGATGACGGCTCTCAGGCTGCCGTCTCCAGGCTCAGCGAAGGCGGTCTGTACATGGTCAAGGACTTCCTGCTGCACCAGATACGCCGCTTCGCGGCCGATCTCGTTTCTGAGCACTGCGTCTACAAACACATCTCTGGTCCGCCTTATGTCGGCTACCCTCACACCAACACCGGAGATGTACGACTGCCTCTGTATAATCGGCTCCAGAAATGCGTCTTGCCTGGAATACCCAGGCGTCGCGGCGTTGGCTATGTTGTGGGACGTCACATCCATTGATCTCTTGGATGCGATCAGGGCCGATTTTCCGATCTCGAACATGGAGAAGGTTGACATGTTGATTCCCCCCGTAGCCCTAGACCTTGTGGTCGAAAACCACCGGTCCCTTGGCTGGCGCCCCTCCGTAGGCCATCTGGGGCATGAAGAGTTTGAGTTCGAACTCTACGATCCTCAGAGCCTGCTTCAGGAGCTCTTGGTTCCGCTCGTTGAGGAGCTTGAGTTTGCTCACTTTGTCGCGAAGAAGCCGGCGAAGTCCCTCTACCTCGGCGTCTTCTTGGCCAGCCGAACCCATGAGACGAAGCCTCTCTTCTTCAAGAGCGGCAAGAGCCCGGGAAATCTGCTCTTCCTGGGCGGTAACTTCATTGAGACGCTCTATGTCACCGTTCACAATGGCATCGGTCTTGCGGTCCGCGAGTTCGATAAGTCCGTCCACCGCCGAACCGATTTCAGACAATATGGAGCTAAGGGTCCACTCCGCCATATTGGGAAACACTCCTCAAGGAGGGGACTACTTTATGCGGTCAGCCAGCAGCCTTCCGAGTATTTTGTCCGCTACTTCCGAAGCATCGACGCTATACTTACCGGCTTCTATCTGCTTCTTGAGGGCCTCGACCTTATCCAGGCGGATGTCGGGAATGGTTTCGACAATACTCCGGACTCTGGCATGGTCTTCCTGACTGGCGGAAAGCACGACCTTATCCTGCCCCGCCCCGACGTCCTCAGGCGAGCCCGCCTTGGACGAAGACCGGACAGCCTGAGACCTGTAGATCTTCAGGACCTGACCAATCTGAGCCCTGGATATCATCATGTAACATCATCCCTTTTCGATTGCCCTTCTACCCACGTTATTAATCGGAAAACGTGTTCGGGTATTTAGCTAGTGATCGCGCCGCTTTAGTTGTCGTTGTCTTTATCCCGCGGACCTCTTCTCCTCGCTATCAGATCCATACTGTACATCTTGGAGCGATTCCTGCCGTTTGGAGCGACTTCATCGCCTATGCGGCGTCTCAGAGCCTTGCCCGTTGCGTCCATAAGTTCCTCGGCGCACTCCGCGCACACCCGGCCCATCCGGATGGGCTTCCCGCATATCTCGCAGGTAAGCATGCCGCTTAGGCTTTCCGTGGCCACGAGTGAACCCTGCCGCACGAACTTCATGATGACATCTGCCGGAACACCGGTGGCCTCGCTGATCTCTTTCACGCTCGAGCGCGGGTGTTCATCAAGGTAACGCCTGACGATTTCGTAATACTCTTCTTCTTTCTTGAGACACTCTTCGCATATAGGAATGCCGACGTAGATCATGATCTTCCCGCATCTGCGGCAGTTTCTGATATCCCGGCTCACACGGCTCCCCTCCTAGTGGCGCAAGGTCCTCGCTACCGTTGCGCAGTAGACCTTCTCCGCTCCCAGTTTCTTGAGGACTCTGGCCGCCTCATCGAGAGTGGCCCCGGTGGTCGTCACGTCATCCACCAGAAGGCACCTCTGCCCCCGCAGGTTTATCTCGCAGGTCGCGACCATCGACTCCTGCAAGTTCCTCCATCTCATTTTTCGTCCAAGATCGACTTGATGTGAGTAACGTTTGTCCCGCGCAAGTATGTCAAGGAGCGGTATCTCCAAGAGACCCGACACTTCTTTCGCGAGGTCAAGAGCCTGGTTGTACCCCCGCCTGATGCGGCTTCCCGGCTCCACAGGGATGGGGACCACGATATCGAGGGGCATGAACTCCAAAGCCGCTCTGGCCACAAGCCAGCCCAGCGGCCTTGAGAGCCACCTCTCGCCCTGGTATTTCATCCTGATTATTGCGCTTTTCAGGTAACCTTCGTATATCCCGGCCGACCTCTGGCCATCGAAGAGGTAGAGGCATTTCTGGCAGTCGGGGCAGACCGGCAAAGGAGGCCGAAGGGGAGCCCCGCATACCTCGCATACCCAGGACATCTGGCGTGAAAGCTTGTCCAGACACGACTCACAGATGCCGGGCGGGGTGTCGAGGGAAAAGTCAGGCCCTCCGTTTCTCCGCGTCAAGAATGGGAAGGTCTTGCTTCGGGGGGTAACCTCTCCACAGAGGGCACACTCGGATGGCTGGCCGTACATGAGGCCGGTAACCGCGTCTCCCAGGCTCTTTAGCCTGGACCGGATGCCTTCCAGCTTTACCTTACCGAAGATCCGCAAAGTATACCTCCGTGTGTCTTTCAATGGCTTCCTGGCGCCTGCACCTACCGCGGTCCTGGGAACCATACTGCGGTACCCTGGAAGGTTGCTGGCACCCCGCTGGAGCCTCAACCAGCCGCGAGTGCGCTTTCGCTAAACCACAAAAACCAGGTCCGGCTCAAATCCAGACGACTCACGAAAAACCGGTCCGACCAGTCCTTCCTCTATCAAGATGGCTCCCAGAGCGTGCGCTTCTCGGTACATGGTACAAGAGGAGTCGATCTCAAGGCCTACTTCTACGTCCAGTCCTCTTAGGAAGGAAAGCTCCCATACAACACAACGAACAAGTCCTTCCACGAGATAGGGATTGTCCCTCGCCTTGATAAGTATTTTGAGTCTGGTGCGGTCTTTCCTCTTGTCCCGTAGGGCGTTTGACGCGATCTCTAAGACGCTGAGGACGATGATTACCAAAAGCGCGACTTTCTGCAGCTCCATGCAGCCTCCCCCCGGAGCATTCTATGAAGGTGCCCCGGGGGGAAGCTAGCGGCCTATATGTGCCTCAAGAGTTCGTCCTTGAGGTCCAGCTTTTCCCACGGAAGGTCGACGTCGGTCCTGCCGAAGTGGCCGTAAGCCGAAACGGCCTCGTAGATGGGCCTCCTCAGGTCCATCCTCTCGATGATGGCCGCCGGCCTGAAATCCATGCACTTCTTCAGGGCCTCGAGGATGTGCTGGTCGGGGACTTTCCCGGTGCCCTTGGTGTCTACGAAGAGAGACACCGGTCGCGCCACACCGATAACGTAAGCCACCTGGACCTCGCACTCTTTCGCAAGACCGGAAGCCACGATGTTCTTCGCCGCGTAACGGGCAGCGTAAGCGCCGCTGCGGTCAACCTTGGACGGGTCCTTGCCCGAGAACGCGCCGCCGCCGTGCCTGGCGAAGCCGCCGTAGGTGTCGGCGATGATCTTGCGCCCGGTGAGCCCGCAGTCTCCCTGGGGCCCTCCGATGACAAACCGCCCGGTGGCGTTCACGAGCACTCTCGTGTCGGAATCCAGCATCCCGGGAGGTATAACGGGCTTGATCACGTGGTTGAAGATATCTTCACGCACCTGCTCAAGGGTAACGTCGCTGGCGTGCTGGGCTGAGACTACCACTGTGTGGACTCTGACGGGTTTTCCATCGACGTACTGGAGCGTCACCTGAGTCTTCCCGTCGGGCCTCAGGTAAGGGATAGTGCCGTTCCTCCTGACCTCGGCGAGCCTCCTGGCAAGGACGTTGGCGAGATATATGGGCATGGGCATGTACACCGGGGTCTCGTCTATGGCGTACCCGAACATCATGCCCTGGTCGCCGGCACCGAGGGTATCGTGAGCATCGGGCGCTGTGCCCTCCTTGGATTCGAGGGACCTGTCAACGCCCAGTGCGATATCGGGCGACTGCTCTTCTATCGCCGTAAGTACGGCGCAGGTTTCCGAGTCAAAACCGAACTTAGCCCTCGTGTAGCCTATACTCCTGAGCGTGTCTCTGACTATCTGGGGCATATCCACATAGCACTCGGTGGAGATCTCTCCCGCCACCAGGACGAAACCTGTCTTGACGATGCACTCACACGCTACTCGGGCTACGGGGTCTTTCTCGAGAATCCTGTCCAAGATCGCATCGGCGATCCTATCCGCAACCTTATCAGGATGTCCCTCGGTCACAGACTCCGAGGTAAACAGGCGCACCCCTTCTCCAATGGTGGGCATCAAGAACACCTCCCTTAGCTTTCCGGCTTGCTTCGACTCGCCCTTGGCTGTCCGCTCACTTCTGGATGGCGAACAAGATGGTAGCCGAAGCTACCTCTTCGCCACCCATAGTGACTCTCCCGCGCGCTCTTCCCACGCCCAACCGCATGGATTCCAGGACGATATCCGCCCTCAAGGTATCCCCCGGGCGGACGGGCCGGCGAAACCGCGCGGATTCGATGCCTGCGAGATACGCCAGCTTTCCTCTAAACTCCTCTCTCGATAGCACGGCCAGAGCTCCTGTCTGTGCAAGCATCTCCAATACTATCACGCCCGGCAAGATAGGATACCCCGGAAAATGTCCTTGGAGGATGGGAAGATCGTGAGGCACATCGTATTCTGCCGATGCGCCCTTCTCGGGGTCGATGGAGATGATCCGCGTGACAAAAAGAAAAGGCGGCCGGTGAGGTAGAATGTCCTCAGGGGCCGGATACTTCTTATCGTCCAAAACTCACCATCTCCCGGAGCGGCGCGTAAGCGCGCCACTTTCTCAAAGAGTCAGTCCGAGAGATGTTTCGACATGGTCTTGAAGAGCACCTTCGCGAGGCCAATCCCGCCAGATCTGGCCCAGCTCTGACCAATCGCTCCCTCGGCAAACGCTCCGTAAAGCCCAAGGTCCGTGCCGGACGACTTCTGCATCTCCTTCCATATCATTGACAGAAACACGGCTTCAAAATCCTGGCAGGTCTTGAGCAGCCTGGCTTCCTTGTTGGCCCGGTCGGCTCCGGACACATTTGCCGCTTGTACAGTTTCCTGGACCCTCACTGCTAAAGCTCTCCTCGTCTAACCGCTCAGGGCTTCACGTTATTGGCGATACCCCACATCTGGTCCGCGGTCTCGATCGTCTTGGAGTTGAGCTCGAAAGCCCTCTGGGCGACTATCAGGTTCACCATTTCCGTCACGATTTCCACGTTTGATGTCTCTATGTAACCGCTGAGAAGGATCCCGGCGCCGTTTTCTCCAGGAGTGAGGAGCTCAGGTTCGCCCGACATGGGAGTCACCCTGAACAAATTGGCTCCCGATGCCTCAAGCCCCTGAGGGTTGGGGAACACGGCTATCTGCAGCCGGCCGAACTCCTCGATCCTCCCGTTCACGCGGCCGAAGACTATGCCGTCTTCGGAAATCCCGAGGTCGGTTGCGTTCGCGGGGATTACAATGGGCGAACCATCTGAGGTAACGAGGTATCCGGATGCGTTCACGAGCCTGCCCTGGCCGTCTACCCGGAAAGAGCCGTCCCTGGTATAGGCGGTGCCTGTCAGGGTCTCGACGGTGAAAAACCCCGGACCCTCTATGGCCACGGAAAGCGGGTTATCGGTAGGCTCCAGGTTGCCCTGCCGGAAGCTCCGGTCTGTGGAGACAACGCGTGAACCGCTCCCCACCTCTGCCGTGGAGGCTATCCCCACGGGGATGTTCTCATAGTAGAGGTCCTGGAACTGGACTCGCTGCCTCTTGAAACCGGTCGTGTTCACGTTGGCCAGGTTGTTGGCGATGGTGTCGATCAGGAGCTGCTGGGAAGCCATCCCCGTAGCTCCGGTCCAAAGCGCTCTCAGCATTCTCTATCCCCCGTTTCCTCTCTACACGCGACCTACTCTCTCGACTGCCATTCCGAGAGTCTCGTCGTGGGACTGGATCGCCTTCTGAGCGGCCTCGTAGGCGCGCATAGCAGCTATCAGGTTCACCATCTCTACCACAGGATCCACCGACGATTTCTCGAGGGCTCTTGTTATGAGGCCTGGGTTTTCCTCAAGCACAGGCGTGGTGCCTTCTGCCCTGAAGAGGGACGTACCTTCCTTTACGAGGGCGCTCTCGTCGGCAAACCTGTAGGTGTTCAGAGTATCTACAACTACGCCGTCGCAGACCACGGCGCCGTCTTCTCCGATGGCCCTGGTCCGGTACTCGCCAACCTGCACAGGACCACTGCGCCCGAGGACCCGGAATCCACCGAGGGTGAGGTAACCATCCGTGGAAATCTCGAAGTCCCCGCGTCGCGTATAACGGACGCCCGATGGGGTCTCGACGGCAAAATAGACGCCGCCCGGGAGGGCGACATCCAACAGTTCACCGGTGTACTCTACCGGCCCGACCGACCGTATAGTCTTAACATCGTGGACGACCGCTCCTGAAGACATTGCCCCGATAACCTGCGGGGTGTCGTTTCCACGAAACATCATGGTGAAGACGTCGTGGAAGCTGGAGAACGTGGTCGTGTCTTTGTTATACGCCGCAGTATTTACGTTAGCCAGATTGTTTGCTATGACTTCTTGGTTTGTCACCTGCGCGCGCATCGCGGTGACGCCCGAAATGATGCCTCGAAGCATCTATATCTCTCCCCCCAGCTACTTATCGGAGATTTTGGGGAGAGAGTTGAGCTAAGCTTGATCTAGGCAGATGCGAAGGCGTCAAGACGTTCGAGGGCTATCTTGGTACCCAGCGCCACGCAAGACACCGGGTCTTCGGCGATATGCACGGCTACGCCGGTCTCTCGCCGTATGAATTCATCGATGCCGTCTAAGAGGGCCCCGCCGCCGGTCACCATTATGCCCCGGTCGATGATATCGCCGAGGAGCTCAGGCGGAGTCTTGTCGAGCACGCTCCTCACCGCCTGTGCGATGATGGCGAGGGGATCCTTCATGGCTTCGTGGACGGCCCAAGTGTCCAGCACTATGCTGCGGGGCATCCCCGTGACCAGGTCGCGGCCTCTTACTTCGACCTCGGCCCGTTCGCCAGGATAGGCCGAGCCGACCGCTATCTTCGCCCTTTCCGCCGTCTGTTCGCCGATAATGAGATTGTACTCCCTCCGGACATACCGGACTATGGCATCGTCGAGGGCATCTCCTCCCACCCTCGTCGAGGTCTGGGTTACCATCTGGCGCATGGACAGGACGGCTATGTCGGTCGTGCCCCCGCCGATATCGACTATCATGTTTCCCGAAGGCCCGTCGATATCCAAGCCCGCGCCTAACGCAGCCAGGACAGGTTCCTCGAGCACGTGGACAGTGCCGCCGCCGGCTTCTTTGCCTGCCTGGAGGACGGCCCTGCGCTCAACATGGGTAATCGACGCAGGGACGGCTATAAGGAGCTCGGGTTTCGTCGGAGGAAACCAGGGGACGCTCTTTTTCAGGAAATGGCGGAGCATTGCAAGCGTAACGTCGTATTCGGTGATGACTCCGCCTCTTAGGGGGGCGTACCGTGGCGATGGAGCCGGGCGTACGTCCGAGCATCCTTTTGGCTTCGCTGCCTACGGCGATGACTTTGTTTGTGGAGACTTCCTTGGCCACCACGGAAGGTTCTTTCGTTACGATGCCCAAGCCGCGAACGAACACAAGGACCGTGCAGGTGCCGAGATCGATACCGACCTGTCTACCCATGGGCATGCACTCCTCAAAAACCGAAGGCCCGGCGAGCTCAAGTGGCTTCCCCGGGCTATATCGACGTCATTTGGGAGTGCTGTTAGGGATTGTTATGACAATTTCCAAAAGGAATGTGAGAGCCTCATCGACTGGCTTGCGACTCTCTACTCGGACCGGTTTAGGGCCTGTTCGGCCTGCTCGGCCCTGTATTTTCTCCTCGTGGCTTCACCTCCTCTTATGTGCCTCTCTGCCTTATTCATGTCGAGAACCTCGCGGACCAGCTTTGCCAGCTGCGGACGGATTTTGGGCAGCCGGTCGGTGACATCCTTATGGACAGTGCTCTTGGATACGCCAAACGAGCGCGCGGTCTCACGAACCGTGGCGTGGGTCTGGCCGATGAATTCGCCTATAGCGATCGCACGCTTCCAAATCACGTCGTTCATGGCAGGGCCCCCTCGCTGCGTCTTACGCTAATATGTCTATGCTCTAGTGCTGAGTTAATTCGGTTGGTGAAGCGTAAACCTCAGCTGGCTACATGACAGTGCGGCATAGGGCGAGAGGTCCGCTTGGCCTTCTCGAGGCCGCCCCCGGGACTCCGGGGCACAGGCGCTCCCCGGTACGGTACGGGCGGTCCGGCCAAACATGCCCCGGCTTCTAGATGGATCCGGCTTTAGAGAAGCCGTCCCTCTTTAGGGCGACAAGAGCTTGGTAACCGGGATGATCTCGTCGTTCACCTTGGCCGCGAAGTAGAGACTTGTGCCGTCCGTCCGGGCGAACTCCTCACCCTGCTTCACCGTGTCACCAACGCCTAAGATGCACCCGGAAAGCCGTCCGTATTCAGTGGTGGTCCCATCGGGGTGCTCCAGGGCGACCACGTTCCCGAGGTCCGGGTCGGTGAAGACCGACTTGACCTTGCCCGACATGACCGCGGTCACAGGCGTGTCGGGGGCTACGGCGATCTCCACTCCGGGAAGGTAACGCCACTCGTTCAGGTAGTCCGAAAACACCCACCCAGGTTCGCGGACGATCTCTCCCTGGACGGGCCATATCGGAGTCTCGCTACTCAGGGCCGCAGCAGGCACGGCCGAATCGTCAGCGTCGCCAAGCAACTCTTCGTCGTCGCCCGGAAGGCCGCCCTGCGTTTCTCCGGTCGCCTGCGGGATCTCTTGCTTGGTGTCATGTAGAGTCTCTTCTCCGGTCTCCTGTCCGGTCATGTCCGGCGCAGGATCCGGGTTTCCTTCAGCACTTGAGACATACCCCGGGCCACCGGCAGGGAGATCCTCGCTCTGAGGCAAGGTTTCCTCTTGACCTCCTGCGGGCGGCACTTCTGCGGCAAGGGGCTCGGGTCCAGAGCTTTCCCTAGACCTATGACCAAGGTAGATACCTGCAACAAGTAGTGCGAGGCAGTATGCGCCGATGAACGCGACGCGGAGGAACACCTGCCAGTTACGTTCCGCGTTGGCGCGCCTTCGATATCGCCGGGATGAAGTATCGTCCATGAGAATCCCTCCCCGGCTGGTATAGTTACCATAATATGGACGAACTATGCGCCGGGATCCTGGAGACACGGGTCAGGTTAACTGGTGGTAGAGCCGTGGTGAGGGCAACGGGCCCTGAGCGATCATGTTCGCCCAAGTGGTCCGAAAAGCCCGGCCGATGACACCGAGCGGCAACGGTAAACTCGGGATATCGGTCGAACTGTCCTTCGTCGGTACGTACAGACGCTTCATTCAGACAGGAATGTATTCAGCCATCCGTTTCCACATGTATGACTGTCGACAACAATCACTCCTCAAATATCGCCGTGACCTTGGTCCCAGGGAAGTAGTAGCTAAGGATCTCGGTGTATGTCCGGCCTTGTCTGGCCATACCGTCGGCTCCATATTGGCACATCCCAACGCCGTGGCCGTAACCTTTTACCTGAAACACGGCGTTATTACCGCGGATCGCCCAGGACATGTTGGTGGAACGCAGCCCTAAGGCCATCCGGAACTCGAGGCCGCGGATACGTTCGCCGCCGACCATGACTTCCTTCACCCTGCCCGTCGGCGAAACCTGAGAGACCACAGGAAAGCCGCCCGAAGCGAGCGTCGACACTGGCACAGCGATGCCGAGGGTCCCCAGAGCCTCCGATACCCGCGACAGGGGGATCGTGACCGTCTGGGCGTTATAGTACGGCGAGTGGCTGCAGAAGTTGCAGGGGACGCTCTGGAGGTATGGCACGTCTTTGATCCAGACGTCCTTCGCCGCCTCGGTCATCCCACCGCAAGTTGAATGGTACACGACTTCCGCGGGAGCCGCGTTGTAGGTCAGAATGAGGCCGCGCGTCTCCTCCACGGCTCTTTCGATCTTCGGCCAGTTGAGCCAGAAGCTTACCGCGCCCCATCGCTCTTTGATTGCTTCTACGGGAGCCCACGCCTGGTCTTGCCGGTGATCCGAGGTTACGTCGGCGTCTTCCCTCGACGGGGTGCCACCGAGGATGCGCATCTTCCGGGCGGCGTACGTCCTGGCCAGTACAGCCTGGGCCTTGAGGGCTTCCAGGCCGGCCGACGCAGGCATCTCGCAGGCAACGACGCCTTTCACGTATTCCTCCAAATCGAGTCTCACGACCGTGCCTTTTTCGGCGTAGTAGACGTCAATGCGGAGGAGCGGATCGCCCCCCAGCGGGCGCGTGGGAAACGTCGGACTCTGCCCGCGTGGCCCTGGGAGGCCCAGGTACACACCAAGGAGAAAGAGCAGGAAGTAAAGGATCCGTTTCAAGCGCCTTACCTCCTCGTGACGCTTGATAATATGGCGTAGGAGGAGGGATTATGACTCAGGGTTCAGAGGGCTTGTCAGCCTTCCGTGATACTCTTCTCACAGATCGTGTTCTCTGGGCCGGTACAGAAAAAGGACTCCCCTACTCAGTCTTCACATAGGTGATGAGCGTTTCTCAATGAGAGCGGCAACCTTCTCTGGACCGTGAGGACAGACTTCGTGTCCTACCGCACTGCGCAGACAGGCTTCGGCAGACCGGTCTCCTCTACATCCGCACCAAGAAGACGCAGCTTTCCTGCGAAATCGCTGTAACCCCTGTGTATATGCTCTGTTCCGGTGATCTCGCTTTCCCCTTCCGCAGCAAGGGCTGCCAGCGCGAGACAAGCTCCCGCCCTGAGGTCCGTCGCCTGGAGGGCGGCGCCCGTCAGCTTAGGTACCCCTTCAACGATGGCGTTTGAGTCTTCAATCTTGATCTTCGCGCCCATACGGATGAGCTCTTCGGCGTGGTTAAACCGGTTCTCGAAAACGGTCTCCGATATCAGGCTCGTTCCATGTCCGAGGGACAAAAGGGCCATTATGGGCGCCTGGGCATCTGTCGGAAATCCAGGGTAGGGAAGGGTCTTAACGTGCACCGGGCTCGGTCTGGAACGCATTTCGATCTGGACCGACCTCGGGCCCTCGAGCAGGTAAGCGCCGCATTCCTTGAGTTTCGCGAGGATCGACCGGATATGGGTCGGGATTACGTTCTCAACCGTAACCCGGCCCCGGGTTATGGCGCCCGCGATCAGGAAAGTGGCGGCCTCGATCCTGTCGGGGATTATGCTGTAGCGAGTCCCTTTCAGCGTCTTGACTCCCTCTATCTTGATGCGGGAAGTACCGGCCCCTGTAACCTCGGATCCCATAGAGTTCAGGAAGTTGGCGAGGTCTACTATCTCGGGTTCCTGGGCTGCGTTCTCAATGACGGTTACGCCGTCGGCCAAAGTCGCAGCCATCATGATGTTTTCCGTAGCGCCCACCGATGGGATGTCGAGGTAGATCTCGGCGCCCTTGAGCTTTTTTGCCCGGGCCTTTGCGAAACCTCCCTCAACGGTTATCTCCGCGCCCATGGCCTGGAATCCCTTGAGGTGGAGGTCTACAGGCCTCTGCCCTATGGCGCACCCTCCCGGCAAGGGCACTGAAGCGTGACCGAGACGGACCAGAAGGGGTCCCATAACGAGGAACGACGCCCTCATCATCCTGACCAAGTCGTAAGGGGCTTCATCGTGAAGCCTATTTCCCGGGTTAATGAGAACAGAGTTGCCGGTCACCTTGACGGACACACCGAGGGCTCTGAGCACCTCGGCCATGGTGCTTACATCCCTAAGGCGGGGTACGTTGTCGATTATGGAAATGTCTTCAGATAAGATCGCCCCCGCCATGATAGGCAGGGCAGCGTTCTTGGCCCCATCGCACTTTACCATTCCCTTTAACGCTTTTCCGCCCCGTATGATCAGACTCAAGGTTACCGGCTCCTCACTTCGCCCCGAAGGCGTGTTTTCTTACTCCGCTCGGTCAGCCCGTTTCGGAGGCTTAACTGCCCGGAGGTCATACCGAGTTTGACATCAGAAAAACAAAACTCGGAACGGCGCCTCCGGTTATCTCCCTTAGCAGAATTTGTAGTGAAGCGCTAAACGTTCCGCCTCAATCTGTCTCTGTGGGTCCACCGATAGTGTCTGCGGCGCCATTCGCCGCGATTCCCGGAAAACCAGGTGTCCCATTAGCAATTTGGCAATCAGTGGGCCCTCACTATGTCTTTGACCTTCATGAGCCTGGATGCGTTGGCCCGGTCCATCTCCTCGAGCCGCATTTCTACGCTTTTTACCGCCGCTTCCAGCTCAGGTATGAGTATATATTCCAGGGCGTTTACCCTCCGCCTGGTCCTCTCTATCTCGTCTGCCAATAGCTGGATTTTTCGTTCCACTTCGGAAAGCTTAACCAGTAATGGAAGTATGCCCCGAAACTCCTTAATCGCATCATCAAGGTCAGACGAAGTCGATGCCAGGCCGTAGGGAGGGATATTGGCATCCACTACGTGCCCTTGGGACACCGCGCCTGCCTCTCCCGCAGCGCCATCTCCGTCACCATCGCCGGACCTTTGGATCTCCATCTCGGGCACCACGACGTTCATGATCCGCCGGTAGGTGATGGACACTTCCTCAGGCCCGCTTGACGCCATGAGCGCTTCCTCGAGAACCGGCGGGCTCAAGACGGCTCTCGCCTGGGCGAAGCTCCTGTAGGCGGCGCTAAGGCGCTTCTCAAGCTCTTTCCTGAGCCGCTGGTTTTCATGGACTATGGCCATGAACTCCTTCATGAGCTGGTCCCGCTTATCCTTAAGGAGCCTGTGGCCCCGGACGGCCATCCTGACCCTGTTCTTAAGCCTCGTAAGCTCTTGACGGGTTGCGCTAACTCTGAGTTCCAAGGCCCCGTCTCCTTCCTATTCCGCCGCAGGGGCCGAAGCCTTGGCGAGCCTGGGCGCGAGGTACTTCTCGGCGTTCTTGTCGGATATGCGCTTGAGCTCGCTCCTGGGCAACATGGTCATGAGATCCCAGCCGATATCCAGGGTCTCCTCGATGGACCGGTTTTCGTTCATCCCCTGCTTGATGAACCTGTTTTCGAACTCGTCGGCGAACCTAAGGAACACCTTGTCCGTTTCGCTCAAAGCGGCTTCGCCCAAGACGACCGCCAGCTCGCGGGCTTCTCTACCCCGGTCGTAGGCGTCGGAAAGCTGGTTCAGGACGTCGGCATGGTCTTCGCGGGTCTTACCGTGGCCGATACCCTTGTCCTTAAGCCTCGAAAGGGAGATGGAAATGTTGATGGGCGGGTAAATGCCCTTCTTGTGGAGGTCCCTGGACAAGATGACCTGGCCTTCCGTGATGTAGCCCGTAAGGTCCGGGATCGGGTGGGTCTTGTCATCTTCCGGCATGGTCAGGATCGGGATCTGGGTGATGGAACCCTTCTTCCCCTGAATCCGGCCTGCACGCTCGTAAATCTGTGAGAGGTCGGTGTACATGTAACCGGGATAGCCGCGGCGTCCGGGCACTTCTTTCCTCGCGGCAGACACTTCACGGAGCGCCTCGGCGTAGTTGGTCATGTCGGTGAGGATAACGAGCACGTGCATGTCGCGTTCAAACGCCAGGTACTCGGCGACCGTGAGAGCCATACGCGGCGTCGCGATCCTCTCGATAACCGGGTCGTTGGCGAGGTTTATGAAAAGCACGGCCCTGTCGATAGCGCCTGTCCTGCGGAAGTCGGCCATGAAGTAATCCGCTTCCTCGAAAGTGATCCCCATGGCAGCGAACACGACCGCAAAGGGCTCGCTGCCCGTGAGAACCGTCGCCTGACGCGCGATCTGCGCCGCCAGCTGGGCATGGGGTAGCCCGGCGCCCGAGAACACGGGTAGTTTCTGGCCGCGCACCAGCGGGTTCATGCAGTCGATGCCCGAAATGCCCGTCTGGATGAACTCAGACGGATAGGCCCTGGCGTACGGGTTTATGGGGCTGCCGTTGATGTCCAGTCTCTTTTCGGGGATGATCTTTGGCCCGCCGTCTATCGGGTTCCCGGCCCCGTCGAAGATCCTTCCCAGGATGTCGGGAGACACGGGGATCTCGAGCACCTTTCCGAGGAACCTGACCTTGGAACCCTTTACGTCAAGCCCCGACGTCCCTTCGAATATCTGGACAAGGGCCTTCCCGGCCGAGGCCTCAAGGACGCGGCCCCTGCGGATCTGCCCATCGCCCGTCTCCACCTCGACCAGTTCGTCGTAGTGGACCTCGCGGACCTGTTCTACTACGATAAGCGGCCCCGCTATTTCAGATATGGTCGTGTATTCAAGCGGCATCCCAAACTCCCCCTGCCTATCTCCTATCCTTAACGCTTGCCATTTCCGCCTCGATCTCCGCCGAGATGTCGGCCATAATCCTCTGGCACGTGGCGTCCCACTCATCCTCGGGAGTGACGCGCGCCCTGGCTATCCTCTCCTTGACCGGGAGAGAAGATATCCTTTCGATGCGGACGCCCTCGTCTATAGCCTGGAGCGCCTTGTGGTGGAACGTGAGGATCGCCTGGAGAATACCGTACATCTTCTTCTGGGAGCAGTAGGTGTCCACATCGTGGAACGCGCTCTGGTACAGGAAGTCCTCGCGCAGCGACTTGGCGGTGTCCAGTATCATCCTCTGCCTGGGCGAGAGAGAATCTATGCCGACAAGGCGCACGATCTCAGTGAGTTCGGCTTCCTGCTGCAAGAGGGACATGGCTTCGTCCCTGAGCTCGGGGAAATCGGGCCCTACGTTGGCCCTGAAGTACTCGTCCAGCCTATCGGTATACAGCGAGTAACTGGTGAGCCAGTTGATCGCCGGGAAGTGTTTCCTAGCGGCCAGCCTGTCGTCAAGGCCCCAGAAGACTTTCACGATGCGGAGCGTAGCCTGGGTAACGGGCTCGGAGAGGTCTCCGCCCTGGGGCGAGACCGCGCCGATGACCGACACGGCGCCTTCTCGGTCTTCCTGGCCGAGCACCTTGACCCTGCCCGCGCGCTCGTAGAACTCGGCGAGCCTCGAACCGAGGTACGCCGGATACCCTTCCTCGCCGGGCATCTCCTCGAGACGGCCGGAGATCTCGCGCATGGCCTCGGCCCAACGGGACGTGGAGTCGGCCATCAGGGCCACGTCGTAGCCCATATCCCTGTAATACTCGGCGATAGTGATGCCGGTGTAGATGGACGCTTCGCGCGCGGCAACCGGCATATTGGAAGTGTTGGCCACGAGGACGGTACGTTCCATGAGAGGGCGTCCAGACCTCGGGTCTTTGAGCTCGGGGAACTCCATCAGTACGTCGGTCATCTCGTTGCCGCGCTCGCCGCACCCTACGTAGACGATGATGTCGGCGTTTGCCCACTTGGCCAGCTGGTGCTGGATAACCGTCTTGCCGCTCCCGAAGGGACCGGGGACGCAGGCGGTGCCGCCCTTGGCGATCGGGAAGAAGGCGTCGATCACCCTCTGCCCCGTCACGAGCTGTTCGTTCGGCGGGAGCTTCTCCCTGGCAGGCCTCGACCTTCTTACAGGCCACCTCTGCCTCATGGTGACGGGTATCTCGTTCCCGCCGGCTTCGAGCACCACTACGGTCTCAACGACGGTGAAATCGCCTTCGTTTATGCTCTTGACCGTTGCCTCCCCTACCCCTGGAGGCACCATCACCCTGTGCTCAACGAGAGGAGTCTCTTGGACGACGCCCAGGATAGTCCCCGCCGTCACCCTATCGCCCGGCTTCACTTTCGGCACGAAGTGCCACTTCTTCTCGTGATCGAGCCCTGGGACATCGATACCTCTGGCGATGTAGCTTCCCGCCATCTTGGCGATGACGTTGAGGGGCCTTTGGATTCCGTCATAAATGGCACCTATGAGTCCGGGTCCGAGCTCTACCGAAAGAGGCGCTCCCGTGGAAACCACCGGTTCTCCGGGGCCAAGGCCTGAGGTCTCTTCGTAGACCTGTATGGAAGCGGTGTCGCCCCTCAGCTCGATTATCTCTCCAACGACCCCCATGGTCCCGACTCGCACCACGTCGTACATGCGGGAACCGGCCATGCCCGTGGCTACCACCAGGGGCCCGGATACTTTCACTATCTGTCCTCTCACCTGGCCATTAGACACAGCCGCATCATTCCTCTCCCTTGAGCAGGATGTTGGCTCCAACCGCCCGCTCGACTCGTTTCCTCAAGAGCTCCATGCCCAGCCCTTTCGGCCGCCTGGCATCAGGCAAGATCGTGACGACCGGCTTCGGCTTCTCGTAAAGCGGCTGGAGCTCTTCTCTAAGCATCTCGGCTATCTCCTCGGTCACGAGGAGCACGGCGAAATCATCTCTCAAAATCTTGTCCAGTTTCTCCCGGGCCTCGCTCACGTTATCCGCCGCGAAGGCAACGGCTCCAGAGGCTTTGAACCCGAGCACCGCGTCTCTTTGACCCAAGACGGCGACTTTAGACATAAGTCTCACGCAACCTCTCGGCTATCTCCTGCGCGGGAAGGTCTGACTCTTTTCCCGACAGGATTACCCTAAGGTTTCTAACCTCGTTTTCCTTGGCGAAAAGGTACCCGAACACCGGCTCCGGGCCGATGGAGTAGTACTTGGCATTCCTTACGACGCCCATAAGCGCGTTGTCGCAAGACCTCTCCCACCTGGTGAGAGACTCCCGCTTCTCGGCCGCCTGGGCACCCGAAACCGCGAGGCTTTCCCAGGGAGTACCTCTGAAGACGGTACTGATGCCTGAAAACCCGTCTTTGTACGCGCCGAGAATCTTTCCTGCCGGGACGTCCCCTCCGGGAAGGATCACTTCCTCGAACAGTTCGGGAGCAAGGCCCATCCGGAGCCCGCGCATGGATATCCTCAGGTTAACCAAGTCCACTTCCGCCTTCTGGAACACTCTCAGCCCTGCGTAGCCGTAGCGCCTAAACACCCTCGCAAACCAGTCATAGTACCTGCGGTCTATCAGGCTGTCGACTCTCAGAGAGAGAAGCCCTTCGTGGGTGCTCTCCCGGCTTCCCTCGATGAGCTCCACCGCCTGACGGTAGGTTTGTCCGAGGGTATCGCAGAAAGAAGCGATCTCTTTCTTGCTCACCCTAGAGCCCAAGAGCCTCTCAGCCTCAGACAGAGTTTCGTCGGGATGGAGATCCGCGCCGAAGTTCCCGAGGGGCGAGAGGGCTTCTTTGTCGAGCGGGGTATCCAGCTGGAGCGACTTCGCCCGCACCTTCAAGTTGTGGAAATCGTTTCGTGCCCGGTAGGCGACGATAAGCATTGGCTCGGGAGAGATCTCGAGGGCATACCCATAAGCCTCGGAAAGCGCCGCGACCAGGGCTTTCCCGTGTTCCTGAGGGCTCACCGCAGCGAAGAAGGGCCCGTAGAAGGTGTCCCTGAGGGCCAAAACGGCGCGCTCAAGGTCCGCGGCCTCAACGAGCCGCATCAGGTCGGCGCGCGAGAGGATCTCCCTCTCCTTGATCCTTATGTGTCCAACGGCGCTCGCCCAAGCAAACTCGTTCAACGTCCACCCACCTTTGGCACCGGCGGCCTCTTAAGATCCCTCGCCAAAGAGGATCCTGGCCACCTCGATCTCCAGTTCGTCTTCAAACCTCTTCAGCAGGGCGGGAAATGTGCTGTTCAAAGACACGCCGCCGCTCGTGAGGATGTACCCTCCGCCCAGGGAACCCTCTGCGAATTCGGTTTTCACGGCCGTGGACTTGCCGAGGGAAGAAAGGCGTCTACCAAGCTCCGCCTCGAAGCCGGTCCCGAGCCGCTCCCGGTCTTCGGCGCCGAACACGACGGTCTCGCTGCCTTGCGCCGCACGCGCCAGAGACTCAAGGATGAGCTGCCTGTATTCTTCCGCCGGCATTGAGGACAGGGCTTCCCTGGCCTTCAGGAAGGCGCCTTCGATTAGGGCCTGCTTCTCCCTGAGGACGGCCTGCCTCTGCCTGGCGGCTGCCCTCGTCTTTGCCGTAGCCTCGATTTTCGCGGCTTCGGCTTCCGCGACGCTCAAGATGCCTGCTGCCCGCTCCTCGGCCTCAGCGCGGGCAGCTTCGATCCGCGCCTTCGCCCTCGCTTCGGCATCGCTCAAGATCTCTTTCGCGGTTTCCTCGGCCCGGCGTCGTATCGTACTCAGGATGTCCTCAAGAGGCATCTAGACGGCCCCCTAAACCTTGACCGCGAACATGATCAAGAGGACCGACGCAAGAAGTCCCAGAACCGCGTAGGTCTCGACCATAGCGGGCATGATTAGGGCTTTACCCGATTCCTCGGGGTGTTTGACGACGATATCCATGCCGGCCAGTGAGACTTTGGCCTGCCAGATACCCGAGAGGAGACATGAGATTGCGACCGGGAGGCACGCGAAGATGAACTGCCACCCTTGGGCGATGTCCAGCGCGAGCACGCCGGAGAAGCCGCCCATCTTGAAGATGGCCAAGAAGCCGACAAGGAATCCGTAGATTCCCTGAGTACCCGGTAGAGCCTGGAGCAGCAAGAGGCGTCCGAACTTCTCGGGATCTTCCGAAGTGATGGCCGCGGCCTTTTCTCCAGTTATTCCCGTACCGATGATGGACCCGATCCCGCTGACGAAAACCGCGATACCGGCGCCGATTAGGGCAAGGCCGTTCCCGCCGAGGGCCGGGCCAAAGAACACCCCTATGGCCAGGGCCACAAGGATGATGGCCATTCCTGCTGCGAACCAGACGTTAGCATTACCTCCGAACAAATCCGACCCCTCCTGAATTATGCTCATTCATTAGTCAAGGGCTTGAACTGACACATTCTCGCTCACGCGTTTAAGCGGCCTGAACGGTGTACCTCCCCCCTCGAAGAACTTGGTGAAGAACTCAACAAACTGAAGTCGCCCGGCGTGTATGAAGCTTCCGAGGACGTTGATTACAAGGTTGAACACGTGTCCGCCGGCTAAGATCACCGGCACCAAGACCCAGCCCACATACGGGATCATGCTCGATACGAGCTGGGAGATCTTGTTCACCACGACACCGATGATGGCGCTGGCGAGACCCAGTGCCAGGAGCCTCGAGTACGAAAGGGTGTCTGAGAAGTACGAGACAATGCCGTAGAGGCCGTAGAGCCCAGAGAACGGTTTGAGGAGTATGTTCTTCTGACCTCTCGAGGCCCCGTACATGACCATGAGCGCCCCCACGACCATGATGTAGAAGGGAAGGCGGCCCTCTATCATGCCGGCTTTAGACAGGACCCACAGGACCAGCCCGGGCAGGAACACGAGCCACGAGCCAGAAGACCATATTCCCTCCGCGTAATCCCCCTGCCTGAAGCTGCTCAGCATTTTGACGCCGATCCCGACCCATACGTGGATGATCCCGAAGCCGAATGAAACCAGCATCATGGTCAGCGGGTCCTCAATTGGGTTTAGGAGCGCGAGGTTCGCGAAAAACCTCTCGATGGCAGTCCCAGGCAAGAACACGGAAAAAAGGTCGGCCAGCCAGCTGTTGGTCGCCGCCCCGGCAAGGAACGTGGAAAGCCCGCAGTACATGAGAAGGCGCGGCAGCTTGTCTGCGGGATACTTCAGGCCCTGGCTCCTGATGAACCACCAGGCCCCGATGGTGAGGAGAATCCCGTAGACCGCGTCACCCAGACAGATCCCGAAGAAGATCCAGAAGAAAGGCGCGAGAAACGGGGTTGGGTCGATCTCGTCGTACTTCGGGAAACCGAAAATGTTGGTTATCACTTCGAAAGGAGCTATGATCGGGTGGTTCTCCAGTAGCACTGGTACATCGTCATCCGGAGAAGGATCCTCCGCGACGAGCTCCATCTCCTTAAACTCTTTGAGGCCATCCTGAAGCCTGTCCAGGTCTTTGGCCCTAACATAACCCTCGATAACCAGCGTGAAGGCCGTCCTGGCGACCGACTGCCCGAGCCTTTCCAGGTTCTCTTTATCCAGATAGTAGTCGATGAGAGCCATGATATCCATCATCGAAGAAGACAGCTTCCGGTCTTCAGAAACTATCTCTTCTTGCTCGGCGCTGAGTTCCGTGATCCTTCCCTCAAGCGCCTGAAGCCTGTCTTTCACCGTGGCCCCCTGGACGAGAGACTCCTTGAACGTCACAACCCGCCCGCCGAGGGCGGCAACGAGGGACGCGGCGTCGCCCGGCGAAGCACCGTAGGCCACCAGCCATACTCCCGATTCGGAGCGGTCTTGCCAGAGGACCTCGTAATGAACCGGCCCGTAGGCCTGTCCTTCTCCGAGCCTCCCCAGAGCCGCGCTGGGAAGCACCGCCAGGGTGCTGTAGCAAAGCTGCGTGGCGCCCAGCATGTCAAGGGGAATGTCCAGGGCCTCCCACTGGGAAATGGCCTTTACTTCCTCGCCTAGCCTCGACAGCTCTTCGGCTATCTCACCAAGGCGCTTCTCGTGGGACCGTGCCTTCTGGTAGACGGCTTCGATATCGTACTCCGCAGTGAGCTTCCTGAGGGCGTTCAGGGACATTTCCGGCTTCTTGCCGGTAAATCCATCGATGAACGACTTTTTGACGGGAGCGTACTTCCAGAAATAATCCTTGAGGAATTGCAGCTTTGAGAGGGAGTCAGAGACCTCTTCGGGTATCTCGACAGGTTCCCGGGCTATAGCATCCCCGCCCGAGCTTTCGGCCGTAAGGATGCGTGGCCCCGACTTCTCCGACGTGAGGTGGAAAATCCCAAGGTCTCGGAGGCGCTCAAATATAGGGCCCCTCAGGTCCTTCGCGGCGTATATGGTGATCTTCTTCATCCGTGCAACGGCCATACCTGCGCCGGACGGGCCTTGTCGGCTTTCCCGGCTCCCTCCCTACAACGCCTTCTTAACCCTGGAGACTATCGTTTCGACCGCGTCCTGCAGCCTGGAAGCGTAAGCTTCCCTCAAGGAGGCGATCTCCTTTTCGGCTTCTTCCAGGTATGCTTTCTCCAGCGCATCCGAAGATGCGGTCGCCCTTTCAATGAGGCGCCTGGCTTTGGACTGGGCATCCTCGACGGCTTCTTGGAGGAGCCGTTCGGCCTCTTTGTCGGCTGCGGCGAGTATCTCTCTGGCCTTGGCTCTCGCGGACTCCAGGGCCTCGGCCGCCATTTTCTCGGCTTCAAGGATCGCGTCCAGTTCCTTCTTGGCCATGTGCGTGCCACGAAACCGGTCCGGTTACAAACCGGCCGGGCCGGGGCGCCCCTCCTCTTCGCAAGTCTCTGGGCAAATCGCCCGCCTTATCTCTGCTCTCAGCATTCTGCCCTGACGAAATAACATCTGCCGGGCAAGAAGAAATCCCTGCCGCCTGCAGATTACATAAAGTGTTCTTCTATTTTCCGGGCGAGAACTCCTCCGGGGCTTCGTGCGTAAGTCCGTACCGGTACAGAAGGGCTTGTACGATCCTCTGGGATGCGCGCCCGTCCCCGAAAGGATTCTTTACCTGCGACATCCGCTCGTACCTCGTCCTATTGTCCAACAGATCGCAAGTCGTGTCCACTATCTTTTCAATATTTGTGCCCACAAGGACGCAAGTGCCGGCTTCGAGGGCCTCCGGCCGCTCCGTCTTCTCCCTGCAGACGAGGGTGGGGACTCCCAGGGACGGCGCCTCCTCCTGGGCGCCACCCGAGTCGGTGATGATGAGGTATGCCCGGCTCATGAGGTTAACATAATCGGGGTAGTCTATGGGGTCGAAAAGCACCGTCCGCGGCGCGCCGCCGAGGTGCCTGAGGATGGGCTCTCTCGCGTTCGGATTACGGTGGACCGAGACCAAGAGCTGCACGTCTTTCCGCTCGGATGCGAGCCTGTAAAGTGCCCGGCCTATGTTTTCCATGCCTTCGCCGAAGTTCTCGCGGCGGTGCACTTCGACGAGGATACTCCTCCTGGAATCGAAATCTATCTGGTTTAGCCGGTCTTCCTTGAACCTGTAGTCTCTTTTCACCGTCATGAGGAGCGTGTCCACCGCCGTGTTCCCCGTCACGTACACCGACGAAGGATCGTACCCTTCCCGGAGGAGGTTTTTCTTGGCGTTTTCTGTGGGAGCGAAGTGGAGGTCGCTGATGAGGTCCGCGATTTTCCTCATTATTTCCTCGGGAAAAGGAGCGTACTTGTCTCCGGTGCGAAGGCCGGCTTCCACATGGCCTACGGAAATCTTGAGGTAATACGCGGCGAGGGAGGCCGCGCCCGTGGTGGTTGTGTCACCGTGGACCAGGACTACGTCGGGCTCTTCTTTTTCCAGGATTGGAGTCAGGCCCTCGAGGACGCGCACGGTGGTCTCGGCGAGGGTCTGGTTGGGCCTCATCACGTCCAGGTCGTAGTCGCTCTCTACGCCGAAATCGGAAAGCACCTGGTCGAGCATCTCCCGGTGCTGGGCGGTAACGAGGACTTTGGATTCGATGAGAGGGTAGCGATCCTTAAGCGCCCTCACGACCGGCAACATCTTTATCGCCTCGGGGCGCGTGCCGAAAATGGAGATTACCTTAAGTTTTTCCACGAGCCTCAACCTTTCAGGCGCACCGAGATCTTACCCCCGCCGGCTCCTGCTCTGGCCGTCTTTCTTGGAACCGAGGCTCAGAAGCCCCGCCTTATAGGCCACGGCGAACATGCACAGGACGGCTAGACCGGCCAGGGGACCTCCTGTGCTGAGCGGGACGAAACCCGAGACGAGACCGAGAGCTCCGAAGCACAGGCTGACGAGGTAGATGGCCAAGACCGCCTGCCTCTGGCTCATCCCGAGCTCCAAGAGCCTGTGGTGTATGTGGTCCTTGTCCGCTTGAGAGGCGGGCCTGCCCGAGAGCTTCCTCCGCAGGATGGAAAAAGCCATGTCGGATATGGGGACCATGAGGGTAAGGATAGGGGCCAAAATCGACATGGCCACGGCTGACTTCACCAGCCCCTGCACGGATAGGACCGAGAGGGCCAGCCCCAGGTACATGGCTCCCGCGTCTCCCATGAAGATGGAGGCAGGGTGGAAGTTGAAAGGCAGAAAACCAAGGGCCGCTCCCGCCAGGGCCGCGGCCTCAGGGGCAACGTGGAACGCCCCCGCCTTATCCATGGCAAATATCATCGTCGTCGAAGCAATCCCAACTATGCCGGCGGCCAGGCCGTCCAGACCGTCGGACCAGTTTATGAGGTTTTCAAAAGACACTACCCACAGGAGAGTGAGGGGAAAAGCCAAAGCCCCGAGGAGCAAGATCTCTCCCGAGAACGGGTCTTTGAGGAACGAGATGCTGACCCCAAGGCGCACGACCACTATCCCGGAAGCTATCTGCCCTATGAGCTTTTGCCAGGGCTTGAGGGGCCAGAGGTCGTCTATCACTCCGACCACGAGTATGACAAGGCCGCCCAGGGCGATGGCGCGAAACGCGCTCGCGTCGCCTCCCCTGACGGCGTACATGGCTACGACAGAGCCGATATACATAGAGACCCCGCCCAGGTACGGGACGGGAACCTTGTGAACGCTTCGCGAGTTGGGGTAACACATGGCGCCGGTTTTCTTGGCTATGAGGCGCATGAGAGGGGTGAGTCCGAACGAAACAAGGAAGGCAACCGCGAAAGCCAGGCCTGTCTTCTCGAACTTCACAAGCGCCCCTCCTCCCCGGTGCCGGGGCCGACTAGAAAGTCCATAATGCCTATTCTACCTGCGCCATTGTACAAGAGCCTGTCCAAGGAGTCAACGAAACATCTCCATAACCACCTTGGATTCTGCCAAAAGCTCCTGGGCCAATTTGTCGGGATAGGGGTTCTTGTACACCACCTTGACGATCCCGGCGTTTATGAGCATCTTGGCGCAAGTGACACAAGGCTGGTTGGTGCAGTAGATAACGGCTCCCTCCAGGGAGATACCGTACCGCGCCGCCTGCACCAGCGCATTCTGCTCGGCATGCAGCCCCCTGCACATCTCGACGCGCTCTCCCGAGGGAATACCCAGCTTTTCCCTGAGGCAGCCGACCTCGCTGCAGTGGGCCAGACCCGTAGGAGCCCCGTTATAGCCCGTAGCCAGCACTCTCTTGTCTTTTACAACCACAGCCCCGACATTCCTCCTGAGGCACGTGGACCTCTTGGCTACGACCTCGGCAAGCTCCATAAAATACTCGTCCCAAGACGGCCTTTTGTGTTCCGCCATTACTTTGACTCCTCCGGACTTAGAAAGGTTTCAGCATGTCTTCGGGTTCTTTCCGAATTTCTCTTCGACCTCGTCCCAGGCGTATACGGCCCTCGCGCCGCCTATGAGCTTGGGTCTCGTCCTGGCGAGCGTAAGGTGGGCGTTTCCTACGCTCTTCTGCTCAAGCCTCACGGGGACCGCTACCGGCCGGAGGTGCATCCCGATGAGGGTATCTCCTATGTCGATCCCCGCGTGGGCCTGGATAGACTCTACAACCACGGGATCGTGGAACCTCCGGAGGGCAGTGGCGGCTGTGGCGCCTCCCGCCTTGGGAACCGGCAGGACCGTCACTTCGGTGAGGTTGTACTTCTCCTGAACCTCCCGCTCAACCACCAGAGCCCTGTTGAGGTGCTCGCAGCACTGGACGGCCAGGTGGACTCCCGTGCCTCTCAGGGCTTCTTGAACGCCGTCGAGGACGACCGCCGCTACATCGGTGCTTCCCGTCGAGCCGATCCGCTTGCCCTGGATCTCGCTGGTGGAGCAACCGAGGACAAGGATCTGCCCTGGCCGGAGTTTGGCCGCTTCAAGGAGCCCTTTGGTCGCCTTGTACACTTCTTCCTTGACCTTCTGGAGGTTTATCTCCATCTCTTCCCGTACGGCGTCCATTCAGCGTGCACCCCCATACTTCTTCTCGATTTCTTTCATTTTCTCAACCCGCCTGAGGTGGCGCCCTCCCTGGAAGGAGGCGCCCAGGAAGCTGGTCACTATGTCCCGGGCTAGGCCGCTACCCACGACGCGGGCCCCGATGCAGAGAACGTTGGCGTCGTTGTGCTCCCTGGCCGCGCGGGCCGAGAAAGTATCCGATACGGCCGCGGCCCTGATGCCGGGCACCTTGTTGGCCGCCATAGCCATGCCGAGGCCTGTCCCACAGACAAGTATGCCGAGGTCGGCCTCACCGGCCAGGATGGATTCGGAAACCTTAACGGCGAAATCCGGGTAGTCCACGGATTCGTCCGAGTCCGTCCCCAGGTCGATGGCTTCGTGTCCCATTTCCCTGAGTATGCCGGCTATCTCGTCCTTGAGGCGGAAACCGGCGTGGTCGCTTCCCAGGGCGATCCTCATTTTCATTACCTCCATCCGAAACGGGCGAGCTCCTCTACCCGTGCGCCCGCTTTATTCTCTCACAAACGGCCCTGAGGCCGGATATCAGCTCATCCCTAGTTCTCAAATACGCTTCCTGGCCACACCCAAATGGGTCGCTCACGTCGCCGGCCACGGCCCCGCCAGAGGCTTCCGAGAGGGTCACCACCTTGCCGGCATAGGACGGATAGCGCTGGAACAGGGCACTCTTGTGGGACCTCGTCATCGTGATGACGAGGTCCGCCCATTCGAGATCCTCTTCCGAAACCATCTTGGCCCTGTGTCCCGTGAGGTCGATCCCGCGCTCGGCCACCGCCCGGATGGCCTCCTGGGTCGCAGGCATGCCGTCGGCGGCGGCCGTCCCTCTTGAACGGACCTCCAGGCCTATCCCGGGGCATTCGGACCTCCACATCTCTCGCGCCAGGGCTTCGGCCATGGGGCTCCTGCAAGTGTTTCCCGTGCATACGAAGAGGATCTTCACCGGCCCAAGCCTTCGCCCCCCACTGGCTTTCTCGAGCCTGTTTTGGATAGCCAATCCGAGCCCCCTCTCGGGGAACGACTCGGCGAGGATTACGTCTGCGGAGATCTCGTCGCCGTACCGGAGCGCCGAAAACAGCCTCGAAGCCACCCGCGCCAGGTCGTGCCGCGGGCCCAGCTCCAGGACTACGAGCTTCCCGGCCCATTTCTCCGCCAATGGGGCATACGCCGGGAGGTTCTCCGTAGAGGAGAGGATAAGTACCCGCTTCCCGTCAGAAAGCTCCGCTCCGGCGCGCAGCCTCACCGCCTCCGCTTGCTCAGGGGGACTCCCGGCCGCCAAGTAGACCGGCGCTTTCGGCGCGTAATGCCTGTATTTCATGCCGGGCGAAGGAGGCGGGCCGTCAGACGGCACCCCAGACGCGACCTGGACGTCGCCCAGGACTCTCCTCAGGTCTTCGAGAGATAGGCCGCCGGGACGCAGTATCCTCGGGACGGGACCGGTTATGTCGAGCACCGTGGATTCGACTCCGATGCCGGATGGTCCGCCATCCACGATGATGTCTACCCGCCCGTTTAGGTCCTCAAACGTGTCTTCAAACGTAGTCGGGCTGGGCCGCCCCGATAAGTTGGCAGAAGGCGCCGCCACAGGTACCCCCGCGAGGTCGATGAGCCTCTGGGCCACCGGATGGTCGGGCATCCTTATCGCCACCGTCGGAAGGTTTGCGGTGACGATGGGAGGCACAAGCTCCGATTTCTTAAAGAGCAGCGTAAGGGGACCCGGCCAGAAGGTCTCCATGACCCTCAGGGCCGCCTCGCTTATCTCGGCGACCAGAGGCGCGACGGCCTCCGGCCTCGAAACGTGCACGATGAGTGGATTGTCCTGGGGGCGGCCTTTGGCTTCAAATATCCGCATTACCGCCTCGGGCAGGAGTGCGTTGGCTCCGAGGCCATACACCGTCTCGGTGGGGAATGCCACCAGTCCCCCGCGGCGGAGGACTTCGGCGCACGGCACTAGTACCGACTCGTCCCTTGCCAGAGGGTCTACCCTCACGACCTTAGTTTCCATGCAGCCGGACCTCCAAGAATCCTTGTGACCGCGCTAGGTCGCATGCGTCCACGCTACTACCACGCGGTCCTTCCCTCCGTAATCTTTGAGGACCTCCACTCCGGCCCAGGTCTCTCTATCTTCCATGATAATACCTCTACAAGCTTCTCCCTGATCTGAGCCGATCTCCATGATAAGCCGCCCGCCGGGTTTCAGGACGGCCGGAACCTCACCGGCTATCCTCCGGATTATCCGGAGCCCCGATTTCCCTCCATCCAGGGCGATCCGGGGCTCGTACTCGCGTATCGTCGGAGAGAGAGTCTCGATCTCGTCTGTGGGGATGTAGGGCGGGTTGGCTGTGAGGATGTCGAATTTCCCGGAAAACCCTGCCTTAAGCAGGGGCTCCACCAGGTCTCCAACGTAGAACGCAACCCGGTCCACAACGCCCAGCCTCTCCGCGTTCTCCCGCGCCAGGTCCACCGCTTCCCGTGAGATGTCGCTCAAGACCACCCGGGACTCGGGGATCGCCTTGGCGATGGAAAGGCCGATGACTCCGGAACCGCAGCATATGTCGGCGACGAGGGGAGAAGGGTTACCCGACAAGAGCCGGATGGCGGTCTCGGCCACCAGTTCCGTCTCCGGACGGGGGACAAGCACCCTGCGGTCTATGAGGAACTCGTGGCCCATGAATTCCCTGAACCCTCTGATGTAGGCGATGGGCTCTCCAGACGCGCGCCTCTCGAGGAATCCGTTGTACGCGGCGAAGGCTTCTTCGCTCACGGGGGTTTCAGGGTGGAGGTACACAAACTGAGAGGGCTTACCCAGGGCGAAGGCAAGGAGGAGCGCTGCGTCCCGGGCAGCCGAGTCGGACTTCCCCGCAAGGTGACGCCTTCCCAAGGCCAGCGCCTCGCCTACGGTCATACCTGCGACGCTTCCTCGAGCCGCTTTCTGTCTTCTTCCGCAAGCAGCGCGTCGATGAGTTCGTCGATATCTCCGTCCAGGAATTCCGTCAGCCTGTGGGTCGTGTAGCCGATCCTGTGGTCGGTGACCCTGTTCTGCGGGAAATTGTAGGTGCGGATCTTCTCGGCGCGCTCGCCCGTACCTACCTGGGACCTCCTGGCCTGGGTGAGTTCCCTGTTCCTCTGTTCCTGGGCCAGGGCCAGAAGTCTCGACTTAAGGATCCTCATGGCCCGCTCCTTATTCTGGAGCTGGGACCTCTCATCCTGGCAGGTGACAACGAGTCCCGTAGGCAGGTGGGTTATCCTCACCGCAGAGTAGGTGGTATTCACTCCCTGGCCGCCTTTGCCCGACGAGCAGTAGGTGTCGATCCGGAGGTCGTCGGGGTCGATCTCGATGTCGTCCACTTCCTCGGATTCGGGCAGGACCGCCACCGTCGCGGTGGAAGTGTGGATGCGGCCGCCCGATTCGGTGGCAGGTATCCTCTGCACTCTGTGGACGCCGCCTTCATGCTTGAGCCGCCTGTAGGCGCCCTTGCCGGATATGGCGAAGATGATCTCCTTGAAACCTCCGAGGTCAGTCGGGCTCGAGGTGAGCACCTCGAGCTTCCACCGCCTGTCCTCGGCGTAGCGGCCGTACATGCGGAAGAGCTCCGCGGCAAAGAGAGCCGCCTCTTCCCCTCCTGTCCCGGCTCTGATCTCCATGATGACGTTCTTGTCATCGTTGGGGTCTTTGGGGACCAGGGAAAGCCTGATCTCCTTTTCAAGCTGCGCCTTGGTCTCCTCAAGGGAAGCCAGCTCTTCCTCGGCCAGCTTCCTCAGTTCTTTGTCTTCTTCGGTCTCGAGGATCTCCCGGCTCCCGGCTATGTCGTCCAGTACCCGCAGGTACTTCTTGTACAGGTCCACGGTGCCTTCGATGCGCGCCCTCTCCGTGGCCAGCTGCCGGTACTTCTTCGGGTCTGAGAAGACCTCGGGCTTTTCCAGCTCGGAAGTGAGGAAATCGTAACGCTCGACAAGGGAGTCAAGCTTGCCGGCGAAAGTCGCTCCTTCGTAAGCGGTACTCATCTAAAACCACCTCTTTCGGCTTCGACCAGGCGGGCAAGGCTGTCGGCCGCGACCTCTATCTGGGAAGGATCCGGCTCCCTGGTGGTCATGGCCTGAAGCCGCATCCCAGGCGCCCTGAGGAGGCGCCAGAAAACGCCCTCTCTCACGGCCGAAGCTTTTAGGAACTCGTACGACAGCCCGGCGGTCACGGGCAAGAGGAGGAGCCTGGCCAATACTTTGTTCAGCACGCCTTCCGGCGTGATGAAGAGAAACAGCACCCAGGAAATAAGCGCTACTATGAACAAGAAGCTGGTCCCGCAGCGAGGGTGCAGTTTGGATTCACCCCGGGCCTTCAGCGCCAGGAAATCGCTTATCTCCGGAACTCCCCATTTTTCCAGGTAAATCCTGTCGTTTATCTCCCGGTAGTTCTTCTCCCATGCCCATATGACTTTGTGTTCGGCGCCGTGGTATTCGAGGACCCGCTGGATCTCTCTCATACGGGATATGGAAGCTATATACGCCACAAGCACGAGGACGCGGATGGAGGCTTCAACTAGCGTCGCCCAGAAGGTCCCGGTCACTTTGAGAAGTCCCGTAAGGTAAGGCGCGACCACCGCAGGGAAGACGATGAAAAGGGCGACGGCGAGGACAGCGGCAAAAAGCACGCTCAGGTCTAAGACGCTCTTAGGCGCCTTTTCTTCCTCGGGAAAACAGATATCCGCGGACTTCATAAGCATCTCGACGCCCAAGACGAGGGACTCCCAAAAGGAAAGCGCCCCCCTCAGCACGGGGAGCCGCCATATGGAGCTATTCTGGGACAGGGAATCGGTCCTCTTCACAAATGAAACTATCTCACCGCTAGGGTCCCTCACAGACATGGACGCGAAGCGAGGACCCCTCATCACGACCCCTTCTATTACCGCCTGGCCTCCGTAAGAAGGCGGACCCGACACGTTATGAACCCCCAAATTCGCCTTAGGCTCGGACTCTTTCCGCATATCACACACTATTTTACAGGAAAATGAAAAGGCAGAAACCACAGGGGTCCCTGCCTTCCATGTAAAATCCTAGCGGGATTCCTTGGAAACTTCTTCCCTCTTCTCGCCTTCGATATAACCGTACTTCTGGCGGAATCTCTCCACGCGGCCGCCCGTGTCTATAATCTTCTGCACGCCGGTGAAGAACGGGTGGCACTTGGCGCAGATGTCCACCCTCACGTTCTTCTTGGTGGAACCGACGTTGTATGTGGCGCCGCAGGCGCAGTATATCGTCGTCTTTTCGTACGGCGGATGGATTCCGGACTTCATTCGAATCACCTCGAAGTATGGAGCAAACAGAAGAAGTATAGCACGGTTCGGCTACCTCATCAACGCCAGTCTCCTCTTCAGGATGGGCAGCGCCTCCCTGTTGCTGCTTGTCTTGCTCAGGAGGTCTATGAGGGCCTCGAGGACCTTATCTGGCTCGAGGTCGTTGGTCATCTTCCTGAAGAGCCACATGGCCTCCATCTCTTCCTTGGTCTGCAGGAGCTCCTCTTTGCGGGTACCCGACCTCTTGATGTCTATGGCCGGGAAGATCCTGCGCTCAGAGAGCTTCCTGTCGAGGTGGACTTCCATGTTGCCGGTTCCTTTGAACTCTTCGTAGATGACGTCGTCCATCCTGGAGCCGGTGTCTATGAGGCAGGTGCCAAGTATGGTAAGGCTGCCGCCTTCTTCTATATTTCTGGCAGCGCCGAAGAACTTCTTGGGCTTGTTGAACGCAGCCGGATCCATACCTCCCGAGAGCGTCCTGCCCGAAGTGGGCTCTATGAGGTTGTAGGCCCTGGTCATCCTGGTGATGCTGTCCAGGAGCACCACGACGTCTCTCCCGGTCTCGACGAGGCGCTTGGCGCGCTCGAGGACCATCTCGGCGACCCTGGCGTGGTTCTCCGGAGGCTCGTCGAAAGTGGACGCTATAACCTCCCCGTTCACCGAACGCTGCATGTCGGTGACTTCCTCCGGTCGCTCGTCTATGAGGAGGACCATTAGGTACGTCTCCGGATGGTTGGTCGTTATCGCGTTGGCTATGTTCTTGAGGAGGACCGTCTTACCGGCTTTGGGCGGCGAGACGATGAGTCCCCTCTGTCCCTTGCCGATGGGCGCCACGAGGTCGAGGAGCCTTCCGGAGATGTTGTCCTTCGTGGTCTCGAGCTTGAACCTTTCATTCGGGAATATGGGCGTAAGGCCTTCGAAGTTGGGTCGCTCCCGGGCAAGTTCGGGATCCTCACCGTTTATGGCTTCTATGCGGAGAAGCCCGTAGTACCTCTCTGTATCGTGAGGCGGGCGCACCTGCCCGGAAACCAGGTCTCCCGTCCTGAGGTCAAACTTCCTGATCTGGGAAGGCGAGATGTAAATATCGTCCTTGCTCGGGAAGTAGAACGCAGGCCTCAAGAATCCGTACCCTTCGTTCAATATCTCCAGGAGGCCTTCGGCGAAGATGAGCCCTCCGGCCTGGGTGCGGGCCTTGAGGATCTCGAAGACCAGTTCCTTCTTGCGGAAGCTCGAGTACCCGGCGATCCCCAGCTCTCTGGCTATCCGCTGGAGGTCAACGAGGGTCATGTTGGAAAGCTCCCGCATGCTAGGCCCCGCGTCGGGTCTTGCGCGAGGGGCCACTTTGGCCGGACGAACGTAGAGAACATCGGCAGGCGGCTCCTGCTGGGCCTGGAGCTGCCTTGCGTCCCGCCCGTCAAACGTCCTCTGCTCCGGGGCAGGCCTCAGATCTGCCTGTTCGGACGCCGGCGTCCTGAGCCTCGGAGTCTCCGGCGTAACCCGCTGGAACCCAGGCCGCTCCAGCCGCTCGGCATTAGGCCGCTCCTGCACGGCGCGGGGAGCGATCTTCGGCTGGGCAGGGCGCTCTGCCTGAGCTCCGGGGACGGAGCTCGGCTGATACGGGTAGCTCCCGGGGAACGGCCTGTCGGTTATGGTGCGGCCGAACCTGTCGGGTGCCTGGACGCGCGGAAATTCAAGGGCGGTCTTCTCTTCGAGAGCCGCTTCTCTGGGCGGCGCTCCGGCCGGCACGACTTCTTCGGAGACCGGCGGCATCTCGGCGGGAACCGGCTCCATGGGTACCGGGGCAGGGGGTACGGGCTGGGCCGGCTCCTCCGCTGGCGTACCTACCTGGGGAGGAACGCTCTCCTGCGCGGCTACTTCCTGTTCACGGGCCTCCGTCACGGGAGCTCCGGCCTCAGGAGGCACGGCTACATCTAGAGAGGATACGGTTCCACCGGCTTCGCTGGGAGAAACTTGGGAAATGGTGTCGCCTTCGACGGTTTCTTCGGACTTCTTCCTCGTACGGCGGGCTGCTCGGGTTTTCGCGGGCTTCTCAGGTTCTGCCTCAATAGGCCCTGCTTCAGGGGGAGGCACGGAAGATACGGTCTCCTCCCCTTCGCCCGGAGGTTTCCCCTTGCGCCTACCGCCACGCCTCTTACCGGTATCCTCGGCGACCTCAATAGCCGCAGCACCCTCAGGCTGCTCTTCCTTTGCCGTCTCAGACGTCACGGCGCTCTCACCGGTCTCAGGCGAGGCTTCTCCGGAGGTGGCCTTCCTTGTGGTCCTGCGGGGACGTTTGGCTGGGGGCGTTTCTTGGGGGACCTCGGCGGCCTGGACCTCTTGGGTGGCTTCACCGGCCGCCCCTTCCTCTGGGCCCGTTTTGGTCCTTACCCGCCGCCTGGTTCTGGACGTCTCCGGCGGCGCGTCCGCATTTTTGGTCTCTTTGGTTTCTTCCTTTTGCATCACGTCACATCTCCTATGGGCGTCGGCAAACCTGGAATCCGCTGCCCGAGCATTTGGAAGGATAAGGATATATGGAAACTGGCGACCCGATAGTGCGCTTACCGGGCATTCATAGACTTATGGGGACACATCGGTAGGCGGAATCTCGCTTTCCTACTCGAAACTATCATACGCATTTCTACCAGTCAAGATTCAGTCTAACCCAGCTCCTTCTGGACTTTAGCCCAGTCCTCCTGGAACCTCTTTATGCCGATGTCCGTAAGCGGGTGACGGACCATCTGCTCCAGCACCTTGAAAGGCAC
>DUSI01000016.1 GCA_012842685.1 Candidatus Fermentithermobacillaceae bacterium
AATGGCGGAGGGGCAACACCCGTTCCCATTCCGAACACGGCCGTTAAGCCCTCCAGCGCCGATGGTACTGGGCTCGCCCGGGAGAGTAGGACGCTGCCGGAAGTAAATTGAAAACCCCGCTCGAATGAGCGGGGTTTTACATTTTCGTTATGCTTCCTACGAGCTCCAACGCGATGTCCGCTACCTCTCGGACATAGTCCAGGTTCACCTTTTCGGGTACATCGGCGGCTGAATGGATCCACGAAAGGTCGAGCATCCAGTAGCGGTCGGCCCTCGCGAAGGATACGGCTTTCCAAGGTCTGCGGAACATGAGGTGGTCGGACGGATAAGACCAGGTCTTGGAGACCCCTAGGGCCTTCGCCGCGGAAGTATTAAGGATCATCTCGCATAGCCCTTTGTCCCCGGAAATGTATATTCTCTTTCCTCTCCCGACGCAGTCGAAGTTCACCATGAACGCTCTCCCGGGGTCAAGGTTTGTGCCCGGTATACCGCTACCCAGCTTCCCAAGAAAGCGTCTCGTGAAGGCGAGAGAACCGAATAGCCCCATTTCTTCGAAGTTGAAAAAGACCGGCACTACATTTACGTTTTCCGCTGACCTTAGTCGTTTCGCGCATTCCAGGACAGCGAAAACGCCAGACGCGTTGTCGTCTCCGCCGGGAGAGGCGTTGCCGTAAAGGAAAAAGCCCGCTGCGCCGGCAATCACCATCGCGAGCCACGGCGAGATGAGCTCCGCGACGGCCAGAACTCCTGCCATGAGAATCACGGCGACCAGGGATGCCGCAAGAAAAGAGCCTTGGAAGGGCAATGAAACCGTATCGAAATGGGCCCCGAGTATTACTGCTGGAGACGGAGTCTCCCCTTCCGCTGCCTTCGCCCTCCGCACGCCGAATACCGCCAGAGGAGTGCCTTGGTGTATGCTCATCGCGGCCTTGAGCAGGGGACCAAGTAGTAGCGCGCCCGCGATTAGTGGGGAATGCTGGCCCGTAAGAAGCCGGCTTGCTATCGTGAAGGCCAAGAAGCCGAGCCCCCAAGCCGCCGGTACGCGGGCGAAACTCCGGTCCACAAGGATATGGGCGTCGTACCCCTCGCTTTCGAGGGCCTCTTTGAGGAAAGCTGCCGCCTCTATATTGGCCCTTGTACCTGCAAGACGGCCGGCCCGGCAAAAGCGCGAAAGCTGTCCCTCAGAATCCCTTGACCCTACCGGTCCTGCGTCGTGGACTTCCGTCCTCTCAGGCACTTGTCCCCCGCTCCTTCATATTTCCTTTTTGTTTACCTCCTCGACAGGTTTGAGCTTCTACCGGGCGCTCTACCGTTCCTTCAGGACTTGGGATCGCTACCCCATGTAGAATGCTGTTGACAAGTCTGGGGATAAGTGCCATCTTCTGTGAATAACTTTCCAGCAGATCCCAGCCTACTTTACGGAACAAGATGTGCGCTGAGCCTGTCCTACTCCATGAAAAACACCTGCATAAGGCCTGCTTATGGCAAAGATTTCTGGGGCGGAAGGTAGTTCCGGATGTTATTATGTAAACTACCAACCGAAAGGCCATGCAGGTCGAAAACCCCGGACAAACGGGAAGGAGCGCTGAATGTGATGAAGTTTGGCGCGCATCCCGTGGGTCCGGAAGAAATGAGGAGAGATGACCAGTGGCAAGACGCATTAGCGTGGCAGTGATGGTGGCGATCATGGCCATCATGACACTGGCGCCGGCTGCGATGGCAGCGCCTGAGCAGGCTGTTGAGACTCGTGTCGACTGGCGTAACGCGCCCTGGCAGGCCAGGTGGGAACCCTTCCCGATATGGCCGGTTTGGGGACAAGCCCCCAAGAACGGCACGGGGCTTCAGTATTGGCTCGATTACTCGGCCGACACGAACGAGCTCGTCCTTACCGTGTACAACCCCACCCGTAGGCCCATAAAGATCTCTACTCCAAGCGGGATGCAGGTCGACTTCGCTCTCTGGAGAAACGGTAGCGTAGCCTACAGGGCCGCATACGGCAAGGTTTTCACCCAGAGGCTTCTCGAGGAGACCTTCAGGGCGGGCGAGAGCAAGACCTACAGGGAAGCCCTGCCTGCCGAACTCCGTCAAGGCACTTACCTTGCCCAGGCCTACTTCATAGCCGAGACCAAGTGGGCGCCGGTGGCATCCGCCTACATTAACGTGCGTCCGAGGGTGGCTAAGGACCCGTTTGAGTACAGCGTAGAGTACATTGCTCCCACGTTGTGGAGCAGGACTCCCAAATTGCGGGTGACCATCAAGAATACGTCTGACAAGGATGTGACCCTCCCCTACCAGTACGGGTACCAGGTACTCGTCAAGAAGTCCGGCGAGAAGGACTACAGGGGCGACGTGGGGATCGGGCAGTCTATCGGCACCATTGAAGCCGGAGCGACCAGGTACGTGTTCATACCCCTCGACCGCCTGGAGAGGGGAAGCTACCAAGTCGACGTGCGGTCCAACGTCGGGACCGGTTACTACCGGGTCGTGAGCCAGGCGTGGTTCTACATCTGGTGAGTTTCTTGATGAGTTTCCCGAAAAGATAACGGGGCAAGCGGGAAGTGGCTTCCGTCGCG
>DUSI01000017.1 GCA_012842685.1 Candidatus Fermentithermobacillaceae bacterium
AAAGTTTCCCCGCCTCCTAGCAAGAATCGCACCTCCGAAACTTGGCTCGTTACGGAGTGCTTCTTCGAGGGGGTGGGGGATTTTTCATCCGGCCCTAATGGCGGATTTTACAACCGGCCGTAACATTCATGTTTCACCCTCATCCGATCCGTTACTTGGCACACCCCTGTTAGGCTCTTTCAGACCCGCTTTCGCGGACCCATGAGATCCCTTCAGTCTTCTCTCCCGTTTCTGGGCCTCTTAACGTGGTCATACGATTAGAAGGATGGATCTGCGGCGCTTGCTTTTCTGTCCTGGTGCGACGAGGCGCTATATCTCTTGTGCTAGACCCTTGCGAACACGACGCCTATCGTCTCTTGATATTTCCCTTTTCTATCCGCATAGGTCACGGCAGGCCGCTCGCCCTTGAAAAACAAGACCTGCAGGATCCCTTCATAAGCATACACCTTGGCAGGCAGCGGCGTTGAATTGCTGATCTCAATGGTCACATGACCTTCCCAACCCGCCTCGAGAGGTGTGACGTTTACAATGATTCCGCAACGGGCATAGGTAGACTTCCCGATGCAGACCGTCATCACATCTTCCGGGATCCGCATGTATTCTACGGACCTGCCCAGCACGTAGGTGTTGGGCGGGATTATGATCGCCTCGTGAGGCTGGACAACCCGTTTGACCATAGCTTCCTCCGGAAAGTCCTTCGGATCCACAACCGCGCTGCCGCAGACATTGGAGAAAATGTAGAACTCGTTTGCGATCCTTAGATCGTAGCCGAAGCTGCTCAGGCCGTAGGAGATTATCTTCTGCCCACCTTCTTCACGCACAAGGTGGTCGGTGTACGGCTCGATCATCCCCTCGCGGGCGAGTTTGTCGATCTGTTTGTCGTTGAGTATCACCGTTGTTCCCCCATTCCATTGCCCTCCGCAAAACGTGTAGTTCAACATCAGCAACACACCTTTCTAGTGGGAAGGAACGTTTTCCCTCAAAGCGGGGATTCCCTTCCTACTGCTCCCTGTGCCCCGGTAGCGGCCCCAACAAGACGGCGATAACCAACAGGGAACTCCTCCCAAGAAAAAACCGTCCGTCAAGATGAAGTCTGCGCTAACATCGGCACAGGGCTGATGCCCGACGGCGATCAGAGGGACGGTGTGAACAATGAAGAGGTGGGCATCATGGCTGGTACCAGTGATCCTCCTTGCCTCTCTCATCCTTGCCTCTTGTACGCAAGAACCGCCGGCAGAGACATCGCAAGTCGAGAAAAACATGCTCCCCCTGCTGTCGCCGGACGGTAAGCACCTCCTGAGCCTGTCCGGAGGGAAGTTCTCCGTTTCCACGTTCCCGGAACAAGAGGTGATCCTCAACATCCCTGTAAAGAAGGGCGAAGTAGTAGAGGACTTATTGTGGTCACCTCAAAGCGACGCTTTCGCCTACCACGCAAGAAAAGGGCAAAGAAGCGAGTACGGCATCTACATCGTCGGCTTGGACGGCTCTCTAGACAAGGTCGCAGAACTGGAGCTCACCGGGCCGGGCTCAAGGCAAATCCTCTGGTCTCCGTGCGGCCGGTACCTGTTTTGGGATATCCCTTTCTTCAGCGTGTATGACAGGGAAACCCAGTCAGTCCTCATAAAGAGCGAGATAAGCGGCCACGTGCGGTCTCCCCTGTTCTCAAAGGACGGCTCCAAGCTCGCCTTCACCCTGCTTGGAGACGACGGGGCCGAGAACCTTTGGGTCATGGACGTAAGTACCGGCAACGCCCGCCAGGTAACACAAGAAGGCGAAGGTGACTATCCGTTTTTCTGGGCGAACGACACGAAGCTCTTTGCACGCATAGGTGCCGTGAGTACCGGAGGAGGATATGTATACGGGCTTGCGGCTATCGATCTGGGTACAGGCAGCCGCGAAATCATAGACGCGGAAATGAACGACTCTCCCCAGGACGGAGGAACCGCTCCAAGGGTCAGCAGGTTGAACGTAGCGAAAAGCATATCGCCCGATGGCAACTACCTAATCGGAGAATGTCGGACTCTCGCCGGTACGGAGAGCAGGATATACCTACTTGAACTGGCGACCGGACGCCGCGAAGTGATCCTGGAAGGCAAGACACCCGCGGAAGGCTACGGCCTGGTGCAGTGTTTGTGGCTTGAGGATGGTCAGGCAGTCTTGAACGTGAAGAGAGAGTCATATGAGAGCAGTAACGTCGCATGGCAGGAGACTCATGAGGTCCTACTGTACTCTCCTGGAAATGATAGCGTTCTCCTGGCCGAAAGCCCGAGTCGGATAGACCTTCTGGGCGTGGCAGACGGCAGGCTCTATTACGTGACTGCCGAAGACGATCTACTCCGGTATGTGCTACTCGAGAACACAGAGTAACATAGAAGGATGGCCGGAACCCCCGGCCATCCTTAGCATCCCGATGGTCATCCATCAAAACGCGGGCACCACTCCGCCTTTGTACTTCTCCAAGATGAAGTCCCTCACTTCGTCGCTGTTCAGGACTTCCGCGATCTTCTTAAGAACCGGGTCGTCCTTATCAGCCGACCTCACTGCCAGGACGTTGGCGAAAGGAGAGTCACTATCCTCGATGAACAGGGCATCATTGAGAGGCGATAGTCCTGCCTGGATGGCGAAGTTGCCGTTGATGACCGCAACAGCGAGGTCTGTCAGAGAATGGGGCAGGATCTCCGCGTTGAGCTCAACCATCTTCAGGTTCTTCGGGTTTTCCTCTATGTCCAACACCGTCGCAGTCACTCCGACGCCTTCCTTCAACCTTATGAGCCCTGCCTTCTCAAGGAGAGCCAGAGCCCGGCCGGCGTTGGTGACATCGTTAGGAATGCCCACCTGGTCACCGGCCTTGAGATCCTCAAGTTTCTTGACCTTACCTGGGTAGACGCCCATCGGCTCGATATGGACTTTTGCTATCCACGTAAGATCCAGGTTCCTCTGGGCCGAGAAGTCCTCGAGATACGGTATGTGCTGGAAGAAGTTCGCCGCGAGCTGCTTCTCGGCCAGCTGTATGTTCGGCTGCACGTAGTCGTTGAACTCGACGATTTCGATCTCGATGCCTTCCTTCTCCAAGAGCGGCTTCACAAACTCGAGGATCTCGGCGTGCGGGACCGGGGTAGCCCCTATCTTCACGGCTTTCTTCCCGCACCCACCCAGCGCGACGGTCATGAGAACCAGGGCAACCAGCCCAAGCGAAACAAAGAACCTGCATACGCCTCTCAAAGATGTCCTCAATGTCTCTCCTCCTCAGAACCAAAATGAATTTCCCTTTAGCGGCGCCGAAATCTCGCCGATATCCGGTCTCCCACAAACTGCATGCCCTGGACCATGCCGACGAGGATGACCAAAGCGGCCAGCATCACGTCCATCTGCCAGCGCTGGTACCCGTACCTCACGGCGAGGTCCCCAAGACCACCTCCTCCTATGGCACCGGCCATGGTCGAATAACCCACAAGGTTGACCGCCGTCGTGGCGGCACCCGCTATGAGCGAAGGGAGCGATTCGGGCACCAGGACATACCTCACGATCTGCTGCCACGTCGCCCCCATGGACAGGCAGGCTTCGATCACCCCGACTTCCACCTCGAGCATGGCGGTCTCGGTGAGCCGAGCGACAAAGGGAATAGCCGCAACGGTAAGAGGCACGATGGCCGCAACCGGCCCTATAGATGTGCCCGTGAGAAGCCTCGTGAGGGGCATTATGGCGACCATGAGTATCACAAAGGGAACCGAGCGGCCGACATTGACCACCGAGTTGAGCACCGCATGGAGGGTCCGGTTCTCCTTTAGCCCGCCCGGACGTACCAACACGAGGGCAATTCCCAACGCGACTCCCAGTACCTGCCCGCCGACCAGGGATCCCAGCACCATGCCAAGGGTTTCAAGGGTCGACCGAAGGAGCAGCATTCCCATCTTGTCAAACCAGGCCGGGCTAAACCAGGTCACGGGACACACCTCCTGGCTGTACACTGGCACACCCAAACTTGTCGCTCGCTGGGATATGCCCCGGCGCGAAAGAGGTCCCTGGACGGGAAGAAACGTCTTCCCGCACCGGCACCGGTGCACCGGTGAGCCTGCCATGCCTTATTTGGATCACCCGGTCGCATATGGGAGCGAGAAGGTCAATCTGGTGGGTGACGATGAGCATCGTGATCCCTTTGGAACGGTTGATCTCCCGGAGTGACTGGACGATTGAACCCGCAGTCTCGGGATCCAGGGCCGATGTCGGCTCATCTAGGATGAGGACCCGCGGCTCAGTCACGAGAGCCCTCGCGATGGCGACTCTCTGCTTTTCCCCTCCCGAGAGTTCGTGGGGATAGAAGTCCCGCCTGTGGCCCATGTGCACGAGTTCAAGGTATGCGGCGGCTTTCTCAGCGGCCTCTGTCTTGGGAACGTGCCTGATCTCGAGAGGAAGCATCACGTTTCCGAGAGCCGTCCGTGAACGCAATAGGTTAAATCCCTGAAAGACCACTCCGATTCTCTGACGGGCTTTCCTAACGTCTGCGGACTTCGCAGACACCTCTTCTCCGTCCACCAGGATCCTTCCCGAGCTGGGCTCCTGGAGCATGGAGAGGCACCGCAGGAAAGTAGTCTTTCCCGCCCCTGACGGGCCACAGATAGCCACTATCTCTCCCTCGCTCACCGTAAGGGAAACGTGGGACAGCGCCTCCACCGGCCCCAAAGGCGAAGCATAGGTCACAGAAAGGTCTTGCACTTCGATCATCCGGATCACCCCGTTATGGTACAAAAACGCCTCCCTGACAGTTGGGGAGGCGTTCTTACTCCTTATCTGCCAGGTCGCGCACTCGGCGGACACTGCTGGAATTGGCACCGCGCACGAAGGCCGGTTGCCGCAGGGTCATTGGGCCAGTCCCTCGCCTGCTCTGGATAAGGTCCAGTCCGGTATTAAATTGCTATGGAGGTTATCACCATCGCCCCTCTGTCGTCAACAGTTTTTTGATGTCCCGCCATTAGGGAGTTCAGAATCTCCATGAGGGCAAGGGGTTGGACGGTCGGCTGACAGACAAGGAGGTCGCGAAGCACGCGTGAAGAACGTGATGGTTACGTAAGCGACCCGGAAACCATCATACGGCATGACTAGGTGCTTGTTTGAGCGCCTGCTTTCTCGATGAAGTACCGAAAAGGAGGCGTCCAAAATGAAGGTTGCCATAGCGTACTACTCCCAGCATCACGGGAACACGAAGAAACTCCTGGATGCCATCAAGGAAATAGCGGACGTTGAGCTGATCAACGTGCTCGAGCGCAAAGAGGGAGACCTGTCGGAGTACGATATCATAGGTTTCGCGTCGGGCATCTATTTCGCGAACTTCAGCCGGGAAGTCATTGAGTTCGCCAGGAACAACCTTCCAAACCACAAACGGGTTTTCCTCATTATGACCTACGGAGTCAAGGGAGATTACACCAAGGAAATGAGACAGGTCATCTCAGACAAAGCCTGTGAGCTGCTCGGGACGTATGGCTGCAGGGGTTTTGACACTTTCGGCCCGCTTAAGCTAATCGGCGGGATCGCGAAGGGACACCCGGATGAGAGCGACATCCTAGGGGCGGTCGAGTTCTACAAGAAGATCGTAAGAGAGGCAGAACGAGTACGCCCATAGACTCACCTGGAACCGCCACCACGCATGACTAGTCAAGTATTCTGAAGATGTGTGTCTCGACGCCGAGACCCCGTGTGGCAGGGTTAGCTGTGTTCGGCCTGGCCGGCACCCGGGGCAGTCTGACCGTCATACCTCCACACCCTTTAGCTGCAAAGGTATGGTCCGAACACTGGCCCTCCTGCATCCAGGAAGGCCAGTGTACAACTGGATTTTCACTCCACCGTAACGCTTTTTGCCAGATTCCTCGGCTTGTCGATATCGGTACCGCGTTCCCTCGCCACGTAGTAGGCCAGAAGCTGCATCGCTATGACTGAAACCACCGGCGAGATGAGCGGGTTCACGTCCGGGACAGTGACCAGCACGTCCTTCTCACCGAGCTGCAGCTGGTTCAGGCACTCCTGGGATCCTATCGCGACAACCCACCCGCCTCGAGCCTTGACTTCCATTACGTTGGACGCCGTCTTGGGAGCCAACTCGGGATCCATGAGGCACGCGATTACAGGCACGCCAGGTGCAATGAGCGCCAAGGTACCGTGCTTGAGCTCGCCCGCGGCATAGGCTTCGGCGTGGATGTAGGATATCTCCTTGAGCTTCAGCTGGCCTTCCATAACGGCGAGGTAGTCGGCGCCCCGGCCTATGAAGAAAACGTCCTCTTCCTTGGCGATCTCTACGGCCAGTCTTTCCATGAGGCCCGCTGCTTCCAGGGCGCCCAGGGCTTTCTCGGGAAGGTTCCTGAGCTCCTGTCCAAAAGCCCTCGCCTGGTCCTCAGAGATACGACCTCTCACGAACCCCATGTGACACGCGACCATCGCGAGGCACACCAGCTGGGTGGTATAGGCCTTTGTGGATGCCACGGATATCTCGGGACCCGCACGCTGGTAGAGAACATCGTCTACCTCACGGGTTAGGGAGCTCAAGGGCTGGTTCACGACGGCCAAGGTCCGCCACGCTCCCCGTTCCTTTGCTTCCCGTACCGCGGCCAGCGTATCAAGGGTTTCTCCCGACTGGCTCACGGCTATGACCAGAGTCCTCTCGGGTATGAGAGGTTCCATGTACCTGAACTCAGACGCCAGCACGGCTTCGGCAGGAATCCCGGCCAGCCGCTCTATGAGGTGCTTCCCCACAAGGCAGGCGTGATAGGCCGTTCCGCACCCGAGTAGGTACACCTTGTTCAGCGCCCGTACGTCCTCATCAGAGAAACCAAACTCACCCTCTTCGAACTTCACGCGCCCGTCCCGGATCCGCCCGGATACCGCTTTCATGAGCGCCTCGGGCTGCTCGAATATCTCTTTGAGCATGAAGTGGTCGAATCCGCCCTTTTCGGCCGCCTCAGGTTCCAAATCTACGACCATGGGCTGTCTGTCTCCCACTTTCACCAGGCCGTTTGCGCCAGACCCCTTCTCGAGCCGGTACACGGCCACTCCTTCCTCGGTTATGACCCCTATCTCCCCGTCGTTGAGCGCAAGGAACTTCCGCGTGTACGGAAGGATCGCGGGGATGTCCGAGGCCAGGAAGTTCTCGCCTTCCCCCAGCCCGATGATGAGGGGGCTCTTCTCCCGGTATGCCACGATCCTGCCCGGTTCGCCCCGGTGGATGACGGCTATGGCCATGGCCCCCTCGAGCTCCCTCGCTGCCTCGGCGACGGCAGCGGCCAGGTCCCCCCGGTATTTCTCCTCAATGAGGTGGGCAACCACTTCTGTGTCGACTTCCGTCTTCATCACGTGGCCGCCGGCGATGAGCCTTTCCCTGAGCTCACGGTGGTTTTCGATGATGCCGTTGTGGACGAGGACGATGTCACCCGTGCAATCGCAATGCGGGTGAGAGTTGATGTCACTCGGAGCGCCATGGGTAGCCCAGCGCGTGTGGCCGATGGCCTGCCCCGCCCGGGGTAAGGTTTTCACCAGTGGACTTAGCTCAGCGAGACGCCCTTTTCGCTTCGCAGTACATATTCCTGACGAATCGAGCACGGCTATCCCTGCCGAATCGTACCCCCTGTACTCCAGCCTGCAGAGGGCATCAAACACAATACTTGCAGCATCTCTGGTTCCCACATAGCCTACAATCCCGCACAATGTCGTATCCCCCTATCCTGTATGGTCACTGGAGCGAGAGGCGGTGCTCCGCCTGGAAAACCCAAGAAGCCCCTCCCTGGGGCGAAAGAGAGCGCGAAGAGACGAAAATACCTCGTCTTTGCCCGAGTCTCACGAGCGAAACGGTACAGCATGCGGAGGAACGACGTGACGCAGATTGTAGCGACAACCACCCGGCCCCTGTTGTTCTCCGGTCACCCGGAGGTTTTAAGAGACCTTTCACGGTCGTGGCCAACCGTAGGGTACCCGCCGAATCTTTCGAATTGCCCTATCCTCGTCAACTTCCGGAACCGGTCTTGTTCCGGAAGTCCAGGCGCTTTCACAAGACTAACCAGAAACCTGCCGCTACCTACCTGTTCACCTATCTGAATTCCTGCTCCTCTGCCGGTCGCGCCCCGCTGTGCTCCTAGGCTCTTCTGCAGCCGCTACCCGGAGCTTCCGCCTTCCTAAAGCCCAGCGCCTTCACTTGTCTTCCTGCATCGCCCGGTCTTCCTGCCTGAGCACCTCCTCCAGATAGTCTATGCACGCCTTGACGGTTTGGGAGTCTCGCGCCTCGACCATGATCCTCACCACGGGTTCCGTACCCGACGGCCTTACGAGCACCCGTCCCTTTCCGGCGAGATCCGCTTCGACCTTTGAGACCGCCCGGCGTACCGCTTCCCGAGTCACCAGATCTTTGGGCTTTACTGCCCTCACGTTGACCAGGGTCTGCGGGATGCTGGTCATCACGCACCTCAGCTCCGACAGTCTCTTGCCCGCTCTGACCATCGCGTCGGCAAGAAGGAGCGATGTGAGGATCCCGTCTCCGGCCCAAAGAACGTCCCTGACGATAATGTGCCCGGACTGCTCACCGCCGAGTTTGAACCCCTGCTCCTCCATCTTCTCTAAGACGTACCTGTCGCCCACAGGGGTCCTCAGCAGTGAGATGTTTTTCTCCCTCAAGCACTCTTCGAGCCCGTAGTTGCTCATGACGGTCCCGACCACCGTGTTTCCGGCAAGCAATCCCCGCTCCGCCATGTCCATGGCGAGGATGGCCATTATGTGGTCGCCGTCCAGGACTTCTCCGTTCTCGTCCACCGCGAGACACCGGTCTCCGTCTCCGTCATAGGCAAAACCCACATCGAACCGGGGCCCGCCGTCTTTCTGACGCACAAGCTGCACGAGGGCGTCCAGGTGCGTCGAACCGCAGCCCCTGTTGATGTTGATCCCGTCGGGCGTATCGTTTATGACCGTGACCGATGCCCCTAGGTTCCGCCAGATAAGAGGCGCGATAGAGGAAGTCGAACCGTTGGCGGTATCAAGGGCAACCCTCAGGCCGGAAAGGCGCTCTCTTGGCACGCTTTCGAGAAACCGAGAATAGCGGATGAGCATCCCTTCACCGGGAAACACACGTCCCACCGAAGGCCCTGTAGGATGCGGCCCGTCAGCAGTCTCCCCGAGGATGAACGCGGAAAAGAGTTCCTCTGTTTCGTCCGGGACCTTCTTCCCGTCGGGTCCAAACACTTTGAGGCCGTTGTACTCGGCGGGGTTGTGGGAGGCCGATATCATGACTCCTCCGCCCAGCCCGAGTTCCTTGACCAAGAATGAAAGGCCGGGGGTCGTAATAACGCCCAGCCTTAGAACGTTCCTGCCCGTAGATGTAATCCCAGCGACCAGGGCAGCCTCGAGCATATCCCCGGAGATTCTGGTGTCTTTGCCTACACACAGGTCCATGCCGGGCGAGAGGTAGGTCCCCATGGCCCTGCCGAGCCTGTAGGCGGTCTCACACGTGAGTTCCGTATTGGCGACACCTCGGATGCCGTCGGTCCCGAACAAGTTCATGGCGCGTGCCTCCGGTCGCTATCTTTGCCTGAGTTCCAGGATGACGTGACTCGGTTCGATGCTCTCAATCCGTACGGTATTCGGGAGGCCCCTAACGTTCACCACCATCTTGTGGGATCCGGGTTCCCTAATCCACGAGGCATCGATGAACGCCTCTAGATAATCGCTGTTCTCTTCCATATTTCGTTCTATCTCTTCAATCACGTCTCTCCGGCCTTCGATCGTGATATCTACCGTGGTGGGCTCCAGGTTAAACGCATACCCCACCGGTAGGGACTGTATCTGTACGAATACCCCGGCGAAAGTTTTGGACACTATGTCCTCTTCGATCTCTACGGTCACGTTCACGCGCATGACCTCTGAAGTAACACCTTGAGGGATTATCAGGTTGGCCGGGTAGGTGAACGTCTGGGTCCTATCGGTAACGTCGATCCTCTCCGTAGAGATATATGACAGCCCGGCGGTCAAAGACGAGTCGCCCCTGATCTTGGCCGTGCTCGGGTTAACATACACCGCCTTAACCCTGTATCCCGTCTTCGGAGCCCCTTGAGTCTGTGCCCTTATAGGCACCTCTTTGGCAGGCGGACGGCTCTTCATGGGGACAGACACCGTAACGTGGCTCGGGTTCACTTCGACGTTTGGAACGGTGTTGTTCTGGGCGTCCACTGCTACGAGGGGAACCAGCCTCCCCGTGATCGTACCTGCGGCGCCCGTTATGTCGACGGTGCCGAAGACTCCGACGACGGTCTCCACCTGCGTCCTCGGGCCGGAGACCTCAACTACCTCTATGTCCGGTACGGGTGCCTGCGCTTCGAACTCCTCATTCGGCGTGCCCCTCGTCTCAATCCGCACGCTCACCGGTTTAGTCTCTTTGATGTCCAGGGCCACAACCGCCGTCTGGGGATATATGTCAGAGACACTCACCCCGCCGATGGAGAGATCCAGGCGGATGGGCACCTGATTCGTACCGGGCTCGAGGGATGACACGTCCACCGGGATGGTCAGCCTTGCCGGGTCAATCTTATCCAGCGACCTGGCCAGCCCTTCAAAGGTCACCCTAACCATGTCAGGGCTCTTGAAGGTGATGATTTTGCCCGGCGCTTCTGAAAACTCGAGCCTGAGATCGTAGACGCGAGTCTCCCACTGATTGGCGACCGCCGCGTACCACATGTAAAGGGCCAGGAGCACGGCCAATACCTTCGCCCACGTGTCCCTCTGGATTATCCTCTCGATCATTTGGACGCCCTCCGCTGGAACAGCTGGTTCACCGGCTGCCTCTGGGGAAGCAGTTCCAACAGCTTTTCTCTCAGGGTCCTGGGGTCGAGGCCCCTTAAGAGCCTCCCTCCGATGGCCAGCGAAACGGTGCCCGTCTCTTCGGAAACCGTGACCGCTACGGCGTCGGAAACCTGCGTGATGCCCAGAGCGGCCCTGTGCCGGGACCCCAGCTCAATCGCCACCGATTCTTGCGTCATGGGGAGGAAGCATGCGGCGGCGGCTATCCTGTCTCCCCTGATGATCACCGCGCCGTCGTGGAGCGGCGAATTCTTGGTGAAGATATTCTGGATGAGCTCAGAAGAGACCAGAGAGTCGAGAGCAACCGCCTCATCCATGTGCTCCTCCAGCCCCACATCCCGCTGGATGACTATGAGGGCACCTGTTTTCTCCCTGGCCATCTTGAACACAGCATCTGTAACTTCCTCAACCACCTGTTCAGGAGTAACATCAGGGCCGAAGAGCAACGAACGAGTGAAAAGTCTTCCCCTGCCGATCTGCTCAAGAGCCCTTCTTATTTCCGGCGAAAAGACTACCGGGATGGCGATTATGAGCATTTCGCTCACAGTCCCGAGTAGCCAGTTCACTGTGTAGAGTTCGAGCCAGTTGGTAACCTGCAAGAGCACGAAAAGAATCGCTATGCCTTTGAGCAGCTGGACAGCCCTGGTGCCCCTTATGAGGACAAAAACCTGATAGAAAAGATAAGCCACTATGGCGATGTCCACAATGGCTCTAAGGTAATCTTTCCAAGTGAACGATGCCAGTACTCTGAGCAATAGGTAACCGTCCCTTCTCGGATACTAGAATAACATTCGTCCTAGGTGGGCGGAAACCTTTCAAGACATTCCCTCAGAATCTACCAAATTGCCTTGTGCAGGCGAAAATTTACTAAGTCAACTTTAACTGGAGGAATATTTGTATGTGTGTATCAGCCATCGCAGGGAGAAAGACTGCGTTCAATTTACCTCACAGCAAACGCTTGTTTACATAATCGTGCCGAAATCCGTTCTAGCTTTCTATTCGATAAGCTCAGATTACCGTCTGGCAACCCTTCCCACGAACACCGCCTTCTCCCGAAGGAGTAAGCCCTATGCTCATAGAATCAGCGCGATGCCCAACAATGCGCGAGTGCTCAGCCGGTATCCACCTTCAGGGGCAGTCTGGGTCTGCTGCCCCTCCTTTTTTAACACTCGCGCGTAGACTAGAGAACGTTGGCCAAGCGGAATGTTCTCACAGAATACCAAGGAGGTGTTAGAAGTGAAGAAAGTCGGAGCTCTTCTACTTCTTGTCGCCTGCCTGTTCGGAGTAGCCGCCCTTGGCACATTCACACCTGAAGTCACGGTAGCAGACGGCCCTGCCTATCCGCCGCCCATAGTACCGCCCCTTCCGCCAGGCGAAAACAACAACATAATCATCGTGGCTGACGGCCCGGCTTACCCGCCGCCCATCGTGCCTCCGCTACCGCCCGGTGCGAACAACATAGTCACCCCGGCGGATGGCCCGGCTTACCCGCCGCCCATTGTGCCTCCGCTACCGCCTGGCGCAAACAACATAATCATCCTGGCGGACGGCCCGGCTTACCCGCCGCCCATTGTGCCTCCGCTACCGCCCGGTGCGAACAGCATCACGGCGTGACGTCGCCAGTCTGACTTGGTAAAATACTCCCAGAAGTAGGAACCCGGGAATTTGAAGTCCCGGTGTCTTTTTGCCTTCATACGGGAGACAAGCATGGCTTCGATCGAGGTCTTTGCCAACAACGTAAAGCGCCTCCTGGCCCAGAGGAATATGCGGATCAAAGATCTTGCCGCGCGGGTCGGGCTCTCTGAGTCATACCTATCCCTTGTGCTGAACGGCACTCGAAGGAACCTGAGCGATGAGTACAAAGACAGAATCGCGTCGGTGCTGAATGTCCCCATGTCTCTCCTCTACTCTGAGCACCAGCCCGTAAGCAGTGCCGATGACTCGTCTCCCATCTTTACCAGCGCCTCAAGGCACGAACTGAAAGAACTCGTCGAGCTATTCATCACAAAAGCAAACCTAAGGCACAAAAGAAATGCTTTTTACGTAGTACTCGGCTCACTGAGCGATAGAGATGCCCAGAGCGTAAAGTATTTCTTGTCCCAGCTTCTTGAGGAGTTCACAAGAGAAGACTCGACCAGTCAGTACGGCACGCTTGATCTTTCATACCAAGAAACCCGATTGCTTGCACTCATCTCTATATCAGGCAACAACGCCCGAACTGAGTGGATAAGAGCCATATCCGACCTATCTGACGATGATTTCGACAAGACCACCCAGAGTCTTCGGGATAAAGGAGCCCTGTCTGTTGTAGAGGACGTCGGGTGCGTAAGGCTCAGGGCGAAGACCCCGTTCGCTCCCATCTCATCCCTGTTCAGCGAGGAGAAACTTAGGCAGATCTATCTCAACCTTGCAAGGGCTATGGAGCTGTATCCCGACGAGGGCCCGTTTTTCCTGCGAAGCCTGGCCGAAACTTTGGTGAAGGCAATGCATGACAAGGAAGCCGTGACATATTACGAGAAAGCAGCAATCGGGTTCGCGGCGGAAAACCTCTGGGAAGAAGCGGGCCGCTCCTGGCACGCGGCGGCAGTAATCCACGGGCTTCTCGGCAACGCCAAAGAGAAGGGCCGGTGCCTCCTCGAGGCCGCCCGAATGGCTGTTTCGGGCAACAACCTCCAGGCGGCCCTCGATCTCTCCGAAAACGCGTCCACTGCTTTCAAAGCGGCGGGACTCGTGAAGCACCACGAGTCTGCGTGTAACCAGATCGGCGCCATGTTCGCCCCGCACGATCTAGATACGGCCGTTTCCTGGTACAAGAAGGGCCTCCAGGCGTCGTCTTTGGAGTCGGACCTGTACGGACCGCTTCTCATCAACCTGGCCACCGCCAACATCCAGCGCGGAAAGCTGGGCGAGGCAGAGAATGCTCTAGACGAGGTCCAGAGGTGGGCAGGCCGCCACGAAGGCCCCGAGGTCGAGAGAGTCATGTCACACTGGTCGCTGCTCATGGGTCTTATCGAATACGAGAGGCGCAATTGGACGAAGGCGCGAGACCACTTTCTGCGCTGCATAGAGCGAGGAGACGACCTAACACCTGCAGACATAGCAACAGCGTGGCACAATTTGGGGATGATCATGTACCGGAACGACGACATGGCTGGCGCCAGAAAGCATCTCACCTCGGCCAAGGATATGCACAAGTCCTTGGGGCGAACGTCCACCTGGGTATCCTGTCTGGTCGAACTGGCTAGAGTCGCACTGCGGGAAGGAAAGACCAGTGAAGCCCAGCGTCTCACGGACGAGGCTATGACGCATATGGACGAAAATGCCAACCGGGAAAGGGGCTGGGTGTACCTCGTAAGAGGCTGCATACACAGGAGCGCCGGCAGGCTGCCTGAAGCGGCGGAACTCGGCAGACAAGCGATAGACTGTTTCCAGAGAGAAGGAGCCCAACGGGATCTCGCGTGCGCAGCCTTGTGGCTCTCCCACGTGTTCAGGGATATGGGAAACAGTCAGGAAGAGAGCCTCATGGAGCGGCGAGCCTTCCAGATATACGAGAAGCAGCACTGGGACATACGGGAGCTACACCGGGAATGCTCGCTCCTGAGTCCGGCTAGAACAGCATCGAAGAGAGGAGATGAAGGATCGTGACGGTTTATTTCCCGACCCGAGGAAAAGACAATACTGAAGAGACGGCCCGCCTGGCGCTGGAGCGGGCGCGAGAAGCGGACATAAAGCACATCGTTGTGGCTTCAAACACCGGCTTCACGGCGAGACACTTCATCGGCAAGGGCGAAGATCTAAACATCGTATGCGTCACCCACCACGTCGGCTTCAGGGCCCCGGGCGTGGACGAGATGGGCCCCGAAACCCGGCAGGAACTCAAAGAAGCAGGGGTCTCGGTCCTCACCACAACCCATCTCTTCGCCAACGTAGAGAGGGCCATCACCCAGACGCGGGGCGGCCTCTACCCCGGCGGGATCATAGCCGACACGCTGCGGATGTTCTCCCAGGGCGTCAAGGTGGCAGTGGAGATCGCTGTCATGGCGCTTGACGCAGGCCTCATCCCCTACGGAGAACCGGTCATTTCGGTAGGAGGTTCAGGCAGGGGCGCGGATACGGCCGTCATGCTCATCCCCTCCCACGCCAAGACGTTCTTCGAGACTCAGATACTGGAGATCATCTGCAAGCCCAGGAACCCGAGGGGTTAATCTAACGTAGAGTCCAAAGAGAAGGGTGGCGCGAATGGCAGATCGCGGTAACATTTCACTGGCACGTTTCGCCGGCTTTGATGTGTGGCTCGGAGAAGACGGCAGGCTTATCTTTGGAGAGGGCGTCATCGCTCCCGAGCCTTCGGCGAGAAGGCTGGAGGATCTCAGCCAGGTACTTCTTTACCCCGGAGAACCGGGGCCAGATCCGCTGTACCTCATGTACCGGGACACCGGGCTTGTCTCCGATCGAAGGGCCATGGAAGACGCCGGGCTGAGGTACGACATCACGGTCATCTACCCCGGCAAAATAGGCTCTGAATACGTCAAGACCCTCGGCCACTACCACCCGAAAGCACCGGGCCACCCTTGGACCTATCCTGAGATCTACCAGGTGCTTCACGGCCGCGCCCACTTCCTCATGCAGCGCGGTGGAGAAGTGAGCGGGCAAGTAGAGGATTTCGTGGTCGCCGATTTCTCGGAAGGCGATATCCTTTTGATACCACCTTTCTACGGCCACGTGACCGTAAACCCGGGCGATGTCCCCCTCGTCCTCGCGAACTGGATCGCCAGGGACTTCCAGTCTGTCTACGAGCCCATCAAACTGCGGAAAGGGTTGGCTTTCTACGACGTTGAATACAAAGGTCAGAGCATATTCATGCCCAACGACAGCTACGGTGAGCACCCCAAACCGAGGCTGGCCAAACCCAGGGATTACCCGGAGATAGGGCTCAGACAGGGAGAAAGCATGTATAAGGCGTGGCAGCGAGGCGCAGACCTGAGTTTCCTTGTGAAGCCCTCCCGCCAAGAGAGCCTGTGGGCAGAGCTGGGGGTGCCTCCCGGAGACTGACCGTCCGGGCCGGCGGAAGCTGCCGGAGGCCGTGTCAAATGGGCCGCCTCCCGGACTGTCAGGATGTAGGGCCGAAAGGCGAGGTGGGGAGGATGGCCGCAACGGGCGAACCCATGGAAGGTTTCAACGCCAACCTTGTCCTTGTAACGGGACTCTCCGGCGCAGGCAAGTCTCAAGCCTTAAGGACGCTTGAGGATCTGGGCTATTATTGCGTGGACAACCTCCCTCCTGCACTCATCCCGACCTTTATCCAGCTTTCGAAACAGCTGGAAGAACCCATATCCAAGATAGCCATGGGCGTAGACGTCCGGGGAGGGGAGTTCTTCGAGGACCTATCGGGCGCCCTGGAGACCTTGAGCCTGGACGGGCTTCAACCCGTTATCTTGTTCCTTGAGGCCGACGACGACGTCCTCGTGAGGAGGTACAAGGAAACCCGCAGGCGCCACCCTCTTTCGCCTCACGGCAGCACCCTGGAAGGCACACGAGATGA
>DUSI01000001.1 GCA_012842685.1 Candidatus Fermentithermobacillaceae bacterium
CCTGAGCACTTTGCTCGATTGACAATACAGGGGGCAGCAAGGCTGCCCCCAACTCAAAACCCAGAGGGTGACATTTTCACAGTCTAGTTAACGCGTCTTAGGGTGACAGAATCACTGTCTATTGACACCTGTGTGGCTATCTTCCGCCAAACCAACCGGCCGGCTCTGCCTATTCGGAGCAGCGCCGGCCGGTCCCCCCCTCCAAGTCCCCCGACCTAGCGTCGCCTAACGGGGGCTCGGAATCTACGTCAAGTCAGGCTTGCGTCAGATAAGGTTCAGACCCGCAAGCAGGATCACCAAGACAAGAGCCGGCGTGACGACCTTCACGAGGCCCGTAAACCCAGCCACGATCTTGTCGTTTCGAAGAGCGCCGTCGTTGGAAAGGGCGGCCTTGATGTTGGCCGAACCCCAGCGCCATCCCGCAAACAGGCAGAGGAACAACCCGCCCACAGGCATCAGGATGCTCGATGTGAGCCAGTCGAAGAGGTCGAAGAAGTTCATCCCCAGGACCTTTATGTCTGCGGTAAGGCTTCCCGATAGCGCGGGCAGGGCGCCGACGACGACCAGACCAACGAGCGTAGCCCACGTGGCTTTCTTCCTGCTCCACCCGCAGCTTTCCACGAGGTAGGCCACCGGGACTTCGTAGAGAGAAAGCATGGCGCCCGTCGCGGCGATGAAGGCGAGTATGAAGAAGAAGGGCATGAGGACCCGGCCCAACGGCATCACGCTGAAGACCGTCGGGATGGTGATAAACAGGAGCTCGGGTCCGGCGCCGGGCTCAAATCCGAAGGCAAACACCGCGGGGAATATGGCGATCCCGCAAAGCAGAGACACCATCACATCGGACAGCATAACTCTGAATGCAGTAAGCGGGATATCCTGATCCTTCTGGAAATAGCTCCCGTAGGTGATCATGGTGCCCATCCCGACCGAGAGTTTGAAGAAGGAAAGCCCCATGGCGGTCAGGACGGTCGCGCCCGTCACCTTCGAGAAGTCGGGCTTGAACAGGAACTTGAGACCCTCTGCCGCACCCGGAAGCGTGATACTCCGCACACAGACTACGAGCAGTATGCCGAAAAGGACGGGCATGAGCGTCTTCGTTACTCGCTCAATACCCTTGGACACGCCAAGGGCGATGATAAGGGCTATCCAGGCGATCACTATCCACTGGTAGACCAGAGACTGGACCGGGTCAGTAATGAGCGAGGCAAAAGCGGATGAAGTCACCTCAGGCGACGAGCTCAGGATGGAGCCTTTGACGGCTTTCACTATGTAGGCGAGTACCCAGCCCATGACTTCGGTGTAGAAAGAGCTTATCAGGAATGCGCTCAGAACGCCTGCCGCGCTCACGAGCCACCACGCGCTGTTCGGAGCGAGTTTCTTGAACGTCCCTATGGCGTCCGCTCTCGCGGTCCTTCCAATCGCGTGTTCGGTGATCATGACCGGAAGACCCACGACCAGCGTGCACAAAATATACAGGATTACAAAAGCCGCCCCTCCATTCACGCCGGTAAGATAGGGGAACTTCCAGATGTTGCCGAGGCCCACCGCCGAACCCAAGGTGGCGATAATCACGCCCAGCTTTGAGGCGAACATATCCCTCCCTTTAGGGACAGAAGTGGCTTTGGTTGCAGCTGAAACCGAACCCAATGCGTCTCCTCCTCTCACCTGCGCCTCGCCCGCGCCGGGCAATAAGAAACACCCGGCAGCAGAGTCCCTGCCGACCTAACGTCAGGAACTTGCCGCTCGGGTGTTTTATACCCACGGTGTGCTCTCTTACTCCGAGAGAGCTGGCGCCGCTCGGCCCAGACCGCTTACCCGGTAGCGCGGAACCCTAAGGCGCCCTTCCTTCCGGTCGCAATATGGCAAAGCGCATTATGACTGTATTTCCGGGTATTATACATACCTATCCGGCGTCGCGCAACCGGGCTTATGAAATTTATCGAGAAAAAACCCGTTGGCACAAAACTTCGCAGGAGCAGCTATAGCTACAAGATTATGCAGATAAGGCTCCCGGAGCCCTCGTTCACGACCCTCCCCAGGGTCTCCTGCATCTTGAGCCTGGCGTGCTCGGGCATCCTCGCTATCTTCGTGGTGACTCCGTCCAGCACGAGGTCCTTCAAAGGCTTGCCGAAGAGATCCGTAGACCAGATCTTCTTCGGGTCGTCCTCGAACTTCTCCATGAGGTAGGAGACCAGCTCTTCTCCTTGCTCCTCGCTCCCTATGACCGGGCTCACCGTCGTCTCGATCTCGGTCTTTATCATGTGGATCGCAGGTCCCCTCGCCCGGAGCCGCACTCCGTAGCTCCGCCCCTGTTTCACCATCTCGGGTTCCTCGAACACCATATCCTCGAGGGTGGGTTCCACTATGCCGTAACCGGTCTCCTCCAGTTCTCTGAGGGCCAGCTGCAGCTTATCGTAGGTCTTCTTGGCGACCGCCAGTTCACCGACTAGGGTGAGGAGGTCCGCCTTGTCGCTCAAGGTGGTACCCGCCCTTTCCCCCATAACCTTGAGGAAGGCCTCGTCGCGCACATCCAGGTCGATGGTGGCCGCACCCGTGGCCATGTCCACCCTACCCACCGTAACCTTGGCTATGTGCTCCGACGCCTGGAGCATCATGACGCACGCATCGATGTCCCTGACCCTCTTCACCTTTGAGACGGCGTCCCGGATGCCGGCGTCGATGGCGCTCCTCAGCCAGTGGGATGTGGACAGCATCTGCACCCACTTGGGGACACGCACCGTCATGTCCCTGACGGGGAATTCGTAGAGCACCTGCTCCATTATCAAGGTGATGTCGTCGTGGTTGAGTTCTAGACAGTTGGCCGGGATCACCGGTACGCCGTACTCCGCCTCCATATCCGTGGCCAGGTCGGATACTTCTTTCGAGTACGGGTCCCTGCAGTTTAGGACTATGACGAAGGGCTTCCCGAGCTCCGCGAGCTTCTCAACCACCTTCCGCTCCGCCTCTACGTAGTTCTCCCGAGGTATATCCACGATGCTGCCGTCAGTCGTGACTACGATGCCGATGGTCGAGTGATCCGCGATTACCTTCTCGGTACCCACTTCCGCCGCGTACACAAAAGGAACAGGCTCCGTGAACCACGGAGTCCTCACCATGCGGGGCTCGTCGCCTTCCATGTACCCCACCGCGCCTTCGACCGGGTACCCCGTGCAATCGACCATTTTCACCCTCAGGGAGAGGTTGTCACTTATGTCCACCGGCACGGCATCTTCGGGTATGAACTTGGGCTCGACCGTCGTCACCGTGCGCCCGGAGCCCGCCTGAGGCATGGAGTCTATTGTCCTCTCCCTGTCGTATTCGCCGGTCACGTTGGGAAGTACGAACTCTTCGATAAACTGACGGATGAAGGTGGATTTCCCGACACGCATGGGGCCAACTACGCCAATGTAGATATCGCCGTTTGTGCGCCGGGCGATATCCATGAAGATATCGAACTTCTCCACCTGGACTCTCCCTCCTAAAGCACCTTGACGGTAATCTATATGCCAAGCTGCTCCCTGACTTGACCCAAAGTGAGATGGAGTTTAAGAAACAAGTTGCTCTTAACAATATGAGGACAAAACCGGAGTTAGAACCCAAGTGGGCTGGCTCTTGGAGCCCGTCAACGCGCAGCTAGAACTCCCTTTCTGACCTTTTCTCCCTGCTCATGATGGCGCTCAGGGCCTCTTGAACGGGCAGGTCTTCGTACAGCACCCTGTAGACCGTCTCGGCGATAGGCATGGAAATGCCCAGACGCGCCGCGAGCGTCACGGCGCTCTTCACCGTCACGAACCCTTCGACGGTGTATCCTGTCCTCTCGATGAAAGAGTGTATGGACTCGCCCTTCCCTACGGCGATCCCCGCCTGGCGGTTTCTCGAGAGGTCGCCTGTGGAGGTGAGCACAAGGTCGCCCACCCCGGAGAGGCCTGCGAAGGTAAGCGGGTAGGCCCCGAGGGCCACCCCCAGGCGGGTGATCTCGGCGATCCCCCTGGAGATGATGCCCGCCTGGGCGTTGTGCCCGAGGCCCATCCCTTCGATTATCCCGCACGCTATGGCGATGATGTTCTTTAGGGCTCCCCCCAGCTCCACCCCGGCCACGTCTTCGCTGGTATAGACCCGGAAATAGGGCACCATAAAGGCGGTCTGGGCCGCCTCCCTGGCGAACGCCGAAACCGAGGCAACGGTGGTTGCGGCGGGGAGTCTCTTCGCGATCTCCACGGCGAAATTGGGGCCCGAGAGCGCGACCAGTCGCTCTGAAAGGCCGGGGTTGGCATCGCCCCAGACTTGAGTCGGCCTTCTCAGCGTATCCGGGTCGAGCCCCTTCGTGGCGCTCACGAGGAGGGCGTCTTCAGGGATGAAAGAGGCCATCCTCTCCGAGATCTCTGAAACCGCCGTGGACGGGGCGGCGGATACCACGATGGATGCGCCTGAAAGGGCTTCCTTCCAGTCTGTAGTGGCAGCGATCTCTTCGGGGACGGGGATACCGGGGAGTCTCAAAGACCGGCGCTCCTCGTTCACGGCCCTCACGGCCTCGGGGTTCCTATCCCAGAGCAGAACTTCATATCCGCCGTCCCGGAGGACCATGCCGAGAGCTGTCCCCCAGGCGCCTGCAACAATGACGCACGCTTTCCTCACCTGGGATCACCCTTTCCTGCGGGCACCTTCTCTCCCAACTTGCGCTCGGTCCCCGCAATGAGCCTCGCGATGTTGGAACGGTGCTGCACCGTTATGGCCGCGGCTAAGAGGAATACCGTGACCCTATGGAGCGTCGTGTATGACGGGGAAAAAGACAGTAGAAACGCGGTCCACGCGGCAAGTAGGCTTCCGAGGGAAACATAGCGGCTTACCGCCACCACAACCACAAACACGGCCAGCGCCGGCAGGAGGAGCCGCGGAAAGACCATGAGGCCCACTCCCGCCGATGTGGCCACTCCTTTTCCGCCCCTGAACCTGAGAAACACGGACCAGTTGTGGCCGGCGATGGCGCAGGCGCCCGCAAGCAGGGCCCCCGCAACGCCCATGCCGAGCCTCATCCCCAGGTATGCCGCAAATGCCCCTTTGCCGGCATCCAGGAGAAGCACCGGGATCGCGTAGGCCGGACCCAAGGTGCGGAGCACATTGGTGGCTCCCGTATTGCCGCTCCCGTGTCTTGTGATATCGATCCCCTTCATCCTGGCCATGAGAAACCCAAAGGGTATGGCACCCATCAGGTAGGACGCGACGCAAACGGCCGCTGCCGGGCCGGCCTTTTCCAGAGCCAGGTTCATTACCTCTTCGTCCTCTGCCTTTCCTTGAACTCCAATACGATGGGCGTCCCTTGGAAACCGAAACGCTTTCTGAGCTCGTTCTCCAGGTACCGCGCGTACACCGCGGAGACTTTCTTGGGATTTTTCACAAAGAATACCATATGGGGTGGGCTTTGCCCTACTTGTGTGGCGTAATAGAAACGGGACTCTCTCGGGGGCGGGTTCATGGTGGTGATCTCCAATACCGCCTGGTTCAGCAGAGAAGTCTCTATCCTCTTCCGGTACTCCTCGTAGGCTTTAACCACCTGGGGGAGGAGCCTGTCTACCCCTTTCCCGGTGAGCGCAGACATGAAGAGGACCGGAGAGTAATCTATCGGGCGGCACTCGTAAAGTGCGGCGCTCCTAAACTGCTCCCTCGAGACTTCGCCCCAAAGGTCCAGGTCTACTTTGTTGACCGCGATGATGGAAGCTTTCCCGTTCCTCCGTATGTAACCCGCTATCCTGCGTTCCTGGGCAGACGGGCGCTGGGTACCGTCCAGGACCAAGACCACAACGTGGGCGCGTTTGATCGCGCCAAGGGCTCTCCCGACGGACATCTCTTCCAGCTTCTCATCTATCACTTTGGGCCGCCTCAGCCCCGCCGTGTCTATGAGGACGAAGTCCCTATCTTGCCAGCGGAAGGGCGTGTCCACGGCGTCTACCGTGGTACCGGGCACGCTGGAGACTGTCATGCGGCTGTCCCTGAGGAGTGCGTTTACGAGCGAAGATTTCCCTACATTGGGCTTTCCGACTATCGCGATGGCTATCCTCTCTTGGGCGGGCTCATCTCCAGGCTCTTCGTCCCCCGGGATATCCCGGCCACCCATGAGCTCCAGGAGCCTGTCCAGGAGCTCGCCCACTCCCAGTCCGTGGACCGCAGACACGGGATACACATCCTCAAACCCCAGTTCGTAGAAGTCTGCCACTTTCGCCGATTGCCCTGGTCCGTCGACTTTGTTTGCCGCGAGGATTATGGGCTTCCTCGTCTTCCTCAAGACCTCCGCCACTTCTATGTCTTCGGGAGTAAGGCCCGCCCGGACGTCCACCACGAACACAAGGGCGTCTGCTTCGCTTATCGCCTGTTCAACCTGAAAACGGATGGCCCGGATGAGGTCTTCGTCAGACGAAAGGTCGAGCCCGCCGGTGTCGAGCAAAGTGAACTCCTCGCCCTGCCACCGGACCGTGCCGTAGAGCCTGTCCCGGGTTACGCCCTTCTGGCTGTGGACTATGGAGGCCGGCGCCTTGACCATCCGGTTGAACAAGGCAGACTTCCCCACGTTTGGGCGGCCAACGATCGCTACCGTGAACTTATCCGGCATTGGGAATACTTCCCTCTCCCCATGCGGTTATCTCCAAGAGGCTGGCCGGAGTGGGCCTTACGGCCACAGTCTCCAGGCCCGTCGCCTTCGATAGGTCTTCGAGCCTCAAGTTGTCCAAGAACATGCCGTCAAACAACGCGATGTCGGGGACGGCAACCAGGAGACGCTCTTTCCGGTCCATCCCCCTCACAAACCTGAGGACGGCGGAAAGTATGTCTTGCCCCGTAAGGAGCCCCGCCGCCGTCACCTGTTCCCCGAAAAAGGTGTTCTTTACCGGGCAGACGTAGACCTGTTTCTCCAGGCCCAGTTTTTCCACAGCGCTTCTCAGCTCGTCTTCGGCCATCTCCCCGGTTACGGCCAGGACTTTTCTTCTCCAGGGTACCGCTCCACGAGTATGGCCGGAATCCCTTCCGGGATCAGGACGCCCTGAGCGCCGGATCCGGCGCTGCTCCTCCAAGGTCTCTTCCAGACTCCGCCTCCAATCGGCAACTATCCCGATCCCGTTCTCATACTGGTAGAAGTCTTCGTAGTACTCATAGGGCGGTAAGGGCCTTCCCGAGACCAGGTACAGCTCGTCTGCTCCGTAGACCCAGTGGGATCCTCTCCTCTTGAGAGCCCCGGCGGCGTAGTCCTCGATCATATCCAGGACTTCATCCGCCCAGGCCGGATCCATCCTAGGGGAAGGCGGGCTCGGGCGGTAACGGGTGTATATGGCCGGGACGACCCCGACCGAGACCATATTCTCTCCGAGAGAATCAAGATCCCTGAGAGTCCTCAAGAGGTGTTCGCCGTCATTCACGCCCTTGAGAAGCACGCACTGGGCGTGAAGCTTTATGCCCATGCCTGCAAGCCTACTCAAGTGCTCCATTATCCTCGCCGCTTCGGGATTTGACATGAGCACCTGCCTGAGGCGAGGGTCGGTTGTGTGGACGGAGATCCTGAGAGGCGATACTTTCTGCTCTTCGATGCGCCTCCAGTCGTCTTCGCTCAGGTTCGTAAGGCTTATGAAGTTGCCGTGGAGGAAGGACATCCTGTAGTCGTCGTCCCTCACGTGGAGGCTCTTTCTCATTTCCCTGGGGATCTGGCGGATGAAGCAGAAGACGCAGCTGTTCCTGCACACCTTCATGCTGTCGAAGAGGGGGTCTTGAAAAACGACGCCCAGGGGCTCTTCCGGGTCTTTGTCTATGCGGAAAGACTCCTCTCTGCCGTCCCTCTTGCGCACGACCAACGTAACGTCCGGCTCAGCCCAGAGATAGCGGAAATCGATCTCGTCGCGCAGGGTCCTCCCGTTAACCGAAAGCACAGAGTCTCCGGGCTCTATGCCCAAGTACTCCGCGAGACTCCCGCTTTCAACGTGCCTCACTAACCCTCCCCGCCTTCGAGCCATCCAACCAGACAACCTCCCTCTCAGACTGCCCTTCATTATCCTTCCACCGGGAAGAGAGGTCAAGACACTCCCGGACAGCGCACTTCAGGTAGGGGACCTTGCGGACGAGGGACGACGCCACAAGCCTCCTCCCAGGGAACACGAGGCGAAAGCGGCGGGAAGCGAACCCGCCCAGGCGGGCCTGCAGGTCGAGGAACCCCCTTACCGAGCAAATGCAGAGGCGGACGCGGGGGTAGGCCAGTTCAACAAGGTCGCAGACTGCCTGTTCCAGGGGGGCCGAAAGCCACCCCGTCCCGAGTGCATAAACCTCTGCGCCGTGCTCGTCCTTGCCGAGGAGCACCGGCACCCCTATATCCATGACGTTCCTCTTGTCGAAAAAAGGAAGGTCGCAGACGTCGCAGCCATCTTTGAAGAGCCCAAGGTGGATGCAAGCGGCGAGTATTGAAGTGTGGGTTCCCGCGTAGCAAGCGTATATGACCACGCGCTTCCCCCCGTCCCGGTCGCCTCCCTCAGATCCGCATACGCCGAGGACGTTCTCGGCGACCTTCATGGCGAGGGGAGACGGGACTACGCCCCAAGCGCAAAAAGTCGTGCCGCGCCCGGCTGCAAGTCCCCTGGAACCAAACGAAACGCCGGGATCCGATTCTTCGAGGCCGGCCTCCCGCATGGCCCCCTCTTTGGTTTTGGCTAAGACCAGCTTATCCACACTCAATGTTTGACCACTATCAGGACGCCATCCCCCAGGTCGTGGACGGCGCCCTGGAGGATCCGTGATAGGTAGAGCGCTTTATTTTGCCTGGAAGCGTCATCTTTGGCCACAAAGGTGGGTACTCCAGAGACTTTGCTCGGGTCATCGACAACCGCCGCCAGGATCGCCTTCTGGATCGTTACCTCCAAGTCGGTTCCTCCTTGCTCGGATCTTGGGGTTCAAATGGCCCACCCTCAAAAAGCGAGTCCTTCCCCTGGCAGACTCCAGAACCGGAGTCCGCCTTAGGACCTCGAGAAGCAGCCTTTCGTCCCCGTCCATGGGGACGATCAGCACGGCTACCTTGCCGGTCTTTAGATCTCGCTTGGCCTGGGGCGCAAACTCGGGACTATCGGCGTCTATCCTCACCCCAAGGACGGCCGCCGCATCGTGGAGCATGGCTTGCCTCTGGCCGTAGCTGGCCAGGGTGTCCCTCCCTTCGTCGTTTAGGGGTGTGAGGATCGCTCCGATAGCCCTCTCCTCTATGAACTGCCGGGATTTTTCCAGTCCCACGCTAGAGATGTGGATGTCTTCTACCCAGACATCTGAGCCGCGTACCGTCACCTGCGCCGCCCGGACCTCCACCGTCTCACCCACGGTCTCCACCCTGGTGAGGACGAGGCCCCACATGAAAGCCAAGGCGCCGAACACGGCACCCATGAGGGGAGATGTCTTCACCGCCCCCATGGTGGTGGCCGCCGAAACCACGATCACGATGTAGTAGCGGGTTTCAAAAACCCTCGCGATGTTCTCGATGTACTCGGTGCCCCTCGGGACCAGCTCGCTGTCCTCAAGGGCCTTGAGCGAGTCCCGCTCCATGCCCCTTATGCTCCTGAACTGCTCGGCCACAAGGAGGAAGAAGGTCACCGCCGTCCACTCTTTCTCGAGGAGTGCCGGTACTGCCACTGCCCCTGCAAGCGCGGCGAACACTCCCATAAGGAGGTGGGTTGAGTACCCGTGGGGGTAGGTCGGGTATTGCCGGTAATCAGACCTAAGGAGCAAGACTCTGGCCAGGATACCGGCCAGAAGTCCCAGGCCTATGGCTCCGCCGTATTCCATCAGCTGCCGGGATCCGCCCCATCTCCAGTGCCGCCCGGCCCTCCGGCGCCGTCGCCGCCGTCTCTAGGGCCGCCGCGCTCGCCTACGCGGACTCCTCCCGACCCAAACCAGCCCATGATCTTGGCCCGCATCTCTTCCCAGCTGCCCGTAGCCACCCACAGGTAGACGAAGACTCCGGCGACGGCAAGGCCCAATATCCACCCGAGAGACCTGCCGATTGCCCCGCCGGACGGCGCACCGGTGGAAGCCCCTATCACTTTGGGGACAACGCTCCCTATGAGCTCGGCCCCTGCGGCCGCGGCTTCCTTAGAAGTCCGTTCGGTGCCCATCTCGAGGAGAAGGGCCCGGTCGAAGAGGTCCTGGTTGAAATCGGCCTTGCCCAGGAAGATCCCTTTTATGAGGCCGGGGTATTCGGCGTTTACGGCGTCCTTGAGGCGCCTCGCGAAGTCCAGGTTGGCGTTCATCTTGGGGTTTGTGCGCCCCACAACGATCATGGCCTTGGCCACTTCCTTACCGTCTACCTCTTTGAGGTACGGTTCGGCAGGCCCGCCATCCCTGTGGACGTCGAAGAGGGCCAGCGGGCGCTCCTTCAACAGCTGCACCGCCGTCCTCCGAGAACGGTCATAGGCGCCGGCGTCGTGGGGTTCGTGGGAAGCCGTACTGTGGATCGCCTGGATTCCCCGCCTTTCAAGGGCGTCAGCGAGGGCCGCCCCTACGTCTATGATCCCTCCCGAGCCCGGTCGCGACTCAGCGCCGTCGGAAGGCACGTAAGACTCCGATGAGTGGGTGTGGTATATGGCCACCTTCCCACCGCCTGCCCCCGTCTGGGCAGTAAGCGGCAGAGGCGGTAGGGCTTCCATCTTGCCGACCGCCCTCGCGACGGCAGTGTCTTCATCGACCCTGATTACTTCGTACCTGGTGTCGTCTTCGCTTATGAACTCATCGCCCACGTGGACCAAGTGGCCCGTGGTGAACAAGGTCTTCCCGCTTTCGTCGAGCACGGTGAAGTAGCTTCCGAGACGCTCGTCGAGCCCGGCAGCCGGCTGCGACGTGGCCGCGGGGAGTGAATTCCTGTCCAGCACAGCGTAGATGCACAGCCCTATCGCCAGCACTATGACCAGGCCGGCGACCACCTGCTTGAACCTCACCTTATCCACGTCCATCCCTCCCGTCTTCCCCTTCGCCGGAAGCGCGCCCTTCGCGGCGCTCTCCGGGGCCGCCTGGGCCCTGTTTCACCACATGCTCTCTGGCCTCTCCGACGATCTCGATGAGGCCCACGGCCAGGACACCGGCAAGCACCGTAGCGTCAAAAGCGCCGGCTCCCCCGAAAGAGACATTCCCCGGGATCCCCGTGGTAAGGAGCTCTATCCAGTGGATCACATCGGCCACCAGCATGCCTCCGATGCCGCCGACGAAGGCCGCGCGCCGAGACCGCCCCGAAAGGGCCGCGATGATCCCCGCCGCGAGCCCGAAGACGATCATCGGGGGCACCCTCATGAGCTGCTCATCGGGGCTGAGCACCTTGCGGAGGCCCCAGATAACTGCCCCTGTGATAACCGGAGCGAGGATGGCTCTCAGGCGGTCTCCTCCATCTTCCGCGGTGGCGATAAGCCAGATGACCACCCCCAGCGGTACCAAGGCGCCGCCCACGTTGACCGAGACCGGAACCGCTCCCCTGGAGATGGGGATGTCGATAAAGGTCCCAGCCGCCATGAGGAGTACGATGACAAGAGCGGCTCTGTCGGTAAGCCTCATCCTGTCTAGGACCCTGTGAAGCACTCCAAAGAAGACCAAGATGGCGACGATGATGAGGACAATCGTTCCAACGGGCAAACCCAAGGACAATCCCCCCTTAGCCTTACAAGGATTAGGCTGTCCTCGGGGACTCAGTGTCTATTCAAAACGAAAGGCGGGAAGGGCGCTTTACCTCGCCTTCCCGCCAGGATTCGCGAGAGAGTCTACTGGGGATCGCCGGCTTCCGCCTGGGCAGGCTTCTCCTTGGCCTCCGCCTCAGGAGCCTCCTGGCTCCCCGCCTCTTCCGGTTTTTCGGGCCCGTCTTCCTGGACCGGAGGGACGACCGGAGCTTCGGAAGTCAAGTCTTCCGCCTCGGGCTTGGCCTCGGGAGCCGCCGTTTCAGGGTGGTTCTCCATCACGATCTGGTCGGCCTGCTTTATCGACAGGCTGATCCTGCGCTCTTCGGGCCTCACCCTGAGTACTTTGACCCTCACCACGTCTCCCGAAGAGACGACGTCTTCGGGCTTCGCCACGTGGTGATCGGCGAGCTCCGATATGTGCACGAGCCCCTCGACGCCCGGCTCGAGCTGGACAAAGGCGCCAAACGGAGCCGTCCGCGTCACTTCCCCGGTAACTACCGCGCCTATGGGGTACTTCTGCTCGACTTCAGACCAAGGATCAGGGAGCACCTGCTTGCGGCCGAGGGAGATCTTGCCCTTCTCTTTGTCGACCCTCAGCACTTTGACCTCTATCTCCTCGCCCTCGCGGACCACCTCAGACGGGTGCTTCACGCGGCCCCAGGCAAGCTCGGAGATATGCAGGAGGCCATCGACTCCGCCCAGATCTACGAACACACCGAAGTCGGTAATGCCCTTCACAACGCCGCGCCTTACCTGACCGTCGGCTATGTTCTCCCAGGTCTCCCTGCGGAGCCTTTCGTGCTCTTCTTCCAGCACCACTCTTTGGGAAAGGACAACGCGGTTCTTGCCGCGGTCGAGTTCCAGCACCTTAAGCCGCAAGGTCTTGCCGACGTACTTGGAAAGGTCGTTTACATAACCCCTCTCCACCTGCGACGCAGGTACAAACCCCCTGAGCCCCACATCGACCACGAGGCCGCCCTTGACTTCCTGGGTCACCGGCGCCTCTATGACAGTCCCTTCACGGTAAGCTTCTTCTAGCTTCTGCCAGGCCAGCTGTTCGTCGGCTCTTCTCTTGGAGAGTCGCAGGCCACCTTCGGCGGAGTCGGAGCTTACCACGTAGACCATGATCTCATCGCCGGGCGACAGGGTGACGTTTCCGAACGCTCCTTTCCGGTGAAGCTCTGAAGCCGGGATTAGGCCCTCTGACTTGGCTCCCACATCGACGAGAGCGCCGTTGTCGTCGACCGACACCACACGACCCTGTATGATCTGGCCGGGTTCTATGGCGCGGAAAGACTCAACGTACATCTCCTCTGGGGTCTTCGCGTCGGCTTCTTGTTCTCCGCCCTCACCCACCGCTTTACTCTCTTGTTCCTGAGCTCTTGCTGCGTCTTCCTGGGCTTTGTGCGCTTCTTCTCCGGGCAGGGACTCTCCGGAATTCTGGGGAGCCTCTGAGCTTACGGGGTTCTCGTCGACTCCAGGCGATGATGCTTCCTTGGCCTCTTTTTCCGCCTCTCCTTGAGGCTCGTTCTTAGGGTTTTCGTGCTCCTTCTCTAGCATGGACTTACCGATTTCCTCCACCTTGCCTACAACCTCCTTTATAACCCGGTCGGGCGTCGAAGCGCCTGCGGCGATCCCGACCGTCCGTTTCCCCACGAACCACTCCGGGGAAACGTCCTGGGCAGACTCCACGAGATATGCTTGCGCCCCACTCACACCGGCGATTCTCAGAAGCTGCCTCGTGTTGGCGCTTGTCCGCCCTCCGACCACGAGGACCACTTCGCATTCCTTTGCCAGTTCAGCGATGGCTTCTTGCCTCTCGTGGGTCACGGTGCAGATAGTATTCTCTGAGTGCACCGAAATACCTGCTTTTTTCAAGACCTCGAGCACCGTTTCGACATTTGACCGCCTGCCCGTGGTCTGGGAAAGGACCACCGCCGGACGGCCCGTGAGGAGGGGCAAAAGGGGCTCTAACTCGGAAGAATCCCGCACGCAGAAACCGCTCTCCCCCGCGCGGGACGAAACCGCCCTCATCTCCGGGTGATCGGGATCTCCCACCAGCACAACCGCGTATCCTCTCGAGGCGTATTCCTCGGCCAGCTTCTGGCTGCGCACGACAAAAGGACACGTGGTATCGACAGTCCGCGTGCCATCCGGTATCTTGGACATTTCCTGGAGGGACGTCCCGTGGCTTCTAAGTATCAGCGTGCCGCCTTTGGCATCCTCGGGACTTCCGGCCCTCCTGAGGCCTTTCGCGGCGAGTTCGGTCTCCACGACCGGATTGTGGACGACGGGCCCGAGCGTCCACACAGGGTGAGGCCCTTCCTGCAGCGCTTTTTCCACGAGGTTTATGGCCCGCTCCACTCCCCGGCAGTAGCCGGCCCCATTCATGACCTTGACCTTCAGCATGACCTTACTCCGCGGGCCGCTACGCCGCTTTCCTCCTTGGCGTTCTGCCATAGCCGGTAGATGGCGTCTTCAATCACCCGCGCTCCCTCTTCCATATCCACCGACATCTTGCCGGTCCGGCCCTGCAAGGTAAAGCTTTCCCCGAAAACGAGAACCACAGGGCTTCCCGGTCTGTACGTGCTCCTTATGGCGGCAGGGACCACTTTGGCCCCGGTCTTCAGGGCGAAAAGGGCGGCCCCCGCATGCATCTCGCCCAGGTGGTCTTTGTCTTTCTGCCGCGTGCCCTCAGGGAAAATCCCCAGGACGTGTCCTTCTTGCAGGACTCCGAGGGCGTTTTTCACGGCTGCCAGATCGGGCTTCCCCCTGTCTACGGGGAACGCGTACAATTTCCTGAACAGGCGCGCGAGGATCCGAAAGCGGAAAAGCTCTTTCTTGGCCATAAAGTGTACCGGCCGCTTCACGGACACCGCCACGACAACAGGATCCCACCAGGCTATGTGGTTGGCGCAGAGAACCACCGGACCTTCGTCCGGGACATTCGAGGCACCTTTCACGGTCACGCGGAAGAGAAGGCGCACCACGGCCCCAAGTATGCTTTTAGCGACTGTGTAGAGCAATCTCTTTCTCCTCGCAAAGCTTCAGGATCTCGGCGACTACCTCATCTTGCGTTTTTCCCGTCGTGTCAACAAGATGGGCGTCGGGGAGCTTTACCAGCTTACCCCAATCGCGCTCCAGGTCCTTGCGATCTCGCTGGATAAGCTCGTCCAGCACTTCTTCCCAGGAGATTTTCACGCCTTTAGCCTGAAGCTCCTGCCATCTCCTGCGGGCCCTCTCCCTCACGTCTCCCGTGAGGAAAACCTTCACTTCGGCGTCGGGAAGCACGACGCTGGTGATATCTCGCCCTTCCATGACCACGCCGCCTTCTCTCGCGAGGGACCTCTGGATCTCCACCATGACTTCACGCACCGGACGGTGCATGGCTATGAGTTTGACGGCTTTGTCGGTAGAAGGGTCCCTGAGCCTATCCGTAAGCTCTTGTCCGTCAACCCAGACCCTGAAAAGGCCGCCGTCGTCGCGGACGGTCATGTGGATGGACCGGACCATCTCCCCCAGACGCACTGGGTCGTCCAAAGGGATGCCTCGCTCAACCGCAGCGAGAGCAAGCGCCCTGTACATGGCCCCGGTATCGAGGTAGGTATATCCGAGCCTTCTGGCGACTGTCCTGGCGACCGTGCTCTTGCCGGCGCCGGCAGGACCGTCAATCGCAACCTTGAGACGTCTCTTCTCCATAAGGATATTGGGTTCTTTGAGGGGATGCCGAACTCCTTCCGGCGCTACTCGCCTGAGCCAAGATCTCTCACGAGGACCACTCCGACGCGGGCCCTCTCCCAGGCCGTAACCCACGTGCCCAAGGGCGGATCTACGAGATTAGGCGTCGCCGCGGAGACTGCCACGCTCAGGTCGCCGCCGGGGCGGTACACTTCTATCAGGCTTCCGCTCTTCACGGTGACCGTGCCTCCTTCCGGCCCCAGGCGTTTGGCCACCCTACCGTCCACGAGCACCCAGGCTTCGGTGGGCGGCTCGCCCAGGAACCTGAGGTAGAGAGTGGCCCACTCTTCACCCTGGGAAGAGGCCTCGGGAGGAGGCCACTCGAGCCACGGGTAAGCCTCTTCCCCGAGGCCCGGGACGGACTCGGAAAGGGCGTCTCCCTCCATGCGGATGGCCACGTTCAGGAATCGCCTCGCGCTTTCAAAGCGCAAAGCCACCTGCGACCCTATAACCAGCGCCAGGAGAATGAGACTTGCCCGGAAAGGCCAGTCTTCACGGATCATACGAAGTAGCCCCTCTCTCATTTTCGGCGGACGCGCCGCTTGACTGCTATTCTCCCCTTTTCCAGGAATTCTGATGACCGTGGAGTATAAATGCATTCTGTGACCTACTTACGAAATGGAGGTCTCGACATGCGGGTAGACATAAACACCGATATGGGAGAAGCTTTCGGCCGGTGGAGCATCTGCGATGACGAAGCGCTGCTCCCTTACGTATCCTCCGCCAACGTGGCGTGCGGAGCCCACGCCGGAGACCCCATGGTCATGGACCGGATAGCTTCGGCGTGCGCCCGTTTAGGAGTGCGCATCGGGGCTCACCCGGGTTTTCCTGACCTGCAAGGGTTCGGCAGGCGGGAAATGAAGATGTCGCCCGCAGAGGTTGAGGCTTTCATAATGTACCAGATCGGGGCCCTCAGGGTGTTCGCCGAGCACCACGGCCAGGCCCTTACCCACGTAAAGCCCCACGGCGCCCTCTACAACATGGCGGCCGGGGACCTCGATATGGCCAGAGCCGTGGCACGTGGCGTCGCCAGGTCCTCCCGAAAAGGCGAGGATCTGATCCTCGTCGGTCTGGCGGGATCGCTGATGATAGACGCCGCGAAGGAACTAGGCATACCGTGCGCCTCTGAAGGGTTCTGCGACCGGGGCTACACGAAAGACGGCACGCTCGCCAAGAGGGGGACACCGGGCGCCCTCATAACAGAGCCCCGGGAAGTCGCGGAACGGGCCGTGCAGATGGTTACGCGAGGAAAGGTCAGGGCCCTCGACGGAAGCCAGTTATCCATGAGGGTAGATACCATCTGTATCCACAGCGACACTCCGGGAGCGCTGGAGATCGCCGCGTCGGTGAAACGAGCCCTTGAAGCCGCCGGAGTCGAGATAACCGGCGTGAGGGAAGTTATCGGCATAGGCCGGTCATGAGATGAGCGGAGGGATGCGCGGTGGACGGCCCTGTGGTAAGCCCGCTGGGTGACCGGGCGATACTAGTCACCTTGTCCCAAGAGATCTCGGAAGAGACCAACGAGCTGGTCCAGAAAGCCTCCAGGGAGATCGAAGGGGCAAGTATCCCAGGGGTTCAGGAGGTTCAGCCCGCCTATTCCTCTTTCTGCGTGCACTTCGACCCTTCCAGGGTAAGCGCTTCGTGGCTGGGCGCTTACGCCCTGCAAACCGTAGGCAGGATTGCCTCGGGGAGGGAGACACCTGCCGGAGATGTCCGGAGCGTCTCGCCGCGTGAAGTCTTGATCCCCGTGAAGTACGGGGGCAAAGACGGGCCTGACCTCGAGTGGGCTTCCGGGTACCTCGGGATGACCAAGGACGAGATAATACGCCGCCACGCGAAACCCACCTACAAGGTGTACATGATAGGTTTCTTGCCCGGCTTTCCGTACCTCGGAGGCCTGGACCCGGAGCTATCCATGCCCAGGACGCCGGCCCCCAGAGCATCGGTCCCCCCTGGGTCGGTGGGGATAGCGGGCCGCCAGACGGGCATATACCCATGGGAAAGCCCCGGAGGATGGCGCATAATCGGCCGCACATCTCTTGTGCTGTTCGACCCCTACCGGGAAGACCCGTCCTTGCTCCACCCCGGAGATGCGGTGCGATTCGTGCCCGTAGAAGAGCTGGAAAACCCTCCCCAGGTACCGGCGACCGGGAAGGAGAAATGTCGTCCATCGGTGCCCGCCTTCGAAGTAGAAAGGCCGGGGCTCTTTTCCATAGTCGTGGACGGGGGCCGTAGAGGCTTCAGGAAATTGGGCGTGCCGCTCTCGGGAGCGGCAGATTCCAGGTCCTACGCCCTGGCCAACATCTTGTGCGGGAATAACCCTGCGGCTCCGGCGCTTGAGATGACGCTTTGGGGCGCGAGGATACGGGCTCTCGTCGACGTGGTCGTGGCGGTCACGGGTGCCCCCTGTCCCGTGGAAGTGGACGGAAGACCGGTCTCCATGGACGAACCCGTGCGTGTAAGGGCCGGTTCGGTCGTTGACGTGGGCTCCCCTCCCTGCGGCTGCAGGATGTACATGGCCGTATCGGGTGGGTTCAGCGTCCCCGAAGTCCTCGGGTCCGCCTCCACCTACGCCCGCGGCTCCTTCGGAGGTTACAGGGGTCGTCCCATCCGTCAGGGCGACGTGTTGGAGGTAGGCCCCGGCCCCTCTCTCGCGGGAGACACAGGCGCCATCTCAGACGTCCCGGTGCCGCTTAAGTATTGGCCCGCGACCCTTGCCCGCTTCTTGGGAGAAAAGCCCCATGTCCTCAGGGTGATCCCGGGACCCGAAGCCCTTACCCAAGAGGGAAAGAAGGCGTTCCAGGACCTGTCGGGGCAAGTCTTCGTCGTGAGGAACGACTCTGATAGGATGGGCATACGCTTCGAAGGTAGGATAACGGGCGAGTACGGCGGCGGAGATATCTTGTCCTCGCCGGTCGTGCCGGGCGTGGTGCAGCTACCTTCAGACGGATCGCCGGTACTTCTCCTCCACGACGCCCAGACCAGCGGCGGCTATCGCAGGATAGCGGCGGTCGTAAGCGACGACCTCTCCCTCGCTGCCCAGCTCAGGCCCGGGTGCCGCGTAAGGTTCATACCCGCATGAGCACCCCGCCTAAGCCTTGCGCCCGATGGGCGGCGTCACGAGAGGCGTGCCCAGCGCAGGGTGGGATATGACATGGACTTCCACCCCGTAGGTGGCGGCGACAACCTCTGGAGTCAGTTCCCCCGGGGAGACGGCAAAAAGGAGCTCGCCGCCTTTCAGGAAAAGGAGGCGATCGGCGCACCTCAGGGCCAGGTTCAGGTCGTGGACCACCGTGATCACCGTCTTCCCCCGGCCGGAGAGGTCCCTGATCATTTGAGCCGCGTGGACTTCGTACGCTATGTCCAGGTGGGCCGTGGGCTCGTCCAGAAGGAAGACGGAAGGGTCCTGGTAAAGGGCCCTCGCAAGGTAGACCCTTTGGAGCTCGCCCGACGACAAGGACGTTATCGGACGGTCCCGGAGCCCTGTGAGCTCAAGGGCTTTGAGAGCAGCCGCGAGGTCTAATCCAGGTGAGTCCCCGGGATGTCGAGGTCCGGCCGAGACTCTCCCCATCTCCACCGTTTCCTCCACGGTGAATGCGAAGGCGGGGTCAGGTTCATCGCCGCAATAGGTCACCAGCCTGCTGCGCTCATAGGGCGGCAGCGAGCCTGGATCCATCCCTCCCACCCGGACTGCGCCTCCCGCAGGCCTCAGGTAGCCAGAGATGACCTTCAAGAGGGTACTCTTACCGGCGCCGTTGGGTCCGACCACCGCCAGCACCTCCCCTGGTCTAGCCTCAAAGGAGACGCCCCTCAGCACGTCGCGTCCGCCGCGCCTCACGACGAGGTCTTGGACCAACACCTGGCTTCCCCTCATTTTCCACGCCTCCTCGAACGGGCAAGCAGGTAGAGGAAGAACGGGGCTCCGAAAAGGGCCGTTATGACGCCGACGGGCATCTCCCGCGGGGGAGCAATGGTCCTCGCCAGGAGATCTGCGAGGAGTAGCGCGCCGCCGCCGAAAACGCCGGCCATGGGCATGAGCCACCTGTGGTCAGGTCCTGCCAGAAGCCTCACGGCATGGGGCACGATGAGGCCTATGAACCCTATGGGGCCGCTGAAGGCCACACCGCCCGCCACGACGAGGGAGCTGGTCCAGAGGAGGGTTCGCTTCACCGATTCCACCTCAACCCCCATGTGAAAGGCAGGTTCTTCGCCGAAAGAAAGGGCGTTCAGCGCCCGGGCGTGTTTCGTGAGCACGATGATGCCCGGGACGGTGTACGCGAGGGAGACTCCCACGCTCGTCCACGACGCGCGGGAAAGAGCCCCCATCGTCCAAAACACGATCTCGTCCACACGCTCCCGGGCGATCACCATGATGAACGCTATGAGGGAAGAAATCAGGCTGGAGACCGCGATCCCAGCCAGCAGCAAGGTCCACGTGTCTGTGCGCCTGCGGTACGTGGAGAGAGCATAGACGAGGGCCGCCGCACCCAGGGCACCCGCGAAGGACAGCGCAGGCAGGGACCAGATACCCAGAGCCCGCCCCAGGCCTACCGCGATCCCCAAGACGGCCCCCAGAGAAGCGCCCGAAGACACTCCCAGGACGTAAGGGTCCGCCATCGGGTTTCTGAACAGTCCCTGCATGACCACTCCGGATACCGCCAGCCCCGCTCCTTCTATGACTGCGAGGAGAACCCGCGGAAACCTCAGTGTCCAGATGATCGTGGAGGCCAGGGTCTCGGGCTCGCCCGCATCAGATCCTCCCGAACCGCCCGGCCCCTTGGCCAGGGCTCTCATGACATCCCCGATGGGCAGGGAAACCGATCCGAGGCAGAGGCCCAGTGCGAGCCCTACGAGTAAGAAAAGGAGGCCTGCGGCCATGAGTTTGCCGTTCCTATTTCGCCTGAACTCAGCCACAGGCCTATACCTCCTGAGATAAACCTTCTGCTACTCGCCCCTAAGCCACGAGGCGATCTCTTTGATGCCTTCCACAACGGCCGGCCCCGGCCGGGATATGAGGTCCGGGTTGGGGAAGAACACCCTTCCTTCCTTCACCGCCGTAAGGGAAGACCATCCGGGCCTCGTAGAGAGGGCCTGCGCCTGATCCTCGGGTATGGCCACGAGGATCACGTCAGGGTCTTTGGCAAGGAGATCCTCCATGCTGAGCTGGAGGTACTGCTGTTCTACGTCGCCTGCGATGTTGATTCCGCCGGCGATGGCTATGACGTCGTCAATGAAAGACCCTTTGCCGCAGGTCCAGAGCTCGCTGTCGATGGCTATGAACACTTTGGGCCTTTCGCTTTCCTGAGGGATGGCCGCCCTCACGGCTTCCAGCTCCCGGCTGAGCTCCTCTACGAGCTCATCCCCCTTTTTCTCAACTCCGAGGACCTGAGATAGCGCCTTTATGTCTTCGAGCACTTCGGCCACAGTGGCGGGTCCCGAGACCCATGCGGGTATCCCCAGCCGGGCGAGGTCTTTCTCCACCTGAGTCTCGTAGTCCCGCGACCCGGCCACGAGCACCAGGTCCGGCTTAAGGGAGACCAGTTTCTCCGTGTCAAGAGTGAAGGCGTCTCCCACTTTCTCTATGGCCAGAGCTTCCTCGGGCCTGTTGCAGAACGTGCTCACGCCCACTAACCTGCTTCCTTCTCCAAGGGAGAACACGGCTTCTGTAAGGGCCGGGGAGAGAGATACGAGCCTCTCAGGCGTCTTCTCCAGGGAGATCGTCCTCCCCACGCCGTCAACGTAGGTTTTCGGCTTCTTCGCGCAAGCCGCCATAAACAGAAGGCTCAGGACGAGCGCCAGGGACAGGGCTGCGGTTAGGCGCGCCCTCTTGCAGGGCGCCTTCCCAAAAGATCTTGTAGTTTGCTTCACGACCTAGTTCCTCCTTGATTTCCTCGTCGAGTACCAAATGCAGGTCGCCCTTTCCGCGCCCCTACTGAAAACCCCGGCCGTTGGCCGGGGGTAAACTCGCACGCACCAGGCGTTCCCCCCTTTCGCTCGAAGGCTAGGCAACGCAGCATCCAGGCAGGTCTCCTGGCTCCCGGATCCTCGCCTCCCGCGCCTTCCCGAAACCTCGTTTCAGTGGCCCTATGCGGTCGGCTCCCCGGTTACAGTGGCGGCACCGCGCCGGAGTAGCGCTTTTCGCGCGTCACCGGACTTCCCTATTCTCCCTCGCGGGCACCTGGACGCCTGCGAATATTCGGTTTTCTCGGTTAGGGTGACCCCCCTCTTGGAATACTCACCACGAGGACCTTGAGGAGGACCACACGATGCACTTTGAGCGCAACAAAGACTTAGCTTGGATTATTACTTTCGCGGCTTTCCTCGTTTTCCTGCTTTCGGCCATCGCTTGCTCCGCCCTCGGGGCCCTTCCTTCAAGCAGGCCCGAGGCGATCTCCCTGGCAAACGCGCACCTAAACAGGGCTTTCCTTGCCGCGCTCTCTTCCTTTTTCAAGTATACATCTCTGGCCGTATTGGTCTACGGCATCGTGGCCGTCATAACATGGCCGCCAGGGCCGGCGCACTAGATGAGGCGCTTGAGTTTCGGGTTATTGGTAATCCCCGGGATGCGCCCACGCTTGGCGATGGGCCGGCCTTCTATCGCCTTTATGTCCATGGTCATGTCTATTGGCCTGGCCGAGGAGATGTAGTGCCCCACCCCAAAAGCATCTGCCCCGGCCTCTCTGAGCCTCTTCATCCTCTCGGGATTCAGGCCTCCCGAAACGAAGATCTTCACATGGCCGAAACCTGCGAGGTCAAGCCTGGCGCGCACTTCTCGCACCAGCCCCTCTGTAACCCCACCGCGCTCGGAGGGCGTATCCAGCCTCACCGCACCGCAGTCCTCGCCGAGGGCCTCGGCCACCCTGAGGGCCTCTTCGGCCTCGTCGTGGAACGTGTCAACCAAGATGGTGCGGGGAGCGTCAGGCGGCATGTGGGTGTGGTAGGCCAGAGCCGTCCTGACCGTATCGCCCAAAATCAGCACCAGGGCGTGAGGGATCGTGCCTACGGGCTCGAGTCCCATGAGTTTCGCCCCTAGGATGCAGGCGGCCCCGTCGGCTCCGCCTACGATGGCCGCGCGTTCCATCACAGGGGCCACGGCAGGGTGGATATGCCTCGCTCCAAAACAGTAGAAAGGTGCGTCGGGGACGGCAATTCTGCACTCCCGGGCGGCGGTGGCCCAGCCCGACGAACTGGCCAGGATCCCGAGGAGAGCAGTTTCATAGGGACCAAAGACGGAGTAAGGGCCCGTGATCCGCATCACGGTCTCTTTCTCCCCAAACTCTACGCCCTCTTCCATCCCCCAGACCTCGAGGGGCAGCCCCCTCAAGAGTTCCAGGCACTCCTCCGTCCCGGCTAGCACACCCGGACGGCCGGCGAATATCTCAGCCGTCACTACCGTGTCGTTCTTCCCTTCTTTTTCGAGGATCTCCTGGGTCCTCACGAAGTAGACGTCGGCCGTAGCGCCCATCCGTATCTCTTCGTGAGTGGCCGAAAAGAGCCTGTTCCGCCCCGGATTGTACAGTTTCACGTCCTGGGAAGTCTTGAAAACGATATCGTCCCTCTCGGTTGCCATTACCTTCCGCGCTCCCCTTCCCAACCCTTCCGTGCTTCTCGGTAAAGAGCCTCCACCTGGCCGGGGGATAGATACCGCCATTCACCCTTCTTCAACGAACCCAAGCTGAGAGGCCCTATTTTCAGGCGCTTAAGGCGCTTCACTTCATACCCGACAGAATGGCATATGTGCTTTACCAGGTGCTTCTGCCCCTCGTGGACGGCGATCACGATCTCCTGGAGACGGCCTTTCTCGCCCCCGAAGCGGGCGTAATCCACCTGGACTTTCTTGCCTCCAATGATTATACCTGAAAGGATCTCCCTAATCTTGCCCTCGTCTCTGGGCCCCTCCACCCACACAGAGTATTCCTTGACCACCCTGTGTCTCGGATGGGTGAGCAGGTAGGTAAGCTCTCCGTCGTTTGTGAGCAATAGGAGCCCTTCGGCGTCGTAATCAAGCCGGCCCACGGGATACACCCTCTCGGGGACGCCGCCTAGGAGCGAGAGCACCGTTTTCCTGCCTCGAGGGTCAGAGCAGCTGGAGAGGTAGCCGGGAGGTTTGTAGAGCATTATGTAGACCTGTTTCTCGGCGCCGCCGACTTTCTTGCCGTCCACAAGCACTACGTCCTTGCCGGGACGGATCTTCTGGCCAAGCACGGCGGGCTGCCCGTTCACCGTAACGCGCCCCCCCGCTATGAGCTCATCGGCGTGACGCCTCGAGGCTATGCCCGAACGCGCCAGGAACCTGGAGAGGCGCTCCTCGGCGGGACCTATCCCTTTGCCCTTACCCTCTATCACCAAGACCCCTCTACTTCAGGAGGGCTATAAGCTCCACTTCGACTGAGGCGTTGAGGGGCAGCTCGGCAACGCCGACGGCCGCTCTCGCATGCTCGCCTTTTTCTCCGAAGACTTGCCCCAAGAGCTCCGAGGCTCCGTTTATGACCTTGGGCTGGTCGTTGAAGCCGGGCGCGGATGCCACGAAGCCGGTCACTTTGACTATTCTCTCCACGTTGTCCAGATCGCCCGCCACGCTCTTTAGGGCGGCAATGCAGTTGATCGCGCACTGACGGGCTTCCTCTTGGGCCTCTTCCAGGGTCACTTCCCTGCCGACCTTGCCGGTCTTCTCAAGCTTCCCCTGTCTGAAAGGAAGCTGGCCCGATATGTACACCCATTTTTCGGCAACTACCGCAGGCACATAGGCTGCCACAGGCTTCGCAACCGGAGGGATCTCGATCCCAAGTTCCTTCAGTCTCGCCTCAACTTTCACAGAAGACGCCTCCTTTGACGGAAGATCACCTAATGATAGCGCTTTCTCGCCCGGAGGGACAACACCTCTCTCCCTCAAGCAGGATATTCGCGCTCTTTCGACGAACTTTTGTGCGAGATAACGGTGGAGGAATGGACCATGATCATACAGGCTCTCATGACCCCAAGGACCGACGTGCATTTCGTGAGGCCCGACGATACGCTTGAAAAAGCCTTGCGAGACCTCGAGTCTCTGGGTTTCACCACTCTTCCGGTCTTGGATGGAGCAAGGTTCCTAGGCGTCATCACGAGGCGCAAGATCTTTGAGCAGTATTTCAAGGAGTCCGAAGAAGACAGGGCGGAGTTTCTAAAGAACAACCTGGTTAGAGACCATATCATAACAGAAGTCCAGATAGCCCGTTCCACAGACCTGCTCGACGAAGTACTCTACAAGTTCCTCGACTCGAGGTACGATTTCTTGCCGGTCTTGTCGGAGGACCGTTTCCTAGGGATAGTGACCAGGAACAACATGCTCAACGCGTTCCTCAAGAACGCCGGCGTGACCAAGAAGGCCCACCGCATCGCCATAGCCGTGAACGACTTCAAGGGCGACCTTGCGCGGCTTACGGCCCTCATATCCAATCAGGACGCCGACATCCTTGGGCTCGTCACCTTCGATCCCGAGTTCCACGACCTCAAGTTCGTGGAACTCACCGTTAGGACCGACGAGCTTAGAAGCCTCATAAACGCCCTCACGGCAAACGGCTTCAGCGTGAGAGAGGCCAGGCTAGCGGGCTGAAGCGTGGGCTTATCGAGCAATCATCATACGCCAGATTAGGTAACCGGCCAGGAATCCGCACGCGTCGCCGATGAGGCAGGACGCCAGGACGTGGCCGGTTCTCCTTTCCTTTACCGAGCCGAAGTAAAGGGTCACCACATAGAACGTGGTGTCGGTCGCCCCTTGTAGGATTGAGGCCAGGATCCCCATGGGAGAATCCGGACCGTGCCTCCTGAGAAGGTCTCCCGTGATGGCCAGGGCCCCGCTCCCGCTGATGGGACGTATGAGGAGGAGCGGGACCATATCCGCGGGGATCCGTAAGGGTCTGAGGGCCCTTCCGACAGCCGAGGCGAAAAGGTCGAGAGCCCCCGAACCCCTGAAGCATGAGATCGCTGCAAACACGGCGACCAGGTAGGGCAAGGTGCCGATGGCGAGCTTGAACCCCTCTTCCGCGCCCCTCACGAACGTCTCGTACACCTTGACTCCCCTCATGGCCGCGTATGCGGGCACGGCGATGAGTATCGCGGGGAAAGCGTAAGTACCCAGAGCGCTGAGTACCTTCACCGGCGGTCACCCGACCCCGCGCGCCGGGACAGGACGCCGTAGGCCAAGAGCCCTCCCACCGTGGCCAGGAGGCCCGCGAGGGCCGTGGGCCCGGCGATTATCGCGGGCGCCCTGGAGCCCAGGGCTGCCCTCAGGGCGATAACCCCCGACGGGAAGATCGTAAACCCGGCGGCATTCAAGATAACAAGCCTGGCCATGGAATCGAGCCCGCCCGGGCGGCCTCCGAAGACCTCTTTGATCTCTGACATCGCTTTGAGCCCGAGGGGCGTCGACGAAGAAAGGCCGAAGACATTGGAGAGGACCGATGCGGCCACAGTCCCGAGGGGTTTTCGCTTTCCCCTGAGCCCTGGGAAGAGCCTCGAGAAGACCGGGTCCGCCCGGTGGGCGAGAACGTCGATGAGCCCCGACTCTTCGGCCAGCTTCTCTATACCTACCCAAAGACAAAACACCCCGATAAGGCCCACGACCAGCTCTACGGCGGCGGAAATGCCGTCGAGGACCGAGGTCATCATGGCGTCCACATTGCCGGTGAATACCGCGACCAGGCAGCCTGACAACACGAGGAACATCCAGACGAAATTCATCTCTCTTCACCCCGCGATCAGAAGCTATGAAGGGGTGAGAGGTGGAAGAACGGTTCTCCCCCGGCTTTCCGGGGGAGAACTTCTCGCTACCGCCTGCTTTGATCCTTGACCATACTCTCCTGGGCGAACTCGATCATCTTCTTGACCATCTGACCGCCCAACCGGCCTCCCAGCCTGCCGCCGATGCTGCCGCATTCCCTCGAGGTCATGTCACCCCAACCGACGGCGTTAAGCTTGTCTAGGAGGCCAAGCTCTGCGGCTACCTCGTACTTCATGCGGTCAAGATGACGTCTCAGGTCCTCCTCCGGAGGACCCACGCCCCGGACGTACCCTATCTCCTGGGCGACTTCGTACTTCAGCCTGTCGAGAGCGGAAGCTGCCTCTCCGATTACCGGCCTGTTACGACGTCTACCGAAGGTCCGTCCCTCCTTTGGGCGGTAGCGTGATTATGTTACCCTGCAGGCAGACCTTTCAGAACCGGGTCTAAGTCTTGCTTTGTGGAAAGAGCGGGAAGAAATAGGTCGCCTACCTCTTCAAGCCTTCTTGGGGCGACCTTTATGTTCCACTTCTGGGGATGGGCGTTTTCGAGCTCTTCCCACAAGATGGGCATGGAAACGGGCGCTCCTCGGGAGGCCCTTACACCGTACACGGCGCCTATCGTCTGCCCTCTGGCGTTCTGGGGGTAGTCTATATACACCTTTCCGTAGCGGTCTTTCACCTTCCGCTCGAGGGTAACTTTTTCCGGATAGGCATCCCGGACGATCTGGGCCGCGTGTTTGACGAAAGACTGTATTTCTCTGTAGGTGTACTTGGGCTCTACGGGGACGAACACGTGGAGCCCCGTTTGCCCTGAGACTTTTGGAAATCCTTTCAGATTCCACGTATCCAAGAGGTCCTTAACCAGCCTGGCCACGACTTTCACGTCTTCCCAGGTTGTACCTTCAGACGGATCGATGTCAAAAACCGCGAAGTCCGGGAAATCAGGGCGGTCGTACCTGGAGAGCCACGGGTTTATCTCGATGACTCCCGAGTTGGCCATCCAGACAAGCGTTTCAGCGTTTTCGCACAGGACGAAGTTCACGTAGTTTTCCTTATCTTTGGACTTGATGGGAGCCAGGCGGACCCATTTCGGGACGCCCTGAGGCGCATCCTTCTGGTAGAACCCTTCGGAGGATATCCCGTCGGGAAACCGCACCAGGGATAGGGGCCTGTCTTTGAGGTGAGGAAGGATGTAAGGGGATACCCTGTAGTAGTAGTCTATGAGGTCCCCCTTGGTGTAGCCATCCTCGGGCCAATAGACCTTTCCCAGGTTGGTGAGCTTCACTTCGTGATTTCCCACTCTCGCCACGACCGCCTCCTCAGGGGCCATAGTGATCCTCCCCTGCAAGCCCTCTGAAAACGGGGTGTCTGAGCCTTCCGTCAGGAGTCATCTCAGTGAAGGCGACCTCGACTCCGAAGTAGGGCCTCACCCACTGCACCCCCTGCCTCTCTCTCCTGGGGGGGAGGTTCTGCACAGGACCGGCCGAGCTCAAGAGCTCCTCGAGGGAGAGCGGCCTCAGTGTCTCAAGGAGCCTCATCTCGTAATCCCGGCTTAGCCCCGAGGATACGCGGCCCACAATCGCGAAACCATCTTCCCCTTTTTCCGCCACGACGAGGGATCCAAGGAGCCTCCCCGGCGACCGGGCATAGCCCAGCACCCAAAAACACCCTTCGCGGGCGTTTTTCACTTTGAGCCAGTCCCGGCTCTCCTCACCCGCGCGGTAGACGCTGTCCTTCCGTTTGGCCACGATCCCTTCCATGTCGCGGCTTCTAACCCACTCAAATAGGGCCTTCCCAGAGCCTTCTACCGTCTGGGAGATGACGACCGGGTCTTCTTCTCGTACTACTCGGGAGAGCTCGTACTTCCGCTCTATGAGAGTGCAACCGGTGAGGAGGCGGTTCCCCAGGAAGAGGATGTCGAAGACTACAAATGAGACCGACTTGGGGTCGCTCCGGAGATAGGAGAAGTCCACGCGGCCTCCTCTCACCGCGATGATCTCGCCGTCTAGTATGACCGGCCCTTTCTTAACTGCCCGGGAGATCTCCTTTAGGCTTGGGAACTTCGGGAGGAGAGGCTTCTTGTTCCTGGAGTCGAGGTACACCTCGTCTCCGGACACGTAGGCAAGGGCCCTGTAACCATCCCACTTTACCTCGAAAAGCCAGTCATCGTCATCGAAGGGCTCCCCGAAAGGCGAGGCGAGCATAGGGCTGAGCCTTGGCATGCCCAATATGGTTTCATGAGGGCGGGGGCGGCGCTGCACTGTCCGTCGTCTCCCCGGAGGCTCTCCTCCGCCTCTTGGGCTTTGCGGGCGCCTCTCCCGGCCCTTCGCCGGACCTCATCTTCGCCTTCTCCACGCTCCGCCTCAGGGCCTCCATCAGGTCGATGACCTCTCCCTTTACTTCAGGCTGTTTGACGATTTCCTTGCCCTGGATTTTCTTCTCGATAAGCTCGGCCACCGCGTCCCGCTGGGCGCTCCGGTACCTGGCCGGGTCGAAGTCGGAGGAAAGGGTCTCTATGAGGGTCGTCGCCATGGCCAGTTCCCTCTCGCCCACATCCACCCTATCGGGGATATCCAGTTCCTCCCCCGACCGCACTTCGTCTGCCCAGTACATGGTCTCGAGAAGGAGGAACTTCCCCTTGTAGGTCCTCACGATGGCCAGCGTCTCTTTCGCTCTGATGGCTACCTTCGAAAGGGCCACCTTCCCCTGGTCTTCCATGGACCTGAGGAGCAGAGAGTAAGCCTTTTCGGCGCCCTTCTGTGGTTCTAGGAAGAAGCTTTTTTCGTAGTAGATGGGATCTACCTCTCTAAGCGTTACGAAGTCCAAGATCTCGATGACGTGGGCCGAGGGACCGGGGATTGCTTCCAGGTCTTCGTCGGTGATTATGACATGCTCTCCTTTCCGGTACTCGTATGCCCTCACGATTTCGTCTTGGGCAAGTTCCTTCTCGCACGTAGGGCACCATTTCATGTACCGTATGGGGCTCGAACACTCTTTGTGCAGGAGACGAAAGCTCACCGACTTCCGTTCGGTGGCGGCATAGAGCCTAACGGGGATCACCACGAGCCCGAAGGTAATTGTCCCGTTCCAGAGGGGGCGCATTACCGGTCTTCCTCGATCTCTCGCTCGGAGGAGACCTTTCTCCTAGCCAAGGTCCTGACTTTTTCCGCCACCTCGCGGACACATTCACGGCCCCCCAGGGCACGGGACAGTTTTTCGAGAAGCTCCGGCGCCTCGTCCAGAAGTCTGTCGTATATGGCCTTGTTGTCCACCGGGATAAACCGCACTTTCCTTGCATCTACGACCAAGAACCCTACCGGCCTCACCGTCACGCCCGCGCCCGAACCACCCGTGAAGGGCATGCTCGCCTTTTCGCCTGAGGGAGCGTAGTCCTCTTCCTGCCCCTGGTCTTCCACGCCTCCGCCTCCCACGGCAGCCTCGTCGCCGCCGCCGGCCACAAAGCCGAAAGACACTCTCGAGACAGGGACTATGACCGTCCCGTCCTTGGTTTCAACCGGTTCTCCCACAACCGTGCTCACATCTACCATGGACTTCAGGCTCTCCATGGTAGTCTTCATGAGACTCTCAATGGGGTGTCCCACCATGAAAAGGACCTCCTCGCGCGCTTTATGTTA
>DUSI01000002.1 GCA_012842685.1 Candidatus Fermentithermobacillaceae bacterium
CCCAGCTCAAGACAGTGACCCTACTGGATAGGAGCATGCTCACACGCGTCTTTGCGACAAAGGACGCCCTTTCCATAGCCCTCGGCTACCCCTTCGGCACCGGGGCTGGCGGATGGGAGGCGCTTTACCACCAGTACCACAGGACGCCCTACTGGTTCACCGAAACCCACAACCACTTCGCCCAGATGCTTGTGGAAGTGGGCTTCCCGGGACTTCTCATCTACGTGCTCCTGTGGGTAGCGCTGGCTTACGCCGCGGTTAAGGCATACGCCAGGGCCTACGGTGAGGGATACGGCGCAGCAGCTGAGTCCATAAAGCCGGAGGCACGTGCGCATGATTCGAGCGAGGCCCAGAAAGGACCGGCCTTTGCGACAAAGATAGCGTCCTCGGCCATGGCAGTATTTGCCCTCGGCATCCACAGCGCGATGGACTTCGACCTGTCGCTGCCTGCTATCGCCGTGGGGATGTACGCCGCCATAGCGGTGCTGGTATCGGACGTAGGGGAATACCTCCCCACGCTCTTTAAGTCGGCGGTCTTTAGGTTCACCCCGAGGCTCCCCGGGAAGAAGTCTCAGAAGAAGGGAGCCAGGGCGCAGGGCGAAGCGCTGACTTTCTCACTCCCAATGGCGCTCACTATAGTCGTCGCGCTGGTCTTGGTACCGGCAGTGACCCTTACCGCCAACATGCTCTACAGCGGCATTGAGTACGGCTCTAGGGCCGTATATGCCCATGCTTCGGGAGACGTCAAACTGGCGACGCGTTACCTGGCGGAAGCGGCCAAGCGCGACAAATGGAACCCCTCTTACCATCTGGAGCTGGCCGAATGGGCGGTAGAAGACTATGTGAATACAAAAAACATGGTATCCAAGAACATGGTGCCGCTGTATCTTAAGGCTGCCAGGCACGCCGATCCCACGAACATGGAGCGGCAGATCATGGAGTTCCAGATGCTCCGCAAGATCGGGGAGCTGGACGAGGCTCTAAAGTCTCACTACCAGCTCATCCTGATGATGCCGACCAACCGTTCCTACTACGAGTCGTTTGCGGATCTGGGCAGGGCTTGCATTGAACGGCATATCAAGGCGCTTTCGTACGCCGCGCTTGAGGAAGCCGTTCGCGAGGAGCGCTTGGGCAATCTCTCACAATGCGCAGAGCTCCTTGAGACTGCGTTCCGCATCCTGGAGATGAAGCGAGAGCGCGTAACGGGCATATACACCAAGGTGTTCAGCCCCGACGGGCTCAACTTCACTCCCAAGATATCCCTGGCGGCCGGGCAGGTGGCCTACCTAAGGGGAGAGATCCAGGAGAGCGGGGCCCTCCTTGAGGCCGCGGCCAAAGACAAGAACCTGGCGATCGAGGCGTACAAGTGGCTTGCCGCCCTTTCGGAGGTCTCTGGATACGAGGTCACGTTCCCTGAAGGGTTTGCTCCGAATACCGTCGAAGTCCACGAGCTGGTCTCCGTCTTTGGAGCCATCAGGCCTTCCAAGTGAGCAGATCTGACATTCGGTAGACCACAGAGAATGCAGGAGACGTCGTCGGGCGCTTGCATCGCTTGAACCTGGAGGTTTTGGCGTTGGATACGTATACATATACGGACGAGATCGATCTCAGGGAATACGTCGAGCTTCTGTGGCGTTGGAAGTTCTTCATTATTGGGGTTACCTTGGCAGCGGCACTTGCGGCCGCAGTCATAAGCTTCTTCGTGCTTAAGCCCGTATACCAAGCATCGGTACAGATCCTTGTACCGCAGACCCCGGTTCCCTCTGAGGTAATAAAGAGCCCACACTTTATGGGGCTCATAATAGAGGCATTGGGCTTGCGAGACGAATACGACCCGTTCTCACTCGCGAAGAGAATTTCAGTTGAGACGTCAAAATCGTCCTCCATGCTTACAACCATCCGCGTCGAGACCGGGAGCAACGAGCTTTCGGCCAGGATAGCCAACGAGATCGCGACCCGGTTCATTGAGTTCGTAAGACAGACCCACGAAGACACAGTGGCGTCATCTGTGCGGTACTACGACGAACAGAAAGAGGTTGCACAGGAAAACCTGGCCCGGGTCAGGAAGGAACTCGCGGACCTCAAACACAGCGCCAATCTGGTGGGTCTACAGAACGACGTAGAAAGGCTCGCGGGCCAAGTCTCAACTTACCTGGCCCAGCAGGTTGAGGCAGAACTCAGGGAAAAGGAGCTCATGAAAGGCATAGAAGAGCTGGAGAAGGCTCTGGAATCCATTCCTCCGACACTTCCCGGCCCTCCCGACTGGTCGGGACGGCCTACACAAGTAGCAAACGAGATACATAGGAGTCTCAGCGAGAGCCTGGCCCTCAAGAAGGTCGAGCTCAGCGAGACCAGGACCCGCCTCCAGGGGATCGCGTCCGCACTTCCTTCACTCCAAGCCGAATACGAGGCAAAATACGCTCTCCTTCTCGATTACCAGAACCAGGTGCAAGTACTCGAGGCACAGGAAAGAGACCTGGTCAACCAGATCGCCTCGTTCACCGACAGTATTGGGAAACTCATGACCACCATGCCGCAGATGAACGTGGTATCGCCCGCTGTGGAACCGGTCAATCCCGTTAAGCCCCACAAACTCCTCAATACGGCAGTGGCTGCTATACTCGGAGGCTTTGTATCGGTCCTGGCGGTGTTCGTCATGGAATACTGGCGGTCACCCAGAAAGACAGCGGGGCTCTCTCAGAGCGGCTAGGCCTGCTGGACTCGGGCCACAATATAGCCAGGGTTCGACCATCACAAACGGGCCTGGTGCCGGACAAGTGGCACCAGGCCTTTTCATTCAGTATCTCACCAGGTTTGAGACCGGGCATCGAGAGGCGACCTTAGTGGTCTAAACTGGTCTAAAGAGGTCTAGCGACGTTTCATGACCGGTTAACACTCACGAGGCAGTCTCGACAGACGCGCCAGAGCCCACCGGCCACTCGCCCGTCTGGAGACGGTGCTTCAGGACTTCCACGGCACGGTCGCGGACGATATCCGGCGCATCCTTCACCTTCTCCACCACGGCTTGGTTGAGGAGCTGGACCTCCGCGGAACCCACGTATCCTGCGTAGGACCTACCTTTGGCAGCGAGGAAAGACCTAACGGCCTGTTCCGTACGGGGTCCAAAGATGCCGTCGGGCTGTCCCGGGGCGTAGCCCAGGAAACTGAGGGTTTCTTGGAGCGCGAGCACGTCTAGCCCCACAGAACCTCTCCTGAGAACCCTCGTGTACTCGAGCTTGGATGGGACAGTTGTTTCGTCGTCAATCTCGATGTCAGGGGCAAGCCCTTTGCCCGAGATCGCAGTGCCGGAGGGGGTGTAGTATTCGGCTATCGTGAGCCTTATGGCCCCCAGCTCCCCTCCCAGCGGGAGAACCTGCTGTATGCTGCCCTTACCGTATGTGTTCTTCCCGAGCAGAATGCCAACCCCATGGTCCCTGATTGCACCTGCCACTATCTCGGAGGCACTGGCGGTCCTCTCGTTCACGAGGACCGCTACGGGGATCGGCTCCAAATCGCTAAAGCTTGCGATGACTTCGTGACCGATCTTGCCTTTGAGCTCCACAATAGGCCCTTTCGGGACCAAACTCTCCGCTACTACAACTCCTGCATCCAACAGGCCACCCGGGTTGTCCCGGAGGTCGAGGATCAAACCTCTCGCCCCCAACTCCTTAACCCTCGCGATTTCATCTCCGAAAGTCAGGAACACGCCCAGATCGAAATGGTCCAGGTCGATGTAGAAAATGCCGTCGCCCAGGTCCTGGGCTTCCACAGCAGAAGCAGTGATACGGGCCCGGCTGAGCACGAAGTGGAGGGTTTCACCGGTAGAAGACCTGAATACCTCGAGGATAACCCCTGTCCCTTCAGGCCCGCGGAGCGCGGCTGCAACATCGTTTAGGTCAGAGTACTCAATACCGTCCACGCCGACTATAATGTCTCCGGGCATAACACCGGCTTTTTGCGCAGGGCTGTCTTTGATGACGTTCATGATGGTTACTTGGCCGTCTATGAGCTGTATGACCACGCCCACTCCCGTGTAGGTGCTCTCGACCGTGCTCATGAACTTCTCGTATTCGTCTTTAGTCATGTATCCCGAATGGGGATCACCGAGGCTTTCCAGCAGGCCCCTCAGCATTCCCTCGTACATCTCTTTCGTGCCGACCTCAGACGGATAAACCTGCGTCAGCAGGTCTTTCACCTTGAGAAGGATGTCCATGAAGTCCTTTTCGGAAGCAGGGACCTCAAACTCGAAGGTAGCCTCATCCTGAGGCTTGTCCTCCGAGGGGGCAGCAAGCGCCGGCCTGGCGAAAGAGCAAGTTAAGGCTAACAGCACGAGAATGGATAGAAACATCCGAGTGGATAACCTGCGACAGAAATCAGTGGTAGATACAGATCGGGGCACGGCCTTCACTTCCTTAAAGGAATGGTGCAGAGAACTACGTCTCAGATTACATACCTGCATTATACCTCCGGCCCGGCTGCAACGCTCAGTTAGGTTGCGTCAATACCACTCTCGTACCATCCTTCGTCCAGTAAGCAGGCGAAAGACCGTCGGGAACCGGGGCAGTCATCCGGCCGTTTATGAGCTGGTAGCTGATCCCTCCAACGCTGACCAGCACATCGGCAGGCTTCAGGTCCGACCTCCAGAAGGCTCTTATGGTCTTGATATCGGAACCCTGAGAGACTTGGACCACCGGAATGTCGGAGACGCTGAAGTAAGACCGCTCCAATACCCCCAGGACCTTCGAATCCGAAGGCCTTAAGACAAGGAGGTTGAGAGGCTCTGAGTCGCTCACCGGAAGCGGGATTTCAAGGGTCGAGGAACCTGCGGCTATAGTGGTCGGGATTCCTTTCAGAGCGTTGTCCGTCGCGTTGCCTACCAGGTTCACATCAACTTCCACATAGGCGGTGGGACCCGCTCCATACGCCTCGATATGCAGAGTGTACTTGCCAGGTTGAGGGTTCGGTAGATGGATCTCTCCTACTCCCGTACTGGTGGTCAGCGCCCTGCCTACCTCCACCCACCTGGAAGACACCTTATCAAAACGCATGAGGTAGGCCCTCAGGACGTTTCCGGTAACTGCGCCGAATCGAATGGACAGGGCAGCCGCTTCTTTCTCTATGTCCGGGAGCATAATCTGCGTGCTCCTGCCCGTCTCCTGGGTGTAGGAGCTCCTGTATCTCCATTCGTCCTCATGGGTTGTAGCCGAGGGTCTAAGGGTAACGGTGGCGCCCTGAGTGCCCACCATGTAGTATTGGGCCTTGAGAGTCGCCCCCAGTTCGAAGCCGAAAAATCCATCAAGTGAGGCTTGAGCCTGAACCGGAACCCTTAGGGGAGCGCCATCAGGGTTGTACACACATATCTGCCAGAGGCCAGCCTTGGGAAGCCCTATCCTCATGGTCACCGAACCCTCAAGTGCCCCCTGGCGCACCAACAAGCCATCCGGGTTGTAGATTGCGTATCGCTGCCCTGGCTGCGAGCCAGTAAGCGTCAGTACCACCGATTCGGCAGTTTCGGGCATCCTTATGAACTGGCGGCTCACGAAGGAAGAATCGTTCCTAAGTTCAAAGGAGGCTCTGCCCGAAGTGTTAAACTGGTGTGGAATGCTCACGCTCACAACGAAGGATGTGTCGGTGCCCAGAGTACCGATGTCATCTGCCAAGATCTCGCCAGAGTAGAACCCAGGAGCCAGGTCGGCAGTCCCATAAACGACAGTGTTACGCTGGCTAACCGGATCCATGTATAGGGTGCTGGCTCTGAGCTTTAACCAAGGTACGTCGGCAGCGAGCTGGGCGGTTCTGGCATTGGGAGCGTAGTTGTCAATCCATATTGGAAACGCCCCGGGCATCGTGCCTTTGACCCATATGCCGCCTGAAGTAGAGACCCCACCCCAGCTCCCTACCAGGAGCATGCTGCGGTAATCGGTACGGGAACGCAGGATATTGTACGCGGCTGCAACATCCAGTCGCCCGTATCCCTGTTCCACAGGCAGCACCCCGGGAATCTTGGAGGCTCCTTGAGCCAGACTAGCCGTAATGAAGGCAGCGGATCTTGAAAGCCGCCCATCAGCACCAGTCTGTGTCTGACGCAATAGCGTGACACACCCAGCCGCATAGGCCGCCGCTACCGAAGTCCCCTCCATGTTGGAAAACGTCACGCTACCGTCGCCCCTAAACACCGGCGCGACCGCTATGGCCGGTGCCGCCACCAGCGGGCCGCGGTTCCCGCTAGGGTCAGGACCACTCGACGACAGGGGATACCAGAGGTCGCTAGTGAAGTTCTGGCCCCACAGCAACTTGGCGCTCGTCCTGGGGAGATAACCCGAAACCACGATGGTAGTATGCGCACCTGTCGACACAGGGATGGTGCCGATGCCGGGACCAGCATTGCCCGCCGGAAGCACAAGATGACTTCCCATGTCGGCGACACGCTTCTGCAGCTCCGTCCATTCTGATTCATCTCCAGCTCTGTCCTGAACCGCGCCTACTAGAATCACGTGCGCCTTCGCTGAAAGGGCTTCCTCAACGCCCCTGACGATGTTGCTCCAACTTCCAACACCATCAGACGCAATGGCCTTGATAACGACGACGTTAGCCTCAGGGGCAACACCTGTCACTGGGCCCGAACCTGCTGCAAGAGCTGCTAGAGCGGTGCCGTGACCGTTTAGATCAAATCCGAAGGATACCAGTCCTCTGCTGAGGTCGAGGCGGGAGAGCACGATCGCTACCGACCGCTCCTCAGAGAGCGTAATCACCGCATAAGACCGGTTAGTTCTAAACTCGCGCAGTGGAATCTCGTCTCCAAAATCGGCATCTGAATCGGTGTCGATAGTCACCGTGTTGTACCAACCAGGGACATCAGGGTCGGAAATGACAAAATACACCTGTCTGTTGGCCCCGAGATGTGTTGCTATCGTTTTCGGCATGGTCCCGACTAAGTAGTGTCCCCTCTGACTCCTTACATTGCTCACGTTGAACCGAATACCTTCTACGTTGAGGACCCCAGCATCTGCCTCGTAGTCACCCAGAAGCGAAGCCGTGCCTTCACCCGTTAGATCAATCCAGTCGAGAACACGCCCAGGAGCGCTTGTCCCAGAGCCGCCGAATACACGTGGATCCGTTCCTGTGTCCACGATAGAGAGAACTTGCCTCAGGCCTGAACCGCCCACGTTTGAGCGAAGGCGGCTAACGCCTAAGGCTTCAAGGTTTCCCTCGATGACTTCGTTAACTACACTCGTGTCCGACACGGGTGAGGTTATTGCTGCGACACGCACCAGCCCCGTTTCTGAAGGCAAAGCCCGTAGCGGCCTTTTCACAAGGCCAACGAATCCACCAACACTCATCCCAAAGACCGCAGCTATCAGTCCGCAAGCTGCAAGCACGCGCCGTCTCACAAGTCTCACCTACTGTTCACTGTCTGACAACCACCGCAGCTTTGCCCGACGCATCAAGTACAATCTTGACGACCCTGCCAATCGCTCCCTGCCCTTTCTCTCCTGCATCCCGTGGGTACCATCGGACATTCTCTGAGACAGGAACTTCCAGGGCTAGACCGGCGTTGTCCGTCCGCAGGAATATCCGATTCCCATCACTACTCACCCGCTCCACCACGCCAGACAGGTCATATGCAAGCCCAAGACCCTCCATCATCTTCGCACTCACTACGGCTACGTCCCCCCGAGACGCGGGATAATCGAGATTGACATACGAAGAGCCGCTGGCAACAAGCTCAAGCAATTCGGGCCAAGCGGTTAACTCAGGTGCGGCCCAGGAGGGTTCCACCCGCACGTCTAGAAGGGCTCTCTCTCGATCGCCACCGAGGCTGGCATACACGCGGCTCACCATCGCCATGAACTCCGCCATGGTAACGCTCCCGTCAGGGTCAAAAGTCCTACCAGGACGCCCCCTCACCAGTCCGATCTCAGCCGCCGCAGTGACAAATCCGAACGCCCAATGTGAGGGATCGACGTCGAGAAACACCATCGATGACCGGCTCGGGACAGGCGATACCTCTCCGGTCGCCGTTAGTAGAATCTTCACAGCTTCTGCACGGGTCACTCTGCTGTCCCACCGCATAGACCCGTCTTCGTAACCGATCATGACTCCCTTGGCCCCAAGGATGGCAGCAACCTGGTCTGAGAGAGGTAAGGCAGACGCCGAGTACGCTGCTCCCCCTAAGGCCCACACGGCACTGACTATGACGAAGCACGCTAAGATGCCCCTGCGTACCCCGCAGCGCCTCATGTAGATCCCTCCAAAGCGATCACGCTCGACCGCTATCAGCGTGTGCAGACTCCCTAACCTCTGACGTACCGCAAAGCCCCAATGTTCCGAGTCCCATGAGAACTTTGAGCCACTCAAAGCCCGCTCCCTCTCTCAAAGCCGAAGGGAGGCCCCGAAGGGCCTCCC
>DUSI01000018.1 GCA_012842685.1 Candidatus Fermentithermobacillaceae bacterium
AAGACTCGAGCACGGGCAACGCTCTCGAATGTGCGCACTCTCAGAGTCTCGACGGCACTGTACTGGAAACGTGCCAGAACAAGATTGAGCGCCCACGAATTAAGTATGGCCCCAGTCTGGATAATGATCATTTTCAGCAGGGCGGCCAAAACCTGCGGATTTCGCTCGATTATCCGATCGACTACTTGCCGATAAAGCAGGGGACTCAACACAGAAAAAGGGTGCCCAGCAGAACGCACCCTGCGATGGGCAGAAGAAAGACTCTCTCGTGCGCCAGCGTTCTTGACAGTATCTTAAGTTTGAGAGGCGCTGAGTTCACCACGAACACCCTCCGAGAGCTCCCTTGTTCTTTTCTTAGCTGGCTCCACAAAGTAGTGCTCCACCACTGCCTCAATAGTAGTTCGGACGATGCGACATCTTGTAGGCCAAGGCTTCCAGTGGGAGCCAGTTGCCTGGATATTCTCCGCATAACAGCCTCCACCGCAAAAATAGCGTGCCCAGCATGAGGAACACGGTTCGTGGTCGTCCACGCAGTGATTTGGGAATAGCTCCATGAGTCTGGCTGAGTCGACGCCACTCCATACATCGCCAAGCCGGTATTCAGGTAATATCAAGCGATGGCACGCAAAGAGGCTTCCATCCGGTGTCACAGCGACGCCATTGTACCCACACTGCAAAACCAATGCAGGTGGGCAGCTGTCCGAACCTTCGATAGTACTAATTGAACGTAAATTGAACCAGATGCTGACCCTCCTCGTATGAGTCTGCGAATATCGTCGCAGTACCGATCCACATCCTCGGAAGTAAGAGCCAGCCTTGATTCACCGGATATCGGCTGACGGAAAGATGTAGCTTGGACTTTCTGCCTTTCCCAGCCCGTGAAGCAGGGAGAAGATGGCATATGGTGCGTCGAGCGCTGGCGTGACCAAGCGGGCAACGTTTATCCATATTTCCCACTTTCGAAATCGCCGTCGAGAGAGTACTACGCTGCCTTGCAGTCCAAGGAAGAGGCAAGGCGCCAGGATTCCCAGTTTGATCCGGAAAAATCCTACTTCAACCCGGAATATGTTGCGTTCATGCTTGTCAGAGAGATCCTCGGCCACGACCCGCACCCCGCGAGTTTCGAGCGCGTTGAAAACTCCGACCTCGCCGAGGAACTGTTCAAGAGGTCATCGGGAGACAGCGTTTTTTCGCTCGGCATCACAGGCCCCGCTTCCTGGGACATCCTGCGGCTTGGCGTCCACCCGACAGGCTTCCCGTTTGGGCTTGACCTCACCGTGGATAGCAGCGAAAGCTTCGAGGCGGAAGGTCTGGGTCAGGTGACGATCGTCGCAACCGACGGGTTCCAGCTGAAGTACCTCCATTCGAAAGGACTCTATGTCGTCTACTGCATCCGGACCGTCAGGGAAGGGCACTGGTGTGCGGGGGTCGCCGTCGGAGATCTGGAGGACACGATCTGGAACCGCTGGCAGCCTGAGCAGCTGAAGAAGGTCGATAGGCTCAGCTTCGAAGACGAAGAGTGGTTCGGCGAGAGCTACGACTACGGTTATGTCCACGTACAAGATGGCGGCACGAAGAGCCTTCTGTATCTCATCCGAGACGGGCGGATCGCCGGCATCGGACTGGTGGATGGGATCTTTGGCTCGATGTACTGATCGGTGAGATAGGCTGTGAGATGCCAGGCAGGATTGGCCGGCCCGCGAGATACGCAGGTATCCTGAGGGAACCAGTGGAAACACTATTAGAAGTTCTCCAGGTAAGAGCGAGGAGGAAAGCAGATGGCTGAAAGCAAGACGCTCGAGAATCTGATGAAGGCGTTTGCCGGAGAATCTCAAGCCAACAGGAAGTACACGTCTTACGCCAGGCAGGCCGAAAAAGAAGGAAAGCTCAACGTCGCCAAGCTGTTCAGGGTGGCGGCCGACGCTGAAGCCATTCATGCCGCAAGGCAGCTGGAGCTCGCAGGAAAGCTGTGTTCGACCGCCGATAACCTGAAAGACGGTATCGCCGGCGAGACATATGAGTACACGGAGATGTATCCAGAGTTCGTGAAGACAGCAGAGGCCGAGGGGAACAGGGCCGCTGTCATCGCATTTACGCAAGCCATGAGGGCGGAAGAGGTTCACGCCAAGCTCTATAAGGAAGCGCTTGAGAACCTCGAACAGACCGAGGAAGTTTTCTACTACCTGTGCCCGGTGTGCGGCAACATCGAGAAAGCCGCTCCCGACCGATGTCCCATCTGCGGCGTGCCCGGAGAGAGGTTCATCAAGTACTAACCACCGTCGTCGACTGAGGACCTCGGAGTGGGGGGAGAAGTGCCGTGTCCAATACAGGAAAGCGTGCGAGAAACGTGATCCCCCATCTCCGTGGTCTCGTCACGTGGCGCCTTGGAGAGAACTAAGTCCGCGAGATCGGGGCCTGTATGGAAAGAGTGTGTCATCTCATAGGAGGAAAGTGAGACAATACGCGAGTCTGAAATCCAGAGAACGCCGGCCCCGGGCATTGCTGCCCGGGGCTGACATTTCGTCTCGTGCTATGAAAGATGGCAGTTCCTAGCTCTGCCCACAAGCCGCCTTGAACTCTGTCCAGATCCTCGTGTGGACTTCCTCGGCGTCGGCGCCGACGACACGGATCATCTCCATGTCCTCATTGAAGCCTTCGGGCAGTGTGAGGAAATCTCTGTATTCCTCGCTGATGAGCTCGTCTGCCGCCTTGTTGGTGCAGTAGTAACCGAGCCACTCGAAACACTCGGCAGAGACTTCAGGGTCGAGGATGAAGTTTATGAACTTGTGCGCGGCATCGGGATGGGGGGCCTTTGACGGTATGAACTTGGCCATTACGCCAAAGCCGATGCCTTCCTTCGGGAACACGACCTTGAGGTCGGGGTTCGCCAGCTTGGCCATCGTTACCTGAGATGTGTACATGATCGCCGCGTCTATCTCGCCGGAGAGCAGGTCATCCTGGAGGTTGTCGTCCTTGATGACCCTGATGTTGGGTGCCAGATCGAGGAGTTTCCGGCCCGCTGCTTCGATCGCTCCGAGATCCTCTGTGTTGAAGCTCTCGCCGAGGACCTTGAGGGCCATGCCGTTAATGACGCGGTAGTTGGCGATGATACCCACGCTGTCTTTCAGAGACGGATCCCAAAGGTCCGCGTAGGCTTCGATCTCTATCGGTACTGCGTCAGGGTTGTACACGATGGTCAGTACGCCTGCGCCGTACGGCACAGTGTACTCATCGTTGGGGTCATAGAACTGACCCTGGTATATGGGGTTCACATTGCCGATATTGGGGATCTTGGAGAGGTCGAGCTTCTGCGCCAGCCCCTTCGAGATCACAGCCTCGAGGATGTAGTCGTCGGCGATGACCAGGTCGTAATCCCCGCCGCCCGAGGCCTCGAGCTTGGCCAGCATCGTTTCGTTGAAGTCGAAAGTGCTGTAGTTAACCTTGATGCCGGTTTCATCTTCGAACCGGGCTAGTACCTCTTCAGGGAACATGCCTTCCCACGTGAAGAGGTTCAGTTCTTTGTCCTGAAGCCCATCTGCAGACGGTGTCGCGGGGGCCTTTTGGCACGCGGCCAGGCTAACGAGCAAGGCCAATACTATCGCGCATCCGAGAAGCTTCTTCACTTGTTATCCTCCTCTCAGTTTTTCTGACGTTCTTCCTTGCGAAGTGGGCCGACAGGAGAACTATAAGCATTGTGCTCAAGAACATGAGAGTGCACAAGGCGTTAATCTTGGGAGTGACTCCTGTCTTGAGCTGCGTATAGATCTTGAGCGGTAGGGTGTTCGTGTTTACTCCCGTGACAAACACGCTTATGACGACATCATCCAGGCTCATGGCGAAGGAAAGCAGCATACCCGATGTAATCGCCGGCAGGATGAGCGGCAGCGTGATGTCCCAGAACACATTCCAGTCGGTGGCCCCCAAATCCTTGGCAGATTCTTCGTAGCTCTTATCCAGCCCCACGAGGCGCGCTTTCACCAGCATGTACACGTACGGGATGCAGAACGACGTGTGCGCGACGACGAGCGTCACCATGCCGAAGGGGAGCCTCATGAGCGTGAAGTACACGAGGAAGACCATCCCCAGGATGATCTCGGGGATCATTATGGGAAGCGTCGAGAGGTACTCGATGATCCCCTTACCCCTCAGGTTTGCCTTGGGCATCCCCACGGCTGCCAGGGTGCCTATGACCGCGGCCGCAAGGCTGCTTATAGTGGCCAGGATGAGGCTATTGGTCACGGCGTCCATGATGTCCCTGTCGCGGAAGAGGTCCCTGTACCACCTGAGAGACCAGCCTCCCCATACGGAACTGATCCTGCTCTCGTTAAAGGAGTAAATGATGACGAGCAGTATGGGCACATACATGAGCGCCAGCACGACCCCAAGATACAGTCCCGGAAGCTTGCTCTTCTTTTTCATACCAGCCCCTCCAGGTCTTTAACCCCCGATACCTTGCGGTAAAGGGCGATCATGAGGCTCGTCAGGATCAGTAGGACGACCGAAAGCGCGGCGGCGAAAGGCCAGTTGCGCGCCTTCATGAGCTGTTCTTGGATGAGGTTTCCGACCAGAATTACCTTGTTGCCTCCCAAGATGTCGGCGATGAAGAAAAGCCCCATGGAAGGGATGAACGTGAGCACAACGCCCGACAGAAGCCCCGGGATGGTCAGTCTGAAGGACACTGTGATGAAGGCCTGCCAGGGCGTGGCGCCGAGGTCCCGGGCTGCCTCGACGAGCTGCCAGTCGAGTTTCTCGGCGCTGGAGTACACGGCGAAAATCATAAACGGCAAGAGGGCGTAAATCATGCCCACGACCACTGCCGAGTAGGTGTACAGAAGCTTTAGGGGAGAAGCGATAATTCCCAGCCCCATGAGGATCTTGTCCAGAACCCCGTTGGCCCGGAAGATGATTATCCAGCCGTAGAGCCTTATCAGAGAACTGGTCCAGAAGGGGATCATGAGGAGGAGCATCATCCTCCGTTTCCACACGGCGCTCAGGCGGGCCATGAAGTACCCAAACGGGTATCCTACCAGGGCAGCAAAGAAGGTAGTGATCAGAGCCAGCTTCAGCGATTCGTAGAAAGTCTTGAGGTATACGGGTTCCAGGATCTTCTTGTAGTTGGACCAGGTGAATTCCTTTATGACACCCCATGTTTCGGCCCGCGTGAGGAAGCTCAAGACCACCATGTAGACCAGAGGTCCGACAACGAATAGAAGCGTGAACGCATAGATCGGCATCACCGAGATGGTCGCGGCGCTGAACAGCTTTCGGAAAGCGAATTTACGTCCCTGAGGCTTTTCCCCGGGGTCGGGAGCAGCCGTAGAACTGGCCTTGATCTCTGCGTCCATCATGCTTCCTCCAGGTCCACGATTACGCCTTGTTCGGGCAGCCACGTGATAAGCACGTGGTCACCTGCCTTGAGCGGCGAATCGAGGCCCTGCTTGCTGGAGACGAACTCTGACCCATCAGATAGGGAGAGGATGATCTGGAGCACACCCCCGGCGTAGTGTTTTTCCTTTACGATTGCCCGGAGCCCGCTGCCGTCCGCCGTTTCTCCGGCCACGAGAGTGACCGACTCGCGCCTTACAGCCACCGTAATGGCTTGTCCATCCCGTATCTTCGCCCCACGGGTGCTTACCAGCCCAAAACCATAGGGTGTTTCTAGGCGAATGATGCTGTCGCCCGCGTTGTACGCCTTTCCCTGAAGCAGGTTCGCCGACCCCACAAAACGGGCGACGTAGCTAGTCTTGGGCCGGTCGTAGACTTCTGCCGGCGTCCCGATCTGCTCGAATTTGCCGTCGCGCATGACCGCTATGCGGTCGGACATGTTGAGCGCTTCTTCCTGGTCGTGGGTGATATAGATGAAGGTCACGCCGAGCCGCTTCTGGAGCCTCTTGAGTTCGATCTGCATCTGGTGCCTGAGCTGCAGGTCGAGGGCTCCCAGAGGCTCATCCAGGAGCAGCACCGCCGGCTGGTTGACTATAGCCCTGGCTATGGCCACGCGTTGCTTCTGCCCGCCCGAAAGCTCGTCGGGCATCCGTTTTTCATACCCGCTCAGCTGCACCAGCTCCAGGGCTTCTTTTACCGTCTTGGCGATCGTCTGTTTGTCTGTTTTCTTGAGCTTCAGGCTGTAGGCGATGTTCGCCTCCACGTTCATGTGAGGGAAAAGGGCGTAGTTTTGAAATACCGTGTTCACGTTGCGCTTGTTGGGTTCAAGGTCCGTGACGTCCTTTCCGGCCAAAAACACGCGGCCGCGGTCGGGCGTCTCAAGGCCTGCTATGATGCGGAGCGTTGTGGTCTTCCCGCACCCTGACGGACCCAATAGGGTTATGAACTCGCCCTTCCTGACAGTCAGATCTATGCCGTTAAGTACCCGAACATCGCCAAAGCTCTTCTCAATCTGAACGAGCTCTAGGATCACATCGCTCATTCCGCTCGGTACCTGCTCTCCAAGTAGTCATTTGGGACAATGCTGCAACCATTATATCGTACACCGTACTTTTCTGATATGGGATTTGTAGCGGTGTTTCGGTGATTTCAGCCAATGGAGTTTAACGTTCCGTCCGTCACCTTGAGGCGGCGTCATGGCCTCAAGGCGCAGTGTCGGTGCCCAGCCGATTATGCTGGATAGACAAGACACAAATCTGTGATAACACCCTAATGCCGCTTGTGTCACTAGAACACAAAAAACCCCACATTGGCAGGGCCATTCTGAGCCAATACCGTTGTTCTTTTGACCCCCGTGTGCTAAGATGATGTGGATAGTGCACACAAGCACAAAGTAGACAGAAACCTCTGATCGAACAGGGATGGAGAAACCATGAAGCTCGATGTTAGGAAACTTGCCTACACTGCAGTACTGACGGCATTAGCTTTGGCGTTTCAGCTAGGTTCGCTACCCCAGCCGGTTACAGGTCCCGCCATCAACGCGGTTCTGTACGTCTCTTCTATTTTCGTACATCCCTTGAGTGGTGTGCTTGTGGGTTTTATCACACCTTGGATGGCGCTTGTGACGGGCATCATGAAGCTGGCTCCCGCGATTCCGGTGATAATGGCGGGAAACGCCTCCTTGTCGCTGGTCGCCGGTTACGGACGGGTCAACAAGTATGTGGCCATGGGTTTGGCCGCGGTGGTCAAGTGGGCAGTCATGACGCTCGGTGTTAAGTACCTGCTCTCCACAGGGACCAACATCCCCCCTGCGGCTTATACCTCACTCACGATAACCCAGCTGTTCACTGCTCTCGGAGGAGCAGTCGTCGCCGCCATAGTTCTCGAAGCTCTGGCGAGGTTTAGGCATGGAAAAGGCCAGTCCTGAGCCACGTGTGCTGTTCGAGGTAGCCATCTCTCGCGGCGAGTTCGCGAGGATAGGTGAGGAGACTTCCGGGCTCAAGCGGAGTCTCTTGGGCATCGGTTTCCCCGCGGAGGCGTCCAGACGGGCCCTAATCGCCGCGTATGAGCTCGGCATGAACATCATAATCCACGCCAGGGAAGGTATCTTGAGGCTCCTCTGGAACAACGGAAAAGTGCAGATAACCGCCGAAGACACAGGCCCCGGCATCCCCGACATAGCCCTCGCCATGAAAGAGGGGTACTCGACCGCTCCCGAGCACATACGCGAGATGGGTTTCGGGGCGGGAATGGGCCTTCCCAACGCCAGGAAGGCGTCGGACGAATTCCATATCGAGTCTCAGGTAGGTAAGGGCACGAGAGTCGTCTGCACGGTTGCTCCCGGACCGGAAGACCTGCACGCGTCCTCGTATTTCCACTCGGTCCGGCTGGAACCTGAGCGTTGCAAGGGGTGCACCAACTGCATCAAGGGCTGTCCCACGGAAGCGATAAGGGTAAGGGACGGCAAAGCCTTTATCCTCGAGGACAGGTGTATAGACTGCGGCGAGTGCATAAGGCGCTGCCCCAACATGGCCAAGACCGCTGTGAGCGATTCTTGGGAGTCCCTTTCGATTCTGGATTACAAGATCGCCCTGGTGCCGCCGTCTTTCTACGGTTCTTTTGCCGACATGACGCCAGATGAAGTGAGGGCGGCTCTCCTCGCTACAGGCGGTTTTGACGAAGTCTTCGATGTAGCGGTGGCGGCCGATCTGTGCTCTGAGCTGATGAGGGACTACATAGAAAGAAGGCCCGGTGAAGGGCCCTTTATTTCACCGGCGTGTCCCGCGGTCCTCCGCCTCATACAGGTCAAGTACCCGTCCATCCTTGGACGAGTGATACCTTGTGAAGCCCCTATGGAAGTCGCCGCTTGGCTTGCCAAGACCAAGATCCGGCGAGATAGGTCCGTAAAGAACCCGGCCGCCGTTTTCATATCTCCTTGTCCGGCCAAGATCACCGCTTCCAGGCAGCCGGTCGGCAGGGGACGCTCCCTCGTGGACGCGTCCATATCGGCCGCCCAGGCATTCCTTTGGGTGCGGGAGCACAAGGGGATCCCCCTTCCTGAGGGCGTCCCGCGGTTCCCGGTGTCGTCGGGCTCCGGTATCGGCTGGGGCAAGGCGGGCGGCGAGATGGCAGCCGTGGGCCTCACGGGGCTGTCGGTGGACGGGATATCAAACGTCTCGAGATTCCTGGACGAACTCGAGGCCGGAGGGCTGGACGGGCAGGTCGAGTTCATCGAAATGCAGGCCTGCGTAGGTGGGTGCGTTGGAGGGTGTCTCCACGTCACCAATCCTTTCGTCTCGAGGATGAGGCTTGGTAAGCTGGCCGACCGCTTTAGCGGGGCTTCGCCTCATCGGCTGGTGAGGGAAACCAGCGTGGACCGGCCAGAGCTCTGGTTCAGTCTTAGCCTCCGGCCGAGGCCTATTTTCCGCCTGGATCCGGATCCCGCGAAGGCCGAGGCCAAACTGGCGGAGATCAAGTCGATCGAGCAGGGCCTACCCGGGCTCGACTGCGGCGCGTGCGGGGCCCCCACCTGCCGGGCTCTCGCCGAGGATATCGTGCTCGGACGTGGCTCTGAATGGGACTGCACTTTCAAGCTCAGGGAGCGCCTGGGCGAACTCGCAAAAGAAGTGGTCGTGCTGGCAGAGAGGCGTCCTCCCGCCATGGCAGGCCCGGAAAGCAGGCCGGCTCACGGTGTTTCTGAAGCAGAGTCTGGTTCGGACATGGGCGCTGGCGCCGGCGGCCTCTCGCGGACGCAGGGCGGTTCAGTATCCGAGAAGGAGTCGGGTTAGATGCGTGTCGACGAGCTTGTTTCGAGACTGGGTTTGCAGGTTAAGGCGATGTCAAAGGCGGGCGGCGCCAGGGAGATAGGCGGAGGGTTCGTGGGCGACGTCCTCTCCCACGTCATGGCCAACGCCCGTCCCCAAGACGCGTGGGTGACCGTACAGACCCACGAGAACGTGGTGGCGGTGGCGGTCCTCCTGGACGTGGCTTGTGTAGTTGTGTGTCAGCGGGAGCTTCCCCCTGAGACTTGCCAGAGGGCGCAGTCTGAGGGGGTTACTCTTCTTTGGACAGAGCAAGGGGCCTTTGAGGTCGCGGGAAAGCTTTACGCTCTTCTTTCCTCCGAACACAAAGGTTTCCGAGAGCTCTAAAAGCAATGTGGAAGGAGGGATATCGTGTCAGAAAACCGCGAGGAACTTAAGTGCGAGTGCAGGGAGGCCTACGAGGACATAGACCGGAAGGCCGAAGAGCACCGCGGAGACCCGAGCGCTCTAATCGAGGTCTTGCACTATGCCCAGGAGCGTCTGGGGTACGTCCCGAGGGACGTTCAGGTACGTATCGCAGAGAAACTGGGCGTGTCCCTGTCAGACGTATATGGGGTGCTTACCTTCTACTCGTTCTTCCGCGAGAGGCCGCGGGGTAAGTACACCATCTCGTCCTGCCAGGGGACGGCCTGTTACGTGAGGGGAGCTCCCGAGGTCCTGGCGAGGTTCGAAAAGGAGCTCGGCATCAAGGCGGGCGACTCTACCCCTGACGGGCTCTTTTCCCTGGAGGTCGTAAGGTGCCTGGGCGCCTGCGGTCTCGCCCCGGTGGTGACCGTCAACAAAGACACTTACGGCAGGGTCACCGAAGACAAAGTGCCGGCGATCCTGAACCTGTACCGCCACAAGGCGGAGGCCGAGGATATTCCGGCAGGGAGCTGAGTCCAGGATACTTGGGCGGATCTATGGGCGCGGGGCTCAGCGGCGCTGGGGGGCGCTGCGCGATGCCCGGCGTGAGACCGGGAAGAGGGGAGTGGTCCGGACATGGTAGACATCTCCTTGCACCTTCTCGACCTCATGCAGAACAGCGCCCGCGCGCAGGCGACTGAAGTCGCTTTGGAAGTTGCTGAAGACAGGGAAAGAGACACGCTCACCGTCACGGTAACGGACAACGGTAAAGGCATGGATGACGAAGAGAAACGGCTGGCCCTGGACCCCTTCTACACGACCAAGCAGGGGAAGAAGGTGGGTCTCGGGTTGCCCCTGGTCATGCAGGCTGCCAGGATGTGCGGCGGAGACGTAAAGGTCGAGTCCGGACCGGGCTCCGGCACCAAGGTCCAAGTTACGTTCTCCTTGTCGCACCTAGACAGACAGCCTCTCGGAGATATCCCGGCTACGCTCGTGTCTTTCATGGCCGGGAATCCGGATATAGAGCTCAGTTTCAGCTACGTGGGGGAAAAAGGCACGTTCCACATGACCAGCAGCCGGCTCTTCTCCAAGCGGGAAAAAGAGACCCTAGGCCAGATAGCTCTGCTCAGTTTGGCAGAGGAGAGACTCAGGGCCGGTCTGGCTCGAGCCGGGTTCCGGCCCGATGGAGGGGGCGTTATTGGTTGAAGTCCATCAAAGATTTGGAACGCGTGAAAGAGCAGGCCCTCGCGGAGATTAGGCTCCGGGCGTCGTCGGGGTCCCCACGCGTCACTGTGGGCATGGGGACCTGCGGCATAGCCGCCGGAGCGCGAGAGACCATGCTCGCCATCATCGACGAGCTGAAGAAACGGCAGAGGTTCGATGTCACCATCACCGAGACCGGGTGTATCGGGCTCTGCGCGAAGGAACCCATCGTGGAAGTCGAGATCCCCGGTGAACCCAAAGTCGTGTACGGAAACGTGGACGCCGCCAGGGCGAGGCAGATAGTTGCCTCTCACATCGTGAACCGCAGAGTAGTCGACGACTGGGTCATCAACCGGAAAGAAGACGAGTAGAGAGGAGAGGCCCAATGGAGTTCTACCGCAGTCACGTCCTAGTTTGTTCGGGAACCGGATGCCAGGCCTCGGGCAGCCTTCCTCTCATAGACGCGCTGGAGCAGGAGATAGCCAGAAGAGGTCTGGATAAGGAAGTCAAGGTCATACCGACAGGCTGTTTCGGATTCTGTCGCTTCGGTCCCAACGCGATGGTCTATCCGGAAGGAGTCTTCTACTGCGGCATACAGAAAGAGGACGTCCCCGAATTCGTGGAAGAACACCTGATCAAGGGCCGCGTGATCCAGAGGCTCCTCTACCGCGAACCGGATACCAAAGCCACCGTAGTCGATTTTGAAGACATACCCTTCTTCAACAAGCAGACCAGGATAGTCCTGGAAAACTGCGGAGTCATTAACCCTGAGTCCATCGAGGAGTATATAGCCCGCGACGGGTATTTCGCCCTGGGGAAGGCCCTGGAGATGAAACCGGAAGAGGTCATCGACATCGTGAAGAGGTCGGGCCTCAGGGGCCGCGGCGGGGCGGGCTTCCCGACCGGTCTCAAGTGGGAGTTCACGGCCAAAGCCGAGGGGTCGCCGAAATATGTCTTGTGCAATGCCGACGAGGGCGATCCCGGAGCGTTCATGGACCGCTCCACAATCGAGGGCGATCCCCACAGGGTGCTCGAAGGGATGGCCATCGCGGGTTACGCGGTGGGCGCTTCCCGCGGGTTCATCTACATCAGGGCGGAGTACCCTCTCGCCGTGCAGAGGCTCCAGAAGGCCATCGAGCAGGCCCGTGAGTACGGGCTCCTGGGAAAGAACATCCTGGGCAGCGGGTTCGATTTCGACATCGAACTGCGCCTGGGCGCGGGAGCCTTCGTCTGCGGCGAAGAGACGGCGCTCATGAACTCGGTCATGGGCCGGCGCGGAGAGCCGAGACCCAGGCCGCCATTCCCCGCCACTTCGGGCCTCTGGGGCAAGCCCACGGTCATCAACAATGTTGAGACCTTCGCCAACGTACCGACCATCATGAGGAAAGGCCCCGAGTGGTTTGCGTCCATGGGCACCGAGAAGTCCAAGGGCACCAAGGTGTTCGCCCTGGCAGGCAAGATAAACAACAACGGTCTTGCCGAGATCCCCATGGGCACGACCATCGGAGAGATAGTGTTCGATATAGGAGGCGGCCTCTCCAATCCGGGGAAGAGGTTCAAGGCGGTGCAGACCGGTGGTCCGTCCGGCGGCTGCATCCCGGCACAGTACCTGAATACCCCGGTCGACTACGAATCCCTGGCAGAGCTCGGGACCATCATGGGTTCGGGCGGCTTCATCGTCATGGATGAAGACACCTGCATGGTGGACCTCGCCAAGTTCTTCCTGGAATTCGTCCAGTCTGAGTCCTGCGGAAAGTGCGCGCCTTGCCGCATAGGCACGAAAGAGATGCTCGACATCTTGAAGCGCATCTCCAGGGGCGAGGGCAAAGAGGGCGATATCGAGCTCTTGGTCGAATTGGGCGAGACCATCAAGCAGACGGCCCTGTGCGGCCTTGGTCAGAGCGCTCCGAACCCCGTGCTTTCCACCATCAAGTACTTCCGCGAAGAGTACGAGGCGCACATAAGGGATAAGAAGTGTCCTGCTTCGGTATGCGCCGCGCTGTTTAACGCTCCTTGCCAGAACACTTGCCCTGCCGGGGTGGATGTCCCCATCTACGTCGACCTCGTAAGGCAGGGACGGTACGCCGAGGCCTACGAGGAGATCATGAGAGAGAACCCGCTTCCCGTGGTCTGCGGCAGGGTGTGCAACCATCCGTGTGAGTCCAAGTGCAGGAGAGCCCAGCTGGATGAACCCATCGCAATCCGGGAACTCAAGCGCTTCGCCGCAGATTACGCGATGAGCCTGAACGGCCAGAGGCCGCGGCCCGTGAGGAAGAGTTCAACCGGCAAGAGAGTCGGTATCGTCGGCGGCGGTCCTGCGGGACTCACTGCGGCGTACTACCTGGCTCTCCAGGGGCATCACGTGACCATATACGAAGCCTTGCCCGTCCTGGGCGGCATGCTTGCCGTAGGAATCCCCGAGTACAGATTGCCCAAGAAGCAACTGGCCAAAGACATTGAGACCATAACGGCCCTCGGTGTCGAGGTTAAGACCGGGGTGAAAGTGGGCAAGGACATCACCTGGGAAGAGCTCAGGAAGAACCACGATGCCGTGTTCGTGGCCATAGGGTGCCACAAGGACCAGACTATGGGCATTCCGGGAGAGGACCTGCCCGGCGTGATACCCGGCGTGAAGCTCCTCCGCGACCTGGGTCTCGGCAAGAAGATAGACCTCACCGGCAAGAAAGTCATCGTCGTTGGTGGCGGAAACGTGGCCATGGACGCCGCCAGGTCCGCAAGGCGCCTCGGCGCCGAATCCGTGACCGTCGTGTACAGGCGCCGCAAGGAAGACATGCCGGCCCTCCTCGAGGAAGTGGAGGCTGCCGAAGAGGAAGGCATCGTCTTCAAGACCATGGTGAACCCGGTGGCGCTCGTGGGCGACGGGCGGGTGCAGGCGGTGAGGTGCGTAGTCATGAGGCCCGGCGAATTTGACTCTTCGGGTAGGCGGCGCACTTACCCGGTCGAGGGCAGCGAGTTTGACTTGCCTTGCGACGTGTTCATCCCCGCCATCGGCCAGGTCACTGACCCCGACGGGCTCAAAGAGTCCGGCATTGAGTTCGCGAGGAACGTCTTCAAAGCGGATCCCAAGACCATGGCGACTTCCGTGGAAGGTGTCTTCGCCGGTGGTGACTGCGTGAGCGGGCCTGCCACCGTGATAGAGGCCATCGAGGCCGGCAAGCGCGCGGCACGAGCGATCCACGCCTACCTCGGTGGAGAAGGCGACGTCGTCCCGCCGGCCAAGCACGAGAGGAAGCTCTCGGCCCCGGTCAACGAGGAGAAGACCAGCAGGCTCCACGGGAAGGTTGTGCCCGTCGCGACGAGAGTGAGGTCCTTCACAGAAGTGGAGATCGGATTCGACGAGGAGGCAGCCAGGCGCGAAGCCTCGAGGTGCCTCCGCTGCGATGTGAAAGGATAGGGGGGATCAGGATGGCTACGGTAACACTGACCATAGATGGCAAGCAGGTAACCGTCCCGGAAGGCACCTCTATCCTCGAGGCGGCCAAGACGGTAGGGATCGATATTCCCACTCTGTGCTATCTCAAAGACCTAAACGTCATCGGGAGCTGCCGCGTGTGCGTGGTGGAAGTGGAGAGGGCAAGGACCCTCCAGGCGGCCTGCGTGACGCCTGTTTCAAACGGCATGGTCGTCCACACGAACTCGCCCGCCGTCAGGCAGGCCCGAAAGATGATCGTCGAGCTCATACTGGCGGACCATCCCTACGAGTGTCCCACCTGCCCGAGGAACCTGAACTGCGAACTCCAGTCCCTGGCCGATAGGCTGGGCATAAGGAGAGTCAGGTTTGAGGGTACCCGGGAACACAAAGAGGCGGACTACTCTACACCGGCCCTGGTGAGAGATCCCGACAAGTGCATCCTCTGCAGGCGCTGCGTGGCTGTCTGCGAGAAGGTCCAGGGCGTCTACGCCATAGGGCCACTGGGGAGAGGCATGGACACCGTGGTCGGGCCGGCATGGGGAGAGACCATGGCGGAGAGCCCGTGCGTCATGTGCGGCCAGTGCGTCCTGGTCTGCCCGGTAGGCGCGCTCTATGAAAGGGATGACACCGAGGCGGTATGGAAGGCCATTCAGGACCCGACGAAGCACGTGGTGGTCCAGACGGCTCCCGCCACCAGGGTCGCCATAGGAGAACCCTTCGGGCTTCCTCCAGGGAGCATTTCCACCGGCAAGATGGTGGCTGCCCTGAGGAGGCTCGGGTTCGATAAGGTCTTCGATACCGACTTCACCGCCGACCTCACCATCATGGAAGAGGGCTCGGAACTTCTAGAGCGCCTTGAGAAGGGAGGAGCTCTCCCGCTCATCACCTCCTGCAGCCCCGGGTGGATCAGGTACATGGAAGAGTTCTACCCGGAGCTCGCGGATAATGTCTCCAGCTGCAAGTCGCCCCAGCAGATGTTTGGGGCCCTCGTGAAGACCTACTACGCCGAGAAGATGGGGATCGACCCGAAGGACATAGTGTCGGTCTCGATCATGCCGTGCACGGCGAAGAAGTACGAGTGCCAGCGTCCCGAGATGAGGGATTCCGGCTATCAGGACGTGGACTATGTCCTAACGGTGCGCGAACTGGCCCGGATGATCAAGGAAGCCGGCATCGACTTCGCCAGCCTGCCCGATGAGGACTACGACGCGCCTCTGGGCATCGGCACGGGCGCAGGAGTCATATTCGGCGCCACGGGTGGAGTGATGGAGGCTGCCTTGAGGACCGTCTACGAGCTGGTGACGGGGAAGACCCTTGAGAAAATAGACTTCGAAGAAGTACGCGGCTTCCAGGGGCTCAAGATCGCCACCGTCCCGGTGGGAGACCTGAACGTCAGGGTGGCGGTCGCCCACACGCTGGCCAACGCCAAGGCCATCCTCGACAGGGTGAAGAACGGAGAAGAGTTCCACTTCATCGAGATAATGACCTGTCCGGGAGGATGTATAGGAGGCGGCGGCCAGCCGATCCCGACCGACACGGATATCAGGCTCAAGCGCATCGCCGCCATCTATGAGGCGGATAAGGGTCTGCCGCTCCGCAAATCCCACGAGAACCCCGTGGTGCAGGAGCTGTACAAGACCTATCTCGGGAAGCCCCTGTCCGAGAAGTCTCACCACCTCCTCCACACCACCTACAGGCGCCGCTCCAGGCACGGGAGCATGGTCCAGAAGGAAGACCAGGGGGTGTGGCTCCTGGACAGAGAGGCCGCTGGAAACGGCGGGAGCGACGGCTAGCGCCGGCGAAGTCCCGAGCCGTTGGCGACATAGCATCAGGCAGCAAGTAGGCGCGTTTCCTGAGAAAGGGATCCCGGCGGGCTACTCCGCCGGGATCCTTTCTGGTAGGCTATATTCTGTGTGGCGCTTATGCGCTTGAAGAGGCAAAGAAGTGCCGGAGGAGGATTCTCTGTGACGGCGAAGCGTACGGCGGGATTCTGGGCGCTTGCTGCGACTTGCAGCCTGCTTTACTACAACACGCTTATTGGCTCGGTGCAAACGAGCATCCCCTTAGCCTTTGTGTTCGGAACCGTTTTCCTCTTACTTATCTACGGGTTTTACCTCGAATGGCCGGTTACCTTGGCCAAGTGGGAAGGGCCGGTCTTTTCCCTGAAAGACCTCAAGTTGTTCCTCGGGGTCTTTGCCGGGGCTCTTATCTCATACTGGCTCAGTGTAGACTACGCGATGGGCGCAGTCCTGGCATCTGCGCTGGTCGGGCTCGTGGCGGGTCTGGTCCTGCCCGCATATGCGGTGCCCATCTACTGTGGAAGCTTCGTAGGGATGGCGTCGCCCATGGTGCTGGGCTGGAAGGAGATCGTCCTTGCGGCCGCTCTGGCCGGCCACCTGTATGTGCTGGCGCAGGATGTGTTTAACGGTTTCGGTGGGAAACTCGGTACCATTGCGTGCACCGGATGTGTCCTAGTCTGTGCGATCCTAAGGCATCCTCTGCTTTCGGGCACCATTCCCACGTGGGAGGTGGGTGTCCGCATACTGGTCACGTCTGTGGCGGCATCTGTCGCGGCCTACTACGTAAACGTCCGGCTAGGGAGGGGACCCGTGCTCGGCTCTGCCCTGGTGGGCTTCGTGGGTAGTTTGGTGCTTGCCCGGGCGTTCCCTGAGATGGGCTCTACGCTCGCCACCGTGTGCATGTGCGCGTCTTTCGCCGGGATGTCTTCAAAAGAACGCTTCCCGAACGAGCTGCTCATGGCGGTCGCGGGAGCCGTGACGGGCTTGGTGTTCATGTTCAGCTCCCCCTACATGGGAGGCGCAGGCGGGAAACTGGGTACCACCGCGTTCGGGGCCGTAATAGCCGTGAACGCGGCTAATAGACTCCTGAGAGGCCTCGGCGCAGGGAAGTTCTGAAAACACCGCCGCTAGTTGGGTTTCAGCAGGCTCACCCCTGCATCGGGTGACACTATGTGGATCCACGTCTGACCGGGCGCCAGGCTGATCCTTTCGCCCTGGGCATTGTAGAACATGGTCGGTTCCGAGACACCCTTCTTTTCCCATGTGCCTTCCTGGTAGGTACCGCCCAGGAGATATGCCGCCTTGCCGCTTCCCACCATCTGGATGTCCAGGCGACCTTCTGAGTCTATCACCCGCATCTGGGCGTACTGGACTATGATGTTGGATGCTAGAACCGGTTCACCGGTGTCCCGGTCCACGTGCAATACGGGTTCTCCCCGGGAACCTTCCAGGACGTAGCGGTTGTACCCACCTTCTGCAAGCCTGTACTCCACGGCGTAGCTCTTGCCGAAGCGTATTGAGATGCCTGCCTCGGGCTCCTTTGACCACTCCTTGAACTCATACCTCTGAGACGGGGCGGGGAGTTCTTCGGAAGGGACTTTCCTCAGGTTCTCCACCGACGTGTAAAGGTTGTGAGGCATAGACCTTGTCTTATCCCTCCAGAATAGGTGGCCCAAGCGGAACTCGTTGGCGTCCACGACTTTCCACTCGTTTATGTACCTGTCCAGCTCAGGGTCGCCTCCGCAGTGGCCGAAAACGGCGCCCCACTCTCTGGCCAGGAGCGCGAGATACGGGCGGGAGCTCCTGACCGGCCCGACTACTTCGGGCGACCGGCTGTGAAACAGCGCCAGGAACCTGGTGATCCCGCCTTCGGCTGGGATCTCGTACACGATATCCGCCTCGTTGAGACCCGTCTGAGGCCTCGCGCTTGGGTTGTTATCGATGGCAACGGTCACGGGACTCCCCGGACTGACCATGGGGAGCCCTGTGAGGGGAGAGAGTTCCGCCTGCGGTTCCTCGGGCATATCCGCCGGCGGCTCGCCTGCGCCGGGCTCTGGGTTCTGGCTCACGGGGGATCCGGCCGGCGTCTCCGTACGCCTGCCGCATGCCGGCAGGACGGCCATCAAAGCCGCGATCATGAGTATGAGCATCGCCAAAACAGCGGGTTTACTGAGAAACTGAGACTGGGCGCGCGGAGCCCACTTCTTAAGCGGCGGTACTTTCATCCTGGCTCCCCCAATCGGTGTATAAGTGGATACCATCTAGGCCATATTTTAGCAGCAACGTCACCGGCACTTGACACCCGATTTATGCTAAATTATGTAGGGCTGTCGGGAGTATAGAGGAGGTCAGGTTCTAATGCCGGTCTACGAGTACAAGTGCCCGAAGTGCGGAGTTTTCGAGGTCGAACGCAAGATCACCGATGAGCCGCTTAAGACCTGTCCTACTTGTGGAGAGCCTGTAAAGAAGCTCATAAGTCATAACATCGGCATCATTTTCAAGGGACCCGGTTTCTACGTAACTGATAACCGCAGCTCTAGCGACAAGAGCGACAAGGAAAAAGCCGCGGATTCATAAGCATCCGGACTTCAGGGTCAGAGGGTCATAGGCGGTTTAGGCGTGCTTCACAAACCCTTTCCCTGACAGCTACTACCTGTGGCCCTGTAAGGCACTCATCCATGGATCGAGGCGCTTTCGTGTATACTCAAGACCCCGGGGTCTTAGTGCCCCGGGGTCTTGAGTGTTTGAAGAATCTGTTTGAGCTCTCCGGCCGGGAAGCGTTGGTCCCCTAGCCGAGCTTCACGAGGCCGAGCCAGTCCTGCAGCAGGAAGAGGAGCCTTCCCAGGAGGAGTGAGAAGCGTCCTTGGACCGTGTTCCCGAACGACACGCCGAAGTACATCATCATGGCGTAACGAGCGAAGGTCCTTGTCTTCCCCACAGCAGCGCTCTTGTTCCCAAATGTGAATATGAAGTACACGACCACGCCGATGAAGATGACGAGGTAAATGAAGCTATTGAGGTCCTTAAGGCTTTCGAATGTCCCCCTAATCTGAGTCATGAACGGACGGGGATCGTACGCCAAGCTGTAACCGATGTTATACCCCATGATGAGAGCAAGGGGATACCTGTAGAGCCACTGATACTTGGGAGGTGCGTACCTGAAATAATACAGGACCGCGATGGCTCCTGGGATAAGTAGGTAGTACTCCCCTTTCATGACGCCGTTTACCCAGAATGGCTTCGTGTAGTTGTCCCATGTCATCACTACGGCGTGGGCCGCAGACATGCCGATGACGGTGTACTCGAAGAAACGGTAAAAGGGGTTCTCCTTTATGAGGAAGGAGAAAATGGCCAGGGTAGCGATCACACCGATCCAGGTTTGAAGTTCCGCCGTCACTTTCCTCTCCCTCCCTTAGCGGCCTCGAGCCATTTTTCTCTTTGTTCCGAAGTAGGCAATGTTGCCGAGAGCGATAAGCGCTACCACCAAGAGGTGCGACATGCTCTGTGCATCCATGAGCTGCGTGGCTATGCCCGGCCGGTTAACCAGCTTTTCGTATTCGGCCGCGCCTCTCATGCCGGGGATCAGCCCTTTGAGCTGCCCGGTCGGGATATACCTTACAGAGCTGGATATCTCCGCGGCGACCGAACCTTTGCAGAGGGGTATGGTCGGGAAGTACGTGATCCATGTCTCCATTCCCGGCGAACCGGACTCAAAGATGACGATACAGTCGATGGTCTTGTCGTCCAGTTTGCGAATATTCTGCATTATCGGCAACTCGGAGAACGGAGTGCCGTTTATGTCGACTTCCATGGCACCTTTCCAGAAATCCTGGCCCATGGCACGCCATGTGGATGTGCCACCGGCTTTATAGCCTATGTTGACGTAATCTACTCCGTAGACCCAACCGTATTCCCTAGCTCGCTCGTCGATCTTGGGCGACCAGAAGGCAAGCCCGGAGGACCATTGGCCGGCAACCAGGAGCTTGTGCCCTTTCTGGTACATGTGTTCCATCACCGCGTAGATCATCGGTGTTATCTCCGTGTCCGAAGATGAGTTGCTCGCGAGGTCGAACATGATGAGGCTTCCGGGCGGTAGACTGTCGATGAAATCATACATCCTCTGTGTTAGGTCTTTGTTAACCGAGATGGACATCCCGATGGGTTTTATTATCGGGATGACCAGCACTATCACGAGAGCAAGATACATCCATCTCGAGTCGAGGTTGTTAAGCTTCTCAAGCATTTTCTCTGGCCCCCCTTCCTAGCCCTGTCCCAGGTGGCGACGCTCAAGGCCCAGCAAGATACGCAGCTGCGTCGCGAAAGCACCTAAGGTGGAGCCGACTGAAATACCACGGGAAACCGCGGAGTTGGGTATCGATACGATCCAGTCTCTTACTCCAGCCATGCCGCCGAGCCACGACTCAGAACCCCAGAGTTTGTCGCCTATGGGGACGTTTGAAATCATGACCCAGACGGCGCAAGCCATCATAAGAGCCGCATCCACTGTCCTGGCCCTAAAGGCTTTATAGGAGGCAGACGTCAGATAGAAGGCGACCATGGAGTACATCGTTGCGTTGACGGGAGGGATGAACGCGTTGTAGAACCACCTATATGTATCGTTTGTATTCCCGACGCTCATTCCGAAGATGGCGTAGACGTACATAACCAACAGGAGCCACGCTGAGAATATCCAGTTTCTGTCTTTTTTCAGGACAACGTTTCCGTGCACTCTCGTCATGTTCGCCATACCCATGAACATCATGACGGCTGCCATGAACTGCTGCATGCGGTCAAATCTACCCGGCCAAACATCAGCGGTCTTGAACAACACGATGGAGAAAAAGACTATGACCGCTGTGACGGTCGTCAGGATTACGGGTACGTTTCTCCTCAACTCCCTAGGCACCTCCTCCGCTTAGAATTGCAGCATCTTGGATACGAAGTTGTTCTCGGGCGATATGAGCTGGGCGATGGCTCCGAGGACCACCAGTCCGAGGACTATGAGCTTGCCTACGTCTTCTGCCACGATCGTCCCGGTGAGCATGGGGTCCTTCGATAGGTAGGCGCCGGCCGCGTACTCTTCTTCTCCGATAAGGGTGTAGTCACAGGCGGCGATAAAGAAGGGCAGCTGAGCCGTATTGGTGGTAGCGGCGATCTGTATCGCGCCTATCTGCGCGCCGACCTCGGCGAGAGTCATAGATTCGGCGTAGAAGTAACCGATCCACATGGTGGCCGCGGGACGCTCACGCTTCAGCATCCCTGCTACAGCCGAAGTCCATGCCCACTGATCGTCCGGAATGTAGCGGACCGTGTCGGGCTTGAACGCATCGGGGCGTCCGGCTTCGAGGTAGGACTGCTTAATGACTCCCTCGTTTACCGCGGCAGCCAGGTAACTCCCGGCGATGTTCACGAACGGGGTGTCATACTGGGCGCAAAGCCTGGCAACGTAACCCATGTAGCCCCACAGGGCAAAAGAGTGGACGCTTCCGACTCCCGCGGTCCGGTTCGCGAGGAATACGGGACGACCCATCTCAGTTGCTCTACCGACGGCTTCGTCGATGGCGTCCAAGCCGGCCAGCTTTCTTATTTCGGGCATAGGACGTCCCGAACGGGCCGAAGTCACGTAGTACCAGGTGAGAACGGTGAGGATGACGGCGGTAAAGAACCCTGAGACGGCTCCGTCGGTGTCGACAAAGATGCCCCACCGGGGCAGCTTTTGTGCCTCAGCGGCGGCAAGCAGTAAGAAACGAGACATTCTTCAGTTCACCTCCGTATTGGCTTGGAGACGTGGGTGGAAGAAGGGAAGACTTGTCGACTAGTCGAGGCAAAATACCGCAGGCATCACCTCCCTTGTGAGGGCGAGGTCTTAGGCCGGTCCAGGGAGGCTGCGGCTCGGGACAGGCATCGTACTCAGCGGAGAACATAGATCAAACCGCCCTGGTGTTTCGGTTTCTTCCTGCTTCTATGCTCTGGACTTTGCCGGTTCTGCCTTGCCTGCCAACTCGGTAATGCTTGCCCTATGAACGCGACGATCGGTGCTTTCGATATTCCTCCAAATAATGCCTGCCAGATTCAGGATGACAATGAGTGTTTATTCACGGGGTGCAAGAAATAGCACTACCATCGACATGAAAACGGCGGCTAGGTGACGCGGTTCAAGAGATGAGTACTTGTACGCTATTTCTCAATCCCAAAACTATCTAGCGCTTTTTCCGAGCTCGGCCAGTGGAGTCCGGAGGTACACCACTCGCCAGATGAGGACCGCTATAGCCGAATCAATGAGATGGTGTATGACGGTTCCCAAGCCCACCACGACCCCTGCGTCGCGGAGGCTGAAACCGAAGGCAAGCACGATAAGGGCTTCCATCCCTGCGTGAAGTGGAGCAATCGCGAGAAGAGCCAGAGGAAATCTCAGTCCTTTGCGCACCAGCCACGCGCCTGCGATCCCCACGGGTATGTGCGTGGCCGCCCGCATGCCGACGATGGGACCCAGCTTTATGAAGAACCCGACGGCAGATCCGAGACCGACGATGCCTGCGGCAGCAGGTCCCAGGAGAACCGACAGAAAGGTAGGCACGTGGGATGCGGGTGTGGCAGTAAACGGACCAATAGGTAGAGTCACCACGCCTCCGAGGAGAGAAGGGATCAGGAAAGATACTGCAAGGAGGAGTGCACCTGCGGTCAGCACCAGGGTTTCCCTATTCCTCATCGATTATCAGGCCCTCTCCAGCTCTAGTAACACTAATCTAGCAAGTGTATAGTCAGCTGTAAAGACAGCTTTGCGCTACCTGGATGTTGTGTTGCGCGTGGCGCCTGCGGTCGCGAGCCTGACGAGAACCGCCGTGTCTTGGGGGTTCAAAAACGGGAGGGGCCTCGGGATCCCAGGGCCCCCCTATCACTCACGGCTTAGCTTCTTCGCTTTCCAATTTGGTGCTGCCAAGTAGTGCTTTGATCAATACGTGAAATAGTGGTTTCCGATGGTTACCGCATGGGGCTTCGCCCACAGCCACGGGTTCGTGACCAAGTGATAGTTGAAGTAGAAGAGCGCCCCATAGGTCGGATCCCATCCGTTTAGCGCGGCTATGGCAGCCTCATAGCACTCGGCAGTGGGCGGTGAGTTGAACATCCAGTTGCCCACACAAGAGAACTGCCACGGCTCGTAGATAACCCCGGCGATGGTGTCGGGAAAGAGCGGGCTATCGACCCTGTTTAGGACGACGGCTGCTACCGCCACCTTGCCGATGAAAGGCTCGCCTGCCGCCTCACCGTGGACGACCCTCGCCAGAAGGTCGAGCTCGTACTGGTTGTATCCCCTGTTCCACGGGCTGTAGGCCTGGGCGATACCCGGCCAGACCACGAGCACGATCGCCAGCGCCAGACCCACTGACACGAGAGGCAAAACGCGCCCCTTCGCGACGGTCAAAGTACGCATCATACGCGTCTCCCCTTTCAGGCCGCCGAGGTTAGTTGACGGGTTCGGTGAAAGGGTTGCCCTACTCTCCTACCTGGAGATGCCCGCGTGCCGGCGTCGCAAAGCCGCAGGCCATGCGGTACGCCCTCCTTTTCGGAGAGATTCACCCCAAAAGGTAATCCCCCGGTCTCGCTCTTCGCGAGATTAGGCCTTTGACTCAGATGATCCTAACACGGCCGGACAGGCCGTTCATTAGGGAGTTTGTGGAAAAAGGCTGCTCACCAGCAATTGTCTTTGGCCCGTCCCGGGGATGCCCGCTGGAAAATCCATGCTTGTGAACCGTGCAAGCGGTGCTCGGGAACAGGATCATTCAGGAAGAAGAAACCCTTTTGCGGCCAAGGCCTTTTCGACGGCCTCTATCACCGACGTGTCCCTTGCCCTGATGGTGTGTAGGTGGATGCCTCCCGTGAGAGAGGAAAGAAGGCCTGCTTTGGTGGCGGTGAGGGCCTTCAAGAATAGATCCACGTCCCGGCGGCAGGTTAGTGAAAGCTGGCCCGTAAGCTGGCCGTATATGGGGTGGTCGACTATCACGTCGAGCACCTCTGCCCCCGCGTCGACCATCGCATACAGTTCGGCGGCGGTTTCCTCCGGCGCGTGGCGCACGGCCACAAGCTTGGTGACTCCGGGGGCTCCCGACTCGTCCAACATAGCGTAGCCCCGGGGTGTGGCGATTATCCTCTCGCCGCGGGCCCGGAGTATGGTTATGTCCTGCACTATCACCTGACGGGTTACCCCCAGGCGCGCGGCAAGGGAAGCCCCCGTGACAGGAGACTCTTCTCTCAGGATGGATAGGATCCGGCCACGTCTCGACTCCGCGTTCACGGTAACCGCCTCCGGTAGGGTATTCTCCCGGCAAATTCCATTTACCTCTCGCCTCAGCCCGCGCTTTTCGGGGCATGCTCTACAAGCTATTAGACCGAAGGGAGGATTTGGCCGCCGTTAAGCGAAGGCAACTAGTAATCCACTTCCAAGGAGGGTCATAAGTGAAAGTCTTCATCTCGTGCGATATCGAAGGCGTCTCGGGAGTCGTGGTAGCCGGGCCCCAGACATCGCCAGAGGGCAAAGATTACGGACGCGCCAGGGACCTCATGACCGGAGAGGTCAACGCGGCCATCCGCGGCGCCCTGAAGGCCGGAGCCACAGAGATCGTGGTGAACGATTCCCACGGGCCGATGACGAACATTTTGATCGAAAAGATACATCCGGCTGCGACCCTTATCACCGGGTCTCCCAAGCCTCTTTCTATGATGCAGGGGATAGACAGGGGCTTTGATGCCGCCATATTTGTGGGTTACCACGCCAAGATGGGCGAAGTGGGGATACTGAGCCACACGTATGCGGGCGTAAGCGTCGCGAACATCTGGGTAAACGACATCCCGGTGGGCGAGACGGGGATTAACGCCGGCGTGGCAGGGTATTTCGGAGTCCCCGTCGTCCTGGTGACGGGGGACGATGTGGTTGCCGAGGAAGCCAAGTCTCTCCTTCCCCACGTGCACACGGCCGTGGTGAAATGGGCCATAACCCGTACTGCGGCCAGGTGCCTGCCTCCCGAGAAGGCGTGCGAGACGATCGAAGAGGCGACGTACCGGGCGCTCACGTCTCTGGACAAAGCCAAGCCGTGGCTCCCTGAACCCCCGGTTACTTTCAAGATCGAGTTCAAAGACTCCGGCCAAGCCTGCAGCGCTGGCCTCATGCCGTATACCAAGATGGTGGACGGGAGGACCCTCACCTTCACGGCCGAAGACTACCTGACCGCGTTCAAGGGACTCCGGGCCATGATAGCCCTAGCGGGAAGGTGAAGACCGGATAAACAAGTTCCCGGCAGCCCCAGGGGCTCTGGGGAACGCGAGAAAACAAGAGCGGTGCCCGGGCGGCAGGACCTCTTGGCCTGCTGCTCCGGGCATCCGTATATCATAGAGTCTTGACTCTTGAGTAGCTGTTGGATAAGGTCTCAGGCTAGTTCTCCCGGACTAGATCTCCATGATGAGCCCCGCTACTACCGCGGCCCGCTCGGGCAGGCTCGAAAGGAGCACGTGTTCGCCGGGGGAATGGGCGTCATCTCCCACGGGGCCGAGGCCATCGAGGGTCGGGATGCCAAGCGCCGAGGTGAAGTTGCCGTCGCTCCCGCCGCCCGTACCCGATTCGGTGAGGTCGATGCCCATGTTTTGGCCGATGGCGCGGGCCAGCTGGTAGAGGGACAGATTTTTCTGGTTCCTCTCCATGGGAGGCCGGTTGAGGCCGCCGCTCACGGTTATGCTTACCCTCGGATCTACCGGTTTGAGGCCGAGTATCTTGGGCACTACCCAGTTCGCCGCTTCCTGGGTTTTCACCCTGAGGTCGACTTTGAGGTAGGCTTCTTCGGCCACCACGTTGGACCGGGTGCCGCCTTGCACGATACCGACGTTGACGGTGGTGCCTTCATCCAGATCGGTGAGCCCGTGCAGGTAAAGGATCTGGTGGGCCGCCTCTTGTATGGCCGATATGCCCTTGGTGTAGTCTGCTCCTGCATGGGCGGCGCGTCCCTTGATGGCGATCTCGAACATACCGACGCCCTTGCGCCACGTCTTGAGGGAACCGCCTTGGGCCGAAGGTTCAAGGACGAGGACCGCCTTGGACTTCTTGGCTTCTTCCTCGATTAGGGGACGGGAGGAGGGCGAACCTATCTCTTCGTCCGAGTTGTGCAGGACGACGACCCGGTTCTTGGGGGTAAGCCCCATCTCTTTCAGGGTCTTAACGGCATATAGGGCTTCGACTATGCCGCCTTTCATGTCGTAGGCTCCGGGGCCGTATCCTTTCCCGTTCTCGACCCTGAACGGGCGCTTTGCGGTTTCGCCCGCAGCCCATACGGTATCCATGTGGCACAGGATGAGGATTTGGTCTTCTCCCTGGCCCCATTCGACTTTCAAGTGGTTACCGTACTTATCTTGCTCGACGATATGTACTGATGCTCCTGTCTCCTTCCACTTCTCCGCCAGCATGCCGGAAAAGCGGTCCATATGAGCCTTGTCGGTGCTCGGCGAGTCTACGTCGGTGAGTTCCCCGAGAGTCTTAACCATCTCATCTTGTTTGGCCTTGAGGTTCTCGAGGATCTGCCTGTGCAGGTCACTGGACATCATTTTGAACCCCTCCATGAGCCGAATTGGCGCACCCTGATTCTACAATGCCCGGAGCGCCATTATCCACGCCGAGAGCGTCAGCGTGCTTACGAGGGTTCCGACCAGGGTGGCGCATGACACAATGTCCGGTTTGGCGTCAAACTCGTGAGCGAGGATCGTGGCGTTCACCGCCGGCGGCATGGCCGACTGGAGGACCAGAATCTTGAGGGGGAGACCGCTAAGCCCTATCAGCCTCCCTACGGCTGCCGCGAGGAAAGGCGCTGCCAGGAGCCTTAGGGCCACCGCCAGCGACACGGGTTTCCACAAGGCAGGATCGGCCTTGGTCCCTACCAGCTGGAGTCCCAGGAGGAACAGGAAGACCCCGATGCCCCCGTCGGCGAGGAGCCCCACGGGCCTGGAGACTATCTCGGGAAGCTTAAGCCCAAAGAGCTTCACTGCCAGCCCGGCGAGAGCGGCGTAGACTGCGGGCATCCTTGCAACCGCGAAAAGGGCATCTCTCGTGCTCATGCTGGTCGACGCGGCTACGTAGACGCCGAAAGTGGCGAGGATCACTCCCTGTATCACGAAATAGACGGTGGCGAGGTCCATACCTTCCTGTCCAAACGCAAAAAGGCTGACGGGGAGGCCGTAGTTCCCCGAGTTTGCGAACATCGAGGCGAGGAGGAGCCCTCTCGATGTCGCCCTTTCAAACCTCGCGGCCCTAAAGGCCAGGGAAAACGAGAGCGCGAACACGAAAGGCATAAGGAAACTTGCCGCCGACATTTTCCACGCGTCCGATAGGTCTACTTCCGAGGTGGCGAGGGACCTAAAGGTGAGAGCTGGAGTGAGCACGTAGAAGCACAGCCTTGATACGGTGGCTTTATCGAGGTTCAGCTTTTTCCCGGCGACGTACCCGACGAACGCTATGAGGAGCGCCGGCAGTACTGCGTCTATGGCCACGATTTACACCTTCGCTTTACGGACGACTGTTTATCATTATACACCTCTTTTCCGGGTGCAGGATCTTTCGGGTGTAGAAGCGAATCCGGTAGGACTGGGATTTCCAACAATGCTGAGAAAGGAGACTTGTCATGCTGGTCATCAAGGGCGGAAAGATTTACACCGTGACCGGAGACGTGATAGACCAGGGCGTCATCCTCGTCGAAGGCGGGAAGATAAAGGCCGTCGGGAAAGACATCCCTGTGCCTGAAGGCGCCGAAGTCGTGGACGCCACCGGTAAGGTCGTGACTCCGGGGCTTATAGACGCCCACAGCCACCTGGCGGTTTTCGGAGAGCCCTCGGTGTGGGCCAACCAGGACGGAAACGAGACTTCCGACCCGGTAACCCCCCATATCAGAGGGATAGACTCTCTGAACCCGCAGGACCCCGCGATCCCCGATGTCGTGAGCGCCGGGGTAACCACCGTCTATACCGGACCGGGGAGCGCCAACATCATCGGCGGGACTGGGTTCGCCATGAAACTCAGGGGCAGGACCGCCGAAGAGATGGTCATCCCGGGCACCGAAGCCATGAAGATGGCCCTCGGCGAAAACCCCAAGAGGGTCTACGGCGAAGGTCAGCGCAGGGCTCCCAAGACCAGGATGGGGAACGCCGCCGTGCTCAGGGAAGCCCTCGTGAAAGCCCAGAACTACATAGAGAAGATGGAGCGGGCGAAGGCCAAGGCCGACAAAGGCGAGAACGCGAACCCGCCTGACAGAGATCTCAAGATGGAAGCCCTGGCCAAAGTGCTGAAGAGAGAATGGAAGGCAAGGATGCACGCCCATAGGGCAGACGACATCATGACCGCCATAAGGATCGCCGAGGAGTTCAACCTCGATTACGTCATTGAGCACTGCACGGAAGGTTACAAGATAGCGGACATCCTGGCGGAGAAGAAGGTGAGGGCGACCATCGGACCCCTGCTCATGTCCCGGAGCAAGATGGAGATCATAGACACCTCTCTGGCCAACCCCGGCATCCTCGCCAAAGCGGGAGTCAAAGTCGCCATCCAGTGCGATACTTCCGCCAATACCAAGTGGCTGGGGCTGCACGCGGGCCTCGCCGTCAGGGAAGGCATGTGCCCCGTGGAGGCGCTCAAGGCCATCACGATAAACGCGGCCGAGATAATCGGCATAGCGGACAGGGTAGGGAGTATCGAACCGGGCAAGGATGCCGACATAGTGATCTGGAGCGAGCATCCGTTTAACACCATGGCCATCGCCGAGAAGGTCTACATAGACGGAAAGCTCGTGTCTGTTAGGACCCATCCCAACCCGTCCGTAAAGGTCTGATTTCGTGCGCCCTCAGGAGAGGGCCTCTACAGACGGAGCCCCCTGGGGGAGGGGGCTCCGTCTGTGTGAACTCAGGCGGTACCGCGTCTTGGAGCGTGCTGCGCTTGAATGCTACTCTTAGAAGCAGGTCAGGCAGGCAAAGCCCAAGACCAACAGGATGAGGATCAGGAAGAGGATGAAGGGAGACCCGATTCCGCCTCCTACTCCTGCCATATCTTTTCCCTCCTTCTATGTGGGGTCGGTGCATCTTATGTCAAGTAGGCCCCCAGGGTTACTGGACCCGAAGATAGAGGCAGGCGATGGGAGCCGGAGCCCCGTGGCTTGACCGCGGGAGAACCAGCGTGGGCAGGGGAACAAGGCGTGGGAGAGACCGAGCCGGGCATCAGAGAGACTACAGTGAGGCTTTCGGGCCCTGTGAGCCTAAAGGCCACCCTCGAATGCGGCCAGGCGTTCAGGTGGAAGCCTGCCGTTTTCCCGGGGCGGCCGGGGCTCTACTCCGCATACCGGGGAGTCATGGGCCGGGTGGCCGTGATCGTGGGACAGGCTTCCCCTGTGACCGAGGAGATACTCGTGGCTTGGGACGCGTCTTTCCCTTTGCCTTCCGGGCGGTCAGCGTCTTCCGGGCCTGCGGGTGGCGGCGATCCCTCTCAGGCTTATGTGGAGCGGCTCGTAAGGAGGTATTTCTCGGATGGCGATGACATTCGAGCCATAGAAGAATCCCTCGCCCGGATGGGCGGGGTGATGGGGGAGGCGGTGGCCCACGGGAGAGGCCTGCGCATACTCACGCAGGATCCATGGGAGTGTCTGGCTTCATACGTGTTGTCCCTCAACAAGAATGTCCCCGCCATCTCCATGAGCGTGGAGTACCTCGCTGCCTGCTTCGGAGAACCTGCGGGCATGGGAGCGTTTGGGTTCCCGGCCCCTCATGTCCTGGCTTCTCAAGAGGTTTCCTCGCTGAGGGAGTCAAAGTGCGGCTTCCGGGATAAGTACCTGCACGATGCAGCCTTGAAGGTGGCCTCCAGAGAAGTGGACCTGGACCTCTTGGGGACCCTTCCCACGGAAGAAGCCAGGCGGGAGCTCATGAGGATAAGAGGAGTCGGTCCTAAAGTGGCCGATTGCGTGCTTCTTTTCGCCTACCACAGGCTCGATGTGTTTCCCGTCGATGTGTGGATCGCCCGGGCCGTATCCAGGTATTTCATGGGCGGCAAAGACGTCACTCCCCGGGCAGTGAGGGAATTCGGCGAGCGGTATTTCGGGCGCCTGGCAGGGTATGCCCAGGAGCACCTCTTCTACTGGATAAGGGATGTTCGGCGGAACGAGCCTTAGGTGAAGGTTAAGCATGGACCGTATGGAATTTAGTATCCCGGAGGGGAGGAACCGGTGAATGGAGCTGAGATTTGACCACTACTACCTTTACGGGGAACTTGAAAGCGCCCTGAAAGGCCTCGCGGAGAAGTACCCGCGCCTCATGACCCTGGAGTCGGCGGGTAAGACTCCCGAAGGAAGAGACATATGGGCGGTCACCATAACCGATAGGGAGACAGGCTGTCCGTCTGCTAAGCCCGCTTTCTACTTCGACGGCAACCACCACGCCGGCGAAGTGACGGGGTCCATGATATCCATGTACATAATTGATTACCTCCTCAAGAACTACGGAAAAGATGAGCGGGTAACAAAGATCCTCAGGAATTACACGGTCTACGCCATCCCAAGGGTGTCGCCGGACGGGGCCGAGGTTTACCTCACGACTCCCGAGACTCTGAGATCGGTGCCCAGGCCCTATCCCTATCCAAACCCAGAGGAAAAAGAAGGTCTGTACCCGGCCGACGTAGACGGAGACGGCGAGATACTCCTCATGAGGGTTAAAGACCCGTCTGGCGAATGGAAAGTATCTCCCAAAGACCCGAGAGCCCTTGTCCGCAGGCGACCCGACGAGGACGAAGGCACGTTTTACAGGGTCTACACGGAAGGCTTCATAAGGGACTACGACGGAGGGCCCGTGAAGCTCGCGCCGCCCAAGTGGGGGATCGACCTGAACAGGAACTATCCCTACAGCTGGGCGCCGGACACAAGGCAGCCTGGGGCGGGCGAATTTCCCCTGTCCGAGCCCGAGACCAGGGCCGTGGCGGAGTTCGTTGCGAGCCACCCCAATATCTCGCTGGCTTTCACGTTCCACACGACAGGCGGGGTGATCCTGCGCGTACCTGGCTCACACCCCGCGTCCAAGAGCCCCCACAGGGACATTGAGACCCTCATAGCCATCGGCGAGATGGGTACTGAAGAGACAGGCTACCCGTGCATCCCCTGCTACGAGGACTTCTCTGGAGGCAACCCCGACACGTTCTCAACAGGCGCCTTTGACGACTGGCTCTACGAACACAGGGGTATCTTGGCCTACACGGTGGAGACCTGGAACCAGGCTCAGCGGGCAGGAGTATCCCAGTGGCCCAGGCGACCCAAGAGCCCCAAGGAGCAAGAAGAAGATTTCCTGAAGCTCCTCGAGTGGAACGACAGGGAGCTGGGCGGCGCCGGCTTTGTGCCGTGGCGTCCGTTCAACCATCCCCAGCTGGGGCCCGTCGAGATCGGAGGGTGGCGCACCAAGTTCGTGGTGCAAAATGCCCCTCGGGCGTTCCTGGAGGGTGAGTGCCACAAGAACTGCATGTTTGCCCTCCGCGCGATGATGACCTTGCCGCGCCTCACGCTGGACAGGGTCACCGTGAGGCCCCTGGGTGACGGAGTGTACCACCTGAGCGCGGTCGTGAGAAACGTAGGTTACCTGTCCAGTTCCGGCAGCTATCAGGCCAGGCTGGTCAACAAGGCGAAGCCTATCGAGGTCTTCATTGCCGGAGACTCCATCGAAGTGGTGGGCAAGGCGAAGAAAGAGATAGGGCATCTGGATGGCCGTGCCGGTGACAACCGGGCCTTCGCGGGCGGGTACTACAGGGGAGGGGCCGATGTCCGCGAGGCGAAAGTAGAATGGGTAGTCAAAGGCAAGACGGGTACGAGCGTGATCATAACGGTCCAAGGTGAGCGGGCAGGAGTCGTGCGCGCCACCGTAACTCTATAACAGCCTAAACGGAAGTGATCGAATTGGCGCTCCCAAGAAAGGTACTGATCATAGCCAACCCCGTGGCAGGTCACGGTAGGACGAAGAAGAGGCTGCCGGCTTTAAGGAGCGCTCTGGAGAACCTCGATATCCCCTACGACGTGGTGGAGACAGAGCGCCGAGGACATGCGGTGGAGATCTCGCGGGAAGCCGCCCAAAACGGCTACGACGTGCTGGCTGCCATGGGCGGTGACGGGACCATAAGCGAAGTGGTCAATGGCCTCATGCAGGCGAGGGAAGAGGGCCGCGAGAGCAGCGTCAAGCTGGCCGTCATACCTTCGGGGACGGGCAATGACTTTGCCGTGGGAAGCGGGCTTTTCGCCACATGGGAGGAAGCCGTAAGGGCCCTCACCAAGCCAAGCGTGAGGTACATGGACGTCTTCCTCTTCTCCGACTCTGCGGGATTCACCAGGTACGTGGTAAACTCGGTCGGTATAGGTTACGACGCCTACGTTGTGAAGAGGGTCCTTGAGCTCGGGTCGAGGAAAATCGGGGGCCTGAGCTACATGTTCGAGGCGCTCCGCGGCATAGTCCATTTTGACCCCGCCCCTGTTTCCATCTCCCTGGAAGGCGCGCCGAGGGTTACATACGAGAAAACCTGGGTGTGCGCCATAACCAATTCTCAAGTATTTGGAGGAGGGCTCAAGGTAAACCCGGATGCCTCGACCGACGATGGGAGGCTTAACGTGGCCTTTCTCCACGGAGTGCCGAGAAAAAACCTGTTGCCGCTTGTCCTCCTCGTGCGGAGCGGAAAGCACGTGGGCAGAGAAGGCGTGGTGCTCAAGGCGGCCACTTCCATAGAACTCTCTGCCCCCGACGGTTTTCCATGCCACGCGGATGGAGATATTGTTGATGTGCGTTTTCCCATGAAGGTACAGGTGATTCCCAAGGCCGTGCCGTTTGTGGCCAACGGTCGTGCCTAAGTGAAGCGAGAGGAGGGGTTCCGGCTCTGCCGGAGGTTTGCCATGGGGGATGTCCGCCACGTCACGGGGAAAGAGCTTCGAGACCTTTTCGACCGGCTCAACCCCTTCACAGATGACCTTTGCCTGAAACCCGAAGATGAGAGAAAAACCGTGCTGGCGCTAAACGGGAACTTCCCGTTCGGACTGGAGCTCCTTGGATTTTACCACGCTGCCGCCCAAGCGGGGGGCTCTCCGGTCATAGTCCAATTTAGCCTGGGTTCCCTCATTACGGCCGGGCGCGGTTTAAAGTCTGGGGGGAGCCGTCTGGACGCCCTCAGGAACGGAGCCAGGCTCGCCAGACTCACGGCCGAAGCGTACGCTTCCATGTACGAACCTCCCTTTGCGGCTTTGGGCCTCGACCATTATTCCGTCCCCGGTGTTGAGGAAGCCCTGGCTTCCGGGGAAAAGCACGTGGGAGACGAAGATGTCCCTTCCCGCGCGCGGATAAGATCGATGCTCGAGCAAGCGGCCGAAGCCGCGATATCGTCGGGTGTGAAGCCGCCGTCTCGAGGAGAGATGTCGGCCTGGGAAGCGTACCTCGCTTCCGCTCCGTACAGGGAAGCCGTCGCCGGTTTCAGGGCTGCGCTGGAAGAGATGCGCCCCGCGTGGGCGATGATCGATACCGAAGATCTGCCTCCTGTACTGAATTTCGCCGTGACCAGGGAGTTCTCCGGTCTTCTCGGCGAGATAGGCAGCGATGCCATACTCGAGGCCGAGTACGGCGCCACGGGGCGTTCCGGGGACGGCGAGGAGTACCTGAAGTTGAGAGGAAAAGAGCTCGAGGCCTTCGCGAGAGAGGTAGCAGGGTTTGTCCGCTACACCGGGGCGGGAGGCATTTCCTACCCCATCGGGATGGAACACGCGGCCCCGTCGGACGTAAAGCACGAGCCTGACACCGAAAGGCTTGAGACCGTCCAGAGGCGCATCATCGAGGAAGCAGGCCGCTACACGCCGTTTGCGCAGCACGGCGGGACGGGAGCCAAGAGAGTGGCCAGGGGGCTAGTCGCGAAAGACAACGTCAATACCCTCTTCCTGGTGACGGCGGCCCGCGCCCTCAAGAGGCACATCGAGACGCACCGCGAAGGGATAGACAGGGGAGAGAAGGCGGCTTCAGGGGTAGACATGTACCTTGACGCAGCGAGGGCTATTTCCGAGGCAGTCTTGGAGAAATTGAGAGAATGCGGTACCTACGGCTTCTTCGGCCTGTCTCTAGATAGGGACGCCTAGGTCCCGCAGGTTCTCGCGCCGGTTCTTCTCACCAGAGGTGTTACTGAGGGAAAACACGGGCGGGCCCCGGCTTACCGAGGCCCGCCATGCATGGAAGCCGGACTTACACCCGGACTTCCTTCCACTTTCCGCTCCTAAAGCGCAAGGCGATGAGTATCCCGCGCGCTATCTGGTCTACCGCCATCCCGAGCCATGCGCCGGGGAGCCCCATCTTGACCACGTTTACGAAGAACCATCCCAGGCCGACCCTACCGAACCACATCCCAACGAGCGTCGAGTAGAGGGGGTACTTGGTATCTCCCGCCCCGCGAAGCCCGCCGGCCAGGATAAACTGGATGGACTGGAACGGCTGGGCAAAGGCGTATATCTTGAGCACCGCGGCGGAAGCTAATACCACTGACATGTCGTTGGAGTATAGCATGGCGATGTACTTGCCGAAGAAGAGGAAGACGAGGGCCATGGTTACCCCGACCGCGAGGCCCATGTTCTGGGAGGTGTAGGCGCACCGTTCGGCGTTTTCGGGCCGCTTGGCTCCCAGGTACTGGCCGACCAGTGTGGTACAGCCCGTGGCGAAAGCCTGGCCCGGCATGAAGGTTAGGCTCAGGATGTTCATGGCGGTCTGGTGGGCCGCGAAAGTCACCGTGCCGAGAGAAGAGACGACCTTGGCGAAAAAGACCTGTCCCGTCCGGAGGACGCCCTGTTCCAGGGCGGCCGGAAAACCTATGGTGAAGATCCTCTTCAGGATCTCAGCGTTGGGCTTGTACCCGTCGCTGAAGTCCAGGCGTATGTTCCTCTCGCCCTTCAGGGCGATGACTGTGAACCATATCGCCGACACCAACCGGGAGAACGTGGTCGCCACGCCGGCTCCAAAAACGCCCCACCTTGGGAATCCGAATTTCCCCCAGATAAGGACGTAATTGAGGACGATGTTGATCCCGTTAGCGGCCAAATTAACGACCATAGGGCTCCTAGTATCTCCCGCGCCTCTCAAGGCCGAGGCGATACCCATGGCTATCACGTTGAAGACGAACCCGTACCCCACGACTTTGAAATACGGGGTACCCACGCGGACGACTTCCGGTTCCGCGCCCATGAAGGACAGTATGGACGAAGCGGCCGCCCCGGCGAAAAGGGAGATGGCGATCCCTAAGAGAATCACCATCACAAAGGTCTGCTTGACCGTGTCCGAGGCCTCCTTGGGCTTGCCCATGCCGATGAAGCGGGCCACCAGAGCGGTGGTGCCTACGTTGAGTGCCTGGAACACGGCCTGGAGCAGCATCATGGGTTGGTTGGTGAGGCCGACCGACGTTATGGCTTCTGGGCCTACCCGCCCTACCTGGATCATGTCTGCCATCCCGACGAGGGAGACAAGGAACATCTCGACCAGGGTTGGGGCCGACAGGTTCCAGACTACTTTTCGGGCGGTCTCTTTATCCAGTTCTTGTATTTCGAGGTGTGTTGCTTGGGTCGATTCTCTTTGCAACTTGATTCAGGCCTGCCTTTTTGTCGTAGATGAATTAGTTCTGTACTCGTAAAGTCTAACGTTAAGTAGGTTATTTGGCAACTCGAAAGGAGTGCTCGTTGTGGGAGAACAATCCAAGAGACTCTTGAGCGTAGCCCCACTATTGTGCCCGGTACCCGTGGTGCTGGTCACATGCGGCGACATCGATGCGGAGAAGAACGCCATCACACTTGCCTGGGTGGGCGTGGCTGCGTCGGAGCCCCCCTGTGTGACGATCGCCGTGAGGCCGACGAGATATTCGTTCGGGCTTATCCAGCGCTACGGAGACTTCGTCGTGAATGTGCCTGCCGCCCATCATGTGGGGATCCTCAAGTACTGCGGGTCGGTATCGGGCAGGAACGAAGACAAGTTCAAGGGAGCGGGGATAACTCCGGTACCCGCCGAGAGGACCCGGGCCCCTCTGGTCAAAGAATTCCCCCTGAATCTTGAGTGCAAGGTGAAAAGCCGGATATCCCTCGGCAGCCACGACCTCTTCATAGGAGAAATAGTAGAGGTCCACGCCGACAACGAGATCCTTACCGCGGGAGAAGTAGATCTAAGCAAACTCAAGGCCGTCACCTACTTCCGTGGGAAGTACTACCCGCTGGGCGAACCCGTGGACAAGAACTGAGGGGAGAGATAGAGATGGAAAACCGCGAAACCGGGGATATGAGCCCTGTCCTCTTCGGCATTGAGGGCAACGTCGGTGTGATCACCGTGAACAGGCCCCGCCAGCTCAACGCCTTGAACAGGGAGGTCCTTGAGAACCTGCGCGCGGTCCTGGAAGAGGCGAGCTCGAACGATGTCCTCAGGGTTCTCATAATAACCGGGGCAGGTTCCAAGGCTTTCGTCGCGGGCGCCGATATAGTCGAGATGGCCGGTATGGACGCCGGAGAAGCGAAGGCTTTCGCCGAATTCGGCCAGAGCGTCTTCGACGCCGTAGAAAATTGCCCCAAGCCCGTGATCGCCGCGGTAAACGGCTATGCCCTGGGAGGGGGATGTGAGCTGGCCCTGGCCTGCGATATCCGGATCGCGGCCGAAAACGCCCGGTTCGGCCAGCCTGAGGTCGGCCTCGGCATAATCCCGGGGTTCGGAGGCACGCAGCGGCTCGCGAGGCTGCTCGGAAAGGCCGCCGCCATGGACATGATCCTCACGGGACGGGCCGTTGGGGCGGAAGAAGCCCTGCGCATGGGCCTCGTGAGCAAAGTGGTGCCTGAAGGACAGGCGCTCAGCGAAGCGCTCGCCGTGGCTTCAGAGATAAGCAAGAAGTCGCCCTACGCCGTGGGCCAGGCCAAGAAGGCGATAAGTGAGGGCCTCCTCGGGGCATTGAAAGACGGCCTAAGGCTCGAGAGAGAGCTGTTCGCCGGATGCTTCTCCCACCCTGACAGGGAAGAAGGCATGCGGGCGTTCCTCGAAAAGCGCAAGGCCGAGTTCTAGGAGATCCTGACGGCTGTCCCGGTGGCCAGCACCAGCATCATGCCGTTCGTCAAGATCTCGTGATCTACCTTTACGCCCACGATTGCGTTGGCTCCCAGCCGCGCGGCCCGGTCGCCCATCTCCCGGATGCATGCCGCCCGGGCCTCGTTGAGCTTTTGCTCGTACGCTGATGTCCTGGCCCCGAAGAAGTCTGCAAGCTGCGCGACGAAGTCGCGGATGAAGTCGGTCCCGAGGGCGACTTCTCCTGCGACGATCCCGAGGTACTCTTCGATTTTCCGGCCTTCAACCGTATGCGTCGTTGTTACGATCACGCTTCTCAGTCTCCTCTCTGGGGTTTCTGCGGGCCACTTCTTTATACGACGGCGAAATCGGACGGTTTCCGGTTCAAGAAACGGGCTCTCAAGCCGATAAAAAGATCGGCGGTTACCATACAGACCGCGGGAGGTAACATGGCACAGAGCATGACTGGAGCGAGGACGGGGGCCCAGCCGGGCGCGGCTTCTGAGAAGAAGAGGTCTGTGCCTGCCGTCCTTTTGGTGCTCCTCACGATACTGGCGGTAGGCGCCTTCTACCTTGGCGCCCAATATTACACGGCAAAGCGCAGCGTCACGTTCAACGCTGTCGCGGTCTCCATGGACGAAGAAGGCATAACTCTCTACAGGCCCCCTTCGGGCGTGCTCGAACCTTTCCTCAAGGACGATGACGGTTCTCTCCTGGTCAAGGTGCCTCTTGCTCCTCGCTATTCCGTGAAGGACTCGGCCGGCAAAGGCGTTAAGCCCGATGCCTTTCGCGTGAGCGAGGACGCGCCGAAAGCTTTGGAGCTCACGGTAAACCCCCAGGGGAAGGTTTGCCGGATCCGCGAGCTGCCCGGCTTTTTCTCAATAGAAGGACCGGTCACGGTCAAGAGTCAGGGCGAGATCGAAGTGGCCGGAAAAACTGTCTTCTCGCGCTTGGGCACCTTGCTCCTGGACTTCGGAGTGCCTACCGGCATGGGCGGTGAAGAGCCGGCAAGTTTCCTGGAGACGGGCGATACCGTGAGCGTCATGGGGTTTGAAAGCGAGGCCCTCACGGTGAACAGGATAGGGAGGGCAGGGTACCTTTCTGTGACCGCGAGCGTCGCCGGAGCCAGGGTCTATGTGGACGGCGCTTTGCGCGGGAAGGCCCCGCTCGAGGTATCGTGCGCTCCCGGCGAGAGGGAGCTGTTGGTGCGGGCAGATGGCTACAGGGATCACAGGGGTACCGTCCAGGTAAGTCCGGATGCCTACTCCTCCTACCACGCCGTTTTGGAAGAAATCACTGGCACGCTGGTGGCCAACACCACTCCTCAAGGCGCCACCGTATACGTTGACGGCGAGGTCCGGGGAACGACGCCGGCGAGGATCCCGGTTAAACCGGGCCGGCACGAGGTCACCTTCGAGCTCGAAGGCTACTACCCCAAGACCGCCGAGGTCGTGGTGCCTGCCGATTACGAGCAGCCCGTGAGCGCGGTGCTGGCCAAGATGGCGGGGTCCCAAGGCGGCGGGGCTGGCGGAGGGACGGCTCCCACTACGGATGCCCGAACTGTCACGGTGCTGAGCGTGAGCCCCGAGACCATGACATTCACCGGCCTCTATCCTGCCGGATATGAGGATACTTTCCGCGTGACGACATCTACGACCATGGATGGGTGGCCCGTGAGCAAGAGCACCCTCGAAAGGCTCCTTCCCGGGGAAGAGGTGAGGGTTGTCCTTTCAACCGATGGCTCGGTCGCTTCCATGTCCAAGACGTCTTCCCACAGCTTTACCCAGAGGGGACAAGTGATGGGGAAAAGCGGGCGCCAGCTCTTCATAGGCGATCGATGGGTGGAATGCTCTCTCGCGTGGAACGCGATCGTCCAAGATGCCCAAGGGAACAGGTGGGCAAGGGAGATCTCCCCGGGTGATACCGTTGCCGTCTACGGCACATCGGCGAGCGACATACGTTTTGTCAGGGTAGAAGATACCCTCGGGGAGACGACCGCGGTCGAAGGCCACCTGGTGTCTACTCCCCAGGGGCTCCGCCTTTTCGGCGACAGCCGCATCATGTCCATCCATATCCCGAGTGCTTTGCGCGTGAGCGATGTTGAGGGGAGGACGACCCTGTCCTTGAGCGGCATCCCCTCGGGCTCCCGGGTGCGCTTCTTGCTATCTGCCAAGCAAGAGACCGTTTGGGCGGAAATAGTCTGGAAAGCGAATGCCTCGGTCCAGGGACCCGTCAGCGCCTACGGTGGGGATGTCTTGAGGGTTGGAGCTTCCTGGGAAGATCTCAAGGTGAACATGTGGGCCGTGGTGTATAACGGCACGACCAGGACGAGCTATCAGACTATCTCTCTCGGAGACTATGTTCTCGCCGCAGGTCCTTCGGCGGACGACATACGGTTTGTCTGGATTCAGAACGATGCCCAAAACGTGAGGGTTGTGGATGCCGTAGTCATGACGGTACCGGGCAGGCAGGATAAGGCGCTGTTTGAGGTGACTCCCTCGGGTCTCAGTTCTCATCCTTTCTACCTGAGCAGCGGGGCCACCGTCGGGTACCCATCTGCCCAAAAGACCATCAAGGCGTCCAATTTGGAACCCGGAGATCGTCTGAGGCTTTGGGTAAACTCCCTGCGGGAGATCGTCTGGGCAGAAGTGACGGATAAGGTCGACTTCAGCGCTACCGGGACATACCTTGGAGTCTACCGCAGCTACACCTATCTTAGCGGTATGAGGCGCTACAGCATACGGAGCGACCTGATCGTGACAGGGCTGGCGGAAGGCCATTACCCTGAACCTGGTTCCACGGTGAGGGTTTCCGGAACCGGAGGGGTCATAACCTTCATGGAGGTCTTGAGCGATCGGAGGCCGGACAGGACCGTCAAAGGGACGGTGATCTCTACCAAGGGAGCCCTGACCATTAGGGGGAACTGGTACTGGGAGGAGGTCCCCTACGAAAAAGATGCCTGGTTTGTCGACTGGGAACTCATGGTGGATGGTCCGGTACCCAGCCTCTTCCCGGGAGACGTAGTGACCGTGCATGTGGACATCGCCGACAAAGTAGTCCTCGTGGAGCGTACCTATTCGCCTCCTTTCAAGCTGGAGGGCACCATCGAGGCGAGGCAGGGCCGTACCCTCATTGTGAGCGACAAATCGGGTAAGCACACTGTGGAGCTTTCGAGCTCCGTGCGCATCTACAAGTCCGGGGTGCAGGGGACGCTCTACGACCTTAGACCCGGCGATAAGGTCTACCTGTCTGGCACCGGTAAAGGAAGCATCGATGTGGTGTCGGCGACTGAAAGTCGCCGGTAGCCGCTGTGTGCAGCCTTCATCCCTTCTCGTCCCCGGCCGTCCTATGCCTGGGGGCAGTGATCCAGGGCTTTTCCTGCGACGTGTTCGAGGAAGAACAGCATGAAGCCCGCCGTGGTGCGTATCGCCCTGGGGATTAGGACGGCCGTGGCCTCTTTCCTGGCCTCCTCCGAGGACCCGCATACCGCGTCAAGATAGGGCATGGAGAACTCCGCGTTTGCGATGACCCAGCCTTCGGGCGTTTCTGAAAGGCCGTAGATGCCTCCGTCTTCAACCGCGAAGCGCTCCTTGTTCTTGTCTACCCACCTCTCGTACTCTTGGTGGCCCCGGAGGACGACGCAGTTGGAATGGTAGGGCTGGCAGGTGTCTTGGACTATATGGAGGCAGGCCCCCAACATGAAGAGGGCTTTCTCTTTGTCCTTGGCCCACAGGGCAGAAGCCTGCTGAAACCAGTTCTTTATCTGCTCCGTGGCGGCCGGCCATATCCATAGCCCGTGCCTCGTGCGGGGGCTGTAGTGATGGGTCGAGTTCATCCAGAGGGTGTCCGCCCAGTAATTGCCCTTGATTATCCTTTCGAGGCTCCTTTTCATGAAGGACGCCGCTTCCTCATGGCCGTCGTTTCGGAGGACTTTAACTGCCAGTTCGGTGAGGAACCGGTGAGTCTTCCCCGACTTGTCCATGAGCTTTTGAAAGGGTGTACCGACAAGACGCACGAAAGATTGCGCTTTGACGACCCTCGCTATTTTGTTCCCGAGTTCTCCGAGGAGGCTCAGGTAAGTTCCTTCTGCTTGCAATGGGTCCCTCCTGAGCGGGTATAACGCCTCCATTGTAGCACCCTTCATTAAGTGTGTGAGCATGGCAAAGGGGAAAACGCGGTAAGCTCGCGGATGGCTTGCCTGTTCTTGGTATAATGAGTGTTCGGTATTCTACCAGAAGCTATGCTCAAGCGCCTTGAGACCGAAAGGACCGTAGGATATGTCCCGAGATGAAAAAACCTTGGAAATCAGAAATGTAGCAGTCATAGCCCACGTCGACCACGGGAAGACCACCCTCGTGGATGCCCTCCTCAAGGAGACGGGAGCCTTCGGCGAAAAGCGGTTTCACCCCGAGCGTGTGATGGATTCGATAGACCTCGAGCGCGAACGGGGTATAACCATACTCGCCAAGAACACGGCCGTGCGTTACCGGGGTACCAAGATCAACATCGTCGACACCCCGGGGCACGCGGATTTCGGTGGAGAGGTGGAGAGGATCCTCGGGATGGTGGACGGTGCTCTCCTCCTTGTGGACGCCCTGGACGGTCCCATGCCCCAGACCCGTTTCGTCGTTCAGAAGGCCCTGGAACACCGCCTGAAAATCGTGCTCGTGGTCAACAAGATCGACCGGAGGGACGCGCGGGTGGGGGAGATCTACGACGAAGTCTTCGACCTTCTCGTAGACCTCGGGGCTTCGGACGAAGACGTGGAGTTTCCCGTGGTGTACACGGACGCCAGGGCCGGCTTCGCCACGACCGACCTTGAGACCGCAAGAGCCTACAACCTTGCCTCCGACCGGTCGGGCTTTTCATTCACCGTATCTCCGGTACTGGACGCCATCATCGGACACGTTCCGGCTCCCTCTTGCGACCCAGGTGGGGCCCTCCAGATGATGGTGAGCACCCTTTCCTACGACGACTACATCGGGAGGATAGCCATCGGCAGGGTGGAGTCGGGTTCTCTCCGCAAGGGGCAGCATGTTGCCATATGCCGGACGGACGGCCAGGTGGTCCAGGCTCAGATCGCAGGGGTTTGGGTGTTCAAGGGGCTCGAGCGCATCGAGGTTGGGGAAGCGACCGCGGGGGATATAGCCGCCATATCGGGCCTTGAAGATGTGTCCATCGGGGAGACCATAGCCGACCCCATGCGTCCGGTGCCCTTGCCGCCCATCAAGGTAGACGAACCGACCATATCGGTGAGCTTCAGGGTGAACGACAGCCCATTTGCCGGGAGGAGCGGCATATACCTCACTTCGAGGCATCTCAGGGAGCGCCTCTTCAGAGAAGCCCGGAAAGACCCAAGCCTCAGGGTCGAAGAGACAGACAGCCCCGATGAGTTCAAGGTCAGCGGGAGGGGAGAGCTGCACCTCGGGATCTTAATCGAGACCATGAGGAGAGAGGGCTATGAGATGGGCATCTCCAAGCCCGAAGTCATCCTGAAGGGTTCGGGCGCGAAGAGGCTTGAGCCATACGAGATCTTGTCCCTGGATATCCCCGAAGTGTACATGGGCAGGGTGATGGAGGAGCTGGGGCCCAGGCGGGCAGATATGCTGGAGATGCACCACGACGCGTCGGGTAGGGTGCGTCTCACCTTCAGGGCGCCGACGAGGGGGCTAATGGGCTTCAGGCCGGTGTTCCTGACAATAACCAAAGGGACCGGCATCATGCACCGGGTTTTCGACTCCTACGGGGACTATTCTGGAGAAATAAGTACGCGGCGAGAAGGGTCAATGATCTCCTGGGAGACCGGCATCACGACGACTTATGCCCTCCACAACGCCCAGGAGAGGGGAATACTGTTCGTCGGGCCCGGAGAAGAGGTCTACGCAGGGCAGATCGTCGGGCAGCATTCCCGCGCGAGGGACCTGGACATCAACGTGTGCAAGAAAAAGCACCTCACCAACATGAGGTCGAGCACGGCAGAAGAGGCGCTCAGGCTCACGCCGAAGAAGGCGATGGGCCTTGAAGATTCCATCCAGTGGATAAAGGAGGACGAACTGGTCGAAGTTACGCCGGACGCCATAAGGCTCAGGAAGATGATACTTGACCGGAACCTCCGGCACCGCATGAACAAAGAAAAGGGTCTGGAAGCGGAAGAGGAAGAGTAGGCCGTTCACCGGTTCTCCAGGTGCCTTGTGCAGGATCCTGCCGAAAAAGCGGGAATCTCTAAGAGGCGCGTGTTTGCCTGAAACTGTTTTCCAAAGGTGCTCGCCACGTGGAAGTCAAGTACATCTTGGAACAGGCCTATAAGATGTCCTGGGAGGAAGTGGACCGGGTCTGCCGCGCCATAGCGGTTGAGGCCGACAAGAGCTTTGGTCCCGAGGTCGTCGTCGGCATAGCCAAGGGCGGGCTCATCCCCGCGGCCATAATCGCGTCGCTTCTCAGGATAGAGGTTTTGTGCTGCGTGGTTTCCAGGAGGCACAGGGGCGAGATCGTGACCGACCGTCCCAGGGTGATAGCGACCGTCTCGGACAACGTCGCGGGGAAGAGGGTGCTCCTTGTCGACGAGATGGTCCTCACCGGGGAGACCATGCGCCTCGTTTCCATCGAGTGTTCCAGAAAAAAGGCCAGGGCCGTGAAGACCGCGAGCCTGTGGGCGAGAGACGAAAGCTGGAAGCCGAACTGGTATGGTTATGAGACCTCAGGCCATATAATGTTCCCCTGGGACTATGAGGTGCTCTCTCGCGGGCGGTTCATCCTCAATCCCTCCTATAGCGAGTATCTGGATTCGTTGGAGATGGTGGACCGGTGGAAGACGTAGATAGGGTCGTGACTCTTCAAGACGTAAAGCTAAATCCCTACGTCAAGGCCTATGTCGATGGCGGAAACGCCACTCTGGGTGCCCTCGGATACACAGACCACGGCGTGAGACATGCCTCGATAGTGGCGGCGATCGCCAAGAACATACTGCAGAAGCTCGGGTATCCCGCCAGAGACCAGGAGCTCGCAGCCATAGCAGGGTACACCCACGACATGGGCAACGTGGTCTCCCGGTACTTCCACGCCCAGGTGGGAGCCGTCTTGGTCGAGCGGATCCTGTCGGAGATGGGAATGGACCCCGCCGAGATAGCCATAGTGATGTCGGCCATAGGGAGCCACGACCCGGAGGAGTCCTGCGTGGCCGTCTCTCCGGTTTCCGCCGCTCTCATCATCGCCGATAAGTCGGATGTCCACCGGAGCAGGGTCAGGAACCCCGACATGCTCAAGTTCGACGTCCACGACAGGGTGAACTACGCCGCGACCAGGTCCATAGTAGACGTTGACCCCGATGCCAGGGTCATCTCCCTCAGGCTCGACGTGGACACCGAGATATCCCCGGTGATGGAGTACTTCGAGATATTCCTCACGAGGATGCTGGCGTGCAAGCGGGCGGCAGAGTACCTGAACACCCGCTTTGAGCTCACCATAAATGGCGTAAGGCTCCTCTAGGTACAGCCTCTCTAGGTACCCGCTGAGACGTTCCCTTCCGCCGCCACGTGGTGTTCTTGCTTCTTGAACTGTGCTTCGTACAGCGCGGCGTACTTGCCCTTCAGCCTCACCAGCTCGTCGTGGGTGCCCTGTTCCACGATCTTGCCGTCCTCTATGACCATGATCCGGTCGGCTGCCCTCACGGTAGAAAGCCTGTGGGCTATGATGAACGACGTCCGCCCCTTGAGGAGGATCTTCATGGCGTCTTGGATGAGCCTCTCGGTCTCGGGGTCTATACTGGAGGTGGCCTCGTCCAAGATGAGGATCCTGGGGTTTGCCAGGATGGCCCGGGCGAAGGCCAGGAGCTGCCTCTGGCCGCTTGACAGGTTGGTGCCCCGCTCCTTGATCTCGGCCATGTAGCCTCCGGGCATCTGCTCTATGAAGTCTTTCGCGCGGACCGCCTCCACCGCCCGCTCTATCTCTTCTTGGGTGGCGTCCAGTTTCCCGAAGCGGAGGTTATCCATGATCGTGCCCGAGAATATGAAGGTATCCTGGAGGACCATGCCTATCTGTTTCCGGTACGACTCCAGGTCCACCGTCATGAGGTCGTAGCCGTCCACCAGGACCCGGCCCTCGGTGGGCAGGTAGAACCTGGCCAGGAGGTTTATGATGGTGGTCTTGCCTGCGCCGGTGGGACCCACCAAGGCTATGGTCTCCCCCGGATTTACCGTGAAGCTCACGTCGTGGAGCACAGGTTCCCTGGACTTGTAGCCGAAGGTCACGTGGTCGAACTCTACCCTGCCCTGGATGGGAGGCATGATCGCGGCTTCGGCGGCCGGACCTTCGGCTTTTTCCTCGAGGATCTCTTTGCTTTCTTCCATCTCCGTCTTGAGGTCCAAGATCCCGAAAACCCTCTCGGCGGATGCCATGGCCGATAGGATTTGGCTCCACACCCTCGAGAACGTGCTTATGGGCGCCCAGAACTTGCCCAGGTAGTTGGTGAACGCGAGCATGAGGCCCAGGGTGACCCGGCCTTCCAGGTACTCCTTGGCACCGTACCATATGACGATGCAGGTCCCGGCTGCGCCGACCAAGTCCGCCAGCGGCCAGAACGCCTGGTCGAGCCTTATGGCCCGCATGTAGGCGCTGAAGAACTTGCGGTTGGCCTTGTCGAATTTGACGTCGTTGGCTTCTTCTCTGCCGAAAGCCTGGATAACCTGGAGTCCCTGTATGGTCTCGTTCAGGTGGGCGTTTATTTCGGCCACTGCCTTCCTGGTGTCGCCCCAAGCGCTCTGGAGGGCCCACCTGAGTTTCGTGAGCACCAGAGCGAGGAAGGGGATGGTCGTAAACGAGAGGATCGCCATCCTCCAGTGCAGGGTCATCATTATGGCGATGATCCCCACCAGGGACACCATCTGGCTGGCTACGTTGATAACGCCCGATGCCGCCAGGTTTCCTATGTGGTTTACGTCGTTTGTTATCCGGGAGATGATCTTCCCGGCGGATCTCCTGTCGAAGAACGAGAACGGGAGACGCTCAACGTGCTCGAAGAGCTCTTGCCTTAAGTCGAAGAGCAGTTTTTGTCCGAGGTAGTTGGTGGTCTTTATTTGGGCGCGGGAGACCACGAGCGCGAGGATCCTCAGGCCCAGGATCCCTGCGAGGATGATACCCAGCACCCGCCAGTTTTGGGCGTGGATGCCCTGGTCAAGGGCAGACCTGAACATAAGAGGTTCAACCAGCCCTATGATGATGCTCGTAAGGGTCAAGGCGGTAGCGGCGGCCACCGTCTTCGGATACGGCCGTGTATAGCTCAGGATCCGCAGGAAGTGCTCTTTGTTAAATGGCCGTTCTTCTACGTCTTCTTCAAGGTCGAGGTCGTACTCGGACATCAGTGACCCTCCTTTCCGAGCTCCATCTCGAGGGCTTTGACCACGTCCTCTTCGGCGAACTGGCTCTCGAACAGCCTCCTGTAGAACCCTTCTTCGGCCAGGAGCTCTTCGTGGGTGCCCACCCTGGTGATCCGCCCCTTATCCATGATCACTATCTTGTCGGCGTTCCTCACCGTGGAAAGGCGTTTGGCTATGACGATGGACGTGCGCCCGCGCATCACTTCCATGAGGCCTTCCTGGATGAGGTGTTCGGTCTCCGTATCCACGCTCGAGGTCGCCTCGTCGAGGATCAGGATCTTCGGGTTCACCAGGAGTGCCCTCGCCAGAGCGATCCGCTGCTTCTGACCTCCCGATAGGCCGATGCCCCTCTCGCCCACCGGGGTCTCGTACTTCTTGGGCAGCTCGTCGATGAACTCTGCCGCCTGGGCCAGGCGGGCCGCCCTTTCGATCTCCTCATCGGTGGCTTCAGGCTTGCCGAGGGCTATGTTTTCCCTGACCGTCGCCGAGAAGAGGAAATTGTCCTGGAGCACGAGACCTATGGACTGGCGGAGAAACCTCAGATCTAGGTCCTTGAGGTCGACGCCGTCCAGAGTGATCCGCCCGCCGGTGGGATCAAGGAACCTGGGGATTAGGTTTATGAGCGTGGATTTCCCCGAACCGGTCCCGCCCACTATCGCCACCGTCTCGCCCGGGAATATCTCCAGGTTCACGTCCTTTAGGGCTTCTCTGGAGTCGCCCGGGAAGGTGAAACTTACGTTTTCGAACACGATGTGCCCTTTTATATCGGGGAGGGTGATGGCTCCAGGCTTGTTGGCTATGGAAGGCACGGCGTCCAAGAGCTCAAACAGCCTTGGGGCGGCCGCCAAGGCCTGCTCCGCCATGTTCACTAGCCAACCCAGCATCCTTATGGGCCAGATGAGGCTCCAGGTGAGCTGGTAGAAGGCGAACAGCACTCCCACGGTGATGCGCCCAGACATAACCAGGAAGGCGCCGTACCCCAGCATGGAGATGGTGGAGAGGCCCGAGAGGAACTCCAGGACCGGCTGGGCCTTGGCCTCAATCGCCGCCCGGTCGAGGTTGGCCTGGTACAGGGCGGTGTTTTTCTCACGGAAAACTTCTATCTGGTGGGGTTCCCTGGCAAAGGCCTTAACCACCCTTATCCCCACGACGTTCTCCTGGAGCATCTCCGTCAGCTTGCCGGTTACTTCCCGCACGTTCTTCCACGCCGGGCGGATGTTACGGTCAAACCAGAAGACCATCCTCAGGAGAAACGGGTAGGATGCGCAGGTCATGATCATGAGCCGCCATTCGAGCGTAGCCAGATAAGTCGCGACGATGGAGAACATGATCACCATGTTGACCAGGAGGAGCGCTCCCCAGCCTATGAAGCTTTGCACCGACTCCACGTCCGATGTGAGGCGGGACATGACCTGGCCCGTCCCCATAGACGAGTAGTAAGAGGGCGGGAGCGTCTGGAGGTGACTGTGGATCTTCCGCCTCAGGTCATAGGTAACCTTCTGCCCCATAAGCTCAGACGCGTACCACTGGACATAGTTCGTGAGCCCGCGTATGAAGTAGACACCTATGTACCACAGGCACAGCTTCACGACGAGCCCCATATCCCTGTGCGGCAGCGCTTCGTCGAGGATCCGCCTTACCAGCATCGCCGGAGAGATCTCCAGGAGGCTCCCCAGGAGCATGACCAGTACTACGAAGACCGCCAGCGGGATATGAGGCCTGAGGTAACTCAGCAAACGTCTTAAGTTAGCCATAAAAGATGCTCCTTAATGATTGAGAGAAGAGTTTTCAAGCGGGAAACAATACTTGAAGGTATGGAGAGGCTACTTTCCGGTGAGAATGGTTTCAACTCCCCCGAACGTTCTTAGTGCGCACATCCGTTCAGTACAGTACCACAAGTCACAATCGCTGTACAAGGGTTTTATGTCGCCTGGGAAAGGACTCGCGCCCGGAAGCGTCGTAAACCACCTAGATGCCGTATCCAGGATTGAGGGGTACCCTTGTCGAACGGTAGGAAGGTTTTCGAAGCGACCTTTGTCGTCATGGTTCTTAGCATACTCTCGAAGGTCCTCGGCTTTGCCCGCGAGCAGATCTTCGCCATGTTTTTCGGCGCCACGGGTGAGCTGGACGCCAAGGTGGCCGCCGAGAAGATAACCGCGGCCATCACGGTCTTGTCGGGGCCCGTATCCACCACTTTCTTGCCCGTCTTGTCTGCGTGCGTGGCCAGGGAAGATAGGGAAGGCGCCAGGCGGGTCACTTCTTCCATAGTCACCCTTTCAGCCTTCCTGATACTCGTTATGGCAGCTTTGGTCATCGTCCCCGCGCCTCACGTGGTCCGCTTGTTTTCTCCCGGGTTTGGAGAAGAGACCCTTCGGAGCGCGGTGTTCCTCACTCGGGTCCTCCTCCCTTTCATGCTTTTTCCCCTGCTTAGCGCCCTTGGGAAGTCGGTGCTGAACACCTACGGCAATTTCGGGATCCCGGCCTTCGCTCCGAGCCTCCAGAACATGGTCATCATCGCCGCCGCGGCGCTTTTCGGGCCGGTCTTTGGCATAAAATCGCTGGCGATCGGGTTTCCCCTTGCCTATGTGGCCGCCTTTCTCATACACGTGCCGGCGTGGAAGAAATCCCCGGCCTGGCCTTCCTTTTCGTTCCACTGGGATGAGAACACCAGGAAAGTCCTCCTCATGTCCGTGCCCATCATAATGGGCAGCGTTTTTGCCCAAGTTTACGCGCTCGCCAATTTGAACTTGGCTTCTCGCCTGCCTGAGGGTTCTGTGGCGGCCTTGAGTTTCGCCGACAGGCTCAGGCAGTTCCCCCTGGGGTTTTTCGCGGTGGCGGTGACCACGGTGCTTTTCCCCGCCCTCTCAGGCATGTGGGCAAGAGAAGACAAAGAGGGATTCAGCGTCCAGGCGGCAAACGGCATACGTTTTGTTGAGTTCGTGTGCATCCCTTCCGCGGCGGGGCTCATGGCCCTGGCCGGGCCCATCGTGCGATTGGTCTACGAACGGGGAGCCTTCACCCCCGAGCACACGGCGCTCACGGCGGCAGCCCTCGTGCCCTTCGCGCCGGGGATAGCCGCCATGGCGGCCCAGTCGGTCATCACCTATGCGTTCTACTCGAGCCAGGAAACCAGAGTGCCGGTTGCCCTGTCTGTAGGCACTGCCCTCCTCAACATAGCCCTGGACATGCTCCTGATTGGACCGCTTGGGCTGGTGGGCCTGGCCCTCTCCAATTCCGTCGCCGTCACGGCAGGGGCTCTCGCCGGGCTGTATCTCTTGAAAAGGAGGCTCCCGTCGCTGCCTCTGAGGATTCTGGGGGTCTCTTTGCTGAAGGCGGTCCTCGCGTCCGCGGCTATGGCGGTGGCAGCCCGCCTCATCGCCTGGTACACCGGCTTCGCCGCGGGCACCGGCAGCCTCTTCGGGGACGTCCTCGCGGGAGGAGTTTCGATAGCGGGTGCGGCAGTAATCTATGTGGTTGTGTCCATGGTCCTCCGGAGCGAGGAGGTCGCGATGGTATTCCGGGCCATAAGGTCGAGGCTCAGGATGCGTCGCGCCCACTCATAGTCTCGGCCGTTATTTCTTTCACAGAGAGGAGAGATGAGTCGTGAGGAAGATCCAGTCGACGGACCTCCTGGCAATGAAGTGGGTCTCGGGTCCGGAGATCTCTCCGGACGGGCGGAGCCTCCTCTTCACGATCCGTTCCATCGTAGAAGAGGACAAAGAGAAGAAGTACAAGGCCCACATCTACCTCGCGAGAGAGGGGAAAGTCAAGCAGTTTACGAGCGGACCCAAGGGCGATACCTCCCCCAGGTGGTCTCCCGCCGGAGATAGGGTAGTGTTCATGTCCGAAAGGGGCAAAGACCGCTCCCAGTTCTACTTGATCTCCATGGATGGCGGAGAAGCCGTGCAGCTCTCAAACCGCAAGGAAGGCGTCGGCGAACCTGTGTGGTCTCCCGACGGCAAGAAAATCGCCTTTGCCGCGGTGGAGCCCGAGCCCAAAACGGATGGGGAAGATAAAGATTCAAGAGAAAAGAGCGACGTAAGGGTCATCACCAAGATGCGCTACAAGCTGAACGGCCGCGGCTTCCTGCCCGACAGGCCCACCCAGATATACGTCCTGGACGTGGAGACGGGGCAGATCAAACAGGTAACATCAGGTCCTTACGATTGCCGCGAGCCCGAGTGGTCTCCCGACGGGAAACACATCGCCTTCGTCTCTGCGAGGTTCGAGGGACACGAGTTTTCGTCGATCCGCGACATCTACATCGTGCCGGCGGAAGGCGGCGAGATGCGCAAAGTGACGTCGTCCGATGTGGTCCTCGGCGCGCCCAGCTTCTCGCCCGACGGCAAGTGGATAGCCTTCTACGGCCACGATAACTCCTTTAGGGGCGCCACCGTCACGGGTGTGTGCGTGGTGCCGGCCCATGGCGGTCCGGTCACCTTCCTCACCAAGGAAAAGGAACTCGAGGTGGGCGGCGTCCCCGGCGGCGACATGGGCGCGAGTCCGGGAACCAGGCCTACTTGGTCGGCTGACTCAAACTGGATATATTTCAGCGCCCTCCACTGGGGGAGGACTCACCTTTACAAGGTGAATAGGGAAACCAAAGAACTGGTCCAGCTAACTTCGGGCGACTGCAGCGTCCTCGGCTGGAAGAAGGCGGCAGGAGACGACACCATAGCGGTCCACCTTGGGTCTCCATGCCTCATTGGAGACATGTTCATCCTCGACCCCCATGGCCCCAGCGATGATTCCCCGTGGAAGGACTATCCCGTCCAGGAAGGCTCTGAGAGGGACGCGCTCCGCGTCGTGGAGCCTTACGTCGTGAGGCGGGTAACTCGCGTGAACGACGAACTTTTGTCACAGGTGCAGCTCAGCTGGCCCGAAGAATTCACCGTGGAAAGCACCGGCGGGACAAAGGTCCAGGGCTGGCTCATGAAGCCCGTGGGGATGAAGGAAGGGCGGCGCTACCCCGTGCTCCTCGAGATCCACGGTGGTCCCCACGCGGCCTACGGCTACGTCTTCCACCACGAGTTCCAGCTCCTGGCGGCCAGGGGATACGGTGTGGTCTTCAGTAACCCGAGGGGCAGCGTCGGGCACGGCCAGGAGTTCGTCGCGGCCATAAGACACGACTGGGGCGGCGTGGACTACCAAGACCTGATGGCCGTCACCGACTACGCGGCGACGCAGCCCTGGGTAGACAAGGACCGCATGGGGGTCTTGGGCGGCAGCTACGGGGGCTATATGACCAACTGGATCGTCACCCAGACAGACCGGTTCAAGGCGGCCGTTACCATGCGGAGCACCTGCAACCGCCTGAGCCAGTTTGGGGCCTCCGATGCCGCTTTCACGAACGGCGAGTTCGAGTTCGACGGCGATCCCTGGGACAATCCCGATGCCTACCTCAGGGTTTCGCCGCTCATGTACGTGAGGAACGTACGGACGCCCATAATGATCATCCACAGCGAAGAAGACCTCCGCTGCCCGATGGAACAGGCGGAAGAGTGGTATGTGGCCCTCAAGAAGACGGGTAAGACCGTGGTTTTTGTGAGGTTCCCGGGAGAGAACCACGAGCTTTCTCGCTCGGGCAAACCCAAACACAGGATCGAGCGGCTTGAGTTCATCCTGGCGTGGATGGACCGCTATCTTGCCCCTAAGGAAGAAGATTACGAGGGCGGGTTCACGAAACCTGAAAAACCCATAGTGAAACTGCCCGAAGTCGTATAGGCGGTGGGGCTCTTGCCTAGGAAAGGGAGCCATACCGGCAGCTATATCTGGAGCTACCACGCTGAGACTCCCAGCGAGGCGAAACTGAGGGAGGGGCTCAGGAAGGCGGGCATACGCTTTGCCCAAGAGGTGCCGGTCAAGGGCTTCACGGTGGATTTCCTGATAGACGAATGGCTCGTCGTGGAAGTGGACGGCGAAAGCCACCTCGCCAAAGACAGGAGAGAAAAGGACGCCTCGAGGCAGAAGGCCATAGAGGCCATGGGCTTTACGGTGATGAGGATCCCCGCGGGGGACCTCAGGACTCAGGGCGGTCTCAAGCGGTGGGTTGGGCGCATCGAGGAGCAGGTCCGCCGGGGGCCGCCCTACAAGAACCCCGACAAGTCGCCCAACCAGGAGTACCTCCGCCAGCTGGAGGAGGTAAGGAAGGCCCTCAGGCTTGGGGAACTGGAGAGGGAAAAGCGGGAGCGCCTGGCCTATGGCCCGAGGAAGGGAAGTCCGGATGGGGCTCCCGGAACAGGTGAAACGATGGAAGATTATTTTGGATCGAAGGCCGAAGACTTCGGGGCTTTGCTGGAGGACTACGACTGGAGCCGGACGGAAGACATGCGCAGGGCCAAGGAAGACGATGACGGCGCTGCGAATTCCCGGAGAGAAGGCCCGCGAGGACCTTCGAGGTCCCGCACCGGGCGGCGTGGGCCCCACAGGAGATAACTCGAATCGCGAGGGACGGGAGGGGATTGCTTGTTGATCCTGGCTGTTATCTTCCTTCTGCTGATAGTCATCTTTGCGGTGCAAAACGCCCAGATCGTCCCGATCACGTTCATGGCGTGGTCGCTTGATCTGAATTTGGCCCTCGTGGTGCTGGGCTCGGCGTCCATCGGAGTGATAGTGGGCGTCCTTTGGTCCTGGCTCAGGGGGATGCAAACCAGGGGACGTATCAGAGAACTTGAGCGCCAGCTGGAAGCCGCACGGGAGAAGAACGCCACTCTGGAACGGGCAATGAACGAACTCATGAACCACAGAGCGAAAAGTGAATCAGAGGGCGAAGCGCGCGGCCAGCTCTAGGGGCCTCCCCAGGTACGACGAGTGGCGCCTCCCAGACCCGGTGGACCCGGCCTTGGCCGAGAGTCTCGCCGGGAGACTCCCCGTGCATTCATCCGTCTTGCCCGTCGTCGTAAAGCGCTGCGCCGGGGATCCGGAAAAGGCCAGACACCTCTTATTCCCCGCGGAGATCGAGATGCCGGACCCGAGGGTCTTGCCTGGGGTCGAAGCCGCCGTGAGGAGGCTCATCCAGGCAATAACCCGGGATGAGCGGATCGTGGTTTACTCCGATTACGACGCAGACGGAGTCACGGGCGCGGCCATCATGAAAGAAGCCCTGGATTTCGCGGGAGCGAAGCGCGTCGCGGTGTACTTTCCTTCCCGTTTCCAAGAAGGATACGGTTTTCACGCGTCGTCGGTGGAGCAGATTGTCTCCGAGGGACCTTGCCTTTTCGTCACCACAGACTGCGGGATAACCGGGGTCGAGGGCTGCCGGCAGGCGGCGCTCCTTGGAAGCCACGTCATCGTGACCGACCACCATTTACCCGGACAGCGCCTCCCGGATGCCCTCAGCATAATAGACCCCCACCTGCCCGAGTGGGCCGGTCTTGGCCTCTGGGACCTCACGGGGGCGGGAGTCGCCTACCTCCTGGCGTGCGCGCTTTTCATCAAGGCAGGCGTGGAAAAGGCGGTGCCCCATGACTGGGCCCACGACCTCCTCACCCTGTCCATCGCGGGGGACGGATATCCGGTCGTGGGGATCAACAGGTACTGGGTAACGTCGGGCCTTTCTTCCCTGGTGCGTACCCGTAGGCCGGGGATAGCCGCGCTCCTTCAGGTTGCCGGGATATGGGGAGAGGGCGCCCAGAAAAGGACCATTTCTTTCGAGCGGGATGTCACCTTCGGGCTCGTGCCGAGGCTCAACGCCGCCGGCAGGCTTGAGGACGCGCGGTCTGCCTTCCGAGTCCTCGTCGAGAAAGATCCGGAAGAGGCCATGTGCCTTGCCATCCACTTGGACAAGCTGAACAGGGAAAGGCGGGCCATGGAAGAAGCCATCCTGGGCTCTTGTGCCTCTGAACTCGAGCGGGATGAAGGGAACTCGTTCGCCGTGTGCCTTTCCGGGAGCGACTGGCACGAAGGGGTTATCGGGATCGTAGCGTCGAAGCTCAAGGAAGACGTGGGCCTCCCGGTGGTCCTCGCGGCGGGTACCGGAGATGTCTTAAGAGGCAGCGTAAGGGGGATACCCGGTTTCAACGTGGTCGAAGCCCTGACAAAGTGCGGGGAATTCTTGGTGGCCTTCGGTGGGCACGAAGGGGCCGGAGGATTCAGCGTCCGGCGTGAGGCCCTAGGGGAGTTCTTCTCCAGGTTCAAAGAGGTGTCCGCCGAGCTCCTTTCTTCTTCTGTCCTTTCGGTTCCCCTGGACGTGGACGGGGTCTTGGATGTCAGGGAGGCGTCTGAGGAAACCCTCAAAGCCCTCATGGCCCTGGAGCCTTTCGGGCAGGGGAACGAGATCCCCATCATGGCGTGCCTCGATTGCTCCATCGAAGATATCGCCGTGATGGGGAAGTCGGGCGACCACCTCAAACTGAGGCTTTCAAAGGATGGAGCCAGCAGGGAGTTCATCTGGTTCGGGATGGGAAGCCTGGCTCGGACCGTGGCGCTCATGGGCCGGGTGGACGTCGCCTTTGTCCCTTACCGGAACGTGTACCTGGGAGAGGAACGGTTTTCCGCCCTCGTGAGGGACATGAGGCCTTCGTGGGCGGAATCGGGGAAAGGCTACGATGAACTCGTGCGGGATGTGGAGGCAGCCGCGTCATCGGGGCGGAGCTCCATCGTCTACACGTGGAGCCACCATGCTGCTCGCTCCATCTGGACCGCCTTCCGGAAGGCCGGGCTCAAGGCTGCCCTCCACCTGGAAGGGTATTCTCCCGTGGAATCCCACGAGGCAAATCTCGCGCTTTCCACGCAAGGCGGGGTAGCGGTTTCGACCGCGCCGTGGGAGCTCCAGATGTCCGCATGGGCGGGAGGAATAGAGGTGTTTGTCGCCCACGAGCCGTTTGCCGTAGGAAGCGCGAAAAAGCTCAGGGATTTTTGCGCGAGCTGCGGAGCCTCTTGGGCCGGAAGGCCTGAGCTCGCCGAAAGCTCGATGAGTTGGCTCTCATGGACTTATCCGGAAAAGGAAAGTGTACAATTGGTGTGGAAAAGCCTTAAGGAGTGCTCAAGCAACGACTCTGTGCCTTACGTTTGTTTGGACGACGTTCGCCGGGAGGTCATGGATGGTTTGGGATATGGTTCCCGCCTCCCCGGCGCGTTTGAGGGCGGGCGGCTCCTTATAGAGAAGGTGCTCTCCATCCTAGAGGAGATGGGCAGCGTCGAGCACGATTGCTCGCGGCGGGTGCCTTCGCTCAGGTTGCGCGCCGGCGGCAAGTTCCACCTGGCCTCATCGCCCACATACGTGGAAGGCAAGAGGGTTTGGCAGGGAACCTTGAAGGCGCCGACTCAGTAGTGGGGGGACAGCTCATGGATGTTGCTCTTGAACTCGGAAGAAAGCTGAGAGTTATACCTGACTTCCCTGTAAAGGGGATCAGTTTTAAGGACATCACACCTATCCTCGGGGACGCGCGTCTCTTCCGGATGGGGATCGACGCTTTGAAGGCCGAGTGCGAGAAGGTAGATTTCGACATGATAGTGGCGCCCGAATCCCGAGGTTTCATAGTGGCGAGCGCCCTGTCCTACGCGATGGGCAAGCCGTTCGCTCCCGTCAGGAAAAAGGGAAAGCTGCCGTGGAGCACCATCCAGGCCGAGTACCAGCTCGAGTACGGCGTTGACATCCTTGAAATGCACGAAGACGCGGTGAAGCCCGGACAAAAAGTGCTGGTTATTGACGATCTTCTCGCCACGGGCGGTACCACGAGCGTGTGCATCGACATGGTGGAGCGTTTGGGAGGAACTGTCGTAGCGACCGCGTTTCTTATCGAATTGACTTACCTACCCGGCAGGGCTAATCTTGAGGGAAAGGGCTACAAAGTTCTCTCGGTCCTTAAGCTGAAGGAGTAGCGTTCGACCCTGGCCCTCTAGTTACCGGATTCTGAGAAGCGACATCAGGTGCCCGAAGGGACCGGTGTGTCGCTTTTCCATATTGAAGGAGAGTACATGGCAGCGCTCAGTCTCAGCCCGGCTCCCACATACCTTACGCCCGAAGAGTGGGCGCTTCTTGAGAGGGCCTATGAGTTCGCGTCCAGAGCTCACGAGGGCCAGAAGAGGCTTTCCGGCGAAGATTACATTGAGCACCCCGTCGCCGTGGCGTCCATCCTTGTGGAGCTCCAGGGCGATGCCGAGACGCTTGCCGCCGCCATCCTCCACGACGTCGTCGAAGATACATCCACCAAGCTTGAAGACATAAAGGCCGCCTTTGGCGAAGAGATAGCCAAGTTGGTAGATGGGGTCACGAAGCTATCCCGGATTGAGTTCCGCTCGAGGTTTGAGGAACAAGTCTCAAACCTCAGGAAGATGTTCCTCGCTATGGCCGAGGACTGGCGCGTCGTGGTGATCCGTCTCGCAGACAGGCTCCACAACCTGAGGACCCTGGACCCCCTCCCTCCGGACCGGCAAAAGGCGACCGCCAGAGAGACGCTGGACATATACGCGCCCCTGGCCCACAGGTTGGGGATCTGGCGCCTGAAGTGGGAGCTCGAGGACCTCTCCTTCAAGTACCTCTACCCAGACGACTACAGGTCCCTCTCCAGGAGCATAGCGGCCCGGAGGACAGAGCGGGAAGCCGCCGTGGCCGTGGTCATCGAGCGGATGAAGGAGAGGCTTTCCCAAGAAGGCATCGAAGCCGAGGTCACGGGGAGGGCCAAGAACCTCTACAGCATCTACAGGAAAATGAAAACCGAGGGCAAAGAGCTCTCGGAGATATACGACCTCATAGCCGTAAGGGTCATCGTGAACACGGTGAACGACTGCTACGAAGTGCTGGGGTTATGTCACACCCTGTGGAAGCCGGTCCCCGGAAGATTCAAGGATTACATCGCCATGCCCAAGCCCAACGGGTACCAGTCCCTGCACACGACCGTAGTGGGCCCCCGGGGGGAACCCTTTGAGGTCCAGATCAGGACCAAGGAGATGGATCAGACCGCCGAATACGGAAGCGCCGCCCACTGGCGGTACAAGGAGGGCGCCCGGGCCAAAGATCAGGCCTTTGAGCAGAAGATGTCGTGGCTCAGGCAGCTCCTTGAGTGGCAGAGGGAGATGACAGATGCCCGGGAGTTTATGGAAGCCCTGCGTGTGGACGTTTTCAACGATGAGGTGTTTGTCTTTACGCCGAAGGGCGACGTCATAAATCTTCCGGTCGGCTCGACCCCTCTGGATTTCGCGTACAGGATCCACACCGACATCGGAAACCGGTGTGTGGGTGCAAAGGTAAACGGCAAGATCGTCCCCCTCAGCCACAAACTAGAGACCGGCGACATAGTCGAGATCCTCACCAGCAAACAGTCTGCCGGTCCCAGCCTGGACTGGCTGGACATAGTCAAGACCGCTTCCGCGAGGTCCAAGATCCGAGCGTGGTTCAAAAAGCTCCTCAGGGATGAGGACATCGAGAGAGGGGAAAGTGCTCTGGAGCGGGAGCTTTCCAAGCACGGTCTCGTCCTTTCCGCCATCGCCGGAACCGACGTCATGAAAAACGTGCTTGAGAAGCTCAGGTATCCCGACGCCGAAAACCTTTACGCGGCGATAGCCTACGGGGGGATAAGCCCCGCCCACGTCGCTTCGAGGCTCAGGGACGAAGTACAGAGGCTTATGCCCGAGCTCCTTCCCCAAAAGGAAGAGCCCCAGAAAGTCGTCCAGAGGAAGCCGAGGGGTCCGGAAGAAGCAGTCGTCATAAAGGGCATGTCGGATATCCTGGTGCGGCTTGCCCACTGCTGCAGCCCGGTCCCGGGGGATCCGATCATCGGGTACGTAACCAGGGGGCGCGGGGTCTCCGTCCACAGGATGGACTGTCCGAGCCTGGCGGGACTGGCGGACAAAGAAAGGTTTATAGAAGCTTCGTGGGTGGATCCCCAGTCCTCTGCCAGCCAGGCTTCCTACCCGGTTGAGGTCTGGATCGAAGGTGTCGACCGGACAGGCCTTTTCTCGGAAGTTACGGGGGCCGTTTCAAGCAGCGGTTCCAACATATTGAGCGCTTCCGCGAAGAGGCAGCCTGACGGTTCCGCGACCATAACGATCGTGTTCGAGACACACAATCTCAAGGAACTGCAAGACATCTTGAACAGGATTCGCCAGATAAAGGGGATAAACTCGGTGCACCGGGTTTTCGGCAAGGTGCGTTGAGCTTGGGCTCTTGTCTATGGGGTGCGACTCATCCCAGGCCGCGGGCTCAAGGATCTAAGGAGGAGGGTCTTGCGTGCGGGCGGTGTTCCAGCGCGTCACAAGGGCGAGCGTCTCGGTGGACGGAAAGGAAGTGGCTTCCGTCGGGAAAGGAGCTATGGTGCTCCTGGCCGTGGGGAAGGAAGATACGGAAAAAGACGTGGAGTACATGGCCGAAAAGATAGCGGGGCTCAGGGTCTTCCCCGACTCGGATGGCAAGATGAACCTTTCCCTGACGGACGTGGGAGGCGAGGTCCTGCTGATCTCCCAGTTTACCCTGTACGGGGATGTGAAGAAGGGGAAACGCCCCGGGTTTGACGGCGCCGCGCCTCCCGAAATGGGAGAGAGGCTTTACCTCCATACGGCGGAAGCCCTAAACCGCCTGGGCGTCCCAACCAGGACCGGGGTGTTTGGCGCGTATATGCAGGTGGAACTCGTGAACGACGGGCCGGTCACAATCCTGATATCCAGCAAGAAGGAGTTTTAGCCATGCAAGAGGGCGTTTTTGCTATGGAGATCTACAGCCTCTCGGTGGGGCCGCTGGAGGCCAATTGCTACATCGCCTATTCGGGGAAAGACTCCATCGTCATAGACCCCGGCGACGAAGCGAACTCAATTCTCTCTTTCGTGCGGGAAAAAGGGCTCCGCGTCCATGCCATCGTCTTGACCCACGGGCATTTTGACCATTTCCTCGCGGCAGGAAAACTCCAGGAGGCCCTCGGAGCACCGGTCTACATCGGCCGGGAAGACCTCCCGATGCTGACCGATCCCGGGTGGATGGCCGAGTACATCCCTCCAGGGTACGTTCCGCCCCGGGATGTGAGGCCCCTTGCCGATGGCGATACGGTAGGGGGCGGGCTGCTCGGCGTCAAGGTGATGAGCACGCCGGGCCATTCTCCCGGGAGCGTATGCCTCTACGCGCCGGGAGTGCTGTTTTCGGGTGACCTCCTTTTCAGCGGCGGCATAGGCCGCACCGACCTCCCGGGCGGAGATCCGTCCGCCATCAAGGAGAGCCTCGCCAAGGTCGTGCAGCTTCCGGACGGCACGCTGGTGTATCCGGGCCATGGTCCTATGACGACCATCGGGGATGAGAAAATATCCAATCCATACCTCTCCAGAAGGCGTGGTAATCTATAGAGAATAGACGTGTGGACATGCTTTGTCCGTGGCCTGTCAGATGCAGGCGGCATATGGAGGGAACGCCATGATAAAGTCACCTCGCGGCACGTCTGACGTGCTTCCACCCGAATCTGCCAAGTGGATATACCTCGAAGGGATCGTCAGGGAAGTCGCCAGGAGGTACAACTTCGACGAGATAAGGCTCCCTACTTTTGAACACTCGGAGCTTTTCTCGAGGACGGTCGGGGAAACCACCGACATCGTTGAAAAAGAGATGTACACGTTCAAGGACAAGACAGGGCGGGACTTAACCTTGAGGCCCGAAGGCACGGCCGGGGTCGCCCGCGCGTTCGTGGAGCACGGGATGGCCAGCGGGCCTCTCCCCAGGAAGTTCTACTACCTGGGGTCGATGTTCAGGTATGAACGCCCCCAGGCCGGACGGTACAGGGAGCACAGGCAGTTTGGGGTCGAGATATTTGGCTCCCCGTCGCCCCACTCGGACGTGGAAGTCATCACCCTGGCCATGGACATCGCCGAAGAGCTGGGGCTCACCGGGACCGAGCTGTACATAAACTCCATCGGATGTCCCAAGTGCAGGGGGCCCTACAAAGAGGCCCTTATCGCCTACCTCACGCCGCATATCGATGAGCTTTGCGAGGACTGCCGGTCGAGGCTTACTCGCAATCCCTTGCGGGCGCTCGACTGCAAGAGCGAGCGGTGCAAGGCCCTTGTCGCCGGCGCGCCTTCGTCTCTGGATTACCTTTGCGGTGAATGCAAGGAGCACTGGGACCGGTTCCGGGAGATACTCACCGCGGTCGGGATCCCCTACACGGTCGATAAGTCCCTGGTGAGGGGCCTGGACTACTACACCCGGACGGTTTTCGAGCTCAAGTGGCCTCCGCTTGGCCCCGCGGGAAGCACTCTGTGCGGGGGAGGAAGGTACGACGGTCTCGTGGAGCAGCTCGGGGGTCCGCCGGTAGCGGGCGTCGGGTTCGGCATGGGCCTAGAGAGGATGCTGCTCGCCAACGAGAAGGGCGAAAAACCCATACAGGCAGGCGGAGAGATAGACGTGTTCATCGTGTGCCCCAAGGGAGGAGAAGGCGAAGATAAGGGCTTTGAGCGCGAGGCCCGGCTCCAGGAGCTCGCCAGGGCTTTCCGCCGGAAAGGGCTCAGGTGCGATTTTGATCCCCTCCAGAGGAGCATGAAAGCCCAGATGAAGCAGGCGGACAGGATGAACGCCCGCTTTGTGGTCATCCTGGGCGAGGACGAGTTCAGAAGCCGTTCGGCGTCTGTGAGATCTATGCGGCACGGGTGGCAGAAGACCGTGCCCATCGAAGAAGTGCTCGCGACCATAGAGGAGGCCGGTCAAAATGGCTAGGGAAATCGTAAGCGACATGGACGGTCTTAGGAGGACCCATTACTGCGGAGAGGTCGCTCTCTCAGACGTAGGATCTCAGGTGGTCCTCATGGGATGGGTCAACAGGAAGAGGGACCTGGGAGAACTCGTCTTCATCGACCTGAGAGACCGCACCGGGCTCGTTCAGGTCGTGACCGAATCCAAGAGCACCCCCGCCTCGTTTGAGGTGGCCCAGAACGTGAAGTCCGAGTACGTCCTCGCGGTCCGCGGGACCGTCAAGAAAAGGGCGCCGGGCATGGAGAATCCTGACCTAAAGACCGGGGCCATCGAAGTCCAGGCGGATGAGATCCGCATCCTCAACACGGCCAAGACGCCTCCTTTCTACATCTGGGACGACGCGGGTGCCGACGAGACCCTGCGCCTCAAGTACCGCTACCTGGACCTCAGGAGGGCTCCTCTGCAGAGGAACCTGGAGATATACCACCGGACGTCCATGGCCGTCAGGAATTACCTCTCGAGCAGGGGGTTCTGGGAGATCCAGACTCCCATGATGACGAGGAGCACTCCGGAAGGCGCCAGGGACTACCTCGTTCCGTCGAGGATAGATAAGGGTAAGTTCTATGCGCTGGCCCAGTCACCCCAGCTTTTCAAGCAGCTCTTCATGGTCGCCGGGATCGACCGCTATTTCCAGATAGTCAAGTGTTTCCGCGACGAAGACCTGCGCTATGACCGCCAGCCAGAGTTCACCCAGATAGACATCGAGATGTCCTTCGCAGAGGAAGAAGACGTCTGGGGAGAGGTCGAAGGGCTGGTCAAGTACGTTTGGAAGGAAGTCCTCGGGGTAGATATCGAGCCTCCGTTCCCGCGGCTCACGTACCAGGAGGCCATGGAGCGCTTCGGATCGGATAAGCCCGACACCCGGTTTGGGATGGAGATAAAGGACGTTACCCCCGTTTTCTCGGGTTCGTCCTTCGGGGTGTTCCGGTCTGCCATCGACCAGGGAGGGACCGTGAGGGCAATAGCGGTCCCGGGAATGGCGGGGGCTTCCCGGCAGGAGATCGAGCGCCTCACCGAGAGGGCCAAGCTTCACGGGGCCAAGGGGCTGATTACCGTCGCCTACCTGGGCGGTGAGGTGAAGTCCCAGATCCGGAAATATTTGACCGACGAAGAGATAGCCGGCCTCGCCCAGGCGACTGGCGCGTCCGAGGGCGACCTGGTCCTCATCGTGGCTTCGGACTTCGACACCGCAGTGACCGTCCTCGGGAGGCTCCGGCTTGAACTGGCTTCCAAGCTTGGCATGATCCCCAAAGACAGGTACAACTTTCTGTGGATCACGGCTTTCCCGCTCCTTAAGATCAATGAGGAGACCGGGAGATGGGAGGCCGCCCATCACCCCTTCACCAGTCCTTTCAAGGACGACCTGGACAAAGTCCGGCCTGACGCCACCGATGAGGAAAAGGGTAAGATCCGGGCGAGGATGTACGATCTTGTTATGAATGGCGTGGAACTTGCCTCCGGGTCGATTCGTATACACAGAAGGGATCTCCAGGAGAAGGTCTTTGCCCTGCTCGGTATGTCCCAGGAAGAGGCGCGGAGACGCTTCGGTTTTCTCCTGGACGCTTTCGAGTACGGCGCCCCGCCCCACGGCGGGATAGCCTTCGGCATGGACAGGATGGTGATGCTCCTGGCGGGGGCCGAGAACTTGAGGGAAGTGATCGCGTTCCCCAAGACGGCCAGCGCGTCGTGTCTCATGACCGAAGCGCCCGCCGAGGTAGAGCCGGAGCGCCTGGCGGAGCTGGGCATCATCCTGGCAAAGGACGTGAAGCGATCATAGCGGCTCGACCGGGGACTTTGGAGACCGGGGGGATGCCTTTTGGGTTTTGCAGATGAACAGGTGCTAGTCGACAGGGCGTCGCGCGGAGACGGTGACGCTTTCGAGGTCCTGGTGAGCAGGTATGAGAGGAACGTCTACAGCCTGGCGTACAGGCTTGTGGGCGACAGGGAAGACGCTTTGGACGTCGTCCAGGATGTCTTCCTCAAAGCTTATCAGGCGCTTCCCAAGTTCAGGGGCGAAAGCAAGTTCTCCACCTGGATCCACAGGGTATGCGTCAACGCCAGCCTGGATTATCTGAGGAAGAAGCAGAAGCTCCCGGCTTATTCCCTGGATGAACCGCTTTCACTCAAAGACTCCGCAGTGAATAGGGATGTGGAGGACGAAAGCGGCGACGTCGAGGCCGAAGTCGAGGTCCGGGACCTCGGTGAGGCCGTGTGTTCAGTACTTAAGTACCTCGAGGTTGACCACCGCGTGGTCATAACGCTCTACGACATACAAGGGTATTCTTATCAGGAAATCTCGGATATGCTGGGAATTTCCATTGGAACGGTGAAATCGAGGCTTCACAGGGCGAGGAATGCGGTCAGAAGACTATTGCCGAAGGAACATTTCTCGGCTCCCGCCGTCAAACATGACGAAAGGTGGGAGAGAGCATGAACTGTCTGGACATGCAGGAACGCCTCTCCGCATATTTGGACGGCGATCTTTCGCCTGAAGAGATGAAGGAAGTCGCCACCCACTTGAGCGGCTGCGAGTCATGCCAGGCTGTGCTTTCGGAGCTAAGAGAGGTCAGAGACGCGCTCAGGTCGCTTCCGGAAGTCGAGATCCCGGAGGACCTTCACGCTACGATCATGGAACGGATCCGGCCCCACATGAAGCAGAAGAAGCAGAGAAGGTGGGCCTTCTTTAGCCTTGACATAAGGTCGTGGGGTTACCGTCAGTGGATACCCGTGACGGCGGCCATGATGGTGCTGGTTATGTTCCTCACGCTCGGTGGCGTCATGTGGTACTCAAGCCGGTATGGCGGTCCCGGGTTCGGCCTTTTCGGCGCGAAGGTAGAAGAAAACCCGTCGGTCTACGGGACCAGGGGCACTGAAACGCCCTCGGAAGTACCTTCAGAAGTGCCTGCAAAGGTAGGAATACTTTCGCAAAGCCCGGCTGCTCCTGGGGATACCAAGTCCCTCGCCGCCGAAAGCCCTCAGAGCCCGGGGACAGGGCAAGTCGGCCTTCTTATGGCCCCGTCTTCGGGGAGCGAGATCGCGCTGGATACTGCCCGAAAGATCATCCGGCGGGGTCAACTGGCGATTGAGGTGCCGCAGGGCCGGGTGAAGCCGGTGTCGGTCCAGGCCGTGAACGTGATTCAGGCCAATTTCGGGTACGTAGAAAACTCGTCTACCAGCCAGACCGAAGATACTCGGAAAGAGATAACGAGCTTCTTCATGACCGCGAGAGTGCCTGCGGAGAACTTCGATAAGACGGTACAGGACCTTACGGCCCTTGGACGGGTGCTCAGGGAAGACATCACCGCCCAGGATATCACCGATACCTACGTTGACCTGGACGCCAGGCTCCGCAACAAGGAGAACCAGGAAGCACGGCTCCTCCAGATCATGGGCGAGGCCAAGACGGTCGGAGAGATCCTCCAGGTCGAGGGCGAGCTGTCTAGGGTGCGCGGGGATATCGAGAGCATGCGTGCGCAGAAGCTCTACTACGACAAGGCGGTCGCGATGTCCACGGTTACCCTGACGATTTCGGAGGAAGGGACGACCAAACCGAGTCCGTCGCCGTGGTCGGAGGTCTGGCGGGCTTTCGTTGAGTCCTGGCGCAGACTGGCGATTTTCGCCGCCAAGATAGCTCCTGGGGTTATCGTCCTGGCAGTGCTGATAGGCGGCGGGGCGTGGGCGCTGAAGCGGCGGAAGGCGTGACTACGGTCCCGGTTAGTCTCATGGGTCTTTGAGATAAGCCTGAGGCTAGAGCCTCCAGAGTCTATAGATTTCGGAAGCCCTCGCTGGAGCGAGGGCTTTCTACGTTTCCTTCCGTCCACCGGACGTCCATTCTGGCTACCAGATGTCCATGTGGCTACCCGATATCCATCTCCGGCCGTGCTCGATTCTGACTGATTGCTCCTAGTTTCCTTCCGGGTGCCAGATGTCCATTCAGACTACCGGATGTCCGTCTTGGCAACCGGCTGTCCATCTCTGGCTGCGCCAAGTTCAGATAGGTTGTTCCTCGGTTTTTCCTGCTGCAGGCCGTTCCAGCCTGTTGTCTTCCGTGCATGGTTCATTCCCTGTCCCAGTCGTGCCTTCCGAGAAGTTCCTTGCCGATTTTCTCCAGCATCTTTACGTACGGCCCTTCCGGGTCGACCATCCTCTTCGGTATGTCCTCGGGAATCGCCGCCAGCATCCTTTCGAGCGTGAGGTCCTGTTTCGTCACCACACTGAGCCTGATGTTGTTCTGCTTGCTGAGCTCCATTTTCAGCCGGTCACGCTTGATCCTCTCGATGAACTCCTTTTCGTCCGGATACAAAGGAGTGGGTTCAAAATGCTGCTCACCATGGTGTTCCATGGCCCAACTGCGCTCTTCGGCGTAGATGTCGTACTCGAGTTGCTGCTTTGTCGCTTTGTTATACAAGAACGCAGGTCGCGCGCCGAAAACCAGCTTCACGCCGGGCGATACGAGCCAGTCGACGAAAGCCCTGGTCGTCGCCTCGCCCTTATACTGGGACATCTGGATGAGGTTGCGGGTTTCTATGGCGAGTATGGCTTCAACTTCGTGCGGGACGGCGGCATTGGGGACCAGCGAACGCCCCATCTTTGTAATCTTCATCCATCCCTTGCTCTCTAGGATTTTGCAGCGTCTTGATACCGTCTCTTTATCCAGGTCAAGGTGCGCCGCCAACGCGTTCATGGACCGGGGCAAGGCGAGAGCTGCGGTGACGTATATCGCTTTGGCGAGGGCGTCGATATCCTTCGCGTTTGTCAGTTCCTCGACGATGCGGGTGAACGTCCGCATATAAGATGGCTTTACCTCCTGACGTCCACCGGCGCCTCGCACCCAGAATCTACCATTCCGCGACGCCGCGATCAAGTTTGTCCGGTTATTTCGGCTCATTTCGTGGCATCCTTCGGCTTCTACCGCCGTTCTTCGCACACCGTCTTGTCTCATGCGCCGGTTATGACCGACTGTGCGATTCCACCAGCCGTTCGTTTCTGACCATCTGATCTCGTCTGCCGATTGTGACTGTCTGCCCGATCCCATCAGCCATCCTTTTTAGACCGTCCGACCTCATCCTCCGATTACGATGGATTGTCGGATTCGCTCAGCCATCCTTCTCAGACGGTCGGATTTCACCGGTCGATCACGAGAGACTGTCCGATTCCATCTACCATTCCCTTCCGACCGTCTGATTTCATCGATAGATGGCCGCCCGGTTATCTTATCCGCCGGTTCAAGAGGGCCATCCTGCCATGGGGGCCGGTCGTCGCGGATATGCCTGTCAGATCCGCCGGTTGTCTCGTGGTCGGGGATGCTATCCGCCGGTCGACCGGTGAACCGTGGCTTTCCTCCGCCAGTTGTCTCCGAGTCGCGGATCCTATCCGCCGATCATCTCATAGTCGCCGGCGAAAACCGCCAACCCTCCGCCCGGTGGCCGGCCCAATCGTCCAATCGTCCCGGATTGGCCGGTCTCGTCCGCTATGTCCTGGGCAGCTCCCAAATCCCCATTCTTAGAATCATTGCGGGCTCGCCGGCCATATCCGCTCCTTGCATGGGCTTACGCCATATCCTGGCTCCTGCCCCGAATTGCCAAGCCCCCTGCTGAACCCTATACTGAAGGACAAGGGGATGCCCGAAACGACATGCGATGCGGGGTGACGCTGGTGAACAAGCGGCTTCTCCTGGTAGATGGCCACTCCCTTGCCAATCGCGCGTTTTACGCCCTCCCGCCGCTCTCCACTAGCGACGGGACGCCGACGGGCGCGGTTTTCGGATTCCTATCCATGCTCCTCAGGTTCCTTTCGGAGAAACGGCCGTCTCACGTGGCTATAGCGTTCGACCTACCCGGCCCAACCTTCAGACACGTGCAGTACGCCGAGTACAAAGCCCAGCGCAAACCTGCCCCGCCCGAGTTTTCGGCGCAGATCCCCGTCCTCAAAGAAGTCTTGGATACCCTCAGCCTCCCCAGGCTCGAGATGCAAGGGTACGAGGCAGACGACATAATAGGCACACTTGCCCTGAAGTGGAAGGAGTGCGGAGGCTCAGTCTGGATACTTTCGGGAGACAGGGACTGCCTTCAGCTCGTGGACGACACGGTATCGGCGATCCTGCCGGTGAAAGGGATTTCCCAAGTCAAGGAGTATAACCCCGAAACCGTCGAGGAAGACCTGGGTGTCCGGCCAGACCAAATCCGCGATTACAAGGCGCTGTGCGGGGATTCGTCGGACAACATCCCGGGAGTGAAGGGCGTCGGCGGGAAGACCGCCGTGAGCCTCCTCAAGCAGTTCGACAATTTGGATGCCCTGTACGCACGCATCGAAGAGGTTTCCCCTCCCAGAGTACGCAATTTCCTGGCTGCCAACAAGGAGATGGCTTACCTATCCAGGGAACTTGCGACAATAGACAGGTCGGTCCCTCTTGATCCGTGCGACCTGGAAGACCGGCTTTGCTGGCGCGCGCCCGACCTCGAAAAAGTGAAAGCCCTGTTTACGAAGCTGGAATTCCATTCGCTGATACCCCGGATCGCGGCCCTGGCCGGATCTTTGCCAAAGGGTGCTGAGCAGGGAGATAAGCGGGAGGAGGGGGACCAGACAGGACTATCTGGCGAGTCCGCTCGTTTGGGCGATGGTGAGAAGGCGGGCGAAACTGGGCAGAGAGAAAGAGGGGCTGCCGCGGTGCGGCCGGGAAAAGCTGCGGTGCTGCACGGAAAGGGATCTGCCGCGATGCTGCCCGGAGAAGGAGATGCTCCGGCGCAGCCGGGAGAAGGAGATTCCTTGGTGCCGGGAGAAGGAGCCGTCCCGTCGCAGTCGGAGCCCCTCATCGAGAGGCCCGTGGGGCAACCGGACCTGTGGGAACAGGCACGACTTCCGGGGACCGGCAAAAGCGCCGGGGGTTTTCTCCCCGGGATGGCGCTCAAGCCCGAGTCCTTCCGCCCGGAGAATGCCCGGGAGATAGCAGGGGAAGCTGGCCTGAAGGAGTTTGCAGAAGAGGTCCGCAGCACCGGTACGCTTGGGCTGTACGCGGCGGTCGAAGAGGTCACCAAGACATTCTCGTTCCCGCCGGTTATCGGAGTCTCCTCGGGAAGGTCTCTTGGAGTCGTACGAGTGGATCCGGGCCAGGAAGATATCCTTTGGGACTATCTGGCGCCGCTACTTGTCTCCTCGGACATCGTCAAGATAGGCTTCGACCTAAAATGGGTCTTTACGTTTTGTTTCAAGAGGGGGATAACCCTCCGCGGCGCTTTCTTCGACATACTCATAGCCGCATACCTGATTGACCCCACGCGGACGAACTACCGCCTGGAAGATCTGGTGAGGAAATACGCGGGCGTGGATATACCCGAGATGCCCAAGGACAAGCAGGCAGTACAGGACACTTCCCTCAAGGCGCATCTCGCCGCAGGAGCCCACGCGTGTCTGGGCATTGCAGGCCCGTGCAGGGACGAGCTTAAGCACCTGGGCCTCCTCGCCCTTGCAGAGGAAGTAGAGTTCCCGCTGATCGAAGTCCTCGCGGCCATGGAAGCGACGGGCATAAGGCCCGACCTGGAGCTGGGGAGGTCCATCAGGAAGAGCTTCGCAGACGCCCTGAGGGTGCTTGAAGATTCCATCTACGCCATGGCGGGCGAGAAGTTCAACCTTGGCTCGCCCAAGCAGCTTTCCCACATCCTGTTCGAACGCCTCGGCCTGAAGCCGGTCAAGAAGACGAAGACCGGATGGTCCACCGACGCCGAGGTGCTCGAGACGCTGAGCCTTGAGCACGAGCTTCCCGCCAAAATACTTGAGCACAGGCACTACGCGAAGCTCAAGTCTACGTACCTCGACGTGCTGGAGGAAGTCACGAACCCGACGACCGGGCGCATCCACTCCACGTTCCACCAGACCGTGACGGCGACGGGGAGGCTTTCGAGCTCCGAGCCCAACCTCCAGAACATACCCGTTCGCGGCGAGCTGGGAAGGTCCCTCAGGCGGATCTTCATCCCCGAAGACGGGTGGCTTTTCCTGGCGTCGGACTACTCCCAGATAGAGCTCCGGATAATGGCCCACATGTCCGGCGACCCGACCATGATCGATGCCTTCTCCCGGGGCGAAGACATCCACACGAGGACGGCATCGGAGATATTCGGGGTGCCGGTTGACAAGGTAGATTACGACCTCCGCAGCAAGGCCAAGGCCGTGAATTTCGGGATAATCTACGGCATATCCGACTTCGGTCTGGCCAGGAACACAGGAGTATCGATTGGCGAAGCGCGCACGTTTATAGAGGCCTACTTCGCCAGGTACCCGAAGATCCGGGAGTTCATGGACCGCTCGATCCAGACGGCCAGGGAGTACGGCTACGTGACGACCATCCTGGGACGCAGGCGGCCGATACCCGACATAAACTCCCGCGTGCGGGCGAGGCGCGGTTTTGCCGAGCGGACTGCCATAAACACCCCCATTCAAGGGAGCGCGGCCGACATAATCAAGATGGCCATGGTTCGCATATACCGCAGGCTCAAAGAAGAAGGCCTCCGTTCCAGGCTGATACTGCAGGTCCACGACGAGCTCATATTCGAGATCCCGCCGGAGGAAGAAGCCGTCATGCGAGAACTCGTACGGAGCGAGATGGAAGGGGTAATAAGCCTCAAGGTCCCGCTCAAGGTCGATATCGACGTGGGTAAGAGCTGGTTCGAGGTCTAACCCCGAATTACCCCGAAAAGAGTGGTAGCATGGGTAAGTGGCCGGGCATCTACGTGATAGGACTAACCGGAGGGATCGCTTCCGGAAAAAGCACAGTCTCCCAAGTCTTGCGGGACCTCGGAGCCCACATCATCGATGCGGACGAGATCACCAGAGAGGTCCAGGCCCCCGGTTCGGAAGCCCTCCGTGAGATCCAGGAAGCGTTCGGCGACGGCGTTATCCTGCCTGACGGCTCGCTCGATAGGCGAAAGCTGGGGCGTATCGTGTTTTCCTCTCAGGAAGCCCGCGAGAAGCTGAACGCCATAATCCACCCCCGTGTGATCGCCAGGACCAAGGAAATCCTGCGGGAGCTTTCGGAAACCGGTCGCCGCAAGGGGCCTTGTCCCATAGCGGTCGTGGATGCCCCCCTCCTCATCGAGGCCGGAGTGGACGCCATAGTAGATGAAGTATGGGTAGTTGCCCTGCCCCGGAAGCAGCAGGCCGAGCGCCTCATGAAGAGAGAAGGCTATACAGAGGAAGAAGCATTTGCCAGGATCGACTCCCAGATGCCCCTCGAAGAAAAGGAAAAGCGCGCCGACTACGTCATAGACAACAGCGGCACAATAGAAGCGACGAGAGAACAGGTGTTCACATTGTGGCGCTCCCTCGAAAGGAGATTGTCTTCCGCATCCAGAAATAGTCCAGCATGAGATAAGGCACTAGAAAGGACTGGAGGAATATGGAACAGGGCGGAACAGCTGCTCTAATCTCCGAGCTTACTTCGAGCTCGATGGAACAACTTACAGGGGCAACCCTTGCCATAGTCGACTTCTGGGCTCCCTGGTGCGGGCCTTGCAAGCGGCTTGCGCCGGTATTTGAGGAAGTCGCCAGGGAGGCTACCGAGAAGTACGGAGACCGCGTGAAGTTCTTCAAGGTGAACGTAGATAATGAAGGGGCTTTCGCCCAGAGACACGGCATTATGTCTATTCCTACGCTGATCGCATTTGCCGCAGGAAAGCCGGTTGACAAGCGCCCGGGAGGAACCAAGGCCGACCTCATGCGCTGGATAGACAAGATCGCGCTTGACCTGGGGCTTGCGTGAAAGCCCTTGCAGGAGACACTCACACTGGAGGCGTTTTTGCATGCCCGAACTCAGGATCATTGACTTACGCTCAGACACTGTCACGAAGCCGACGCCCGAGATGCGCGAGGCCATGTTCCGGGCGGAGGTAGGAGACGACGTATACGGCGACGACCCGACGGTGAACAAGCTGGAGGAGATGGCCGCCGAGAAGGTCGGAAAGGAAGCCGCCGTGTTCGTGCCCACCGGCACCATGGGGAACCAGACGTCCATCATGGCGTGGACGTCCAGGGGTGACGAGATCATCGTCGAGGAGCAAGCCCACATCTACATGTACGAGGTCGGAGGTCCGGCCGTGCTCTCGGGAGTGCAGGTTAGGCCGATAAGAGGCCGCCTGGGCGTCATGGACCCCGCCGATGTCAAGGCCGCAATCAGGGCGCCGAACATCCACTTCCCCAAGACCACCGTCGTCTGCATAGAGAACACCCACAACAGGTCGGGTGGGTGCGTGGTGCCCCTGGATAACATGAAGGCCATCTACGAAGTGGCCCACGAGGCCGGCGTCAAGGTCCATCTTGACGGGGCGCGGGTCTTCAACGCCGCCATCGCCCTGGGCGTTGACGTGAAAGAGATAACCCAGTACTGCGATTCGGTTCAATTCTGCCTTTCTAAAGGCCTCTGCGCGCCCATGGGCTCCATAGTCGCCGGTCCCAAGGATTTCATAGCCCGCGTCCGCAAGTACAGGAAACTCCTGGGCGGAGGGATGAGGCAGGTAGGCGTCGTTGCCGCCGCGGGGATAGTTGCCCTTACCAAGATGGTTGACCGCCTGGCCGAAGACCACGCCAACGCGAAGAGGCTGGCCGAAGGGATAAACAAGATCCCCGGACTTGCGGTGGAGATGGAAACCGTCCAGACCAACATGGTCGCGGTCCACACCAGAGGGCTTGCCATGGACGGCCCCGATTTCCAGAAGCTTATGAAGTCGTACGGCGTCCTTTTCAACGCCGATTTGCCCTACAGGGTTAGGATGGTTACCCACCACGATGTGACCGCGGCCGATATCGATGAGGCCCTCGAACGCATCGCCTACGCGGTGAAAAACAGGTAGCCTTCTCGAGCAGGTCTCGAACCGTTACTTCGGTACCTAAGGTGGATGACATGAGCCAGATGGGGTTGTTCGGAAAGGTGGAGGACGGGCCCGGGGCAAAGGGACCTGGGGGGACCAGAGAGGCCGGATCCGCTAAAGATCCCGGCAATACGAGAGGTCTCCGCGGCGCCAAGGGGCCCGGCGGCGACGAGGGATCCGGCGCGGGCGACACAAGCTCCGAGGGAACCTCGGAACTCCTCGTCATCCCGCCCGACGCCCCGCTGGCCCTACGCATGACTCCCCGCTCGTTTGACGAGTTTGTGGGCCAAGAAGACGTGGTTGGTCCCGGAAGAGCCCTGAGGAAAGCCATTGAGGGGGACCGGATCCCTTCGATGCTCTTCTGGGGACCGCCGGGTACCGGGAAGACCTGCCTCGCCAGGCTCGTCGCCATGAAGACGAGGTCCGTGTTCAGGGAGCTTTCCGCGGTTACTTCCGGCGTGCAGGACGTGAGAAAGGTAGTTGCCGAAGCCCGGAGGAACAGGGAGAAGGGAAAAAGGACCATCCTATTCCTCGACGAGATCCACAGGTTCAACAAAGCCCAGCAGGATGCGCTGCTTCCCCACGTGGAACGAGGGACCATAGCGCTCATTGGGGCTACTACCGAAAACCCATACTTCGCGGTAAACCCGGCTCTCCTTTCGAGGATGCAGATTTTCTCGTTTAAGCACCTGGAACCGCGCCACATAGAAGAGATAGTCATGCGGGCGGTAAGAGACAAGGAGCGAGGCTTGAGCGCGGGCGGGCCAGTCGAGGTGGAGCTCGCCCCGGGCGTCCTCGAGCACATCGTGGGCTTCTCCAAGGGAGACGCCCGAGTGGCCCTCAACCTCCTGGAGGCCCTATTCAGCGTCTCCAGGACGCAGGAGGCCGAAGGGGGGAAAGTGGTTCTTACCCTGGAGAAGGCGATGGAGATAACCCAGAGCCCGCGGCTCTTTTACGATAAGCTGGGAGATCAGCATTACGATATCATCTCCGCGTTCATAAAGAGCATGAGGGGGAGCGACCCCGACGCCACCGTCTACTGGCTGGCCCGCATGCTCGAGGCTGGGGAAGACCCGAGGTATGTCGCCAGAAGGATAGTCATATGCGCTTCGGAAGATGTCGGTCTGGCCGACCCCATGGCCCTCGTGGTCGCGGAAGCGGCCTTCAGGGCATCGGAGCACATCGGCATGCCCGAGGCGAGGATCATACTGGCCCACGCGGCCCTCTACGTGGCCCTCGCGCCGAAATCCAACTCGGCCTACCTTGCCATCGACTCGGCCATAGCTGCGGTCCGCGAGAAACCTGCCTACCCGGTCCCAATTCACCTCAGGGGTACCGACTACAAAGGCGCAGCGAAACTCGGCCACGGGCTCGACTACAGGTACCCCCACGACTATCCAGGGCACTGGGTAGAGCAAGATTACCTCCCGGAAGAGCTGAAAGGGATATCTTTTTACGTGAAGGGCGAGAAAGACGTGGAAAACCGGGGGAGACCACGGACAGGAGGAAACGGCTGACAAGACCGCGCCCCTAACGCGCGCTTCCGGCGGAAGAGTCTTCCCGACCGCTACTCACCTGGTACTCGAATTCTTACCCCCATTCCTCCCCGCGCGTTACTCTTCTTGCGCATCGACCTTCCTCTTTTCGGGCAGGATCCAGTGCAGGGAGGCGTTGGAAGTTGATCTGCCCGAAATGTCGTTCCAGAGCCACCGGCAGGATAGGCCAAAACCAGTACTACTGCTGGGATTGCAGCATAGAGTTCGTCCCAACGGCTGACGGCTTCAGGATGTACCGTCTCGAGCCCGATGGTACCACTGTGCTGGACTCCATCGAAGCGACGGGCGCGCCCCGTGAGCTTCTGGGCGGGATGCTCACCGGTTCCGTGATTGACGGCGAGCTGCCGGGAGAAACTGAAGATATGAACGCAGCCGGTGAGAACCCCGAGCCTCGTGGCAAGGACCCGGCGTAAATCCAGCACATCGCAGGGGAGGGACAGAGACTCGTGAAAAGCCGCTCTTTCTGGGATGGCTTGGTAATGGGGACCGCAGCAGGGCTCATGGTCGGAATGATGGTCATGAGCAAGAGGCGCGAACCGACTCCTATGGAGCGCACCAGGATGGTCGTCGGGCGTACCGCAAGACAGGCCGTAAGACGAGCCCGTGGCGTCTTCGGCGAGATGGCGGGAAAGCTCTCTGGCTAATCCCAGGACGCTAAGAAGGGCACTCTTTGGTGCCCTTTTCCTTTCTCTCGGGGCGCTTTTCTTGGTCGCGGTCCGGGAGGTGTTGTCCCCTTTCATCCTGGCGGCCTTCATCACGTACGTCCTGGAGCCGGTGGTGAGCGCGGTTCAGCGTCTCGGCCTTTCCCGCAGCCGGAGCATACTGGTGGTGTATTTGCTCCTCGTCGCCTTAGCGCTCATCCTGGTCGTCTACTTCATCCCCGCTTTCGTGAAAGACATCCAGGGGCTCGCGGCGCAGATACCCCGCCTTATAGGTATCGTCCAGTCGTACGCGACAAGCGCCAGGGAGCTCGTGGTCAGGTACAACCTCCCCGCTGGGATCGAGCGGGGTATAGTCGGCTCTCTCCTCAAGGCCGAAGAATTCTTGGGAAACCTGGGGAGCAACGCCTTCAGCTATTTTCTGTCTTCCGCCACAGTACTGTCCCACCTGGTGGTCGCCCCGATCATCTCCTACTATATGCTCAGGGATCTTAATCTCTGGCGGCGCCGGGCCCTCGTGGCCATGGCAAAATACCCCCTCCCGTACGTGGATCTCCTCACGGATATAGACCGGGTGCTTACCGGTTTTGTCCGCTGCCAGGCCATCATCGCAGCCGTGGTGGGCGCGCTTTCCACTCTTTCCGCCTACATCCTCGGGCTGAAGTACGCGGTGGTGCTGGGGATAGTGGCGGGGCTCGGCGAGTTCGTTCCCATATTCGGCCCCCTCTTGGCGTCGGTCCCGTTCGTCCTCACGGGGTTTATGAAGTCGGTTTCAACCGGCCTCTGGGCCCTCGTCACCGTCGGGGTAATCCAGTGGTTCGACGGCAACATCGTCGTTCCCAGGATAACGGGCGCGAGGGTGGGCCTGCACCCTTTGTGGATCATCTTCGCCCTCATGGCCAGCGGGAAGCTTCTCGGCTTTTGGGGGCTTTTCCTGGGCGTGCCCGTAGCCGGGATCGCAGCTGCCTTTCTCAAGTTCCTCAGGGCCCTCTACACCCAGGAGACGTGACTAACGGCGATTAGCTGAGTCTCTGCGATCCGCCATGCGATTCCAGGGCTTGCCGGCCGCCCAGAGCGGGCCTCCTCAAGACGCCAGGGCTTCGGAGGAATTGGACGGTTTGAGGCGAAGCCTTCCCTTGGAGGGGATGGAGATGTCGCTTCGCATTGGGATTATCGGAGCAGGCACGATGGGGAGGGGGATCGCCGAGACGGCGCTCACCTCCGGTTTTTCGGTGGTACTCCTGGATACCTCGGAGGAACTCGCGGAGAAGGGCGTTTCGGCCATAAAGAAAAGCTTCGAGAGGGGTATCGAGAAGGGAAGGCTCACGGCGGAAGCCGCCCAGGATATGATGGGACGCATTACCGCCGGGAAGGACTACTCCCTCCTTCGGGACTGCGATGCCGTCATAGAGGCTGTTTATGAGAACCTGAACGTCAAGACTTCCGTGCTTTCCGCGGTATCTCGCGCGGTCGGTGAAGGAGTCCTCATAGGGACAAACACCTCGTCTCTTTCCATCTCGAAGATGGCCGCGGCCGTAGAGCGCCCCGAGAGGTTTGTGGGGATTCACTTCTTTAACCCCGTGCCCGTGATGAAGCTCGTGGAGATAGTGCCCGGAGAGGCCACATCCGGGGAGACCGTGGAGCGCGCCAGGGAGCTTGCCCAGTCCTTGGGGAAGACCCCTGTCGTGGTCAAAGAGTCCCCGGGATTTGTCGTCAACAGGCTCCTCTGCCCGCTTATGAATGAGGCAGCATACCTCGTCATGGAGGGCGTCGCTTCTCCCGAGGACATCGATACTGCCATGAAACTGGGGGCCAACCACCCTATTGGGCCGCTCGCCCTGGCGGATCTTGTCGGTATAGACGTGCTCCTGGCCATAATGGAGGTACTCCACTCCGAACTGGGCGACGAAAAGTACAAGCCCTGCCCGCTTCTCCGCGAGATGGTGGAGAAAGGCCACCTCGGCAGGAAGACCGGGCAAGGCTTTTACTCCTACTCCCGGTAGATAGAGCTTTAGAGCTTGTAGCCTATCTTCCTGAGGAACGAATGGCGCCACTCGACGCCATCGGGGCCTTCAACGCCCTTAGGCGGGTAGCCGTCTATAACGCCCATTATTCCTCTACCTTGCTCTGATTTGGCCACAACCACCTGGACCGGGTTGCCCGTGGCGCAGTAGATGGTGCATACCTCGGGGACGGCCAGGATGTTCCTGAGCACGTTTATGGGGAAACCGTTCTCCATGAAGATCAGGAACGCATGGCCTGTTCCCAGCGCCAGGGCGTTTTTCTTTGCCAGATCCATGAGTTTTTCGTCGTTGCCGGTGACTCTCACCAGGCGCTCGCCGCTGGCCTCAAGGAACGAAATTCCGAATTTTATCCCTCCGCCTGCGCCGACCATGGCCTCGTGGAGGTCTTCGACGGTCTTTATGAAATGGGCCTGGCCGATGATCACGTTCAGGTTTTCGGGTTTCTCTATGTTTACCAGTTCAAACTCTAGAGACACCTTCTGGCCTCCTTTACCCTTGTGCTCCCCGCGTAAATTCAGGAAGTTCCCCGCCATTTCCTTCATCTTGCCTCGGCCCCACGTACAGGGAAGGGACCATGGAGGCCAGGAGGGGGTCGGCCGTGACCAGCGTTGTCCCCGCCTCGCGAGATAGGGCCACCGAAGATGCGCCGGCGGGCCTCATGCCCGGAGAAGAGGCAAGGATCCGGGCGGATTGGATGGCCAGGTCCTGGGTGAGGGGCGCAACTGCCAGCGGGAGCTGGTCGATTAGGGACGCCAGCTCTTCGAGGGATGCCGACTCCCCAGAAATCCCTGACGCATACACCTCCAGAAGGCAATCGGCGGTAATTTCCACCTGTGTGCCGCACTCTTCGCACTGTCTAAGGACCCGCTGGACGAGACGGCCTCCGGGTTCTCCTCTGAGGAACGCAAGGAGGGCGGTGGAATCCATGACAAAGGCCGTTTCCCTCGCCGGTTCAGGCACGGTCCGGAGCTCCTTCCTTCCCGTCGCTTTCCGCCTGCCTGTCCCTCTGGCGCCTCAGGAAGCCAAGGCCTGAAGACACCGGATCCTCCACCTCCGGCACCAGCAGGATCTTGCCGCCCTCGTCGTAGACCCTAAGGTGGGCGCCGGCCTTCAGGGAGAGCTTCCGCCGCACTTCGGCCGGTATCACGATCTGGCCCTTGGCAGACATGGTCACTCTAAGCACCTAGATTTTGCCTCCTCTTGGGGTGGTGGAAAGCTCCTTCTAAGTATCTGCAGGACCGCGAGGCCGGTTTCGGCGGTGTGCCTTGCGCCCCAGGAAACCTTTCGCATCCATGCACATACGTGTAAATTGGGCCGCAAGGACGCAATATGTAGGT
>DUSI01000019.1 GCA_012842685.1 Candidatus Fermentithermobacillaceae bacterium
GTAACCGTCTGGCGGAAGTCATGGACGAAACGGAACTGACTGACGCGAGTCGTGGACGAATCGTAACCATCTGCCGAGTGTCACGGACGAAACGTAACGGACCGAAACTTGCCACCGACAAAACGTAACCGTCCTACTAGGTCCCGGGGCAAGAAAGGGGGTCACGTGACAGACAACATACAGCCGGGGCCAGTTCGTCCTCGGACGACACCCGTCCCCGGCTTGTTCGGGCTCACATCTTTCGCCAGCCGCTTGCCTACGGTTACCTGCCTGCGCTTACTTGTCCCAGCCCTGTCCCAGGATGGCAGCTGCCAGTTCCTTCTGGAGGAGGAGCTCGCCGTTCCGCACAACCCTCATGCCGTCGCCCGATATCTCGTCGATGATCATGGTCTTGCCGTCTACCTCGCCGAACTCGTACTTGATGTCGATGAGCTCGAGGCCCTTCTCGGCAAGGTGGTCTTTCAGGATGGCAGTCGCTTTCTTGGCGGTCTCCTTCATGAACTTGATCTCCTCGGGCGTTACGATCTTGAGGGCGACCAGGGCGTCTTCGGTGATGAGAGGATCACCTCTCTCGTCGTCTTTGAGCGTGAACTCAACGAGCGATGGGAGGGAAGTGCCCTGCTCTACGTACTGTCCGTACCTCCGGACGAAGCTGCCCCAGGCCTTCTCCCTGCAGACGACCTCCAGGCCGAACGAGCGGGCGCGCTTCACGATCATGGTGTTCGGTTCCGGTCCGGCGGATATGAAGTGCGTCTCCATGCCGGCTTTCTGGAGAAGGTCGAAGAAGTACATGGTGAGACGGAAGGAAGCGTTTCCTTTGCCTGCTACCTCGCCGATGACCGTGTTTGCACCCGCGTCGATGACGTTGCCGGTTCCCGTCACGGTGTCCTTGAACTTGAGGAGAATGTTTCCGTCGTCAAGCAGCATTACGTCTTTGGTCTTGCCGCTGTAGATTTGTTTCACCGGTCTCGCCCCCGTAAGTGAGAGCGCCCACGCGCTCCTTGTTGAATGCACTTGATGAGAAGATTTTACCCGATTCTACAATTGACGTTTAGGTTTTGTTCTGTTCGAGACACTGGTGAGACACAGACTGCACGCCGCTCCGGGTGCCTCGAGCGGCCCCAACCGGTGGCGGGTCGCAGGACATCGGCCGAGAACCCTAGAAGCTGTCTATTTGGCATGGAGTCCCCACGTGGTTACCGGTCGCTACCCAGCGGTTATGGATTTGCATGAAGAACTGGAGAGGAGATGCAGCCCATGGACATCATAAAAACCTTCAGTTTCGAGCTGCCCACCAAGATCGAGTACGGGATGGGTGTGGTGAGGAACCTTCCTGATGAGGCATCGCGTCTCGGCGCGCGAAAGGTCATGGTCGTGACGGATAGGGGAGTGCGGGAGGCCCTGGCGGATGCAGCGGTCATCCGTCCCCTCAAAGATGCTGGGTTCGAGCTACTCGTTTTCGATCAGGTTGAACCCAATCCCAAAGATAGGAACGTAGAAGAAGGCGCCGCATTGGCGCGGGAGTTCGGCGCGGAAGCTCTGGTCGCGCTCGGAGGCGGAAGCCCCATCGACTGCGCCAAGGCGATAGCGGTCCTGGTTTCCCACGGGGGCGACAGGATCAAGAAATACGAGGGGAAGACCGCTGTCACGCGTCCCGTCCTGCCGTGGATCGCAATCCCCACCACGGCTGGCACCGGCAGCGAAGTCACGTTCTCGTCGGTGATCACAGACACCGCAGCCAAGTACAAAATGACCATCAAGAGCCCCTTTATGGCCGCGAAGGTCGCCCTTGTCGACCCGGAGCTTACATTCACGGTACCCCCTGCCGTTACCGCCTCAACCGGTGTCGATGCTTTGACCCACGCCATCGAGGCGTACACGGTAACCTGCTCAGAGCCCATAAGCGACGCGCTGGCCCTGCATGCCATAAGCCTCATCGCGGCGAACCTGCGCGATGCCGTGCGGGATGGAAGGAACGCCCGCGCCAGGGACGGGATGATGATGGGAAGTCTCCTGGCCGGAATAGCTTTCAGCCATTCTGACGTTGGTTCGGTCCACTGCATGGCCGAGTCGCTGGGAGGCGTCTATGACCTGCCCCACGGAGTCTGTAACGCCATCCTCCTGCCTTACGTGATGGAGTACAACATGGAGTACTGCCGTGATCGATACGCGAACGTCGCCCGGGCGATGGGCGCCGGTGAAGACGCCGCTTCTGCGGTTCAAGCGGTGAAGGCCCTCTGCAGGGATGTGGGCCTTCCTGCGCTTAAGACGCTCGGTATAAGAGAATCTGATCTGGACATGCTGGCCGATATGTCGGCGCGGAACATATCCACAGAAAGCAACCCGCGGCCCATGACGAAAAAGGACTACCTCGAGGTGTTCCGGCGGGCCATGGAGTGATGGTGTTAGGCCGGGGGTTTTGACCAGGTGGTTCCGGCCAGCTTGGGCGGGCTGGGCAGTGAGTCCTCCCGGCAACCTATGGGTAGCGGTGTTCTTCTGTATTCCTGTTCAGACGCTTCGCCCCCTGTATGTAGATATTGCGCCATGATATGGTTAGTAAGAAGGAGGGCGATGCTCTTGGGCAGACGGATGGTAGAAGTCGCTGCCGTAAGCACTGAGGTAGAGAAAGAACTAATCAAGTCCGCTCTCGAGGCTAGTGGGATAGAAGTCATGTTCCAGGCCCTATTGTCTCCGCTCACTCACCCTGGGCTGTCGCTCATAAAGGTCCTCGTTCCCGAGGACCAAGAAGAATTGGCACGCGAGATCTTGAGTGGGGCGATGGGAGAGGGCGCCGCATCGCTTCCGAGTGACGACAAAGAGTCGATGTTCGAGAACGAAGGGACCAGTCCCAGGGGTATCGAAGCCAGCGCAAGACGGTTCGGGCACCCTTTCCTCATGTGGGATTCGATCGCCGAGACACCTGAAGCCGCGCGTCGAACTCTTGCTTCGCGAGCCGCGGAGCAGGCTATTGCAACTGGCAAGAGCCTAACCCAGAGAGGCATCGAGCGGGTGTTTCTGGTTGGATGCGGGAGCTCGTACCACGCCGGGCTATCCACGGCGTATGCCGTGTACGCACTTTCCAACGTGGATGCGGAGGCGTGTGATGCGTTTGAGTTTGTGACCTACAGGTTGCGCAATGTCTCGCCGAAGACCGGGGTGGTCGTGTTTTCCCATTCCGGCAACACGGGGCCAGTCGTGCAGGCTCTCCGAGCGGCCCGGGAACGCGGAGCGTTTACCGTCTCCCTGACCCACTCGCCCGATTCGCCGCTTGCCAGGGATGCCGGCGCCGCCATAGTCCTCGAAGGCGGCATCGAGCCCCTTTACCCGAAGACCAGAAGCTACATAGAAACCGTCCTCATCGGATACCTGCTTGCCGCCGGGATGGCAGCCGGCACCGGCGAACCGGCGGTTTTGGCGGAGGTGGGGCACGTCCCTGAGCTTCTCGAGAGGTGCCTGACTCTCGAAGAGCAGGCCAGGCGGCTCGCTGACAAGTACTTGGACTTCCGCAAGGTGATGATCGTGGGCGCGGGACCCAACTACCCGACGGCTCTGGAGGTCGCCCTCAAGTTCAAGGAAGCCGTCTTGGTCGCCGGAGAAGGACTTGAGATCGAAGAGGCATTCCACGGTCCGGTTGTCAGCCTTGGCAGCGACACTTTGGTCATAGCCATCTCCGCGCCGGGACCCGGCCACGAACGTATCGGTCGGTTTGTGGAAATCGCGGCCAAAATGGGGAGCGCGGTTCTAAGCGCAGGTCCTGAGCCCTTTGAAGGTGAGGGTATCGATACGATGCGGGTTCCGGCTGTTGGCCTGGGAGAGGCCTTCACGGGATCGGTCCTGGTCTACCCGCTCTACATGTTGGCGTACTACAGTGCCCTTGCGCGGGGAAACAACCCCGATGTCTTCAGGCTCGAGGAACTGGGACTCGGGGAGCTGGTAAAGGGGATATGATAGGAGAGTTCCCCGTTTGAAGAAGGTTCGTATGCTATGATCACGCAAACCATTACCGGGAGGCAGAAACGATTGTACACAAGGCCGTATCATTAGCTTGATCCGCTCTCGAATACGTGGAAACTCCTCCTGATCGGGTTCTTCCAGTCGCTGATCCCGGCCTACGTGATAGAAAGGCTTTTCTGGGAACAGCGCGGCATTCCCATCCAGGAGGTTGTCTACTGCGAGATCGTCTATGCTCTCGCGGTAGTCCTGTTTGAGATCCCCACGGGCGTCCTTGCCGACAAGTGGAGCCGGAAGGGCATGCTTGTGATCAATGCCCTGCTGTGCTGCGCCGAATTCCTGATCCTCATCTTCGCGACTGAGTTTTGGCATTTTGCCCTGGTGGCATTCCTGGCCGGCATCGCCACGTCTGCAAAGAGCGGTTCGGCGCATGCGCTCTTGTACGACTCCCTGGCGGTTTCGGGGAGGCGCGAAGAGTTCGAAAAACATGTGGGACGGCTATCGGCGACAGACATGGCTGCTACCGTCATGGCGGCCCTCTCGGGCGGTTTCCTTGCCGATAGGTGGGGGTTTGAGCTCAACTACTGGCTGTCCGCCGTGAGCTCGGCGATAGGGTTGATTTTGACTCTGACCCTCGTGGAGCCGCCCATCCGCGGCGAGAGATCGGCGGAAATGGGAGAAGACGCTCCCAGGATGAAGATTGCAGAGTATGTCGGGAAATCACTGGCCTTCCTCCGGGTCCACCGGAACGTGGCGAGGGTTGTGGCGACGGGTATCGCCCTGGGAGCCTTCGTTACTTACGTGGACGAGTTCTGGCAGGTGTACCTGAACAGGCTCTCCATTCCCACTCGGTATTTCGGGTTTTTCTCTCTGGCGCTGTATATGAGCAGGATCCCGGGCGGTATCTCGGCCTTCAAGCTCCTCGAGGTGCTCAGGCACGAGGTTATCCTGATGGCGGTGACCTGCCTGACGGCCCTGGCCTACGCCGCGATGACTCTCTCCGGCGCGCCGGGGGTTATCGCTCTGGTTCTCGTGTCGGCGCTCTATGGCCTTGTGGAACCCGTCGTATCGGGGTACCTTCACCACAGCGTGGACTCACAGATCAGGGCGACCGTAGATTCCTTCCAGTCCCTTGGCCTGAGGGCGGTAAGCGCCTTGGTCGGCCTAGGGTTCGGTTACGTGGCGACGCGGTTTTCCATATTCCAGGGCTTCGGTCTCATGGCGATCCTGAGCGCTGCGTATTTGGTTTGGTTCGCGGTTGCTTCGGTCCGGGCCCGCCGGCGGAAAGAAAACGAGGGCTAGAGAAGGTCTCTAGCCCTCGTGGACCGGGAGGTCAGCACGATTCCCAGCGCTTCAGCATCGCCCTCATGTCCTTGAGCTCCTGGAGGAATTTGTCTGCTTCTCTCCGCACATGGTCGAGGAGGAGCGGATCGGGGATAGCGCTCAAGAGTCTACAGAGCACGGCGAGTTCGTGGGCAGTGGCCTTGAAGTTCCTGAGCTCGGTGACCCTCTGTATGACGGTCTCGGTGAAACGGACGACCGTGCCAAAGCTCTCAGGTCGCGATTCCGCCATTGACTTCAGGTCTCTGGCCGTCTCGAGCAGGTCGGAGAAGACTTCTCTGGATGCCTGCGCTTGAGTTAAGAGCTCCCGCTCTGAGGGATCAAGCAGGGAGATGATGAACTCGATGTGTTCCTTCATTATGCGCAGGAAGAAGGCCTGTTCCGACAGTATGGCTACCAGGGTATCGCTGCACGGCCGCCTGTTCAGGAAGTCGAGGAAGTGGATGGCCTCGCGCGTGATGTGGTCGAGGAGAAGGGGATAGAGGGGTCCCCGCAGCTCGCAGGTGACCAGCATCCTCATGAGACTGCGTTTGAACGCGATCAGGGCCTCGACCGCATGGCGTATCTCGTCGATAAGCCTCTGGTCGAGTCTGGCCGTGCACTCCACCCGGTCCTGAAGTCCCTGGAACAGGTTGTAGAAGCGCTGTGCCTCGGCGATCAGGTCCTGCCTTGAACACGGAAGGCTCAGGGAGATGAAGAGGGAGTGTTCCTTGAGGATCCTGACCCAGAACCTGACTTCAGCCATGGCTTCCCGGCCGCCCGGGAAGGAACTTAGCAATCCGGCTTCCAGAGCCTCCGCTTCCTTGTGTTCGCTCATGCTTGTTCACCCCGCACTACTTGGAAATAAGACAAACTGGCAGAAAAAGACCGACAGGAAGTCCAGCCATTCTGTCAACATATTATGTTGACTCACGGCCTGTGGTGAGGGAGAAGCCTGGATGGGTAGGGTTGGTGCCCGATACGGGTTGCAGGCAGGCCAACTGGGGTTCCGGGCGCGTGTAACCGATTGGGCGCATAGCCCTGTAGCGGCCGTCTTAAGCCTTCCTTCCGGCCGCGCGAAAGCCTTCCCAAAGTGGACCCCCGGCGGCCTCGAGCACGTACCGCGCAAACGATGCCAGCGGCTCGCGATCCCCCGTTTTGTGGTAGGCTTGGATGGCATCCACTGCTCTTCTCGTCAATTTAGGGTCGAGGGCGTCGAGTGCCCTGGCCAGCCACTTGCCTTTCCCGGTCCACTTCCGGTTTATGGCCAGGAGGAGCTCCACGGATCTCTCGAGGAGGAGGGGGGCTATGAAGGCGGTTTCCTCCGGTCTCTCGGACCCTTCGAAATCGTCCAGAAGATCGGTGAGCATGTACCTGTGGAAGTCGAGTTCGAACTGGGTAAGGGGTTCTGGGCCGGCGGAGATGAGCGCCTCCGCATCTTGCTGCACCTGACGAGCCATGCCGTCCACATCCTTAAGCACCCGGCCCAAGCACATGCGGGCGAGGATGGGCGCCCGGCGCTGGGCGTCGCTGGCGAAGTAGCGTTTGTACGACTCGGGAGTGTGCACGAACAGCTCCACGGGCCAGCCCATGTA
>DUSI01000020.1 GCA_012842685.1 Candidatus Fermentithermobacillaceae bacterium
GATCTCCTCCCCGGTGGCGTGGTGAGCATCCACGAGTTTGCCGACGCCAACGCGGAAGTCTTCGAGAAGGGCGGGGAGCCTGCGGTCGGTAAACCGGTCATACTCGGTATCACCAAGGCGTCCTTGGCGACGGAGTCGTTCCTGTCGGCTGCGTCCTTCCAGGAGACTACCAGGGTCCTGACCGAAGCGGCGGTGAAGGGAAGGGTAGACAGTCTCCTGGGCCTCAAGGAGAACGTGATCATCGGCAAACTCATACCCGCGGGTACCGGAATGGCCAGGTATTCCCAGGTCGAGGTGCATCCTGCGCCTAGGGATGAGATCGAGACTACCGATGTGGCAGGGACCGGAGCCGATCTGGAGTAACTGAGACAGTAAGTTAGGCCATCGCGCCGACTATGACCGGGAGGTGCTGCCATGAGGTGGTTGGGTCATGCCGCGTTCAGTCTGGTTTCGCCGGGCGGAGTGAGGATAGTCACCGATCCTTTCGACGAGACCGTGCCCTATCCACCGATAACCCTGGAGTGTGACGTGGTGACCGTGTCCCACGAGCACTTCGACCACAATGGGGTCAAGGGGCTAAAAGGATCGCCGCGGGTACTCAGGGCGGTCGAGGGCAAGGAAGTGGTGCCGGTAGATGTGACCGTGGGGGATGTAAGGTTCCGCACGGTACCGTCCCTTCACGACGACGAAGGCGGCACCAAGAGGGGCCCGAACGGGATTTTCGTCATGGAGATGCCTGGGATGACGGTAGTCCATCTGGGAGACCTGGGTCATGCCCTCGACGAGAAGACCGTTTCGGCCATCGGCCATTGCGACGTACTTCTCGTCCCCGTTGGCGGGTATTACACCATCGACGGAAAGACCGCGGCAGGGGTCGTCCGGAGCCTCAGGCCCAAAGTGGCGATAGCCATGCATTTCAAGACGGATCTCATAAAGGACTGGCCCATAAGCGGGCCCGAGGTATTCGAGGCCGAGTTTGAGAAGGTAAAGAAGCTCCCTCCGGGTGAGTTCGAGGTAGACCTTTCGGCCGTACCCTCAGGTGAGATAGAGGTGTGGATACCGGCCATATAACTGCCGGTCCTTTGTAGACAGACTTAGGGGACTCCCTCCGGGGAGTCCCCGATCGTTTGGCGCCGGTGCCGTGTGCGCAACCTGTATGTAGGCGCCGTTCCTAGGGCCTCTGAGACGTAGGAGGGCGTGGGCGGGACTTGAGCGTGCCGGCGCCTTGCCGGGCCGGGTCCTGCGAACCGTGCGGTGCTCCTAACAGGTGTCAGGTGCGCATTACCTGCGTGCGGCGTGGTTGAATAGGTTTTGTTTTGATGCTATCATCAGGAATAGTGTTCGTCATCACAAGGACGGACATGGATTGCGGTCACAAATCTTCCTGGCCGTCCTGGTGTCTGAGGTGCTACCGGATGTCGGACTTACCTTTCGTACTGGTCGTTGCGCTCCCGTTTGCGGGATGTGCGCTGGTTATCCTGTCTAAGGCTTTCGGAAGCAAATCCGCGCCGTATATAGCTGTATCCACCGGAATAGCCACGGCTTTAACGGCCATCGCCAGCACCCCCAAGGTCCACGGAGGGCAGGCCGCTTTCGGTCTCGTAGTAGACGGCCTCGGGTTTTTCGTGGCGCTGACCTCATCGGTGCTTGGAGCCCTCATCCTGATATACTCTCTGGGGTATATGGGCCGGGCTAAGAACCTGTCCCGTTACTATGCCCTTGTCCTACTCACGATAGGGTGTCTCAACGGGCTTGTGCTCTCTGGAAACGCCCTTGTCATGGCCTGTTTCTGGACCGCCTGTTCGTTCCTTACGTGCGCCATCGTGCGGTTCAACAAAACCGGTGCGGAGGCGCGCTTCTGCGCAAAGAAGGCTCTGGCGTTCGGTCTATCTGGAGACATGCTCCTCTTCCTGGGCATAGTGCTCCTGCGTTTCGGAAGCGATGCCGGGGGGTTTGATATCGCGGAGCTGTTGGGAGCGGTAGGAAGCCAGGTACCTATCGAGTCTACTCTAACCAAGGTGGGCGCGTTCGCCGTCCTCGTGGCTTCGATGATCCGTTCGGCCCAGGTACCTCTCCATGTGTGGCTTCCTGACGCCATGGAGGCGCCCAGTTCGGGCTCGGCGCTCCTGGACGCTGCCACTGTCATGAACGCAGGGGTTTACGTTGTGATGAGGTTTTACCCGGCCCTCAGGTACGTGCCCGGCTGGGCTTCTGCCGTTACGTGGACCGGCGCCTTCACCATCGTGATTTCCGCGCTCATGGCCCTTTACGCCGTCGACATCAAGAAGATGCTAGCGTTTTCCACCATGAGCCAGCTCGGGTATATGTTCTTCGCGGTGGGGACGGGTTCGGTACTCGGAGCCCAATTCCATCTCATGTCCCACGCTATCTTCAAGACGCTCCTTTTCCTGGCCGCGGGTTCCCTCATCCATGCCACGGGCACGAGGGATATGAACAAGCTCTCGGGCGCGGGAGCCAAGATGCCAGTTACCGCGGCCTCGTTCCTCATAGGGGTTATGGGGCTCGCGGGAGTGCCGTTCATGAGCGGGTTTTTCTCGAAGGACATGATCCTTGCGGGAGCCCTGGCCGGGCAACAGTACGCCGCTTTGGCCCTGGCGGGTTTCGGCGCCGTCGTTACGGTAGTCTATTCCTTCTCGGCGTACCTCAAGGTTTTCAAGGGTGAGCCTTCGCCCGTCGTGCGTAGGACCCATGAGGCTCCTCTCTCCATGGAGATCCCGATGGCCATCCTGTCCATACTCACGCCTTTCGCCTGGCTGTCCATAGGAGTAGAGACCCACGGGCTCCACGGCTCTGTTCCGGGTATCGGTGTCCACGAGATCTCCCCCCTGTACCTTGTGGAGGAGACTTTCGGGAGCGCGGCCTTCCTCATATCCCTCGTCGCCCTCACGGTCGGGCTGGTCATCGTCAGGAGGCGCTCGCAGGTATTTGCGTGGCTGGATGCCCACGCGAAGGGTCTGGTGGCCGCCTGCAAAGAAGGTTTCTACTTCGACCGGCTTTTCGCTCTGCCCGAGCAGAGGGCGTCGCGGCACAGAAGGCCCTACGGCCGGAAGTGAATTCCCTGCTTACAAACCTTGTCAGGCAGCCGTTGACACCGCAATTTGTGGGTGCTAAACTCTAAAAGCGTGCCTTTTTGGGGTTTGTAAGGCAGGAGGAAAGCGCGATGTCGAACACGCCTTTCAGTCTGGATGGGCGCCGCAGGCCGGCCCGGAAGGACAGAGTTCCCGGCGTGAGGGCCACTGAAAGGGCGGTTCTAAGCGGCCTTTGCAAGGCAGTCTACGTTGCGAAAGACGCCGAGGAGCGCGTGGTGAAGAACCTGCTCAAACTCTGTGAGGAAAAAGGCATACCTGTGACTTTTTTTGGTTCAATGAAAGAATTAGGCGAGTTTTGTTCCCTCAAGGTGGGAGCATCTTCGTGCGCCATCTTGAAAGATCCGAGTGAAGGGACCGGGAACTAGGTAAACTTAGGCAGGAGAAGGGGGTTAGAAGGTGCCGACGATAAACCAGCTGGTTCGGCAGGGACGCAAACAGGTCAAAGAAAAGTCCAAGTCCCGCGCGCTCAGGGGCAATCCCTTCAAGCGTGGCGTTTGCACTGTGGTCCGTACCACTCAGCCGAAGAAGCCCAACTCGGCACTTAGGAAGATCGCTCGTGTCCGCCTGGTGAACGGAGTGGAGGTTACGGCCTACATCCCCGGCATCGGGCACAACCTGCAGGAGCACTCGGTCGTGCTCATAAGGGGCGGCCGTGTGAGGGATCTTCCTGGCGTTCGTTATCACATTGTGAGGGGCGTCCTCGACGCAGCCGGCGTGGCCGACCGTAGACAGGGTCGTTCGCTGTACGGCGCCAAGAGGCCGAAGAAGTAATCGTTCGGAGGTAATGCTTTATGCCTAGACGTGGCAGAGCGCCGGACAGGGAGTGGATACCTGATCCAGTGTACAATTCGGTCCTGGTTACCAGGATCACCAATAAGGTCATGCGATCGGGTGAGAAATCCATAGCGCGGAAGATCGTGTACAACGCGCTGGATATCATCCGCGAGAAGACGGGGAAAGACCCGATCGAGGTCCTCGACACCGCCGTCAAGAACGCCATGCCCGTACTTGAGGTGCGTCCCAGGCGAGTAGGTGGTGCAACATACCAGGTACCGATGGAAGTAAGACCTGAAAGGCGTCTTTCGCTGGCCATCCGTTGGATCGTAGATTTCGCCAGGGAGCGTGGCGAGCGCGGGATGGAGAACCGCCTGGCTGCGGAGATCCTTGACTGCGCCAACAATACCGGAAGCACCATAAGGCGCAAAGACGAGATGCACAAGATGGCCGAAGCCAACAGGGCTTTCGCTCACTACCGCTGGTAGGCTGGTAGAGAGGCGAAGCCGGACTCTGAGGAAAGGGGGGAATTCGATGCCGAGGACATTTCCGCTTGAGAGGATTCGCAACATAGGTATCATGGCTCATATCGATGCCGGGAAGACGACCACAACCGAGCGGATCCTTTTCTACACCGGAAAGGTCCACAAGATGGGTGAAGTCGACGAAGGGTCCGCCACCATGGACTGGATGGCCCAGGAGCAGGAGCGGGGAATAACCATCACGTCGGCCGCTACGACCTGCTATTGGAAGGACTGCAGGATCAATATTATAGATACTCCAGGGCACGTTGACTTCACGGCAGAGGTGGAACGCAGCCTCCGGGTGCTTGACGGGGCCGTGGCCATATTCTGCGCAAAGGGCGGCGTCGAACCCCAGTCCGAGACAGTCTGGCGGCAGGCCGACAAATACAAGATCCCCCGTATTGCCTACATCAACAAGATGGACGCAGTAGGTGCCGACTTCTTCCGCGCCGTGAGGATGATCAAGGAGCGCCTCGCGGCCGAGCCGGTCGTCGTGAGCCTCCCTCTGGGCTCGGAAGAGTCGTTCGCAGGAGTCGTCGATCTCGTAAGGCTCAAGGCGCTTTACTGGACCGATGAACTGGGGCTTTCCATAGAGGAGAGAGATATCCCCGGAGATATGGTCGAACTCGTCGAAGAGTACAGGGAGCGCCTGGTTTCGGCCGCCTCGGATTACGACGAGAGGATATTGGAAGCCTACCTCGCGGGTGAGGAGATCTCGCCGGAGCTCCTGAGGAGCGCCCTGCGGAAGGGAACCTTGCAGAACGGCATCGTGCCCGTCATGCCGGGTTCTTCCTTCAGAAACAAGGGTGTCCAAAACCTTCTGGACGCGGTCGTCTACTATCTCCCGTCGCCCGTCGACATACCTCCTGTGGAAGGTCAGCTGCCTGGGAGCGACGAGGTCATCACCAGGAAGGCATCGGACGACGAACCCTTCAGCGCGCTGGCCTTCAAGGTCATGACCGACCCGTATGTCGGACGGCTTACCTACTTCCGCGTCTATTCGGGCTCCATAACCACCAGGTCTTCGGTGTACAACGCGACCAAGGGGAAGACCGAGAGGATCCAGAGGCTCCTCCTCATGCACGCCAACCACAGGGAGGACGTGGATGAGGCCCTAGCCGGGGACATAGTCGCCACGGTGGCCCTCAAGCACACGACGACAGGGGATACACTCTGCGACGAGAAGCACCCGATCCTTCTCGAGCCCATCGCCTTCCCGCAGCCGGTGATCCAGGTCGCGATTGAGCCCGCGACCCGGGCTGACCAGGACAAACTCGCCCTGTCCCTGCAGAAACTCGCCGAAGAAGATCCTACTTTCTCCTACAAGACCGACGACGAGACCGGTCAGACCCTGATCGAAGGGATGGGCGAGCTCCACCTGGAGATAATCTGCGACCGCCTCTTCCGGGAGTTCGGCGTATCGGCGAACGTGGGACGCCCGCAGGTGGCGTACAAGGAGACGGTGACCGGCGGGGTCGAGGGAGAAGGGAAGTACGTGCGCCAGACCGGTGGTCACGGTCAGTACGGTCACGTGAAACTCAAGGTAGAGCCTCTGGGCAGAGGCCAGGGTCACGAGTTTGTGGATGCCGTTAAAGGCGGGGCTATCCCCGCGGCGTTCATACCGGCCGTATGGGCCGGCGTGAAAGAGGCGCTTGAGACCGGACCCCTTATCGGAAGCCCGGTAGCGGACGTCAGGGTCACTCTTGTGGACGGGTCCTATCATGAGGTAGACTCGTCTGAGTTGGCGTTCAAAGTCGCGGGGTCCATGGCTATCAAGGACGCGCTCTCAAGGGCCAAGATGGTCATCTTGGAACCGGTCATGAAGGTCGAAGTCACTACTCCCACGAGCTATCTGGGAGAAGTGCTCGCCGACCTGAGTGCACGGAGAGGGGAGATCCAGGGCATAGAGAGCAGGGAAGGCTACGAGGTAATCAGAGGTTCGGTTCCGCTTGCTTCCATGTTTGGGTACGCCACAGACCTTAGGTCCAAGACCCAAGGTCGAGGCACTTATACCATGCAGCTTCAGAGCTATGAGGTGGTTCCGCCCCACGAGGCGGAGAAGATCGTCGCCCGGTATCTTGGGCTAACGGTTTAACAACCAAGTGTAACAAGAAGAAGGAGGATCAATAAGCAAAATGGCCAAGAAGAAGTTTGAGAGGACCAAGCCGCATGTCAACGTTGGTACCATTGGACACATCGACCATGGCAAGACCACTTTGACTGCTGCCATCACCAGGGTCATGGCCTCTTTGGGCTTCGCCGAGTTCACTCCGTTTGACCAGATCGACAAGGCGCCCGAAGAGAAGGCAAGGGGTATCACCATTTCCGCTTCTCACGTGGAGTACGAGACCGCCAACAGGCACTACGCCCACGTAGACTGCCCGGGTCACGCCGACTACATCAAGAACATGATCACCGGTGCTGCTCAGATGGACGGCGCCATTCTCGTCGTTTCCGCGGCCGATGGTACCATGCCCCAGACCCGCGAGCACGTTCTGCTTGCCCGTCAGGTTGGCGTGCCTGCCATGGTAGTCTTCCTCAACAAGGTTGACCTGGTTGACGACGAAGAGCTCCTCGAGATCTCCGAGCTGGAGGTTAGGGATCTCCTCAGCAAGTACGGCTTCCCCGGCGACGAGGCTCCCGTCATCAGGGGTTCTGCGTTGAAGGCCCTTGAGTGCGGCTGCGGCAAGCCGGAATGCCCGTGGTGCGGCAGCATCATCAAGCTCATGGAGGCCGTCGACAGCTACATCCCGACTCCGCAGCGCGCCGTCGACAAGCCGTTCCTCCTCTCCGTCGAGGATGTCTTCTCCATCACCGGTCGTGGTACGGTTGCCACCGGCAGGATCGAGCGCGGCGTGATCAGGCCGGGCGACACCGTGGAGATCGTTGGCTTCACCGATGAGCCCAGGCAGACCGTAGTAACCAGCGTTGAGATGTTCAGGAAGGTCCTCGACCAGGGCGAGGCCGGAGACAACGTCGGATGCCTCCTGCGCGGTATCTCCAAGAACGAGGTCGAGCGCGGTCAGGTCCTGGCGAAGCCTGGGAGCATCAAGCCGCACAGGAAGTTCACCGCCCAGATCTACGTGCTCACCAAGGAAGAGGGTGGCCGTCATACCGCGTTCTTCTCCGGTTACAGGCCCCAGTTCTTCTTCCGGACCACGGACGTTACCGGCGCCGTCTACCTCCCCGAGGGTGTCGAGATGGTAATGCCCGGCGACAACGTGGAGATCAAGGCCGAACTCATTTCGCCGGTTGCTATTGAAGAAGGACTTCGCTTCGCTATCCGCGAGGGCGGAAGAACGGTGGCTTCGGGCGTAGTAACGAAGATCGAGGAGTGATCGCGTTGAGGAGGCAGCGAATCCGGGTCAGGCTTCGTGCGTTCGACCACGAGATCCTGGATCAGTCTGCGAGCCGAATCGTCGAGACAGCCAAGAGAACCGGCGCGCTTGTCTCAGGCCCGGTCCCGCTTCCGACCGAGAGAAGCGTCTATACCATCCTCACTGCCCCCAACGGAGAGAAGGATATCCGAGAGCAGTTTGAGATGAGAGTGCACAAGAGGCTCATCGACATTATGGAGCCTACGACCAAGACGATGGACGCGCTCACGAGACTCGATCTCCCGGCAGGAGTAGACATCGAAATCAAGAGCGTATGACCCAAGCTTCATGATGGAGGAGGTAGCGCGCTATGAAGGCCATCCTCGGCAGGAAAGTCGGGATGACCCAGGTGTTTCAAGATGACGGAGAGCTCGTACCCGTTACCGTCATTGAAGCCGGTCCGTGCACAGTAGTCGGTAAGAGGACTCTCGACAGGGACGGATACCTTGGCTATCAGCTGGGATTTGGTTTCGTGAAGGAGCGCAAGCTTTCCAAGCCGGTACTGGGGCAGTTCAAGAAGAGGAACCTGACTCCAGTCAGGTACATTAGGGAAGTGCGCGTTAACGAGGACGAGAAGCTTGAAGTAGGCGACGTCATTAACGTATCGGTGTTCAAAGCAGGCGACGTGGTTGATGTGAGCGGAAGGTCTCGCGGCAAGGGGTTCGCGGGCGTCATAAAGCGTCACAACTTCAGCCGGAGCGCCATGTCCCACGGTTCCAAGTACCACCGTGGGGTTGGCTCCCTCCAGTCCAGAGATGCCTCCAGGGTGTTCCCCGGTAGGCGCATGCCTGGGCATCTCGGGGATGAGAATGTGACGATAAAAGGCCTTAAGGTCGTAAGCGTGGATCCTGAGAAGAACCTGCTTCTCATCAAGGGTGCCGTCCCTGGCGCGAGGGGTTCCCTCGTTATGGTCAAAGCATCATCACGGCAAGGTTGAGACGAGGTTAAGGAGGGATCCTCGTGCCACAGGCAGAGGTTTTCAGTCCAAAAGGTGAAAAGGTCGGCGAGATCGGGCTCCCGGAGGCGCTCTTCGGAGTAAAGCCGAACAAGGCTCTCATGAGGGCCGCCGTGCTTGCTCACCTGAACGCGGCGAGGGTCGGCACGGCCGACACCAAGACCCGCAGCGAGGTCAGGGGCGGCGGCCGGAAGCCCTGGAGGCAGAAGGGGCTCGGCCGCGCCAGGGCGGGGAGCATCAGGTCGCCTCTCTGGAGGCACGGCGGCGTGGTCTTTGGGCCGCATCCCAGAGACTACAGCTGGGCGCTCCCCAAGAAGATGAAGAGGCTGGCCCTTAAGTCGGCCCTCTCGGCCAAGGCCCAGGCGGGGCACATAACGGTCCTCACGGGCCTCACCATGGCCGCGCCCAAGACGAGGGACCTGTATGCCTTCCTTAAGAAAATGGGCGTGCACAAGAGCGTCCTTATCGTCACGGGAGAGCACGAGCCCAACGTGGTCTTGTCGGCCAGGAACATCCCGGGAGTAAAGGTTACGACCGCCAGGGAGCTTTCGACCTACGACGCCATGCTTAAGAAACACATTCTCATCACCGAGGACGCGGTGAGAAAGCTGGAGGAGGCGCTCGCATGAACCTTACGGCTAGAGATATCATCATCGAGCCTCTGGTGACTGAGAAGACCAACGAAGCCATGGGAATGGGCACCTACACTTTCAAGGTCCATCCCAAGGCCACCAAGGCCGATATTCACAACGCCATCGAGCAGATATTCAAGGTGAAGGTCGTCAAGGTCAACACCCTGAATGTCAGTGGCAAGCCCCGGAGGCTGGGCCTTAAGACGGGCCGGACGCCTTCGTGGAAGAAAGCAATAGTGAAACTGGCGCCCGGTCAGAAGATCGAGTTCTTCGAGGGTGTGTAGGAGGGAGACTAAATGCCTGTCAAGAGCTACAAGCCAACCTCCCCCGGTCTCCGAGGCAGGACGGTAAGCACTTTCGAAGAGATTACAAAGACTGAACCCGAGAAGTCTTTGGTCTTCACGAAAAAGAGGGGTTCCGGCCGCAACAACCAGGGCAGGATTACCGTACGCCACAGAGGCGGCGGCGCTAAGAAGAAGATAAGGATCATCGACTTCAAGCGAGACAAAGACGGTATTCCGGCCAAGGTTACGGCCATTGAACACGACCCCAACCGGACTGCCAGGATTGCGCTCCTCACCTATGCCGATGGGGAGAAGCGGTACATCGTCGCTCCCTTGGGGCTCAAGGTGGGCGATGTGGTGATGTCGGGCCCGACAGCCGACATCAAGCCGGGCAATGCCCTTCCCTTGGAATACATCCCCACGGGTACGATCGTGCACTGCGTGGAGATGGTTCCCGGTAAGGGCGCCCAGATCGGGCGGAGCGCCGGTGCCGCCGTACAGCTCATGGCCAAGGAAGGCGGGTTTGCCCTCCTCAGGCTGAGCTCCGGCGAGCAGCGGAAAGTCCCCGTCATGTGCAAGGCGACCATAGGCCAAGTCGGCAACGTGGAACACGAGAACACGTCCCTGGGTAAGGCCGGCGCGAGCCGTCACAGGGGCCGGCGTCCTGCCGTACGCGGCGTGGTCATGAACCCGGTTGACCATCCGCACGGCGGCGGCGAAGGCAAGTCGCCCGTGGGTATGCCTGGGCCCGTTACGCCATGGGGTAAGCCCACTCTTGGCGCCAAGACCAGGAAGAAGGACAAGGCTTCCGACAAGCTCATCGTGAAGCGCAGAAAGTAATCGAGGAAGGAGGGGGCGATTGTGAGCCGGTCGTCAAAGAAAGGACCGTATGTTGACCTGAAGCTCCTGGAAAAGGTGCGGGCCATGAACCAGCGCGGTGAAAAGCGCGTCATCAAGACCTGGGCTAGGGACTGCACCATAGTCCCGGAGATGGTGGGTCACACGATTGCGGTACACGACGGAAGAAAGCACGTCCCGGTCTACATCACCGAGGACGCGGTAGGCCATAAACTTGGCGAATTCGCTCCCACACGGACATTTAGGGGCCACGGGGCGCATACTGAGCGTTCCACCGCTTTGAAGTAAGGGGGTTACCGACCGACAGATGGAAGCGAGAGCGATAGCAAGGTACGTGAGGATATCCCCCACAAAAGCGAGGATCGTGGCCAATCTGGTTCGGGGGAAAGCGGTAAGCGAGGCGTTGGCGATACTGAAGTACACTCCGAAGCGGGCTTCTCACCACATTCAGAAGGTGATAGAGTCGGCCGCCGCCAACGCGGAGAACAACTTCGGAATGAACAGAGACGCCCTAGTGGTGTCCGAGATATACGTAGACCAGGGGACAATCCTGAAGAGATACCACCCTCGTCAGAGAGGGCAGGCATTCCCGATTCAGAAGAAGACGTCGCACATCACCGTCGTAGTCCGGGAAAGAGAGGAGGGTTAAGCTGTGGGACAGAAGACTCATCCGAAAGGGTTTCGCCTGGGAGTCATCTATGACTGGGATTCCAGGTGGTTCGCCCGTGGCAATGACTTTGCCGAACTCCTCCTCGAAGACAAGAAGATCCGGGATTTCATAAAGAAGAAGCTCTACCACGCAGGTATCTCCAGGATCGAGATCGAGAGGAAGCCCCAGGAAGTAAGTGTAACGGTGCACGCAGCCAAACCTGGAGTCGTCATAGGCAGGGGCGGTACCGGTATCGAGGAACTCCGTAAGGAGCTCGTTGAGCTCACCGGCACCAAGAAGGTCATCCTGCACGCGGTAGAGGTCAAGAACCCGGAGATCGACGCGCAGCTCATCGCCGAGAACATCGCCGACTCCATCGAGAGAAGGGTGTCGTACAGAAGGGCGATGAAGCAGGCCATCATGAGGGCCATGCGCTCGGGAGCCAAGGGTATCAAGGTCAGGGTCTCCGGCCGTCTGGCGGGCGCCGAGATCGCCCGGAGCGAGAGAGCAGGCGAGGGGACCGTCCCGCTTCATACCTTGCGTGCTGACGTGGACTACGGGTTTGCCGAGGCGCACACGACCTACGGCCGTATCGGCATCAAGGTGTGGGTGTACAAGGGCGATGTCCTCCCACAGAAAGCCAGACCGGTTCAGGCTGCGGCCGAGGGAGGGAAATGAGACATGTTGATGCCCAAGAGAGTCAAGTGGCGCAAGCAGCACAAGGCGCCCTATGATGATGGCCAGGCCTCCAGGGGCAACGAGGTCTTCTACGGAGAGTTTGGGCTCCAGGCTCTGGAAGGGGCTTGGATTACCGATAGGCAGATAGAGGCAGCCCGCGTGGCGCTCACCCGTTCCATAAGGCGCGGGGGCAAGGTCTGGATCCGGATCTTCCCCGACAGGCCCATGACAAAGAAACCTGCCGAAACCCGTATGGGCAGCGGGAAGGGAAATCCCGAGTACTGGGTAGCCGTTGTCAAGCCCGGAAGGATCCTTTTCGAGATCTCCGGTGTTTCCGAAGCGGATGCCAGGGAAGCCCTGAGGCTCGCAGGCCATAAGTTGCCGATAAAGACAAGGTTCGCGAAGCGGCAAGGGGTCCCGGCAGAGGCGACAGATAAGGCGGTGAACACTGATGAAGGTGCAGGAGATTAGGAATTTGGATGACAAGGACCTCGAGAAGAGGCTGAACGATCTGAAAGAAGAGCTCTTCAACCTGCGCTTTCAGATGACTACCGGGCAGCTTGACAACGTCATGCGGATCCGGGAAGTCAAGCGGTCCATCGCCAGGGTGAAGACGATTCAGCGCGAGCGCGAGCTAAAGAGGCTCGCCCAGGAGGTCTAGCTATGGAACGAGGAATGCGCAAAGAGCTCAAGGGCGTGGTTGTCTCCGACAAGATGGATAAGACCCGCGTCGTCGCCATCGAAACCTGGAAGGTAGTACCTAAGTACCAGAAGAGGGTGCGTGCTACCCGGAAAGTGAAGGCGCACGACGAAAGGAACGAGACGAGGATCGGAGACCTGGTCCGGATCATGGAATGCAGGCCCCTTTCCCGCGAGAAGAGATGGCGTATAGTTGAGATCCTCGAGAAATCCAAGGATGCCGGGGGTGACCTATCGTGATCCAGCCGCAGACTAGACTCACGGTTGCCGACAATACCGGCGCGAGGGAGATCATGTGCATCAGGGTCCTGGGTTCTGGCTTCCGCCGGTATGCGGGACTGGGCGACGTTATTGTGGCGTCTGTAAAGGAGGCCACTCCCGGAGGCGTTGTCAAGAAGGGTCAGGTTGTCCGCGCGGTCATCGTCCGGACCACCAAGAAGACCAGGAGGAAGGACGGTACCTACATCAGGTTCGACGACAACGCCGCAGTCATTCTAAGGGACGATAAGGAGCCCCAGGGCACCCGTATCTTCGGGCCCGTGGCGAGGGAGCTTCGCGAGAAGCACTTCACCAAGATAGTCTCCTTGGCTCCGGAAGTCCTTTAGGTCCTGTAAGGTGGTGTAACCATGAACATTCGCAAGGACGACACCGTGCTTGTAATAAGCGGGAAATACCGGGGCAAGAAGGGCAAGGTCATAAGGGCGTTTCCGGCCCTAAACCGGGTTGTGGTTCAGGGTGTGAACCTCAGGAAGCGTCATCGCAGGCCCAGCAAGGATCTGCCTCAGGGCGGCATAGTCGAAGCCGAGGGCCCCATCGACAGGTCCAACGTCATGCTGGTGTGCCCGAAATGCTCCAAGCCCACGCGGATCGGCGCCCGGATACTCGAGGATGGCAAGAAGGTCCGGATCTGCAAGAAGTGCGGCGAAGCCATTGACAAGTGAGGTAGATTGACGTGGGTCTGAAGGATACCTATCGTGACGAAGTCGTGCCGGCGATGATGAAGGCGTTTGGCTACAAGAACCTCCTTGAGGTGCCAAAGGTCACGAAGGTCACGGTCAGCATGGGAGTCGGAGAGGCGACCCACAATCCGGACGAACTAGAAGCCGCCGTCTCCGATCTCGCCAAGATCGCCGGTCAGAAGCCCGTCGTCACCAAGGCCAAGAAGTCTATCTCGGCCTTCAAGGTGAGGCAGGGCATGAATGTGGGGTGCAAGGTTACTCTTCGGGGTGAGCGGATGTACGACTTCCTGGAGAAGCTTTTCTTCATCGTACTCCCCCAGGTCAGAGACTTCAGGGGCGTCTCACCCGATAGCTTCGACGGGCGCGGCAACTACTCTCTGGGTCTTAGGGAGCAGATTATCTTCCCGGAGATCGACTACGACAAGGTCTCCAAGGTGAGGGGTATGAACATTACCATCACCACGACTGCCAAGACCGACGAAGAGGGTTTGTACCTCCTCAAGGCACTCGGTATGCCGTTTAAGAGGTAGGGGGGATATGGATGGCATCACTAGCCAAGATTCTTAAGGCGCAAAAAGAGCCGAAGTACCGGACCCAGCGGGTGAACCGCTGCAAGATCTGCGGCCGATCTCGTGCGTACATGAGGAAATTCGGACTCTGCCGGCATTGTTTCCGGATTTTGGCCCATAGGGGAGAGATCCCCGGCGTGACCAAGGCCAGCTGGTAGGAGGGAAATCATCATGATGCATGATCCTATTGCGGATCTGGTTACTCGGCTCCGGAACGCCGGCATGGCCAGACACGAGAAAGTAGAGATTCCGGCATCCAAACTCAAGGAGCGAGTGCTCAAGGTCCTCAAGGACGAAGGGTATATCAGGGACTACGAGGTTATCGCCGAAAAGCCGGTACCCAAGATCAGGGTTTACCTGAAATACGGGCCCGGGAAGAAGCGGGCTATTACCGGAATCCGGCAGATATCCAAGCCCGGACTTCGCGTGTATGCGAAGAAGGACGAAATCCCCAGGGTACTGGGTGGTCTCGGCATCGCCGTGGTCTCGACTTCCAAGGGAGTCATGACCGACCGTGCGGCGAGAGAACTGAGGCTCGGGGGCGAAATCCTCTGCTACGTCTGGTAAGCGGGAGGTCTTTATCGTGTCACGAATCGGAATAAAACCAATACCGGTCCCCAAGGGAGTCACGGTAACGAAGGAAGGCGACTGCCTAACCGTCAAGGGCCCGAAGGGAGTCCTCTCACGGACGTTTCACCCCGAGATGGTAATAAAGATAGGATCCGACCGGATAGTGGTCGAGAGGCCCTCTGACCACAGGCTTCACAGGTCTCTCCACGGCCTTACCCGGACCCTTATCGCCAATATGGTTCACGGTGTCACCGAAGGATACGAGAAGACCCTGGAGATCTCGGGGATGGGCTACAGGGCCCAGAAGCAAGGCGACAAAGTCATCCTCAACCTGGGGTTCATCAAACCTGTTGAGATCGTGCCGCCCGAGGGCATCGAGATAACCGTGAACAGCCCCACTTCGATCACCGTGAAAGGCATCGACAAAGAGAAGGTCGGGCAGGTTGCCGCCGAGATCCGCGCGCTGCGCAAGCCCGAGCCTTACCGGGGTTCCGGCGTGAAGTACGCAGGCGAACAGATAAGACGCAAAGTCGCCAAGGCGACGAAGTAGGCCGCTCGAGGAGGATTGACCTTATGGCTTGGAAGACGAAACACGAGAAGAGGAAAAGGCGCCACCTTAGAGTGCGGAAGCGCGTCATCGGGACGCCGGAGCGCCCCAGGCTCTCGGTATTCAGGAGCCAGAAGCACATATATGCCCAGGTAATCGACGATTCCGTCGGGCATACCCTGGTTGCTGCTTCTTCCCTCGAGCCGCTTTTCAGGCAGGAGGACGTATCCGGCTCGAACGTGGAAGGGGCGGCCCGGGTGGGCAAGCTCCTGGCAGAAAGAGCCCTCCAGAAGGGGATCACGAAAGTCGTATTCGACCGTGGCGGCTACCTCTACCATGGAAGAGTGAAAGCGCTTGCGGAAGCCGCCAGAGAGGGCGGTCTGGATTTCTAACATGCGGGGTGATTACTTGGTGAATTCGAACCGTCAGAGAAGAGGCCGGGAAGACAGATCCTCCGCTCCCCTTGAGAGGCCTCAAGAAGAGTTTAGAGACGAAGTAGTAAGCGTCGGACCAGTATCCAAGACCGTCAAGGGCGGCCGCAGGCGGAGCTTCCGCGCACTGGTCGTCGTAGGAAACGGAGACGGCAAGGTCGGGGCGGGACTTGGAAAGGCTCTGGACCTTACCGACGCCATACGCAAAGGTATTGAGGACGCCAAGAAGAACCTGATAGAGGTTCCGCGCTACAATACCACCATCCCTCACGAGGTAATCGGGCGCCATGGAGCCGGCATGGTGCTCCTTCGCCCTGCTTCCCCTGGAACCGGGATCATCGCCGGCCGTGGCGTAAGGCCGCTCATGGAACTCGCCGGCATTCAGGACGTGCTGGCCAAGTCCCTGGGTTCTTCAAACCCCTACAACGTGGTCTACGCCACCATTGACGCCCTGAAGCAGCTCCGCACGGCTCAGGATGTGTGGGAGGTTCGCGGCAAGGTGAAGCAGGCGGAACCCACTCAGGAATCGGAGGTCGGAGTTAATGGAATTGCATGACCTGAGTCCAATTCCGGGCTCTGTCAAGAAGGCCAAGAGAAAGGGCCAGGGCATAGGCTCGGGAAACGGGAAGACCGCCGGTAGGGGGCACAAGGGCCAGAAGGCGCGGTCAGGCGGCACCAAGGGGCCGGGCTTTGAAGGCGGCCAGACCAAGATGACTATGAGGCTTCCCAAACGGGGCTTCCGGAACGTTTTCAGTATAGAGTATAGCCTTGTCAACGTTGGCGACCTGGACAGGTTTGAGGCCAACTCCGAGGTCGGGCCTGAGGAACTTAAAAAGGCCGGCATGATGAGGAAGAATTCCGGACTGCTTAAGATCCTCGGCGATGGAGAGATCAAGAAGGCTCTCACCGTCAAGGCTCACGCATTTTCCAAATCGGCAAAGGAGAAAATCGAGGCCGCGGGTGGCAAAGCCGAGGTGATATAAATGATCGCAACGCTCAGGAACGCATGGCAGGTACCCGATCTCCGCAGGAGGATACTCATTACGGTTGCGCTCCTTGTCGCTTTTCGAGCGGGTGTAGCGGTGCCTGTTCCCGGGATTGTCCCTGAGGTAATACAGCAGCTTTTCAGCGCGGGTACCCTGTTCGCGTTCATGGACCTCTTCTCCGGAGGGGCTCTTTCAAGGTACTCGGTCTTTGCCCTCGGCATATACCCCTATATCAACGCTTCCATCATCATGCAGCTTCTGCAGATGGTGATCCCCAAGTGGGAAGAAATGTCCAAAGACGAGGACGGGCGCAAGAAGCTGCATGAGTACACAAGGTACGGCACGGTGATCTTGGGTGCTATCCAGGCCACCGGCATGACCCTTGCGATCAGGAGCAGAGGCGCTCTTGTGAGCGATTCGATATGGCTGGTCATTGAAGCCGTATTGAGCCTTGTGGCAGGCACGGCTTTCCTGATGTGGCTGGGCGAGATCATCACCGAGAAAGGCATCGGTAACGGCATTTCCCTCTTCATCTTCGCGGGTATCGTTACCGAAATGCCCAGGGAGGTGGCCCAGATAGTGGCCCTCCTACGTTCGGGAGAGGCCAAGTGGTACAACGCCGTCCTGCTCCTTGTGATCTCGATAGCCACCGTCCTCTTGGTTATCTGGATAACGGAAGGCGAGCGCAGGATCCCCGTGCAGTACTCGAAGAGGGTAGTCGGGCGCAAGATGATGGGTGGTTACGCCACTCACATCCCCATCAAGATCAACCAGGCCGGCGTAATACCGGTAATCTTCGCGTCGTCGCTGCTCTCTTTCCCGACCACCCTGGCGGCTTTCGTGGATAAGCCGTGGGCCAGGAAACTGGGTGAGTTCTTCGACTACACCCAGCCGTGGTATAC
>DUSI01000021.1 GCA_012842685.1 Candidatus Fermentithermobacillaceae bacterium
CGACGATATTCCTGACCCACAGTGCTCCTCCTTTCTGAGTGTTCTTTCCAAACTCTCAAGTATCGAGGAGCCTGTGGGCCTTCTTCAATAGTCTCTGGCTTTTTACACAAAACAGCCTACGTTATCGGTTGCGGACAGATTGTAACGGTCTGCTGCTAGTCGCAGACAGATGGTGACCATCCGGCGGAAGTCCAAGACTTATCGTAACCTGCGTCCGGAGATCATGGACGGATCGTCACTGTCGGACGGATGTCTAGGACAAATCGTAACTCTCCTGCTGCGGTCACAGACAAATCGTAACCGTCTGTGTATGCCCAAGGACGAAAAGCAACCGTCTGGCGGAAGTCGTGGACAGAATGTCATCGTCTGAGGTGCGACATGGACAAAACGTAACTGACCCGTTCGGGGTCCGGACAAATCGTCACAGTCTTCGAGACGTCTTGGACGAATCGTAACCGTCCCCGAGGCAGTCATAGACAAATATTCTCGGTCTGTCCGGAGTCTTGGATGGAACGTAACCGTTCCTGAGGTGGTCATAGACAAATTGTCTCAGTCTATTTGCGGTCATGGGCGAATGGTAACCAGCTGTCGATAGCCGCGGACAGATTGAGACTACCTGCCGGGAGTCACGGACGGGAGTCATGGACGGAAACGCTTCATTCCTCCGGCGGTGCGTAGACGCGAACGGTTCGGTCGGCGGCCATGTCCTGGTTGAGATTCGCGACGTCAGCTTGGCGGATCGTGACCGTGTCGTTCCGACCGTCTGAGATAAACCGCGTCTCTGGATACTTCTCCAGTTCCCTGAGCCACTTATCCAGCTCGTCCTGGGAACCCCGTATCCTCGGGATGGCCAGAGGATTGAACTTCTTGGAGTAGGGGGAGGGTGCGGGTTCGGCTCCTACCAGCAAGATGCCTTTGTTCACATAATCCTGACCATCCCAGGTTCCGCCGAGGAGGTTCTCTGTGGACTTGGGGTATCCCCCGTAGGGAAGGGCGAGGGATACGGTATCGTAGCCGCATATCCTCCTGACTTCGTTGGCGAGTTTCCCGATTTCTGCCGCCACTTCCTCGGGAGACGCATATGCCAGGTCCTTGTGGCTGAAGGTGTGGTTGCCGATCTCCATGCCGTTTTCAAGGAGGAACTTAAACTTAGCCTCTGCCTGCGACGGCTCGCCGAAGGGGCTCCACGAGTACACGAAGAACGTCGCCGCATGCCCGAATTCAGGGTGGGTCCGTGAGAACTCGAGCAGGATCCCCACGGCGCAATCGGGATCCGGTACCAGGCCTTCGTCCGTCTCAACGAAGCGAAACTGCCCCCTCGTACCGTCGTCGAAGGTCAGAACCAGGGGCGATCGTCCGGCCGGGACGTTTATGTTCCCTTCAAGGTAGTCGCTCAGGAGCACGAGGCTGTAACCGAGCTCGTAGAAGCGCTCGAGGTCCCGGCGGAAGTTATCCTTGGACCGCACCCATTCGGCTTCGTAGTCCTGGATATCGTGGTACATGATGATGGGGACCCTGCCCAGTTCGTTCACCTTGAGCCGGGCGAGCTCGGCGTCATCGAGGGGCATCTCGGGGCCCGATTCTTCGTCATTGCCGCCTCCACCAACATGGCCGGGCTCGGTGGCGGTCTCAGCATCGCCGGAACTGCCCGCATTCCCGGCTTCGGTGACGTCGCCCGCCCCGTGGTCGGGGAGGCGAGTCTCCATCTCTGCCCTCATCTGCGAGAACAGCCCGCCGGTGCAGCCGGCTGCGTACAACACTGCGATTCCCAGAATGACAAGCAGACATATTCCTACATAAGACGACATAGTACGCCTGCCGCGTGCGGTGCGCCTCTTCCTGCGTCGTGTGTGGGTTCCCTGGAGATGGCGTTCCATACTGACCGGTGGCTCCTCTCGCAATCCCAATCGAGTGGGAGACTGCGCCCATCAATTCATATGACGGGTGCACTGGACATATGTTCCACATTTCGACACGGCGGGGTTCGTGGGGACGGAGGTTGGTGGGGGTAGAGCTTGATGGAGGATACCTCGGCCCCGGCGAAGAACTCGCGACCGGGGTGATGGTCTGGTGAGCGGATGTCGCGACCTTCCGGCTGGTGAGAAAAGCACCAAGCGTATCTCCCAGTGCTCGTGGGGACGGGATGGGGGAGTCTTCCGTCGGCGAGTACCGCGGCTTGTGGGCTCAGGTAGAGCCTGACTATGTAGCAAGCGACCTTCTGGATGACGCTAAGTGGATTGTCGGGTTCTCTCTTTAGAGAGAGCACATCGCTAGAAGCCCGTCAGGAAGGACATCTCCTAAGGTCTCCTCATGAGCTCCAGCACTGCCGGCACGTGGACGCACAGGAATGCGCGCCTCCTAGAGGACAATTGCGGGCTATCTCGAAGTCTACATAGTTGGTCCTGAAAAACCATACTTGTGTTGGCGATTAGTAGGTCAGAGCCCGGCTCTGTTCTGTACCCAGAGGCATCTGGTTCAGTCGGTCTTTTTGCTTATTTCCATCCTCAGTTCCCATGAAGTTCACCCTTTCAGAGCCAGCAAGGCAAATCTGTCGATGTTGTGCGCAAAGATGCCCAATCCTGCCCATACCTTGGTGCCTTTGTTCCCGTCAAAGAAGCTCCTGCGCAAACCATACTTTCGCTTCAGCGTGCTTATCCTCGCTTCTATTCCAGACCGCCATTTCTTAAGCCGCCTGAACCACGACGTCCTCTCGTACAACCTTCGTTCCTGTGACTTCCTTCCTCTGCTGGGAAGGCATACCCTCTTTATCCCAAGTTCCGAAAGTAACAACTCATTCTGCCTGGAACCCATGCCCTTGTCCGCACTTATCGCAACAGGAACTCCACCGAAAGACTGAATGTGCTTTTGAACAATGTCGATCAATACCCTTTGGTCTGATGGATTCCCGTCGTAAACTTCATATGCCGTTATGAACCCTTCAGCCGACTCGTATAACCCAAGCTTTCTCCCAAACTGCACCGGGTTCCTTACGCTGCCTTTCTTAATAGGACGCGCGCCAGGATCATGTAAACTAACCACACGGTCTTCTATTTGCCTGTTCCCAGACACCACTTCTTCCGCCTGAGCAATGACTCTCTCAAGCAGACAAAGCGAACCGTTCAACCCCCTGCTTATCGCTTTCCCTGCCGGCTCAACCAGGCACTCCTGCAGGATCACCCTGGCCCTCTTCAGCACGGCCTTCCCCAACCCGATGAGCTCCTTGGTCACCTCGTCGATCTCCTGCATTTTCTGCTTCGCTCTTCCTCGCACTATGTTCCCTATCCTGGCCAGCCTCTTCTTGACACTCCTCGTACGGTCAACCACCTTTTCTCCTTTGCTCACTCCCAGCTCCTGTGCTTCCTGCATCTCCTTGGTCACCTTTCTTATGCCGTCTGCTATAAGACTTGCATCCGTCGGATAATGAATGTTCGCCTCCACTACCGTTGTGTCCACCCTGACTTTCCTCGAACGAATCACCTTCTCTTCTTTCGCTTTCTCCAAAAGGAGCCGGTTGAGTTCTTCCACGATGTCCCCATATTTCTTCGTCAGCTTAATCAATGTAGTCGCGTCGGGAACCTTCTCGCTCAAAGAAATCTTGCAAAATACCCTCCACGATATGCTGTCAGAAACCTCTTTAACCAGCGTCTCATACCCAAGACCGTACCGCGCTTTCAGGTACATCAGCCTCACGTATACCTCAACAGGTACTGTAGGCCTCCCAGTCCGCGTGTTGAATCTCTCCCTGAAGGGCTCAAAAAACCTCTCGTCGCTGAGAATCTTATCCACAAAGGAAAGTTCTTCACTTAATTTCAGCATCTCCTGGGGCAGCCAGCTCATCCACAACTCTTGCTGCATAGTCTTGTCGTTCTTCAGCCTCAGCAACTCAATCCCCTCCATATAGAGGGTTTAGACATAAATGATCCAATTCCTTCCTGATCCTCGCCAAAACAACACGTGTCTGTCGCCTAAGTCCGCAAAACCTCGCAAGTTCAACCCAGTTTTTCAGGACCAACTA
>DUSI01000022.1 GCA_012842685.1 Candidatus Fermentithermobacillaceae bacterium
GACCGGAGTCCAGACGTTCAAGAGCCAGGCCTGGTCTCCCCTGGTGAGCGGCCAGTGGGCTCTCATCTTCCCCATGATCCTGGGGCTGCTCCTTTACACCAGGTACGTGCCCCAGTACTCCTACCTCAACCGCCTTCCCCTCTCACTCATGATGGGTGCAGGCGCGGGCGTGGCGATGCGCGGGGCAGTCGAGAGCCAGATAGTAGGCCAGCTCACGGCGACCATGGTTGAGCTCACTACGTTAGATGCCTGGATTATCTTCCTGGGCACCGTCCTTTCCCTGAGCTACTTCTTCCTGACGTACAAGCTCGATGGGAAAGCAGCCTGGGCGCCCAAGCTGGGACGCTACTTCATGATGGCCGCCTTTGGCGCGGCTTTCGGGAACACCGTCATGGGCCGCGTCTCCGCAGCCATCGGCCGCTTCCAGTTCATCTTGATTGAATGGCTGGGACTCTAGGCAAGAAAGCAGAGGAAGCAAACCCAAGCTGACGAGAAAGAGGGACCGCGACGCGGTCCCTCTTAACATCCGGCAATCCGGAGCCTAGCAAAGCCAGAACCTCAGGAGTCTCCAGGTCCGGGGTTCGCGTTCATCTCGTAGATGAGGCGTAGCCCTTCCAGGGCCAGGAAGGGTTCCACCGCTTTTATCGACTCAGTCTCCCTGGCTACCATGTCTGCAGAATCGCCCGTGGCCACGACGAAAGGCTGGCTGCCCATCTCCCGGGAGAGCCTCCTGACCAAGCCATCGACCATCCCTGCAAACCCGTAGATCATACCCGACTGCATGCTCTCGGCGCTCGTCTTGCCTATAGCCCGGCGGGGTCGTGACAGCTCTATCCTGGGAAGCCGGGCCGCCTTCTCAAACAGGGCTTCGAGAGCCGTCTGGATCCCTGGGGCGATGACGCCTCCGAGGTACTCTCCTTTAGCGGAGATGGCGTCAAACGTCGTCGCGGTACCGAAATCGATGATGATAAGGGGTGGCCCGTATTTCTTGACGGCCGCCACCGCGTGGGCGATCCGGTCGGGCCCCACTTCTTTGGGGTTTTCGTACTTTATGTTGATGCCGGTCTTGACGCCCGGGCCAACCACCAGGGGGTCCAGGCCTAGATATTTCGAAATTGTCTTCTCCAGGACCGGAGTCACCGGGGGAACGACGCAGGCGATGACCGCCCCGTTTATCTCCGCCACCTCCACCCCCGAGCCTTCGAGGAGCGACAGGAGAACCATGCCGTATTCGTCTTCGGTCTTATCCCTTCCGGTGGACACGCGCCACGTATGGACCAGAGAATCCTCTGAGTAAACACCTATGGAGATCCTCGTGTTGCCCACATCTACGGCAAGGAGCAAGGCGCCTACCCCCTCTGGGGCCGGGAATGGATTACCTAGCCCTCCACATATCTGGCTACCGCCCGGTACACCAGCCCCGTCAAGATGATGGCCACGACGGCTTCGGGGATCCCGTTCATCACGCCGACGGCGAGGGCGAGTTCTGCCGGCATAAAGCCGAACGCCACTATGAGGCCGAGTACGAGCGCCGTGTTGGTAAGGCTCCCGGCGGCGGCCGCCAGCGCAGGCCCGTGGCCAAGACGCTCTTCGGTCCGGTGCACGATAAACCCTGCAAGGAGCGCCAGCGCGAGGGCGAGGACGATGCGGATAGGACTCGTTTCAACCGGGTTTCCGAAGGTGCTCCAGAGCCCCAGGCGCGCGGTGGCAGCCGGGACCAAGGCGTAACCCGTGTAACCCACGAGGCCGCTGGATACCAGCACCAGCACTGTCTTGCCGGTCCTCCCCTTAAGCATGTGGAAAACGTAGTGGGCCACCACGCCGATAAGTACCCGCGGCAAAACCGCGATCAGGGGGTTGGAGAAAATGGCCTTCTCGAGAGGATTCACCGACGTCTGGGCCTGGTACATGCTGAAAGCGCCAAACATTGCTCCGACAATGCCGCCTATAACGGGCCCCTGAAGCACTCCGGCGATTATCGTGGGTATGTGCATGATGGTGATGGATATGGGCGGGATCTGGATGAAGCCCATAGGAGTGGAGCCCAGGACCACGGTGACCGCGCCCAAGACTCCGGCGAAAGCGATCTGCCGCGTGGAGAACAAAGCTCTGCTGCGCAACCTCAGTACCTCCGTTCCGGCTCCTCTCCCCTGAGGATGCCGTTCGATTCTACGCACGTCTCCGGATTGGCTCAAGCCGAGTCAAGCGGGTTCTCACCCTGCCTGCCCTGATCCGGCACCTCAATATTATATCGCAACGCCGCCGGGCGCTGCAGCGCACCCGGCGGCGCTTGTAGGCTCAAAGCGGGATCCGCTTCTCAGAACAGGCCTGTGATCCTGCCCTTCTCGTCGATGTCCATGTGGGCACCTGCGGGGTCGCTGGGGAGACCCGGCATGGTCCTCATCTCGCCGAGGAGCGGGTACAGGAATCCGGCACCCATGGACGCCCTCACTTCGCGGACGTTCACGGTGAAGCCGCGCGGACGCCCCTTGAGATTCGGGTCTGCCGACAGGGACAGGTGGGTCTTGGCCATGCAGATGGGCAGGTTCCCGAAGCCGAGCCTGGTGTAGCGTCTGATCTGGCGCTCAGCGAGCGGCGTGTAGGTGACGCCGTCGGCGCCGTAGATCTTGGTGGCTATGGTCTCGATCTTGTCCTTGATCGGGAGATCCAGGTCGTAGAGGAACTTGAAATTGGAAGGCTCGCTCTCGCAGACCTTGACCACGGCCTTGGCCAGATCGATACCGCCCGCTCCGCCTTCGGCCCAAACCCTCGACACGACCGCCGCGGAAGCTCCGGCCTTCATGGCCCTGTCGAGCACGAACTGGATTTCCTTGTCGCTGTCGGTCGGGAAGTGGTTGAGGGCCACCACGACGGGCACGCCGTGCAGGAGAACGTTCTCGATCTGCTTGTCGAGGTTCTCGCAGCCCTTGTCGAGGGCTTCCATATTCTCTTTCGAGAGAGCCTCTTTGTCGAGAGGCTTGCCGGGCACGACCTTGACGGCTCCGCCGTGCATCTTGAGAGCCCTGATCGTCGCTACCAAGACCGCGCAGCTGGGCTTGAGGCCGCTGTAACGGGTCTTAATGTTGAAGAACTTCTCGGCGCCGATGTCAGCACCGAATCCGGCCTCGGTGATGGTGTAGTCGGCGAGCCTCGTGGCCATCATGTCCGCAAGGATCGAAGAGTTGCCGTGAGCTATGTTGGCAAACGGGCCGGCGTGCACGAATACCGGTGTGTTCTCCAGCGTCTGGATGACGTTCGGCTTGATGGCATCCTTGAGGAGGACGGCCATGGCGCCGGCGCACCTGAGATCCTCAGCCGTCACTGCCTTGCCGTCGTGGGTGTACCCGACGACGATCCGGCCGAGTCTCTCCCTGAGGTCCTTAAGTCCGGTGGTAAGGGCCAGGACCGCCATTACCTCAGAAGCCACCGCTATGTCGAACCCGGTCTCGCGCGGGATGCCGTTCTCGGAACCGCCGAGACCGATTACTACTTTGCGGAGGGCGCGGTCTGAAACGTCGACTACGCGCGGCCAGGTGATGGTGAGCGGGTCGATATTCAGGGGGTTTCCGTGGAGAAGGCTCGCATCCAGGAAAGCGGCCAGGAGGTTATGGGCCAGCGCCACCGCATGGGTGTCACCGGTGAAATGGAGGTTGAAATCCTCCATGGGGACGCACTGGGCGTACCCGCCGCCGGCAGCTCCTCCTTTGATTCCGAATACCGGCCCAAGCGAAGGCTGCCTGATGGTGTTGATCACGCTCATGCCGAGCCTTCCCATGGCCTGTCCCAGACCGATACAGGTAGTAGTCTTCCCTTCACCCAGGGGCGTCGGCGTAATCGCGGTTACGACGACGTACTTGCCCTGAGGACGGTCCTTTATGTAGTCGAGGAGGTCGAGGGTGAGTTTGGCCTTGTACTTCCCGTAGTTCTCGACGAAGTCTTCCGGTATGCCGAGCCTGTTCGTGATCTCGTTGATTGGAAGCATTTTCGCTTCCTGGGCTATTTCGATATCAGACTTCAAGCAGTGACTCCCCTTTCATGAGCATTTGGAAGGTGGGCGCACATTATAGAGAATATCACATTTGCGCCTATTTTCACCTATTGGTTGTCCCGTGAGTTCAGCTGCCCCCCGCCTTGCAGCTCTGGTACAAGAGCCCCAGAAGCAGTCCGAGGGCGATGAAAAGGATATCCAGCTTGCCGAAACCTTTCTTCTGTTCTTCCTTCTTCTCCGGCTCCTGGACCGGCGTCTCCCCTACCTGGGCGCTCCGCCAGGCCTCGTACTCTTGGAAAGCCGCCTTAAAACCCCGTTCCAGGTCGGTCTCTCTGGGTCGTTCTCTCTGGCTCACATCTCTCACCACCTAGGGCTAGTCTTCCACCGCCGGCCTTCTCTTCCAAACTTCTCGGCCTTTCTTGTAGACACTTGACACCGTATTCCAGCCGAAACGGTAGGGTATCTCGCGGTAATCGCCGGCGTCGAAAACGACGACGTCTGCCTGGAATCCCTTCGCCAGGCTTCCTACCCGGCCGCCGAGTCCCACGGCCCATGCTGCATTCCACGTGGCCGCCGTAAATGCCTCCTCAGGGCTCATGTGCAAGACCGAACACGCCAACGTCATGACCAGGGGCATCGAAACGGCGGTGCATGTACCGGGGTTAAAGTCGGTGCCGAGGGCCACAGACGCTCCCCTGTCGATGAGGGCCCTGGCAGGAGCGCCTTCCGTCTTTCCCAAGAAGACCGACGTAGCCGGAAGGAGCACGGCCACCGTGTCAGAAGTCGAGAGCATGTCTATGCCTTCGCGAGACACTTTGAGGAGGTGTTCGCAAGAAGTCGCGCCCATCCGGCACGCAAGTTCGGTTGCGCCCGTCCACTCGAGCTCGTCTGCATGGACCTTGAGGCCGAAACCGAGCCGCTTCGCCGCCTCGAGGATCCTTTCCGTCTCGTCGATCGTAAACGCACCCGCATCGCAGAAAACGTCCACGAACTCGGCAAGATCGAGCCTCTTCACCTCGGAAAGCATCTCTATGACCAAGTCTACGTATTCTTCTCTCCGCTCCTTGTACTCCGCGGGTACGGCGTGGGCCCCGAGGAACGTGGGTACAAGGTCGACCGGAGATCGCTCGCTGAGCTTCCGGACCACTCGAAGCTGCTTGAGCTCGTCTTCGAGCGTCAGCCCGTAGCCGCTCTTGGCTTCGACGGTGGTCGTGCCCGAAGCGAGCATGAGGTCCAGGACCTTCCTGGCTCTCTCTTCCAGCTCTTCCGGCGTTGCGTCCCTCGTCGCCCGCACGGTGGAGAGAATTCCGCCGCCCTTCTCGGCGATCTCCAGGTAGGACTTCCCTTCTGCCCTCATGGCGTACTCCTCGTGGCGCCATCCACCGAAGACGAGGTGAGTGTGGGCATCCACGAAACCGGGTCCGGCGAGCCTGCCACCGGCGTCGACCACTCGGGCGTCAGGAGTCAGGCTGATCTCCCGCATCACTGCGTCCTGCTCTCCGACGGCCACCACAATCCCGTCCATGGCCGCGAGGGCGGCATCTTTCACGAGCCCCAGGTCCCGCATCGCCCTCCCCCGTTTAGGGCCGCCCGCGGGCGGGACGGTGACCAGCTGTCCTATGCCCGTGATGAGAAAGTCGGCTTTCACCAGTGTCCCCTCCTTCCGAGTAAGCGACGTCAAAAGCCCCGTAGAAGCCGGGTCAGGGAGCTCCTACAAGATCCTGCCTGAGGCTCTCGAAACCGCTTCCACCAGAGCCCCCGACACGATGAGCTCCCTCGCCTTTTCCACGTCTCCCATCATTTCTCGGTCCTCGAGGACGGGAGAGACCTCTGCCCTGAGAAGGTCGTAAGCGGCCTTGCCCGCGGGCGACAGGAGCGATGGATCCCTGAAATCAACCGCCTGGCAGGCAGAGACGTACTCGATCGCCAGGACGGTGGCAACGTTTGAGGCTATTTCCCTCGCCTTCCTGGCGGCTATGGTAGACATGCTGACGTGGTCTTCCTGACCCGCCGACGTGGGGATCGTATCTACGCTGGCGGGATGGGCCAGGACCTTACACTCAGAACAGAGAGCCGCCGCCGTGTACTGGAGCATCATGAGCCCCGAGTTGAGCCCGCCTTCCCGCGCCAAGAACAGGGGAAGCCCGCTGGATGCCGGGTCGAACAGCCTAAACACCCGCCTTTCGGAGATGTTGCCCAGGGAACAGAGGGAGAGGCTCAGGTAGTCGGCCGCCACGGCCAGAGGCTGGCCGTGGAAGTTGCCTCCTGACACGACCCGCCCGTCTTCCAATACCAAGGGATTGTCCGTGGCCGACCCACTTTCGATCTCAACCACCGACCTAGCGTGGGCAAGGGCCTGACGGACGGCCCCGTGGACCTGGGGTATGCACCGGAGGGTGTAGGCATCCTGGATGCGCACTTCCCCGGACCTACTTGTCATGCGAGAGCCATCGAGGAGGGCCCTGAGATTTGCAGCGGCCTCCGGGGCTCCCGCATGGGGCCTTAGTCGCACTATATCTTCGCAGTAAGCGTCGGTTATGACAGAGAGGGCTTGTCCGGTCAGGGAAGCCACGATATCGGCGGACCTCGCGAGGATCTCTCCGGCGTGGATGGCGAGGGCCAAGACTGCCGCGGTCATCTGAACCCCGTTAGTGAGCGCCAGTCCTTCCTTAGCCTCCAGATGGAGGGGCTCGATACCCGCCAGTGAGAGAGCCTTGTCTCCCGGCATTACCTCTCCCCTGAACCGCGCCATCCCCATGCCCAGGAGAACCAGGGCAACGTGAGCCAGGGGAGCCAGGTCTCCGCTGGCGCCCACGGAACCCTTTTGAGGCACAACGGGAGTAACTCCGCGGTTTAGAAGCGAGACGAGCCTCTCTACTGTCTCTATCCTGACCCCCGAGTTCCCTTTGGCCAGCGCGTTGGCTCTGAGAAACATCGCGGCCCTTACTTCGGGGACGCTAAACTCGTCGCCGGTGCCCACCGCATGGCTCACGATCAGGTTGTGTTGGAGCTTCCTCAGGTCGCTTAGGGAGATGGCTGCGTCGGCGAACTTCCCGAAACCCGTGGTAATCCCGTATATCTTCCGTCCCTCGGCCACCATGTCTTCTACTATCCGGCGGGAGCTCAGGATGCGCTCACGTGCCTCGGGAGAAACCGCGACTTCCACGCCTTCCGCTACGCGGACTATTTCTTCTATGGTCTTGGGTTTTCCGTCGACTAGAACCATGGCTCTACCCCTTTAGCTGTCTCTCACGATTACGCTCACAGACCTCTGCCTACTAAACGCACGAAGCATTTCTGAGACGTCCAGAAGCGTAACGCTTCTCAGGATGTGGCCATACCGGAAAATGTCCAGTCCAACATCGAAGAGGTGCATGTGCATCTCGCCGGCCGTGTCGAAGGAGTCAAATATGGTTACGTAGCGCCCGACAGCCGCCTTCTTCGCCCTCGCGAAGTCGTCCTCGGGCACCCCTTCTTTGGAAAACCTCTCTACCTCGTCGTGGACGGCCTCGATGAGTTCCTCGGGACGCATGCTTTGTGCGGCCACGGCCGAGAAGCAATAGTCAGGCCACGCGTCGTGGGAAGGGGAAAGGTCGTCTATGAGGCCCTCTTCGTACGCCCTCAGGTAAAACGCCGAGCTCTTCCCGAACATGATGTCGAGCAGGAGGTTTGCGGCGATCTCCCGCCGCACCAAGAGCGCCCCATCGTCTCCCGCGGGTTCGTGCTTCCAGGCCACTTCCACCAGAGGGACCGGTACCGGCAGCCGTACCACCGTCCCCTCACCGACTTCCATGGGCTCCTCAGGCCTTATCCGCGCGACAGGCTCGCCCGCGTCGTAGCCTTGAAGCAGGTTCTCAACGGTTTCGAACACTTCTTCTGGCGAGACATCTCCGCCGACGAAAAGGGACATGTTTGCAGGACGGTAGAAAGCGCCGTGACAGGCGTAGAGTAGGTCCTTGCTGATTCCCTTTATCGATTCCTCGGTGCCCGCTATGTCTATCCTAACGGGGTGCCTAAGGTACAGCGCCTGGAGGACCTCTCTCTCAAGCCGCGAACCTGGGCTGTCGTTGTACATCCGTATCTCCTGTCCGATTATGTCCTGCTCTTTCAGAACGGACTCGTCGGTGAAATAGGGCTCCAGGACCACCCGGAAAAGAAGCTCCAGCGACTCCCGGAAGCCGTCCAGAGTCCAGAAAAGGTAAGAGGTGTAGTTGTTGGACGTATAGGCGTTGGCCGAAGCCCCGAGCCGCGCGAAAGCCCCAAAAGCCTCGCCCCAGCTCTTCTCAAACATCTTGTGTTCGAGGAAATGGGCGATCCCGGGAGGGACCTCTATCCTCCCTCTCCCCGGGACGTGAAACGTGTTGTCGTTGGAACCGTAGCGCACCGATATCTCGGCGTACTTGCGTTTGAAACCGGGCTTGGGCATCACGAAAACATCCATGCCCTCTACGGCCACATGGTGGATTTCCTCTTGAAGGATCTCATCCCTGAGCAGTTTTCGTCCGGCAAAGCCCTCAGCCACCCCTGCCATCATCCTTTGCTCTGAGCATATATACGGCCTTGAGCTGCGCCCTCTGCGCAACCGAAACCACGTCGTCTTTGGTGACCTTGAGGATGAGCCCTATGAGCTCCTCGGGCGAGTCCACGCCGCCCATCACCTCGCGGACGAGGCGACGCCTCACCAGGGCCGCCTGGGAGTCGCTCTCTGACCTGAGGCGCCGTATCAAGCCAGCCTTGGTACTCTCTATTTCCTCGTCAGAAATCTCTCCCCTCTTCATGGCTTCGACCTGCTCCACAACCAGGTCTCTCACCCTGTTCCTCGCGCCGTCGTCCACACCGGCTGACGTGAGGACCATCCCCCTCCAGGAGTTAAAAGAGCTGCTCGCGAAGTACGCAAGGCTGTTTTTCTCTCTGACATTCACAAACAGTTTCGAGTGGGGGAAACCGCCCAGTATCCCGTCGAAGACCAGCGCCGCCGGAAGGTCCGGATGGTTCTCCGTAATCCCTATGTGGAAGGCCTGGCACACCTGGGTCTGCTCTCCCGGCATGGATTCCTCCACTTCGATGACGCCATCGGGCGGCTTGGGAGCGGGCGGCTGAGAAACAGCGACCAGTTCTTCCCTCCTCGGCCTCGGGAAACTGAGGCGCACCCTCTGCAGGATCTCACCCAGCTCCCGGGCTCCCTCGCCGATGGCATAGATGCTCACGGGGCACCAAGAGAGGATATCTGCCCACGTCTCCCAGACCTTTCTCCGATCCAGCCCCGGGAGGTCTTCGAGGACTCCCCACGCGGGAAGTCCCGCCGGGCTTCCCCTGGAAATCTCCTCCACGATCCTCACGATGGCGTATCGAGGCCTGTCATTTCTGAGGCTCAGGATATCTCGACGGTGCTCTTCCCGCTCTGTGTCAAAGCGGTCTTCCGGGAACCCCCCACCCTCCAGATAAGGCTCGGTGGCCACTTCCCAGATGAAGGCCATCGCCTTGGCGAGGTTTACTCCACCGGCATCGCCCGCGGCGCCCGCGGGCTGTCCGAAGCCCAGGAAGGCCGGTGAGGGCAGGTCTATACCAAACCTTATGACCTGCTCGGGTCCCACCTTGTTTGGGTCCATCCCCATCACCGCTCCGTAGAGCCCTTCGAGATACCGGGAGATGTCCCGCATGGTGGGGTAGTTCACCGTTCCCCTCCGCATGAGGCGCGGTATGAGCGCCACTTGGGTTACGGTCTCCCGCATGATGGGTACCCTGCAGAAGACGTCTATAGAAATGGTCTTCCACTTGCTATGCGGGAGGTACCTGAAGGTTATCCCTTTCTCCAGCTCGATTGTCTCGAACTCACCTGCGATGTAGGCTGTCTCCAATCGCTCTTACACCACCAGCTTGCGGTCGTCGTCAATCAGGTTCCTGGGATAAGCCGTGAGGCTCTTTAGGCCGCTTTCCGTCATAACTACGTCATCCTCTATCCTTATACCGCCTTTCCCGGGGATGTAGACGCCGGGCTCTATGGTAAATGTGCTCCCTATGGCGAGGGGAGATGTGTTGGAAGCGACTATGTAAGGATCTTCGTGGATCTCGAGCCCCAGGCCGTGGCCTGTCCTGTGGATGAAATACTCACCGTAACCGTAAGATTCTATGACCTCCCTAGCCAGGGCATCAACCTCCGCCCCGCTCATCCCCGGCCTTGCCTTGGTCCTCGCCGCCTCGTTAGCCTCCAGCACCGCCCTGTAAGCCCGTTTCATCTCAGGTTCTAATTCCCCCACGGCGTAAGACCTGGTTATGTCCGCCCAGTAGCCGTCCACGCACACCATGAGATCCAGCCAGGCGAGATCGCCTTCCGCGATCTCGCGGGTAGACGTCCCCGCGTGAGGAAGGGCAGTATCGACTCCCGTCGCCAGCGACATACCGACTGCCTGGGCCCCTTCAGCCTTGAGCTGCGTTTCGATCTCCCGGGCGATGTCTATCCCGCGCCTACCCGGTGCCAGGAGTTTTCTCGCTATGTCGGCGCCCAAGTCGGCCAGCCTGGAGGCCTTGCGCATGCTCTCAAGTTCAGACTCATCCTTTATCATGCGCAGCTTTTTCATGATTTCCCCGGCATCCACCCATTCGAGGCCGGGGATGCCGGCGAGGATCAGGGAAAGCTCGAGAAGCCTCATGGCGCGGTACTCAAACCCCCACTTCACGCCCGCCCCTGAGAAAACCTTGGAGAACGCTTCCCCGGGCCCTTCCTCGTCTGAGAAAGCCACGACGTCAAAGTCGGCCTCCACGCCTTCTCCGGCCAGCTCTTTCGCCGCGCTCTCCCCTTTCCGGGCCTCTAGTTTCGGCATGAGGAACGTGATCTTCCCGCGACCTTCTACCACGCAGAGGGTCGGCCTCTCCGAAAGACCCATCCTTAGGCCCGTCATGTAGAAAAGGTTCGGACCCGGCATGAGGGCCACGCCCGAAAGGTCCGCTTCGCGGATCTCAGAAAAAAGCTTTTCCCATCTCTCTTTTCGCATCTTCTTTACCTCCATGGATTTGGTTTCGCTAGAGGACCTACGGCGCTTTTTTGCGCGCGACGAAATACGCCCTCGAGGTCGTCCTGTCTGCAGGCCTGAAATTCAGCGAATCATATATCGCCAGCACCTCGAAACCCGCCCCACGGAGCCATTCAGCGAGGCTTTCGAGGGGAAAGGCCCGTTCCCTATGGACTTCGTCAAAGCGCCTCCAAACGTCGCCGTCCTTAAGGAAGCCCGTGAGCTTCACCCGCCATATCTTGCGCCTTGCGTCATAGGAATCGCCCCACACCAGGAAGTACCCGGGACCTTCCATGACGTGGTTGAGTTCGGGGATGATGGCCAGCCGCTCGGGGGTGTTCACGTCGAACACAAAGACTCCCCCGTCTCTCAAGCACGCGTATACCCTTTGAAAGGCTCGCTTTAGGTCATCCGGTTCCAGGAGGTAGTTTAGGCTGTCGAACACGCTTATTACGGCATCGACTTGCTTTGGAATGACAAAGTCCCGCATATCGCCTTGGATGAACTCAGCGATAAGGCCCTGGGAGCGAAACTTGCGCCTGGCGACTTGCAGCATGGCCTCGGACGAATCCACCCCAATGACTTCGTATCCCCTGAGGGCCAGCTCCATGGTCATGTTGCCCGTCCCGCAGGCCAGATCGAGCACTGTAGCTGGAGAGAAACCTAAGACGGACCAGATGCTTTGTATGTAGTCCATCCAGCGGCGATAGGGGACATCCGCCATTACCTGGTCGTATATTTCGGCAAAGTGAACGTATGCTCTCTTGGACCTGGCGCCCACCGGCTCACCCCGCGAATGGCTCTATTCTCCAGAAAGGTATACGAGTCCTTTCCCCGGAGACGCGGGTAGAAGGCAGGAAGCCAGCGGCTCACAGCACGTGCTCTTGTACGAGCCTCGCCAAGCTGAGGAACCTCTTCACCCTGGGGGCCAGTATCTCTCCTTTAGCATCCCGGTGGAAAGGGACCGCCTGGCGGATAACCGTCCTCCGGCCCGCGGAATCATAGATGGCCAGCTTCCCGATCCCGCATCTCCAGTCCATCTTCAGGGCAGCCCTGGAAACACCAGTAAGCCCCAATGTAGATGCGGACAAGATCTCACCCCGGGGGCTCAGAGCGACCGTTTTCAACCGGGCGTCCTGGACCCACCACTGCCTTATTCTAGGCCTGTGAGAGGCAGGCAAGATCTCGAGATATACCTCATCCACAGGTTCTTCGGGGCCGCCGAACATCTTGGAATACGCGGAACGGGTCCTCATGATCTCGCCGACCACGTAGTCGACGATTTTCGCGGGAAGCGGAGTAGGGGGAGCAACCTGTTCGAGAAGCGCCTTAATGACTTGTTCTGCCTGCACGCGTTACCACCCGGCTTTCACCCAGATTGGAGGCACTCCAAATATAAAGGGCGGTCTTTCGGCGGACATCACCCGAAAGGGTGATTTTCTCTCAGATGAGCCGGAGTTCGCGGCCTCTGCGTGCCGCCTGGACCCGCCCGCTTACTCCCAGCTTCCCGTAGATGCTCTTTATGTGGGTTTTTACCGTGTTGACGGTGAGGCTCAACCGCTCGGCGATCTCCTTGTTGGAAAGCCCGCTGTCTATGAGCGCAAGGATCTCTACTTCCCGGTCTGTGAGGCTCTCTACAGGCTGCAAACCTACGCCCTCGCCTTCTACTCTCAAGACCTCGGAGAATGCCCTGGCGTAGTAGGGCTTGCCAGCCAGCCTTTGGAGGGATTCCATCCGCTCGCCGGTAAAAATCCCGGGGATCAGCGCATTTTCAAGGTAGAGGACTCCTGCCGGGATCCCCTGGGCAAAGAGCGGTACGCAGGCTATGGATTTCGGTCTTTTCTGCCTGAGGTACTTGTCTCTGGCGAATACTCCGGGGTTGTCCCCCCGCACCGTAACCGGTTCGAGGGTCCTGAACACAAAACGGGCCACCGCCCTTGAGAGCATGTCCGCATCGTCAATATGCACAGGCTCCAGGAGCTCTCGCGCCCTTTGACCGGCTTCCTTGGTGAAACAGACGTATAGGTCGTCGTCCCGCTCAAGAAGTAGGCAGCCCCTGGTCGCGTAGACCATATCCATTGCGGCTCCGAGGAAGGAAATGAGCGTGTTTCGTGGTTCCATCTCCTCAGGAGGGTCGCCATTCCCAACCCTCTCTTCCTGAGCACCGTCTCCCTCATCCCCCTGAGCATTTCCTCCGCGGGCTGAGAGTATGGTCCTTATGAGGTCAGCTGAGATCTGCACCTTCTCCGCATCCTCAGAAGAACCGTCCACCAGATCAGGGTACCGCCTTTTCAGGTGCTGTGCCTTTGCCCAAGCACCCCACTTCTCGTACAGCCTGCAGGCTTCATTCATGGACGCCCTCGCCTCATCGAGCATCCCCAACCCGAGACAGCAGGCCGCCTTGAGTTCAGTCGCTATCGCCTGATCCTGCAGGTATCCGTTTTGACGGGCGGACTCTATGGCGCTTTCGTAGAGACTGGCGGCTTCCCGCGCTTTCCCCTTTACCCTCAAGGCCTCTGCGCTTACCAGGAGGTATTTGTGGCGGAAGTTTTCGGGGCACGACACAGCCCATTTACGCAGTCTCCCCAGGTTTTTCCCGAGAATCCTCTCAAGGCCCAAGCGCCTTCCCGGAGATACGTGCCCGTATAGACCCGCAATGGAGAGAGAATGGTAGTAAACACATTCCGCTGTGATTACAAACCCCATTATGGCGCCCAGGCATCCCTCTATCCTCTCCATGAGGCCCAGGGCTTTTTCGTATTCTCCCTTGAGGTAGCTGAGGTGCATCTCGGCGAAGAACCGGGTGGCAAGCGCGGCTTTGTCGCCCTCTTCGAGCCCTTCTATGTCCCACCCGCCTGGAGAGAGCCACGTATTCCAGTCGCCGAGGATACACGTCACTTTGTCGTATATCCTGGCATTTGCCTTGAGGTTCTCGTGTCCCACCTTGTCACCGTACTCGGCGCACCTCTTTACTTCTTCCCGTACTTCCGCAAGGGGCGTACCGGCTAAGTACTTGTGCTCCAAGATGGCTACTCGGGCCCACCCGGCGATGAGGACCTCGCCGCCCCTTAAGGCATAATCGAAGGCCTTCTGGAGGTACTCGAACCCCTCCTTAAGGTGCCTGGTCCAGTGGCTTATGATGGCACCGAATGTGAAGTAGACCACTGATTTCGTGAAGCTAGAGCCGTATTTTTCAACGACAGAGATCGCCGCTTTTCCGAGCTCGTAACCTTTGTTATAGTTTCCCAGCACGCTGCCTTCGGCGATCCCGAACCCTATGTAGCCTATGCCGGCAGTCTCGGTAGCCCCGTATTCCAGGGAGTGGTTGCCCGCTCTTATAGAGACAAAAGGGTAAAGATCCGGGTAGTTGATGCTGCTCACCAGGATGAGCTTTACCAGGAGGTCACTTATGGTTCGCTGCACGCCCGGTGCCATCTCCGGAATCCTGACCAGGTCCTCTACCTTCTTCCCTAGCGTCCGGCACTTGTAGAGGAACATCTCTCTCAAGTAGTCGAGGAGACCTGGACGCACGGGGATTTTCATCCCTAGATCTCTCAGCGTGCGTATGCCTATCTCCAGAGCCTTCTCCTGTTCTCCGGTAGCCGTATAGAGCAGCATTTTCATGCTGTTTATGCCAGCTCTCTCTTCATCCGTCCGGGCGTGTTCGATGAGCTCGTCGAAGAGCCTCTCGGCCCGCGCTGTCCCTCCCAACATGTACTCGCACTGGGCACAGCCCAGGTAGAGGCCGAAAGAGAGCTCGTAGTGCTCTTCCCACGCGTTTGCCGGTAGGAGGGAAATACCTGCTTGGAAGTAGCTCAAAGCCGAATCATAAGCAACATACTCCCTGGCCTTGCGACCTGCCCTGAGGTTGTAGTCGGCAAACCTGAGTCTCTCTTCTTCCTTCGAGACAAACTCAAGACCCCGGTTGATGTGGTCCATGATGGAGAGGAGCATATCGTCGAGCTCATCCGGGCTCGCTCTCCCTAGGAGGATCTCGCCGAACCTGAAGTGAGTCTCCCGCCTTTCTTCATCGCTAAACAGGGAGTAGGCGGCTCTTTCGATCTCGTCGTGGACGAACTCAAACTTGACCTCTCCGCCTTCTGACGTTTGGGCCAGTACAAGTCCTTCCCGCATCGCGGGGAGCATCAGCTCTCTTATCTCCGTGGCGCTCTTCCCCAAGAAATCCGACAGCATCTCCGCGCTGAAAGAGTGCCCCAGGCAAGAGGCGACTTTCATGAGTCCCAGCGTATCTTCGGGGAGCCTGTCAAGCCTCTTCATTATGAGCCCGGACATCTCGCCAGGAATCTCAAGACGTTCCAAGAGGCGGGTATCCCATTCCCAAGATCCCGTCTCTTCGCTCAGCCTTATAATGTTTTCGTCATAGGCCGCCTTTAGCGCCTGACCGAGGAAGAACGGGTTCCTGTACGTCTTCCGTCCGAGTATGTCTGCGATGGCCTTGGTCTCTTGGGGAGAAGAGGAAAGCGTGTCGGCAACAAACTCGGCGACGTCTTCCTCGCTCAGCGGGTCGAGGTGTATCTCGGTGATAAGCCCTTCTCCGCGAAGTTCCTGGATGAATGCCCAAAGATGATCCGCCTCGCCCACCTCGCTATCACGGTAGGCACCCACGATAAGGAAGTACTTTGGCTTTCGCGCGAGGTACCTTATGAGCTGTAACGAAGCCATATCGGCCCATTGGAGGTCATCGAGGAACACTACGAGCGGGATCCTTCTCTTGGCGAAAACGCCGATCAAGTCTCCAAACGTCATAAACAGGCGGTTCTGGGCCTCTCGCGGCGTAAGGGGCTCTGGCCTCGGCTGGGGACCTATTATGAGCTCCATATCCGGCAGAAGCTCGGCGAGCAGGGCACCGCTCCGGCCTACCGCGCGGAGCATGTCGCTTCGCCATATCTCCAGATCCCGTTTGGGGCCGGTTATGATCTGCTTAACCACCATCTCCACGGCGCTCACTATGAGCGCATAAGGGGTGTGCTGCTTGATGCGCCCCGCCTTTCCGTAGCCGTAATAGCCCTTATCCATCGCGGCAGGTCTCAAGACCTCGTTCACCAGCATCGTTTTCCCGATGCCGGCCTCGCCGCTTACGAGCACGAGTCCCCCGCCCCCTGCGCAGACGTCTTCGAACGCCCTGCGCAGTAGCCGCGCGTGCTCCTCTCTGCCCAGGAGCTTGCGGGAGAGGGCAAAGCGGGCGTGGGAGGCCAAGGCAGGTTCCATCACGTGCCCGGTATATCCCGGGAAATCCGCGCCGTATACTTGCGACCTTGCCAAGCTTAGGTCCCTTACGACCTCAAACGCGTTCTGGTACCTTTCTTCAGGAGTCTTGGAGAGCATCTTTTGGACGATCGCGGAGATCTCTCGCGGCACCTTCGGGTTCGAGGCCGTAAGGGGCACGGGTTCCTGAGTAGTGTGTGCCCAGACCCACTCAGAAGGACTCCTGGCCCGGAAGGGCAGGTGCCCGCTCAAGAGCTCGTAAAACACGACCCCCAGGGAGTAGAGATCGGCCCTGTGGTCAACGGAGTATGCCTCAAGTCCGGTCTGCTCAGGGGCCATGTACGCCGGGTTCACCGACTGGAGAATGGCCCTGAGGTCAGTGGGCCGGAATTCGGGGGCAAGCCCTGTGAAAAAAACCTCGCCGGTATCTGGGTGGATGAAGATGTTCTCCAGGCTTACGTTCCTGTGGAATATGCCCTCCTGGTGTAGCCTGCCCAGTATCTCAGCGAGGCGAACCGCTATGTCAAGAAAGCCGGGGACTTCCAAGGGCCTCTTGCGGGTGTACGTAGAGAGGGGTACGGCTCCCGTATCTTCGAAAACGAGGGCCAGCGTAAAACCTGCGTCGATCAGTTCGATTACCCTGGCGATCCCCGTCAGTTTCAGGTCTCGAGCGGTTTCGTATTCGTAGACAAAACCCGTGACATCAGACAGGGAAACCGGCTCGTGCTTCGGGACTTTGATGAAAACCGGCAGGTCTCTTTTCAGAGAAGAGCCAGAATATACCTTTGTCCTGAAACCATCCAGAACCAGGTCGCGGACTGTGTACCCGGGTAGATCCAAGATCCTCTTCCTCGCCGGTGAATATTTTCAGTCACGAATATTTTACCATCAGTCCCACGATTACGCTTTAACCACCATCTCCAGCACCCGGACCAGATTCGCAGCAGGGTCCGCAAGAGAGCGATCTCGTCTCCCACGCGCGCGAATTATGATATTGTCCCCTTGGCTCAAAAGATGCGGATATCGTCCGATACAGTAACTGCGTGCCGCCCATCGGAGGTGTATGTGTTGGCTAACGGCGGAAAGGTCTCCGGATACGGAAGTCGGGACAGGAAAGCCGTGGCAGAAAGCTTCTCGAGATTTCTCAGGGAAACCCGCCAGGCGAGAGGACTATCCATCAGGCAGCTGGCCAGGATAGCCGGCGTATCCAACGCCTACCTTTCTCAAGTTGAGACGGGAGCCAGGGGTGTGCCTTCTCCCAGGATCCTCAGGCGCCTCGCCAGGCCGCTGGCCGTAACTCCAACCAGGCTTCTTGAGATGGCAGGTTACATGAATGCAGGACAGGTTGAGGAGGACCGCCGCACCTGCGATCTGGAGACACTCCTCAGGCAAGAAACAGCCCGGTGGACCTTGGATGGTGATCCCCTCAGCCCTGAAGATATCGAGGCGATGCTTGAGTTCCTCCGCGGGCGTCGCAGAGGGGAGTAACGGAGCTGCAAGCACAAAATGCCCGTTAACCTCGCGGGTTGCCGCGGAAGTGGTTGCTATTTGCGCGATCAGGCAGGATCTTCCTTGCCCGGCATCGAAACTACCGGGCGAGGAGTGTTGATGGTTGCCGGGTACGAGGATTCTGGTAGTTGACGATGAGCCTGAAATAGGCCAGGTCCTGAACCTATATTTGACAAGAGAAGGATACGAAGTAGTCACCGCTTCGGACGGGAGAGAAGCGCTGGAGGTCGTGGCGAGAGAACGAGTCGCTCTCGTCATACTCGACGTGCTGCTCCCGGACCTAGACGGGATTGAGGTTTGCGCAGAGATGCGCAAAACGACCGATGTCCCTATAGTGTTTCTCAGCTGCAAGAGCGACGAGATGGACAAGATCATGGGGCTCGCCGCCGGCGGCGACGACTACATAACGAAGCCTTTCAGCCCCCGCGAGGTCGTGGCCCGGGTCAAGGCCCACCTCCGCCGTTACCGGATGACTCAGGCGGCCAACGCAAGCCCGCGAAAAATCCTCAGGTACAAGGGCCTCGAGATCGACCTCGAAGGCTGCACGGTAAGGGTGAACGGCAAGGAAGTATATCTCTCCCACAGAGAATTCGAGGTGCTTTCCCTCTTGGCGCAAAACCCCGACAAGGTTTTCAGCGCGGACAGTCTTTTCGAACGCCTCTGGCACATGCAGAGTCTGGGCGATATACGCACGGTGATGGTGCACATATCGAACATAAGAAAGAAGATAGAGAGAAACCCGGCTACCCCCGAGTACATCCTCACTGTCAGGGGGGCCGGGTACAAGTTCAACGGAAGAATGGCGTTCGAAGCCTAGTTGCTCTCAGGTACGGGAGCCACCCTCTTCGGTTCCGGGACGATCTTGGGTTTTTCCCCGGCTTGGGCGGTTTCCGGCACCGGATCCTTGTCGAGCTTAAGCGGCGGGAGCGGCTTGCCTTCCAGAAGCATATCCAGCTCGCTGCCCTTCAGGGTCTCGCGCTCCAAGAGGGTCTCGGCCACCAGTATCAAGGTATCGCGGTTTTCCTGGAGCAGAGTCTTGGCCCTCTCGTAGCACATATTGATGATCTCCCGCCCTTCCTTGTCGATGGCGGCCGCTACCTCTTCCGAGTAGTCCCTCTCCCTGCCCAGGTCTCTTCCCAAGAACACCTGGCCTTCCTTTCGGCCGAAGGTCAGGGGTCCGAGCTTCTCGGACATTCCGAACTCCATGATCATCCTTCTTACCAGGTTGGTCGCCATCTCAAGGTCGTTGGCGGCCCCACTGTAGACCTCGTCGAACATGATCTCTTCGGCCGCGCGTCCAGCAAGGGCCGCCGTTACGCGGTCGAGGATCTGGGATTTGGTGACCAGGTACCTGTCTTCCTCAGGCACAGTTGACACATGGCCGAGGACCGCGCCTCTGGACACGATGGTCACTTCCCTGACGGGGTCGGTATTTGGCAGCAGCTTCGCCGCAAGGGCGTGTCCGGCCTCGTGGAAGGCGATGACCCGCTTTTCCTTTTCGCTTATGACCCGCGACTTCTTCCTGGGACCGGCTATGACCCTCTGGGTCGCTTCCTCGATCTCTTCCATGGTTATCTTGCGCTTTCGCCGTCTGGCAGCCAGAAGAGCCGCCTCGTTGACGAGGTTCTCGAGGTCCGCCGGCGTGAAACCGGCGGTGCTCTTGGCGATAACCTCAAGATCTACATCCTTTGAAAGAGGCTTGCCTCGAGTGTGAACCTTAAGGATCTCCACCCTCGCCCTCAGGTCTGGTTTGTCGAGGACCACGTGCCTGTCGAAGCGCCCCGGCCTGAGGAGCGCCGGATCCAGGATGTCAGGCCTGTTGGTGGCAGCCATAACGATGATCCCTTGATTGGTGCTGAACCCATCCATCTCGACGAGAAGCTGGTTCAGGGTCTGCTCGCGCTCATCGTGGCCTCCACCCATACCCGCGCCGCGCATCCTGCCTACGGCGTCGATTTCGTCTATGAACACGATGGCGGGAGCCCGCTTCTTGGCTTGCTCAAAGAGGTCCCTCACGCGGGCGGCACCCACGCCTACGAACATCTCCACAAAGTCAGACCCGCTTATAGAGAGGAAAGGTACCCCTGCCTCTCCCGCGACCGCCCGTGCGATATACGTCTTCCCAGTGCCAGGAGGCCCGAAAAGCAGGACGCCCTTGGGGATCCTGGCGCCCATCTCCACATACTTCTTGGAGTTCTTCAGGAAGTCCACTATCTCCTGAAGCTCTTCCTTGGCCTCCTCGCATCCCGCGACATCGGCAAAGGTCACTTTCTCGTGGATATCCGACTGTAGCCGGGCCCTAGAACGACCAAACTGCATGACCTGCCTCCCGCCGCCCTGGCTCTGCTGGACCATGTAGAAGAACAGGGCAACCATGATGAGGACGGGCAGCATGTTGGAAAGCAGCGAAATCCACCACGAGGGTTCCGGCGGAGTCTCGAATTTCACCGTAGCTCCCGATTCAACCAGCTTTCTGTAAAGCTCCGGGTCTCCCGGAATTATCGTACGGAAGTTCGTGCCGTCATCCAGAGTCCCTGTCACGTCGCGCTCATCCACAATGGTCACGGACGAAACCTTACCGGCTTCGATCTGGGCAAGGAAGCGGTTGTAGTCAAGCTCGACGTACTGGTCCCTCGGAGCGAACAGGTCGACCAGAGAGATCGCCACAAATATCAGAAGAGCGTATACTGCTAGGCTTCGCCATATCCTGTTGTTCAACCTAACGCCTCCTCTCCCTTAGCAAAAAAGCCGACCAGAGGTCGGGCGCGACCTTCAAATATTAACACAATTCCGGCTACACCGCAATGAACGCTTGACCTCAATACGCAGCACCTTCTGTGAACCTTTTGTTACCTTGAACCTCTCGTCGAGGCGGAAGCCTCCTACCCATGCTATTTTGTCTCCGCGAGAGATAATAGGCACAAAATCCCTGTAAAATTTAGGCACCCGCCGCTGAGTGAAGTAATCTTTAAGCTTTTGTTCTTTGCCGCCCATACCCAGTGGCTGGAACCTGTCACCCGGTCTCCGGATCCTGACACAGAACGGCACTTCACCGGCGTTTTCGCTTCCTCTCACTTCGTAGTGTAAGAAGGCCACGTCCTCTCGCTCAAGCCAGGGCACCGAATTTGCGCACTTGGACTTGTCCGGGAGAAGACGGATTTCCTCTACATCAGGAGGATCCAAGATCTGCGCCGAAAGGATGACCCCCAGTTCCGGGACAAAGGTCTCGCCGGGGACATCGAGGCGCCGCTCGAAGTATCTGGGAGCCTCAGGATAGAATACGACAAAATCCCCCTGAAGTACCGCCGTAGCCCTCTCAGGGAGGGACACGGCTTCGGCGCCTCCCTCAAAGATCTTCCTGGCGTGTCCGAGACCTAGGTTGCCGTCACCGCCTGAGACCTCTTTCCAAGCCATGTCCAAGACACGCAAGGCTATCGCCGGATGAAGTGTCTTTAGTCCGTCTGTTTTCACGAGAGTTATCCGCCCATGGCGACATGTATATTTATCGAAGGCCTCGCGGGCCTTATTGTCCAAAAAATCCGAATCCAGCCTCAAGGATTCCGCCACGGAGGCAAGTGTTTCCACAATCGACGGGTTATATAACGCGGCGAGCTCGGGCAGGGTCTTATATCTCACCGAATTTCGGGTGTACTTGAGATCCAAGTTATAGCTGTCGACCATCGTAGGGATGCCATGCTCCCGGCAGTAATCCTCGATCCACTCTCTGGGGACATTGATGAGGGGACGCACGATGTCGCCGTTCACGGGAGAGATGCCGGCAAGGCCCCTGGCGCCGCTCCCGCGCATGAGCCTCATGAGGACCGTCTCCGCCTGGTCGTTCTGGTTGTGCCCGAGGGCGATCCACCTGGCGCCCGTCTTGTCCCGGAGTTCCCTGAAGAAGCGGTACCTGGCTTCCCTCCCCGCCTCTTCGACTCCGGTCCCCATCTCACGGGCGAGCGCAAGTACGTCGGCGTGCCCTACGGTGGTTGGAATGCCCAGGCTCCTCGCGAATTCCTCGACCATCTCTGCGTCCCGGTCGGCTTCCCGGCGCATGTGGTGGTGGAGGTGGGCCACTCTGAGTTCGATCGAAAGCTCCCGGCGCAACCGGCTCAAGACGTGCAAGAGGCACATGGAATCGGGACCGCCGGATACGGCCACAAGCACCAGCCCGCCACCGGAAAACATCCGGTAGCGTCTTACCGTCTCGCGGACCCTATCCAGGACCTTACCGGTCATGTGGTTTCCTCCGGAGATTTCCCTTCAGATACACCTCGCAAAGCTAGGATACCAAAATGGGTCACACGCGGTCTATTCTCACGCCCACCACGGTCACGTCGTCGGGAGGTTTGGCTCCTTCCAGCCTGCTCCCGCGGCCCGCCAGGGATTTCACCAGGGCGTCGAGGGTTTCTTCTCTAGATCTCCTGAGCCTCGCGACGATGTATTGCTCCGCCCTGGCGGGGATGGGGCTCGCCCTAAACACTCCGTCCGATACCATGAGGATGAAGTCTCCCGGGGAGACCGGCTCGCTGGTAGACACGGGGCTAATCCGGGAAAAGGCTCCGGCGGGGGGCTTCTGGCCCCGGACGACCAGCACGTTCCCGTCTTTCTTTCTTATGAAGGACGGCGGCGCTCCGAGCTTGTGGAAATAGGCCCGCTCGGTCTCCTGGTCTATAAGGAGGCAATCGACGGCCACAAAACTGTCGGGACTTCCCGCCAGAAAGAGCGCTGAATTAAGGAACGAGATGGAAGAGTCGTAGTCGAGCCCACAGTCTAGAAGCGCCTTCAGTATCTCCAGGGTATCCCTGCTCTGTTTGGCCGCCCTGTCGCCTTTTCCCATGCCGTCTACCAGGGCAAGGAGTACCCGTCGCTTGTCAAGGTCGTATTTCACCCAGCTGTCTCCCGCGCTGGCGCCGGGGCCCGCGGGCACCGTCTCCCCTTTGACGGTCACTCTGAGGCCGGGGCGGTGAGGGCGGCGCCTCTCCTCTGCCGCGGGTCTCGACATAAGGAGGCGGCCCAGGGACTTGTACTGAAAAGCTATGCTTTCTTTGGTCTCCCTTTCCATGAGGGCAATGCGCATGGTGAGCCTCTCTATCTCTCTGTGGTGGTTCATCTCGGCTACAACTTCGGAAAACCTGACGCAGCGGTCCGCCAGTGCGGAAGAGTCGCTTGCAGAGGATACGTGCCCGGATACTGCAACTTGCCTCAGAAACCCGGTAAACGCTTCATACGTGTCCCCGAACTCGTCTTCCCAGCACACGGGCCGTCTCTCGCAAGAGCGGCATACTCTTTCGGCAATCTGCTTGAGGGGCATTACCATCCTCGCTCCTAGGAGACCTTCCTCGTCCGAAGAGAGCGCATCCTGGACTGCCGTACCCGCGGCCTGATTGAGCATCTCGCCCATCTCATTGAGAGCGTGGGCTACTGCGGCCATCCTCATCTTGAGAGGCTCGAGTTCTGCCTTGGGCTTGTCCGGGCGCCGCTGCTCATAGAGACCCGGAAACCTCTGGGAGATCTTCTTGACCGCGTTAGTATCGAGGAAAAACACGGGGAGCGCCGCAACTCCCTGCATCAGGAGCCTTTGAGCGGAAAGGAGGGGCCTGCCAGGGTCGGTATAGAGGGACATGAGGAGCCCGCCGGAAAGGTAGCCGAGCACGGCTTCAAACTTCCCGAACCACCCACCGATCCCCGTCAGCATACCCGAGATCCCGAGCATACCGATAATACTTGAGTCCTGAGCGCCCGTCAGGGACAAGACGAGCCCTCCCGCCATGCCGGATATCGCGCCTGCCCCGGGACCCGCGGCATACCCGGCGATCAAGGTACAAGCCATTACCGATACCGTCGCCGCGTCTACTCCACCGGCCCCGATCCCCGAAAGCCCGCCGACCGACAGGAGGACCAGGACCATGAGGGACTCGGAGCTCCTGGTCTTCTGAGACGGAGACATGTCAGAAGCGTAAGAAAAGGCCGTCTTGCCCATATAGGCGATGATCACGGCGCACAAACCTTCAAGGAGTGCCACGAGGTAAGCGTAGAATGTGGGCGACTCTATCGTCGACACGAATCCTTTGGATATGGCTATGGCCGCTCCAGCCACGATGAAGTCGAGGATGCCGGGATAGCTTCCGGCCTTGTTCGGCCTTATGAAGATGGATGTAAGGACGATCGCCAAAGCGTGGTAACCGAGGAGCATCCAGTCGCCCCGCGTCGCGCTTCCGGCCAAGACCCCGATCCCGGCGAATGCCCCGATAGAGCCCGCCAAAGTACGCACACCGGCGTACAGGGCAGGCCCAAAAGGGGACATGCTTCCTGCGAAGGCGGTCCTTCCCAGAAGGAAACTCAAGACGAAAACCGGGATGGAGCCACGACTTATCTGTACCCCAGACGCCGGGCGCGAACCAAGCCACTTCTTCAGTTTTCCGAGAACGTCCAATGCTCGACCCTCCCCCTGCGCGCTCTGTTTCCATTTTATTCCTGCAGACATGCAGGAGTTGTCATGGCTTGTCTCCGGCAAGGGAAAAGACCGTGCATCTAGGTGTCGAAGGAGGCTGAATCGGGGAAGGAGGTGTCTCCGGGTCTGAGAACACACGGGGTAAGTGCATGAAATCAGAAAGGCGACAGGTCGTCTTATCTACCCTGTCGCCTTATTGGTACGCTATCTTGGCACCGGCTTCGGTTCGCTATGCTAAGGTGCCGCTGCCCAACTGCGCTCCGCTCCGCCGCATCAGATCTTATTCCTCATCCGGCTCGGGTGTCAACCTCGCCGGCCAAGCCGGTGCTCTTGTCACTCGATGCTATTCGGCGGAAGTCCCAAGTCCCAAGGGTACCTCGGTCCGCCTGAACTCAGATCCGTCTTCCATGCTGATGAGGTACAATTCCAGGCTTGCCGGGCTCCGGCTCAAGAGGGACGTGTCTACGCACATACCGATGGCGCCGAACCCCATGCCTTCGGTGGACGTAGTGTAGGCGTCGAAGACTATCTCGCCGTTTTCATCGCGGAAGCGGAAGTTCGTTGTCCCCTCAAATGCCGCCGCTGAACCCAGCACGAAAATGGACCCCTTTTCGACACCAGCCCCTGGCCTCGGGAGCGTCACCACCAGAGCGGTGCCCGAACCGCTCATGCCCATGAGCCTCGTTAGGACCGTCGCGGCTTCACCGCGGGTAAGACCCCGCTTCGGGCGGAAATAACCTTCGGGATACCCTTTCAGGAGCCCTAGGGAAGCGCTTTCCTTTACCCTCGAGACGTACTTCTGACCGATCTCGGTTTCATCGGAGAAAGCGCCCGCTTCTTCCGGTTCGGGATAGACGATCTCCGGATGGGCTGCCCTGTAGGCTTCCCACGCAGGGACCAGGAGGTATGCCATCTCTTCTCTCGGGATCACCTCATCCGGGCGGAACTCCTCCCCGTAATCCGCCGCGTCTATGAGCCCCGCCGCAAGGGCCCTCTGCACGTACGGACGCGCCCAGTGACCGTCAAGGTCCCCAAAGGGCATCTCTTGTCCGTGCGCGTCAGGGAGAGCAAGCACTTCCGCGAGGAGCTTCACGAACTGGGCCCTCGTGAGCTGTTCGTCGGCCCTTACCGTCCAGTCCTCAAAACCTATCATGATATCCATGCACTGCAGGACCATTATGGATCCACCCGCCCAGTGCCCGTGGGAATCTTCGAACCCGCGGTAGACCCGGTCCCAATGGGGCTCCAAGAGCCCGGTGATGTCCACGTGACCGGCCAGGGTTTCGGCTGGCTCCCCTTCGATTAGGATCCGTACCTTATCCACTTCAGCGCTCCGGGCCAAGGTACACACGATCGCCTCCAGCAAGGCTGCCTCTCCAGGCGCTCCTACGTTGGCCTCAAGGATGTCCCTGGAGAAGTCGACGGTGCAGATCTTGTCCTCTATCGTGACGCCAAGAACCTTGGTGGCCTTCGGGAAGGACACAAACCGGTATCCGCTCCCTTCAGGCATGCCCCTGATCAGCGCTTCAAGGGCCTCGATCTCCACAGAACCCGTCTGAGGCACGTAGTACTCTACCGGATAGACATAGATATCGCTCACAAGGTACAGGGGGTGGTAGACCCAGAAGCGGGTCATCCCTTGCGTTTCCGCCGCGGACGGCTCCGCCGATGCGCGGGGCGAGACCATCCCTCCGTACACCAGCAAAACGGCAAGCAGGACGGCGAAGACCGGCCCACATTTCCGGAATCTCGAACCAAGCCGCATATTACCAACCTCTTCCCGGAACAGATTAAGGAGTCGCCGCTTCTCGCGGCTATGTTCCGTAACACTAAGACGTTCCCGGGGATACACCGGTTCCTCTCCAGATTTATCCAGATCACAGAAGGGGCGGCTCCAAGAACCTTATGGCCGGAGTTACGGCGTCTATCTCTACTTCTGTTCCGAGAGGAAGCATGGCCCGGTACTTCCCGTGTCCCGCGGGCACCCCTGAGATGCACGGTATCCCGGTACCCTTGAAGTACTGCTCAAGGACTTCCCATACCGTGAAAGACGGCGACGGGCCGGTCGCTTCACAGTCGGTGAAGTCGCCCAAGAGGACACCCGAAAGGCCCTCAAGCTTGCCCGCCAATCTGAGCTGGCTGAGCATCCTGTCCACCCGGTAAGGCTTCTCGCCTATCTCTTCGAGGAACAGGATCTTGCCCTTCGTGTCCAGATCGTAGGGGGTCCCACACAGGGTAGCGATGAGGGAAAGGTTTCCTCCCACCAGCTCACCCCGACCGCGCCCTTCTTCCACAGCGCGAAGCCCCCCTTGGACCGTAGTCCCCTCTTCTTCCGGTTCTGAAGGCAACGTAATCTCCCCGCCGGTCCAGGAGCCGTCAAGGACTTTCCTGAACCATTCGAGGTTGTACGGGACTGAGAGGCTCGACGCTTCTCCAGACTCCACCATGGGGCCGTGGAAAGTCACCAGCCTCATCTCCCGCCAGAAGGCGAGATGAAGCGCGGTAACATCTGAAAAGCCGACGAGGATCTTTGTGTGATCTCTCAGCACGTCGAAGTCCAGGTAAGGAAGCATTCGAGTGGCCCCGTACCCTCCGCGGGCACACACCACGGCCTTGACCTCGGGATCTACCCACGCTGAAGTGAAGTCGCGGGCCCTGTCTGCGTCGTCACCCGCGAGGTAACCATAACGTTTCAGGACCGATTTGCCCGTCTTAACCCTGTACCCGAGAGACTTAAGGATCTCAATGCCCCTTTCCAGGGACTCTTCGTGGACCGCTCCAGATGGGGCCACGACCGCTACTACATCTCCTTGCCGGAGAGAAGGAGCCTTTCTCTTCAACCGAAACCCTCCTACCTTTTTTCCAAGGCGAATTCGCCAAGGAGGCCTGGAGCACCTGTTTCCGGGAAAATGAAAGGAGGTCTCTTGAGCTGAGACCTCCATGGAGAGACTCTCGTTGCCGCGCCTCCTCACCGGTCCTGCGCCGGCTCCAACGTCCCGCACTTTTTCCTGTACTGCTCTGACAGCTCGACCAGCCTGTCCAACAGGTCCGTTACCTCCGGAGACCTGAAAAACTCCTTGAGCCTCTGCGCTCCGGGGCACCCGTCTTCAATGCCCCCGCAAAAACCTGAAATCTCTTCGTAATCGAGTCCAAGGACAGACGCCAGCTCGCTCAGGGTTTCCTCGTAGCTCCTCCGGAGAATATCCTGCGGCACCGCAACTCACCTCACGGCCCAGTTGGCAGACTCTCTCAAAATGATTATCCATGCGTTCTGGCCTCGTACAAGTCGCTTTGGCTAAAGATGTTCTAAAATCTCGACAATTTCCTTCGTTGACTAACAATTCGTGTCAGTTTCCATCGAAAATGAGGCCGGGGCTTCGCTGCGCAAGGAAGGGGTCTGGTGTAAAATGTGCTGGGACTTACCGATTGGAGATGATCCGCTTTGGAGATAGGGATAGACGCCGGCGGTTCCCTCACGAAGATAGTGGTAATTCGTGACGGGCAGAAGGAATACACTATGACGGACTTGGACGGCGCTTTGGATCTCTTGGGAACCGTGCCCCACTGCGACCGGATCTGCCTCACGGGATGCAGGGCAAATGCGATCGAACTCCGGATGCCCGGCACTCTGAGAAGCCGCGTCTACCGGGCAGACGAGCTGGAGTCTTTCTGGGCAGGAGCTCACGAGATGCTTTCTGAGGAAGGTAGGCCCAGACATTCCTTCGTCCTCGCCTCCTTCGGCACCGGGACTTCGGTTTTCACAGTGTCAGGCGGAAAAGGTACCCGCACCGCGGGAACCGGAGTAGGCGGTGGTACTCTCACGGGCCTCTCGCGCCTCCTACTCGGGACGGGCGATTTCGACACGATAATGGACATGGCGTCCCGGGGCAACCGTCAAACGGTCGATCTGATGGTTTCAGATCTCTACCCCGACGCCGAGACATCCCCTGTCCTGAACAAACTCACGGCAGCCAACTTCGGGGCATTAGGAGCAACTGCGGCCTCCAGAGAAGACCTGGCCTCCGCCATACTCCAGATGGTGGTCGAAACGATCGCGGTCATATCCATACAGGTGGCCAGGACGCACCAGGTCGACACCATCGTGGTTGCAGGTTCGCCCACGAAACACCCTCTGGTTAGACAAAGGTTCCAGGAGCTGGGAGACCTTCTCGGGCACGACTTCTTCACGTTCCTCGAGCACGGTCCGTACTGCGGAGCTCTCGGGGCCATAATCACCGGGGAACGGAAAGGCTGACGCTCTCTCGCAAGATTTTCCTCTGCCGGGAACCAACGAGTGAGCCCATCGTCTTTGGATGGTGGGAGGAATGACAAATGAGGAAAGAACGCACGACCCGGAAGTGGATATTGGGGGCGGCCTTGCTTCTATCTCTGCTACTCCTCGCGGGGCTCCTTACGGCATGCAAAGGGAAGGACATAGTGTCCCTGGCCCGGCTAGACAAAGGAGACCTGTATGTAACGGACAAGTACGGCAACTCGGTGATGGTGGCGGATGCCGGCCGTTTCCTCTCCGTCTTAAAGAAGGCCGAGAGGATAAAGGCGGGCACAGGGGATTCGGTTGACCTAACCCGGGCGACGCACTATCTGTGGACGGGCCAGGAAAGGGTCTATTACGACTGGGAGAACAAGCAGGCCATTGTCGTAGACGCCAAGGGCAACAAGACGGTATTCTCGGTAGATCTCCGCGACCTTCTGCTCGCCATACCCGGGCTGCCTCCGGTGATCACCGAAGGTACCGCCAGCGATCCGGCCATAGCTTCCGGTTTCGACGAGATATCGAAGGTAGACAGCCCTTCTGCGGCCGTGTTTAAGACAGGCGATGGGGCCATAGTCATGGTCGCAGCGGGTAAGAAGCCTTCCGGCGGCTATACCATGTCCCTGGAAAACGCCAAGGTGGGCCTGGGCGGCGTAGTGGAACTCACTGTGCGCCTGAACCCTCCGGCAGGTCCGGCGACCGCGCAGATTTCCTATCCGTATCTGGAGCTCTCCCTTGAAAAATACGCCGACCTCGAGGTCACGCTCGTCTACACCGAAGACGGCAGCGAAAGATACGAGAAGGTGAATCTCGCGGTGGTAGAACCCGGCCAGGAGATCGTGGTGTTTAAGCCTTACCGGGGCGCCCTCCTCACGGAAAGGGTCCAAATGTACGGTTTCGCCAGGTGGGATCTGGGTGCTTTCATGGTAACCGTCCACGACGGCCACAGCGTCCTGGGTTCCAAAGAAGTGAAAGTGACCCATTCCCTGCCCGCGGGAGCGCCGGAACCTACGTGGAGCGCCTTCAACTTCATGATGGATCTACATCAGGCGGGAAGCCCCAGCGGGATGGTCGAGTTCGCAAAGGGCGGCAACATCTTGGTGCGAATCCCCGTCTCTTTCGGTGGAAAGTGATTCTGTAGAGCCTGAGCTCCTTGGAAGACCCCGCGGCACGGTCGCCGCGGGGTTTTCTGTTGTGCGCGCGGGGTCCCGCAGATCTGAGGTTCGCTACTAACCATTGTAGTAGTTATGCGGTACAATAGGACTGACAACCGGTATTACTAGTTGAGGCATAATTGGCTTAGCGAAAGGGCAGGTGCGTACCTAGGCCGGTCTGCCCGGAGCGGAGGCGGAAGATATGCGCGAGAAGACGACGCTCGAGATAGAAGGCATGAGTTGCGCTGCGTGCGCAAACGCAGTCGAATCGGCACTTAAGAAAACCGGCGGCGTCCTAAGCGCCTCGGTCAACTTGGCCGCGGAAAAGGCCTACGTAGAATATGACCCCGAAACGGTGGATAGAGACGCGCTCATCGAGGCCGTCCGGAAAGCGGGCTACGATGTCAAACAGCGAAGAGAACGGATCGTCCTTAGGATTGGGGGCATGAGCTGCGCCGCTTGCGCCGCGGCGGTAGAAAACTCCCTCAAGAAGTCGGACGGGATCTTTTTCGCCGGCGTTAACCTTGCGACCGAAAGGGCTACGGTCGAATTCGATCCTGCAAAGGTGGATAGGGATGCCCTATACCGCATCGTCGGTGAAGCCGGATACGAGGTCGTAGGAGTCCAAGACGAAGAAACCGCCTCCTCAGAAGACGACGAAGATGTCCGCAAGATGGATGAAGCCCGGAGGCGTATGCTTGGCACCTGGGCGTTCACCATCCCCATCATGCTCTGGATGGTCCCTGAGATGTTCTTCGGCATCATGTGGCCAAGCCACACCGTCATGAACTTGGGCGTCATCCTCCTGGCAATACCACCCCTCGCCGTCTTCGGGAGAAACACTTTCCTTTCGGCATACAGGGCCGTCCGCCACGGAAGCGCCAACATGGACGTCCTCATCGCGATGGGCACAGGGGCGGCTTTTCTCACGGGTCCGGCCATGTTCTTCCTCCCCGTCGCCAACTACGCAGGCGTATCGGCGATGATCATGGCCTTCCACCTGACCGGCCGCTACATCGAGGCAACTGCCAAAGGCAGAGCGTCCCAGGCCATCAAGAAGCTCCTGGAGCTGGGCGCGAAGACGGCCCGGGTTATCCGCGGGGACGAAGAAGTCGAGATCCCCATCGACGAAGTGGTCCCCGGAGACATCATGGCGATAAGGCCCGGAGAGAAGATCCCCACCGACGGAGAGGTAGTGGAAGGATCGACGACCGTCGACGAGTCCATGGCTACGGGCGAGTCCATGCCCGTCAAGAAACTGCCAGGAGACCAGGTCATCGGCGCCACCATCAACCAAACCGGGTTTATCAAAGTAAAGGCCTCCAGGGTCGGAAAGGACACGTTCCTCGCCCAGGTAATCAGGCTCGTCGAGGAGGCACAGGGCACCAAGGTCCCCATCCAGGAATTCGCCGACAGGGTTACGGGCGTGTTTGTCCCGGTGGTGGTCGCCATCGCCCTGGGGACGCTGGCCCTCTGGCTCATCTTCCCGGGCCCCATGGCGTCGCTGCTCGAAAGAGTCGCCCCCGCCCTACCCTGGATCCATCCCCACGAAAGCCGGATTACCCTCGCGCTCTCCGCGACCATCGCCGTGCTCGTCATAGCTTGCCCGTGCGCCCTGGGTCTCGCCACCCCGACGGCGCTCCTCGTGGGAAGCGGCATGGGAGCCGAAAATGGTGTGCTCATCCGCCGGGGCGAGGCCATTCAGGCTATGAAAGACGTAAGATGCGTGGTTTTCGACAAGACCGGCACCATCACCAAGGGCAAACCGGAGGTTACGGACATCGTCCTCGTCAAACCGGGCGGAGGATCGCTGTCGGAAAAGGACCTCTTGGCAGTCGCCGCCAGCGTGGAAAGCCGGTCGGAGCATCCGCTGGCCCTCGCCGTGGTCAGAAGCGCTCAGGACCGCGGCATAGCAGCTCAGGCACCTGAAGACTTCCAGTCCATCACCGGAAAGGGGGTCACGGCGACGGTCGGCGGAAAACGGGTCTTGGTGGGCAGCCGCCGGCTCATGCATGACGAGGGCATCGATATATCGGAGCTGGAAGGCGAGCTCCAGAGAATTGAAGACGAGGCGAAGACCGGGATGATAGTGGCCGTGGACGGAGTCGCCTGGGGCCTCATAGCGGTGGCAGACCCGTTGAAGGACGATTCGGTGGCGGCCATCCGCCAGCTCAGAGAAATGGGGCTGGACACCGCGATGGTCACCGGAGATAACCGGCGGACGGCCCACGCCATAGCGAAAAAGGTGGGGATTACCCACGTCGTGGCGGAAGTGCTGCCCGACGGCAAAGTGCAGGCTATCACCGGGCTTAAAGAGCGCTTCGGGACGATCGCCATGGTCGGAGACGGCATAAACGACGCTCCGGCGCTGGCCCAGGCCGACGTAGGGATAGCCATAGGCACCGGGACCGACATAGCCATCGAATCTTCCGATATCACTCTGGTCAGGGGCGATCTCTCAGGGGTGGTGACGGCTGTGAAGCTCTCGCGGGCGACGTTCCGCAAGATCCGCCAGAACCTTTTCTGGGCTTTCTTCTACAACGTCATAGCCATCCCCGTAGCCATACTGGGCCTGCTCCATCCGGTTATGGCGGAGATCGCCATGGCAACCAGCTCCATCACCGTCGTGACCAACGCAAACCTCCTGAGGAGAGCGAAAGTCACTCCCGACTGAGCTGCCCCTCAGACGGCGATCTCGCCCTCCCCGAGGTATATCCGCCTTACGTCGTCGTTAACCAGGAGCTCCGCGCCTGTCCCTTCCATGACTATCCGTCCCGTTTCGAGGACGTAGGCGTAGTGGGCAAGGGTAAGGGCCGCCCTCGCGTTCTGCTCGATGAGGAGCAGGGTCTTGCCCTGTTCGTGGATCCGCTTTATGAGGGAGAAGATCTCCTGGACGAGGACCGGAGCCAGACCCAGGGAAGGCTCGTCCATGAGAAGTACTTTTGGGTCGGCCATTAGAGCCCTGCCCAGGGCAAGCATCTGCTGCTCGCCGCCAGAGAGCGTCCCTGCGAGCTGGCTCTTGCGCTCCCTAAGGCGCGGGAAAAGATTGTAGACTTCCTCAAGCTGCGCTTCTACTTCCTGGCGATTCGTCCGTATGTACGCCCCCAGCATGAGGTTTTCGTACACGGTGAGGTCGGGGAACACGTGCCGCCCTTCGGGCACCATGCTGATGCCACGTTTTACGATGTCTTTGGCAGGTAGCCCGGTTATGTCCTCTCCGTCCAGGAGTATCCGTCCGGCTTCTGGTTTCAGGAGCCCGGATATGGTGCGCAGCGTCGTACTCTTGCCCGCGCCGTTGGTTCCGATCAAAGCGATGATTTTCCCATCGGGCACCTTCAGGCTTATCCCCTGGACAGCTCTTATGGCGCCATAGGAAACGTGTAGGTCGATTATCTCAAGCATGCTGCTCCACTCCCAAGTAGGCCTCTATGACCCGCGGGTTCCGCGAGACTTCCCGGGGGGTACCCTCGGCTATCACGACGCCGTGATCGAGCACCACGATCCTTTCGGATATGCCCATGACGACCCTCATCTGGTGCTCGATAAGCAGGATGGTGAGGCCGAACTCGTCGCGGATCTTCTGTATGAACTTCATGAGTTCGATAGATTCGGCAGGGTTCATACCCGCAGCCGGCTCATCCAGGAGAAGGACCTTGGGTTCGGTGGCCAGGGCCCTGCATATCTCGAGCCTCCTCTGGGAGCCGTAGGGGAGGCTTCCGGCCGGGAGATCTGCCACGCTGTCCAGGTTCACCCTGGCGAGGAGGTCCATGGCCTTCGCCCTCATCTCGGCCTCCTCGTCCCTGTACTTGCGGGTCTGGAGGATGGCGTCGAACACGCCGCTTCTGAGGCGCCAGTGCAAAGACACGAGGACGTTCTCGATCACCGACATGCGGGAGAACAGGCGGATGTTTTGGAACGTCCGGGCGATACCCATCCTCGTTATGAGGTCGGGCCTCATCCCCGTTATGTCCTTGCCCTCCAGGGTAATGGTACCTCGGGTCGGGGCATACACCCCGGTTATCACGTTGAAGACGGTCGTCTTCCCGGCTCCGTTGGGACCTATGAGACCAACCAGCTCTCCTTGTTTGAGCGCAAGGTTAAGTCTATCGACGGCAAGTAGGCCTCCAAACTGCATCCTCATTTCGCGTACTTCCAGTATCATGAGGAACTCTCCCCTTTCAGGCGGATCGCCTTCCGGAAGCGGGCAAGGAGCTGCTTTAGGCCTTCGGCCGAAAGCTCCCGGTCACCCATGAGCCCTTTCGGGTACCAGACGACCACCAGCACTAGCGTCAGGGAGAAGATGACCATCCTGAGCCCAGGGACGCCCGGTATGGTAATCGAGCCCAAGTAATGGGTCTCTTCGACAACGCGCAGGAACTCCATGAGGTAGGTCACTATCGTAGCCGATATGACCGACCCCGAGAGGGATCCCATGCCCCCCAGGACTACCATGAGCAGCACCTGGAACGTGAGGGGGAACTTGAACTGCACGGGGTCGATGGTCGTGAGGAGAGAAGCCAGGAGCCCTCCACCCACGCCCGCCCAGAAAGACGAAATGAAGAAGGCAAGGAGCTTATGTTTGAAGAGGTCGATCCCCATGGCCTGGGCCGCGATCTCGTTTTCCCTTATGGACTTAAAGGCCCTGCCGTAACTGGAGGATATGAGATTCTTGAGCATGAGATAGCACAAGACGGCTGCGCCAAGGGTCCACCAGAGGTTCACGACCGGAGGGATCCCCTTGAGCCCCAAGGCACCATTGGTGACGCTGCGGGCGTTCTGAATCACGAGGCGGATTATCTCCGCAAACCCTAAGGTTGCTATGCCAAGGTAGTCACCCCTGAGCCGCAGGGCAGGCACTCCCACGACCAGCGAGAAAACCCCCGCGACAAGACCTGCCAGGATGAGAGACGGCAGGAACGGAAGGGTGAGCTTCCGCAGAGGTTCCACCAGGGGAGTCATGAAGAACACCCTGTCTTTCGCGGCCGCGCTCATGGTGAGCAAGGCAGTCGTGTAAGCTCCGAGAGCCATGAACCCGGCGTGCCCCAGGGAAAACTGCCCTGTGAAGCCGTTTACCAGGTTGAGGCTTAAAGCCAGCACCGTGTTTATGGCGCACATGTTGATGATGCGCACCGTATATGACTGCCACCCGGGTATCCCGAGTAGCCCCTCGAGGTCCCCGTTGGCCCACGCGACCACGAAGGCTGCGACAAGGAGTATAACAATGTCCCTTTTCCAGTAGCGTGACAACTGCATCACACCTTCTCAGCAACCTTCTCCCCGAGGAGACCGGTAGGCCTCAGGAGGAGCGTGCCTATGAGGATGACGAAAGCAAAGGCATCCCTGTAGCCGGAGATGGACGGCAGGAACGCGACGATCATGATCTCGGCTACGCCGAGAAGAAACCCTCCGATCACCGCGCCCAGGATGTTGCCTATTCCACCGAACACCGCCGCAATGAAGCACTTCATCCCCGGCATCATGCCCATAAGGGGATTTATCTGAGGAAACTTCATGGCCCACATGATACCGCCCACTGCGGCAAGGGCCGATCCGATGGCGAAGGTAACGGCAATAATCCTGTTCACGTCGATCCCCATGAGCCCGGCCGTATCGAAGTCCCTGGCGACCGCCCTCATGGCCATCCCGACCTTGGTCCTGTGGACTATGTGGAGGAGAGCGAGCAGGAGCAGCAGCGTGACAGCGGGGATGACGAAGGTGATGTTCTCCACCCGCACGCCGGCTATTTCTTTCGCGCTGCCCGAGTCAAACATGGCGGGCAGCGGGAACGATTGAGGACGACCTCCGAACACGACGAGCCCCAGGTTTTCCACGAGGAACGAGACGCCTATGGCCGAGATGAGGATGGTGGTACGAGGCGAATTCCTGAGCGGCCGGTAAGCCGCCCGCTCTACGATGATACCGGTTCCCGACGTCAGCGCGACAGCCAGGACGATAGAAACCGGCCAGGGCAGGTGGAACATCCCCCGCCCGTAGTAGACGATGTAGGCGGCAACCATCAGCAGATCGCCGTGGGCGAAGTTTATGAGCCTCAGGATGCCGTACACCATGGTGTACCCGATGGCGACCAGAGCGTAGAGGCTCCCCAGCGAAACCGCGTTCGCTAGGTGCTGGAAGAACATGCTGAGCTGCATCTTACTGCCCCCATAAGCTGCCCTCCCGCCGGTTGAGGCGGGAGGGCTCGGGTTTTGGGTATCTGCTAGAACGGCTCCACCGTGGTTAGGTACTCGAACTTGCCGTTTTTCACCTGAAGGATAACGGCGCTCTTGTTGGCGTCGCCGTTCTCATCCATGGTGATCGTGCCGGTTACGCCCTTGAAGTCTCTGGTCTCGGCGAGGGCATCCCTTATATCCTCAGGATTTATGGAGTTGGCCCTCTTTATGGCGTCCAGGATCATGAGGTAAGCGTCGTATCCGAGAGCCGCGAAAGCGTTGGGCTCCTTGCCGTACTTGGCCCTGTAGGCATCGACGAACTCCTTGCTGACATCGGTCCCCGTGGCCTGCACCGAATAGTGGGTGGACAGGGTAGCGCCTTCCACGTCTGCGCCGCCTATCTCGATGAACTCAGGAGCTTCCCACGTGTCGCCGCCGAGGAACGGAGCGGTGATCTTGAGGGACCTGGCCTGGCGGATCATGAGGGCCGAATCACCGTAGTTGCCGGGCGCAAATATGACGTCAGGAGCCAGGCTTGCGGTCTGGGTGAGCTGGGCGGTGAAGTCCTGGTCGCCCGTGTTGTACTCGAGCTCTGCCAGGATGCTCTTGCTATCCCCGGTCAGCTCTATGAATGCCTGTTTGAAGTAGTTGGCAAGACCGACGGCGTAGTCGTCCTGGACGTTCCTGATGATCACAGCCGTCCTGGCGCCCAGGTTGTCGTAGGCGTACTTGGCCATGACCTTGCCCTGGAAGGGATCTATGAAGCAGACCCTGAAGTAGTAGGGGTTATCCTGCGTGACCAGCGGGTTTGTGGGAGAACATCCGACAACCGGGATCTTCTTGTTCTTGGCCACCTCGCCGCCGGCTATGGACAGGCTGGAACCGTAGCTTCCGATGATGGCCACGACCTTCTTCTGGTCGATGAGGCGGGTGACTGCGTTGGCCGCCTCAGTCTTGTCGGTCTTGTTGTCCTCGAGGTGGAGTTTCACCGGCATGCCGAGGACCTCAGGGTACATTTCGTTGGCCAGCTGGATACCTTCCCAGGTCATCTGGCCGCCGGAAGCCGACGGACCGGTCATCGGCTCATACACGCCGATGTGCACCTCGGTGGGTTTTTGCTCCTCCTCTTGGGCCTGGCCCTGGGGCTGGCCTCCGCAGCCCTGGAGAAGCGGGACAAAAAGCGCCAGGAGAAGCACGATCGCCACGAGTCTTGTCTTCCTCACAGTTATCCCCCCATAGCGTGATTGGTTCTAGGAAATGAGAGAAGCAAGAGGAAACAGGTGAACCAAGAGATACTGCTCTACGTCGTAGCCTTCGCCTCCCTTCTCAAGGAAACAAAGACTGTTACGACTGGGGAGGATCTCCTATTGCAGCGTACTCTGATCTGCTCTTGCCCTAATTGCTCTGGATCGATCTCAGGTTTTTTCCTACGCGCATCCGATTCCTGCCGAACATGCGTTCTCAATTGCCTATCTAGCACGTGGGAAATAGATGAGGAAATGAGCGCGCGGCACCCAGAAGTAAGATGCTTGCGGGACATAACCACAACGCTCGATCTCTACGGCCACATCACGGAAAGCATGCGCGTCACATCACACGAAGCTGGTCATCACGCTGGCCAGGATATACAGGAGACCTCCGATTAGGTACTCGTAATGAACCGGACGACCCGCTCTCGATAAGTTGTACTCCGCCAGGCTGCTAAGTTCCGGAGGGATGGACCCTTGGTTACGAGCCGACTTCTGGAGCGCTCGAAGGCGCTGAAAACTGTACGTGACCACATTGAAGAAGCCCATAGACCTGACAATTCTCCATAGCCCTACGAGAAAGCAAGGCATTCCGACAAGAAACAGGGCATTAGGCAATGCATTCGGGTCCCCCGAAGACCTCAGGTACACCGTGAGAAAAGCAGCTGCAGTTGCCTGAACTAGGGTTATTCTCCCCAGCAGTTTCCAACGCAAGTAGATCGCCTGCCTCACTTATGTATGATCATAGCACCATCATCCTATGTACAAGCATACACGTACAGGATGGGAATAGGTGGTGACTCAAGCGGGCCTTTAGCAGGAAATAAAATGGTGGACCATGGAGGACTCGAACCTCCAACCGCCCGATTAAGAGTCGGATGCTCTACCGATTGAGCTAATGGTCCACTGTTTTGGTAGCGGCGACTGGACTCGAACCAGTGACACTACGGGTATGAACCGTATGCTCTACCAACTGAGCTACGCCGCCACCGACAAGCAAAGTTCATTATACCAGAGCAACTTGCGTAGTCAACACATAGAGCGCGGTTCAAGAAGGGCTTATCCAGGCTCCATCCCTTGCCCGGAAGGCAGCGTCTCATTTCCGTTCGGGCGACCGCCTCACCTGCCCAGCATCGCATACCGGCCTTTGTGTCGTCAATTGACGAATTGGGTCGAAGGATCAAAGGAATTCACAATTCGCTCTCGAATCAAGACTTAAGGCAAGTAGACAGATATTAACCTCACTCACTGGCTGTAGCATCGTACTCTGGGCTTATCTTGGCCTCGGGCTCCTATTCTCCGGCATCCTTGCCGCCCCTTGCCTTCGAGGCTCATGTGTCATTCTTCTTGTCGGAGGTGCGTTATGGCCTTCATATTCTCCATTTCCGGCAGCACGGTCGCATCAGAATCCGAGCGACTCAGGGAGCTTTTCAAGTGGCACCCACAGGCCATTGAAATCGGAGACATAAGAGTCCCGGGAGACTTCGATGCCTTAGTGGAAGCCTGCAGGCGCCAAGGGGTAAAACTCGGGATCCACTCACCCCTCTACGGGGTAGACGACCGGTACGGTCTCCTGCGCGATGAACCTGCCGCGTGGCAGGAGCTCCAGCGAAACCTCGAGATCGCCAGACGCGAGGGAGTCGCCTACGTGACGGTCCACTTCCCCTACTTGTGGGACGAAACAGGGAGAAACCTGGGTTTCGGACGGGTGAGGGAGTGCATACCCTGCATCAAGCGGCTGGAGAGGGCATATGGAGTGCCGATAGTCTGCGAGCCCAAACTCGGACCCAAGAAGGACCCGGCCGCGTTCCTCATGTTTCTCTCGGTGAGCAAGCAAGAGCTCCTGCAGTGGGACCTCTCCCTCTGCCTCGATGTAGGCGACATCTACCTCGCGGCCAAAGTTCTTAGGATCTCGTACGAGGAAATAGTCACGCACCTGGCTCCTTGGTGCTACGTCGTCCACCTCCACCACGTGTGGGCCGGCGGGACCAAATACTACTGGATGCCCGTGGCAGAACACGGGAACGTCCCGATCCTCAGAACCCTCGAGATCCTCGGAGGAACAGGTTCGGACATCTTCGCCGTGTTCCAGCACAGTCCTCACCGTGTAAGAAGCGATGAGCAGGTGGCAGACGGCATAAACTGGCTCCTGTCCAAGGCCGGTCCCTGGAAGCACCGTGAAGGGATTTGCACCTACGACGGCAGATACCGGTGTGTGAAATGAGCGGCCAACCTCCTGGAGAGACGACGATCCAGGTATCGAAGACATACGCGGCGTGAATTCTTAGCGCCCACCCGCCTCATCCTCACAAATCTCTAGGCTAGAACCCGGGCAGCACCCGGGTTCTTCGTCTGTTCACCGTGGGTTTTCGGGCCAGTCGGAATCCACTGGATACCAGGACTGCCAGGGACCGAGCAACGAGTCGAAGCGCCAGCACCCCCTTCTCACAGGGATTAGGCCCGCTTCCCCCTGGGAAAGCCCCAGGACTTCCCGCACCAGCTCCCTGAGAACCTCCCGTTCGCCAATCGACCTGCCGTAGAGGAGGAGGAGCCCATCCACCGGCAATCCGGAGTAACCCTCAAGAGGCACACCTGTCCTTACGACCTGTATGAGGCCCCGGGAAGCTTTGGCTATGATGGGAAACCCTGCTCTAAGGTGCAACTCATCCATCAGCCGGTCGAAGTCCACGCGGGGATATGCCTTCCCGTGTTCCCAGACCTCGATTTTCCAGCAGTTCACACACTCCGGACAAGGCGCCCGCGTCTCGGATATCTTTCGCCTGCACACAGAGCACTTCTCGGACCAGTATGGGTCCGGGCAATTGAAGTAGCGCCACACAGGGCCTTCGACTATCGTGATTGACGGCAGCACAATATCACCCGGTAGACCGTATGTGTGTTATACTGCGGACGTGACCACAAACACACGCGAAAGGAAGTGACCAGACATGAGAAGAGCGCTTTACGTGACCGGCGTGGAGTTTGGGGCAGGGGTGAAGATGGAGTAGCCCCCTGAAGGGTCACAGACAGAAGCCAAAAGCTTACATCGACTTCTTTCAGAGGATTCCCTCTGTTTCCCCTCTTCTTACTCCCTCCGGGTAGCCCTTCTTCGTAGTCCGAAGCTGGCCTATTGAGAAGTTCCTTGTTGTTCTCTATCCAACTAGGGATTCGCAGTATCAAGCAAACCATGGATAACGAAGGGAGAATCCTTGTGCCTGTCTCTCATCTTGAGATGGATGCTACTCCCCATTCTTCCCGGGCGGCGGACGTTTCGTGTCCCCGCAGCTCCACAGGGGCCAAAGGGGAACCCATCATCGTAGCCACCGAGCTTACCAGGGAATTCCGGGTAAGGCTCGACGGTGACTCTTTCACCGAACGCGTAAGACGCTTCTTCAAGCCTGACTACAGGATAGTCAAAGCGCTCAACAGAGTTAGCTTTTCCATATGGCCCGGCGAAGCCGTAGGATACATCGGGCTCAACGGGGCCGGGAAGTCCACGACCATCAAGCTCCTCTGCGGAGTGCTCGTCCCATCCTACGGCAAAGTGACCGTGATGGGGCTTGAACCTCACCGGCACAGGACCGAAAACGCAAGGCGTATTGGGTTAATGATGGGCCAGAGGACCCAGCTCTTGTGGGATCTCCCCGTCAAGGAGAGTTTCCGGCTCCTCGGCAAGATCTACGACCTTGACCGGAACACCTATAAGAACAACCTGGAAAGGCTCGTAGAGGCCTTGGATATCGGTTCCCTCATGGACACGCCCGCCCGGATGCTCTCCCTGGGACAGAAAACCCGCTGCGACCTCGCGCTTACTTTCCTTCACGATCCCAAAATCGTCTACCTCGACGAACCGACCATAGGCCTGGACGTGCTCGCCAGAGAGCGCATCAGGGATTTCATCCGGGGCGAAAAGGAACGGGGCGTGACCATATTCCTCGCGAGCCACGACCTCGACGACCTGGACATCGTAACGGAGCGGGTAATGCTGATCCACCGGGGTGAGATCCTTTTTGATGGGCCAAAAGCCGAGCTCCAGAAGCTCGCCGGAGGCCCCTTGGGCACTCTGGAAGACACGGTGAAACGGTTCTACAAGGAGGCCCGGCTCGGATGAAGTACCTGCTCTATACCAGAGCCGAGTTTCTAAGGGGGATACGCTACCGCGCGAGCTTCTGGGCCCAAATGGCGAGCGGCCTCATAATGACCGCCATACAGTGGTACCTCTGGACGGCGGTGTACAGGCACACCGGCTCCATAGCCGGAGTAAGCCTGCAAGAAATGCTCTCTTACACCCTCATGGGTAGGGTGGCGGCGGGGTTCCTAGCCGAGCCATCGAACCTGAGGCTCGCGCCCCGGGTGAGGCAGGGGACAATCGTCCACGACCTGGTCAAGCCAGCCGACCTACACTTCCAGCTCCTTTTCCAGAACCTCGGCTCGGCGGCCTTCAGGCTGGTATCGACGGGTCTCCCGCTGTACGTGGCCCTCTCTGTCATGGGGATCCTGCACCTCCCAGACGCGAGAACCCTCATCGCTTTCGTCATTTCCCTGCTCATGGGCTACGTGGCCGTGTTCTCTACGTCTTTTGTCTCGGGGGTGCTCACTTTCTACACGAAGAGCGGTGTCGGGGTCGACCACCTATACACCGTCGTCGAGCTCCTGGCGGGCATGTACGTACCTCTCCAGTTCTTCCCCGGATGGCTCAGATGGGTGGCTGAGAACCTGCCTTTCAAGGCGATCCACTATATCCCGATGGCAATATGGAGCGGGATGACAGAGCCGGGAGAGGTTGTTTCCGCGGTGCTTTCCCAGCTCCTTTGGACCGGCCTGATGGTGCTCCTGTGCCGGATTGTGTGGAAAGGCGCGATTAAGCATCTCACGGTGCAAGGAGGTTAACCGGGTGATTAGAAGCAGCTCAGGTTCCAGCGCAGATATGGGAAGACCTAACCCGCCGGCCGGAGGTTTCCCCGGGAAGACGGCCAAGACGCTCATCCGGTACATCTCGGTGTACTTCTGGTACCTGAGGGCCAACTGGCTTTCCCTCATGGCCTACCCGGTGGAGTTCATCGTGACAAACATCGCCGGGATGGTTTACTCCTTCGGCTCAGTAGCCCTCGTATGGGTCCTCTTCACCCAGATAAAGTCCATAGGCGACTGGAGCTACCCGCAGGTCCTTCTGATCTACGGCCTCAGCATCTTCTCGCGCTCGCTCTTCCACCTGTTCTGGGTAGACCTCATGAATATCTCCGGAATGGTCCGCATGGGAGATATAGACAGGCTCCTGGTAAGGCCCCTTAACCCACTGTTTCAGGTGGTTGCGGGCTATCTCGACAACGATGACTACGGAGAGCTGGTAACCGCGGTGATACTCGTATGGACATCCCTGGGCATGCTCGGACAGCGGACGGTGGCCAACCTTCTTTGGGTTCTGGTGAGCGTCCTCTCAGGCATGGTGATTTTCGCGTCAGTCCACATAGTAGCCAACGCAATGGCCTTCTTTACGGTCGAAAGCAGCGGTTTCACGAGGCTGGCTTGGACGGTAGACGAGTTCACGAGGTACCCTGCGGACATCTACGGGAAAGACCTCAGGAGGCTCTTGACCTGGGTCATACCCGTTTCTTTCGCAAGCTTCTACCCTGCCCAGCTTATCTTCCGTAACGGCGACCTCATGCCCCTCGCGGCGATAACTCCGGTAGTCGCAGCGGCCACTTTCACCGCGGCCTACCTCTTCTGGTGCAAGGCACTGGACAGGTACCAGGGGGTTGGCAACTGATGACGGGTCCAGCCATAGATGACCAAGGGAAGCCGGCACTATTGGCCCTCCCTTGAGACAAAGCCCGGCAAGAGCCGGGCTTACGTTTTTCTCGACTGGCGCCAGTGGCTGACAGGATTTGCCAGACGCCCGTCGAATCCTGTTATTAGGAGGTGTTGCATATCGCTACCAATCGACATCCTTTCGACATCGAGGTCAGGCTCATAAGAGCCAAAGAGTACAAGCCGAAGGACGGTTCCGAGCCTGGCCCGAGGCTGCGCGTGTTTTTCAGCGACATCCGGGAACTCCACCTTTTTCTCGCCAAAGGTTGGGCGCGTCACGTGCCTCCCGAACTCTGGGCCATGTACATTGTCGTAGCCACCCAGTGGCATAGCAGGATAGCAGGGGACCTCATGTGGTTTAACATCAAGGACCTATATCCGAAGGCACTGAAGAACATGTTTGCCCGCTACCCTCCCGAAAAGAAGGTGGAAGTGACCAAGAGGTTCGCCCGGGAATACGGTAAGCCTTACAGGACCACGGTTAGGGGGCTTATCCGGGTCTTGGTAGACCTTGGGCTGGTGGAGCGCTATTGGGATGAGCGCGGCGAAGGCCTCAAGATCCCCGGCGACCTCCCTTCCCCCGCCGACGTCCTTCTCCTAGATGAGCAAGAACTGGCCATACTCGAGGCGAGAAAGCGACTTACCCATACCTCGATGGCATGGCTGGATCCCGAAATACAGGAGAGAGGATACTTGTAAGGAAATCACTTGATTTTAGCGGCGGGCTGCCTCTTGGGCTCTCGACCGCAAGACTTCCTCAGACAGGAGCTCCCAGACTCTCTTGTAGAGGGAGATAAACCTGGGGTCGCCCCTGAGACTTATGAGGTCTCTCGGCCTGGGGATGTCTATTTCGATTATCTCCTTGACCCTGCCGGGATGGGCGGTCATAACCAGTATCCTGTCGCCGAGGAGGATGGCCTCATCCACGCTGTGGGTTATGAACAGCGTGGTCTTCCGCCTTTCCCGCCAGATCTCCATGAGCTCCCGCTGGAGGATCATCCTGTTCTGCTCATCAAGAAGGCCGAAGGGCTCATCCATGAGGAGGATCTCCGGATCTGCCGCAAACGCCCGGGCCACGTTCACCCTCTGGCGCATGCCTCCCGAGAGCTGGTGGGGGTAGCTCTCGCCGAATCTCTCAAGACCCGTGACCTTAAGGAGCGACCTGACGACGGCGTCCCGGCGCTCTCTAGGAACACCCTGCATCTTGAGGCCGTAGGCCACGTTGTCCTCCACCGTCATCCACGGAAATATGGAGTCCGTCTGGAATACCATCGCGGTAAGCGGGCGCCCGTTTGAAGGCTGCTTGACCCATATTGTGCCGGAGGTCTGCGTCTCAAGGCCCGCGATCGTGCGGATGAGGGTTGTTTTTCCACACCCGGAAGGTCCTACGATGCACAGGAATTCGCCGTCTCTAACTTCCAGATCCAATCCGGCGATCGCGGTAATCGTCCTGTCGCCCATCTTGAACTCTTTCGTGAGGCCAGCGATCTTGACGCAGACCCCGGGAGGTAGCTCGGCCGGGCGCGATAGATCCTTGGCATAGCGTTCGTCTTGGGACACGTCTGTGAAAGCTCCGTATGGCCTACGCCTTATGGCCGCGTCTACTTTTCCTTCCATGGGATGACCTTCCTCTCAATGATCTCGAGAAGAGTAGCGAGCAGGTATCCTAACACTGCCAGGGTAAGGAGCGCCGAGAACATGCGCTCGATGTCAAACATGTCGTATGCCCTCCACACCATCCAACCGACGCCTGCCTGAGCGGCCGACATCTCCGCGGCGACGATGAGGAGGAGGGCTGTGCCCATCCCGAGTTTCAGCCCAGCGAAGATCATGGGTAGAGATCCGGGGATGGCGACGGTCAGGTAGAAGTCCTTCTTGGAAGCACCAAAAGCCTTGGCCACATCCAAGTAAATGGGTTCTATGGTGAGCACTCCCGTCATCGAGTTTATGAGCACCAGATAGAAGACGCCGATCCCGATCGTGAACACCTTCGAGGCCTCGCCGAGCCCGAAGACGATGAGGATAAGGGGCATGATGGCCAGTTTGGGTATGGGGAACGTGCTCGATACAAGCGGCATAAGCCACGCCCTCAAGGGCTCAAAGAGCCCCATGGAAAGCCCCAGGATGATCCCGGGCACGGCACCCGCCATAAATCCCAGCACGATCCTCTGAAGACTGATGGCGACGTGCGAGAGGAGTTCGCCGCTTCTGAGGAGCGGCAGGAAGGTCTTCAGGATGAGAGAGGGGCTAGAGAACAACCTGGAATCGATAAGACCCCATCTGGAAAGAACCTCCCACAGGACGAGGAGCATAGACGGGGAAAGAAAAGCAACGGTGCGGCTCAAGAACCTGATGCCCCGCACGGCACCGTCTTGTGCAGGCGGCGCTTCGATCACGATGGCTTCCGTGCCTCTCCTTATTGATATTCGCTGGTACCCGGTTTCGGTCTCTGGCCCTTCTCTGGGCGGTCTCATGTCTTGCGCCTTCGTAGCTGCGTTTTTCATAAGCGGTCGGCCTCCTCATCGCTTCGAACTTAGTGTGGGTCCCACCCAGCCTTCTCCGGCGGGCGAAAGCGCAGCGCCCGCCGGAGAAGGAGCAGGTGACTACTCTCCGTACTTACCGAGGACGCTTAGGGCGAAATCGACGTATGAATTGTCGACCGCCTGCTCCGCCGTGAGGTCTCCCATGAGAAGACCGCGGGCCTTGTACCAGTCGAGGTCCATCTGGACGCCCTTCATCCTCACATAACCGTCGGGATTGAGGCCGGTGGGATACATCTTGTCGTAGAGAGCCTTGTCGGTCACCGTGGAGTATTTGACCAGGATGTCTATTATTTCATCCTTGCCTTTGTCGTGGAAGAAAGCGTCGTTATAGTCCCTCAGGGCCTGGATGTAAGCCACCATGAACCGCTTGGCTACCTCGGGCCTCTCCAGGATGCTCTTCCCGTAAACAAGGAGGGCGGTCTGGGCATCCGGGTCGTATTCTTTGGGATCCTTCCAGGGATCGGCTATACCCAGCTCGATGGCCTGCGTTACGAAGGGCTCTATCACCATACCGCCGTCGATGCTCCCGTTGGACATAGCCGCGATGATGTCGGGGAACGATCTTATGACCTGTACGTCCACGTCTTCGAGAGTAAGGCCTCCTGCGTTAAGGCAGCGGTCGAGGGCGATCTCATCGAGAGACGCGGTGCCTACGATCGCCAGCTTCCTGCCCTTTAGGTCCGTGAAATCTTTGATGGTGTCCTTGAGGTCGGAGCGGATGACCAGGCGGTAGTACCCCATGTCGGGTACGTTGATTCCTTTGTCGGCCACCACTTTCACCGGAAGCCCGCGGATCATGGCGTTAAAGAGTCCGGAAGCGGTGACCGTGCATCCAACATCGAGCTGGCCTGCCGCGAGGGCATTGATCATGTCTTGCCCCGTGGCAAACTGGGTCATCTCGATCTCGATGCCCAGGTCTTTGTAGTAGTTCTTGGCGACTCCGATAAGCACGCCCGAATCCGATATTACCTGTTTGAGACCCACGGTAACTTTCACCGGCGGGTCAAGCGGTTCGATGAAGTCGCTGAGTTTCTTTCCCGTGGCAGGCGCCGACGGTCCGGGCTCACCTATCGATGTCTCCGGAGGTTTTTGTGCCTCCTTCCGGCCGCATCCCGAGATCGCGAGTACCATCGACAGTACCAGTGCAAGGACGGTTAGTAAGAGCGACAGTCGTTTCAAGAAGGACCCTCCCCCAATTCATGCTGACGCATATTACGTGAACACGAGGCAAGGTGTGATTGTTATACCTACATCGCGTTCTACTGATGAGGAACCGGTTGCCTGTACGGGGGAAGGCTACGTGAAAAACCTCTAGGAGGGTTTACCGGTTTTCCGGAATGGCAACCGGATAGGAAGCCTGATCTTTTTCCCGGGTCTGGCTTCCGCTTTGGAAGCCAGGACTTCTCTATATACCTGAACGGTCTTTTCGGCGGCTACCTTTGCGTCGTGGAGACGTTCCACCTTTTCTCTGCCCGAAGCACCCATGGAACGGGCGAGATCCGGATCCACCAGCAGCCTGACGATGGCTTGTGCAAGGGCTTTGGGCTGCCTCGGAGGGACCAAGAGCCCGGTCACGCCATCTGCCACCACTTCGGGTACGCCGCCCACCGCGCTTGCCACGACCGGGAGCCCCGCCGCCATGGCCTCTATTATCGCGAGTCCTATCCCCTCCGAGTAAGAGGGCAGCACGAAGAGGTCAAGATCCCCGAGAAAACCCGGGACATCGTCAACAAACCCGGCCAGCCTCACGTAAGGCTCAAGCCTTAAGTCACGTATTTTCTTGGTAAGGTCCGCCTCGAGAGGCCCAGTACCACCGATCACGAACCTCGCAGAGGGATACGACGCCACCACGATCTTGGCGGCATCGATGAGCGTATCAAGGCCTTTCTCGGGACTAAGCCGGGCCAGAGTACCTATGAGGAAAGCGCGCCTACCGGTATCGTCCAAAGCGGCTGCCTGCGCCTTGGCTAGCCTCCTCACGCTCCGCCTGTAGGGGCGCAGGTCTATCCCGTTCGGGATAACCGCGATCATCCGGGGACTTATCCCCGAGGCCTCTAGCTCCCGTCGCACCCCGTCGGACACGGCGATCACCCTGTCCGCCAGGAGACGGGCCGCCGTCCCGCCTACGAACCGCGGAAGCGCTCCGGGAGAATGAAGAGCCGCGCCCGTCCGGTTGGCTGGCTTTACCTGGCCGTGCTTCGTGTAGACTACGGGGACCTTCCGCAAGCGGGCCGCAATCCGGCCCGAAAGGCTCCCGTGGGTGTGGACGATATCGGGCCTCTCCTCCCTGAGGAGCCTAGCGAGCTCCACAGTCAGGCGCGGGGAGAAGGATACATCCCTGCCGGATATGGGGATCCTCCGGATGCCCGCCGCTTCCAGCCGAACCGCAAGTTCGCCATCGGGACATGCCACTGCCACATCCAGTTCTCTGAACGCCGGCTGCGGGAGAAGGTACAGTAGGTAACGCCCTGCCCCGCCCACATTCGTGTCGGTGATGACGTGCAAGACCTTCACGAAGGCTCACCCTCCCCGCGAGATCCGTCGCCTTCCGACAATGCGGCGCCCATCCCACACGAGAAAGGCCTGGAGCGTATAAGTCTCAAGGACGTAATCCCTGCGCCCATCCCCATGATCGCCCAAAACACGGCCGCAATCCGTGGGCTGTACCAGGTGTAATCGATAACTCCATGAAGCAGGTGACCTGAGACGGCCGCCACCGAGCCGGCCAGTACGCCTACCTTCTCCCAGCGGACCTTCGTAGAACGCTCCGGCGCGAGGATGGCATCAAAAGCATCCCTCAGCCACAGCCAGAAGAGGCACACCATCGCCAGAAAGCCGAGCGCCCCCACTTCGATCAGGAACTCCAGGAAGGTGCTGTGGGCGTGCGGCGTCGGAGTCTGGATGATCTGGTATTCGGGATAGACTTTCCTGAAAACCTCAGCGCCGAGCCCGATCCCCCTGAAGAGGTGGTCCCGCACAATCGCCAGTGAGCCTCTCCAGATGGAGATACGATACGCGTTCGAGCTGTCGGCAAGGCTGAATGCGGACATAAGTCTCTTGACCAAAACCGGCGGGGCCGCGGCAAAGCCCAGCGCACCACATGCAATACCGAGGGGGAGCATCTTCCAGTTGTACAATACCGCCAGCACGCAAAAGGAAACCGCGAAGCCCAGCCACGCCCCCCTGGTTGAGCTCAAGAGGAGCCCCAAAGCTTGAAGACCCGCAAAACCCATGAGGGCCAGGCGGTCACGCCAGTCAGTCCTGAGTAGAAACATCGTGAGGGATAGCGGGAGCGCCAGCGCCATCATCTCGCCGAAGAAGATAGGGTTGGTGAAGGGACCGGTGACGCGCACCAGGTCTCCTTCAAATGCCTGGTCAATCCAGTGTGAGGGCATGATGACGCCGCCTGTAAGCCTCTGATATAAGCCTAGTAGCCCTGCGAAAGCCGCCCCGGTCAGAAAAGGCCATATAAGGTGCACGCTGCGGCCTCTATGCGAGGCATCTCCGGCCATGAGGAACATGGCGAAGTAGAAAAACCAGAGGACCATGTTGAACACGCTGAGGGATGGCTCTGCCGAGGTGACCGTTGCCCCAACGACGAAGACGAGGACTACCCCCACCGATGCCATGATGCCAAACCCAGGGAAGTGCCATAGTCTTACCCGGCTATCACCCGTGCGGGACGCCCTGCACCTCTCCCACAGCATGAGCGCCAATACACCCGCCGAAGCCACCATAACGATCTCGGTGGGCGCCACACAGGTGAGCGCCAGGACAATGCCCAGCGCGGTTTCCACCGTCATCTTCTCACCATAGGGGACCACGGCCATCCTGGCATAGGGCCATAACCATCTGACGAGAAGGCTTCCTGAAACGATGCCGCCGATCCGGCTCGCAGCTCCCCGAGCGGCCCTGTACAGGGAGCTTCCCTCCAGGCACCGGTCTGCCCACGCAAAGAGATGCTCTACACCTACCGCGAGTCTTCGCCCCAAGCCTGCGGCAAAGCGGTAGGTGAGGCTCGCCTCGTGCGGAGCGCCGTGAGGATCATCCGCCCCCCGGACCATGGTCGAGGCCATCACTCGCCTCCGCCCCCCGGGAGTTCCATCGTCATCACGTAGCCGTTAACTTGGGCCCACTTGGTCGTGAACCCAATACTGGCCCCGACTCTTATCTCCACACCGTTTACGGTTATGACGTTCTCCCCGACTCGCGCAGTTGCGTCCAGGTAAACGTAGGCGTCCACCCGATCGCCGGTCTTCATGCGGACCCAGCTGCCCTGGTCAAGGACCGTCCAGACATCTGCCGGCTCAACTCGTACTTCCCTGATGGTGCCGATCTCGGCTCCAGTCTTGAACTCAAACGCCTTGCCGCCCTTCTTGAGCGCATCCGCTGTACTAGGTCTTATCCCCATGACCACGATGCAGTAATCGAGGGGCTGCTCTCTCGCGGCGATCTCGTTCTTCAGGTCTCGTCCGAACTTGGCATAGAGAAACCACGCTCCGGCAGAGATGAGGACCAGCACGATCACAAGGTCCACGATGTTAACCTTTCCGAAGATCCGGCCTCTTTCGTCGAGAAGACGCACCCAAACCCTCTCCTTCCGGGAAAAACACGCTGTAAGTATTCTACCCTATAGTGGACCGGCCTTGTCCACGCCTGGTTCTCTGCAGCTTCAGCCGGTCCGGCAAGCTCGCATCCTACGCCCGGAGATGTCTGTCACCATGTTCGGACGCCCCAGACACCCGTGAAGTTAGCTGTGACAAAACTGATAGGCGCCTCATACAATGCTCCGGTGGCTGCAGACGACATAACACGGGAGGACTACTCATGCGAGACGACTCGACCTCGTTCACATCCTCACTGTGGGACCGGCCAGCTCCCATACGGCCGCCGCGACATGCCGCCGCAAACGCCATCCCGGATGAAGTTCTATCGGACGCACAGGTACCTGCGCATCTCACTCCTCTCCCGGACGCGCCGGAGCATCTCACGATGTACCTCGTATCCAACGGCACGGGAGGGCTTCTCAAGCAAAGGCTCGTGGATCTTGGTTTCACCCCAGGAACGCCGATCCGGCTCGTGAGAAAAGGACCTAGAGGGAGCCTCATCGCTGTCAGGCTGAGAGATACGGTCATCGCTCTGAGGAGCGATGAAGCCCGTCTGATACTCGTCACCCCGGAAGCCCCCTCGCCATCAGCTTTCGAGCACCCGGGTTAGCCGACGGCGGAGTCAAGGCGCCCCGCTAGTTGGGCCGGCGGCTAGGTAGGCAGGTTATCGTTCGAGCAGGCACACAAGCCAATATCCAGAGGATCGGTGAACCGAGAGGCAGATGAGCACGACGACCCGTCCCTTGCTGATAGCTCTCGCTGGGAACCCGAACGTGGGAAAGAGCACGGTGTTTAACGCTCTAACCGGGCTCAGGCAGCACACCGGAAACTGGACAGGCAAGACCGTGGCGCTCCTCGAAGGGACCGTACCCTACGCCGGAGACGAGATCCGCTTGGTTGACCTCCCGGGCACCTATTCCCTGCGCGCGGCATCCCGGGAAGAAGAGATCGCCAGAGACTTCATCTTAAGCGAGAAGCCAGACGTCACCGTGTGCGTGGTGGACGCCACGTGCCTGGAGCGAAACCTGAGTTTCGTCCTCCAGGTACTGAGGCTCACGAAGAAGTGCGTCGTCTGCCTGAACCTCATGGATGAGGCCAGGGCAAGGCGGTTGCAGATCGACGTAGACCTCTTGTCAAGGGAGCTGGGCGTACCCGTCGTCCCGACGGCCGCAAGAAGGGGAGAGGGTTTGGCTCAGCTCCTGGACACCGTGTACAGGACGGCTATGGCCTTCAGGGAATCCGGGGAGCCCCAGCCCACATCCGGCCCTCACGTCCGGCTGGAAAACATGAGGGATGATGAGGTATCGGCCCTCTACCGCGAAGCCGAGAAGATAGCCGAAAGAGTAGTCGGTAGAGCTCCGGAAACAGGAAAAGCGCTGACAGATTGGCTCGACGACATTGTGACATCGCGGCGGTTCGGGATCCCGATCATGCTCCTCCTCTTGGGCGTAGCGCTCCTCATAACCATCTCACTTGCCAATTACCCGTCTGCCGCTCTGGCCTGGGTCTTCTCCCAGGTCGAGACCGCCCTGAGCGCGCTGGCATGGAGCACCGGCCTACCCGAGTGGCTCCACGGTATCCTCGTCCATGGCTGTTTCCGGACGGTGGCGTGGGTCGTGGCGGTCATGCTGCCGCCCATGGCCATCTTCTTCCCTCTCTTTACCCTGCTCGAGGACTTCGGGTACCTGCCGAGGGTAGCTTTCAACCTAGACCACCTATTCCGCCGAAACGGAGGTCACGGCAAGCAGGCCCTCACCATGAGCATGGGTTTCGGCTGCAATGCCGCAGGCGTGGTCGCGGCGCGCATCATTGAGTCTCCGAGAGAGCGCCTCATCGCCATCCTCACCAACTGTTTCGTCCCGTGTAACGGCAGGTTCCCCACCCTCATCCTCTTATCCGGCATCTTTTTCCGCGGCGAAGGGCCTCTGGGCGCCGCTCTCCCCGGCCTCGCCGTTTTCTTAATCGTGCTGGCCGGCATAGGAATAACCTTCCTGGTTTCCCGAGTCCTCGCTTCCACTGTCCTAAGAGGCGTACCGTCCTCCTTCGTGCTCGAACTGCCGCCTTACCGCAAGCCCGAGCTCTGGAAAACCATCGCCCGTTCCTGGAGAGACAGGACGGTATGGGTCCTAAGGCGGGCTGTGACGGTCGCCCTGCCCTGCGGGGCGATCACTTGGCTTGCCGCAAACGTAACTGTTTCCGGAAAAACGGTCATCGCCCACACAGCGAGCATCCTGGACCCGCTTGCATCCCTCCTCGGGATGGACGGAGTCATCCTAACAGCCTTTATCCTTGGGTTTCCGGCAAACGAAATCGTCCTGCCCATAGCGCTCATGGCCTACCTCGCTCAGGGAACCATGATGGACATCGAGGCAGCCGGAACCGCCATCGCGGCGATCCTCCGCTCAAACGGCTGGACGTGGACCACAGGTCTTTCAGTCCTCCTTTTCTCGCTCCTCCACTTCCCATGCGGCACTACCGTCTACACCGTGTACCAGGAAACGGGCAGTAAGAAGTGGGCGGCACTGTCGTTCCTCATCCCCACGGGCGTCGCGTGCCTGATGCTGATTGCGCTGAACGGGATATTCCGGGTCCTGGGGATCAGGTAGTCTTCCAGCGACATCCAAGCGGGCGGCAGGAGAGATGTCGCGCACCCGTCGAACATTTCAGACAACCAAAGGGGTTTTCTAAGGAATTGCGCAAGGGGGGCCTATGAAATTGCGGGAAGATCTCGCCAAAGCCATCGAGGAGGCGCACCGCCTCGCATCTACCGGGACCCTGTGGCCCGGATGGGACATCGCCGTGACGCCCGTCATCCTCCACGGCCGCGAGATATCTTACATCCTGGGGCATCCGAGACCGCCTGAGGGGTACGTAGAGGTGGCCCCCGTCGCAGGAAGACGCACATACATGGGGCCAACATTTCCCGAGATGGCCGCGAATACGGTGCGCGTGATCGCGGGCGCAGTGAGCGCGCTCGTGGCCTACCCGGAAGAAACGCTCATAGATACCGATGTATTCGCCAGGCTTATCCTTCACGAGTGCTTCCACGTTCACCAGCTCGTGGCCCTGTCTTCCGTGAGCCGTCCCGATTTTCGCGTGATGGAGAGGTATCCCGAGGATGATCCCCTGAACAACGCCATGAGCATAGTAGAAAACAAGATACTCTGCTCGGCCTTAAGGGAGTGGCCCCCGAGTAAGGCCTCAGACAAGGTAAAGGCTTTGGCAGGGGAGTTCATCGCCGTCAGGATGGCCAGGCACGACTATCTGGCGTCCAAGGATCTTGGGAACGTCTGCACCTACGAAGAGCTTTCCGAGTTCAACGAAGGCACCCCGACGTATATTGAGGTCAAGGCGGGGAAGCCGGTCTCGGAGATAATCGACACACTCCAGGAGGCCAATGTCGCAGGCAAGTGGGCCTCCTACCGCCGCTTCTACGCCACCGGTGCAGCTACGGGGCTGCTGCTCGACTTCTTACTGCCTGATTGGCATCTCCGTCTCGCGCAAGGCGGGTGCACCCTCCAGTCTCTCATCCGAGAAGCCGTGTGCTCACAGTGGAGCGGAGTGTCAGGGGCAGACGTTTCGGCGATCCTCCGCGCCTACGACTACGACGCGATCCTCGCGTCGGAAGAGAAAAGCGCAAGGGAGCGCCAGGCGCAGATAGAGGCCATGCTCCGGGAGCTTTCGGACGGACCCGGGGTGCGGGTGGAAATCGAAATACCGGAAGGAGCCTTCACCCTCTTTAACCCGAGCAGAGTAATCGTAGTACGGCCGGGCGTTAAGCTTCATCCGACCCTGTCGGGCCTCAGAGGCGAAGGCGAGTTGGCGGTGGATATAACCCGTCTTTGCTTGGAAGACGGTCCCGCGCGTAGGATGGTTGTCCGGGTACCGGAACTTCAGGTGCCTCAGGACCAGGGGTCGCGCCTCACATCCCTGTCTGCGGAAGGTTTGGCGATCTCCGCCCCAAAGGGGCTTGAGGTTACAAAGGGGCCAGACGGCACGTACCGCATACGACCGAAATGATGTGCCTCAGAGGAACACATCTTCCGAAACGATGTGATTCGGAGGCACATATCTTTCTGTCGCGCCCCCTGCAGGGTCGCCCTAGTTTACATAATTGCATATCATATCGGGACGGCACTTGAGGAGGTGAAGACAGTGAACCAGAGGCCCGTATCTGCACAGAGCTACTACAGGCCGGGCGTGCCTCTTCCCGCGCCGGGCGCTGAGTCTCAACAGTTCGTCTCTTTTCCGCCCTTCATCTTCATCCCGTTCATATTCCGCATCCCGCCCAGGCGTTTCATCTTCATCCCGAGAAGGCGCCGGCGGCGCTATGGGGTAGACACTCAAGGCGCAGAATTCGACGGTTGCATCTACACTCTCAGCGAGGCGGAATGGGAGTGCATGCAGAGGCTCGGTATCCCCGAGTGCCCCGTGGTGGTTGACAGGTAGGGATGCTGCCCGAATAGGGTCACAGGCAAACAGTCCCAGTACGCCGGGCCCTGGCGTCCCGTCCGTCCCGGCGGCACAAGAGACGGATGCCAGGGCCCACCTTGCCGGAAGCCAGGTACTATGCTCCGTCAAGCCATCTGCTGGGTTATTCACGTTCTTTCGGCTTGTGCTTCGGGTCTTTGACTATGACCCGCTTTCCTCCCTCTATCGTCCCTGAGGAGCCGCATGCCGTTCAGTATGACGAGCATTACGCTGGCTTCGTGGATGAGCATGCCTCCGGCCAGAAAGACCACCCTGCCTATGACTCCGGCCAGGAGGAGGAAAACTACGGCCACCGCAAACACGACATTCTGGCGGACAACTTTCAAGATGCGCCTGCTCAGGCTTATGGCCTCCGGGACTCGAGTGAGGCTATCTGTCATGAGGGCGATGTCCGAGGTCTCGATGGCCACTTCCGTGCCCGAGCCGCCCATGGCGATGCTCACGTCGGCCGCCGCCAGGGCGGGGGCATCGTTCACTCCGTCCCCTACCATGGCCACCACGTGGCCGGCAGACTGGAGCTCGCGAATGGCCCGGACCTTTTCTTCCGGCAGGAGCCCGGCCCTCACCTCGTCGATGCCCAAGAGGGATGCCACGCGCCGCGCCGCTTTTTCGTTGTCGCCCGTGAGCATGACCGTCTTTCTGACTCCCGAGCTCTTGAGGTCAGAAACCAGTCCCTCGACTCCGGGACGCAAGGGATCGGCGATCCCTATGAGCCCCACAGGGACACCGCCCAAGGCCACGAACGCCACGGTCTGGCCCGCGGCTTCCCGGCGAGAAGCAGCTTCTTCTTGTTCGGGTGTGAGACTCACACTTCTGGACCTAAGGAGTCTCCTGTTTCCTACGAGCACAGTACCGTAATCCGTCTCGGCCGCCGCGCCGAGCCCGGGAAGGAGCGACCACTCGCGGGCTTCCACGGGCGCGATTTCCTGCTCCCTGGCGTAATCCAAGATGGCTTTGGCCAGGTGGTGCTCGGAGCGCAGCTCCGCGGCAGCAGCCAGGGCGGTAACCCAGCGTTCGGCTAGTCCCTCTCTTGCCGGTTCACCTGCGCGCTCACCCGCCGGTTGGGATTCTCTCTCACCGGCCCGCCCGTCCGCCCGGCTGTCACCAATGGCACCGGTGCGATCTACTTTGGAAAACCAGGCCGGAGCTTTCGAGAAAGCTTCCACGCCACTCACCTTGGGCCGCCCAAGCGTGAGCGTACCGGTCTTGTCGAATGCCACCACGTCAACTCTGCCGATACGCTCCAGCCGCTCACCGCCCTTTATGAGGATGCCTTTCCCGGCAGCATGCCCGAGCCCCGCGACAACGGCGACGGGAGACGCCACGACCAGGGCTCCTGGGCATCCGATGACCAGGAAGGTCAGGGAGAGCTCTACATCGCGGGTGAGGAGATATAGGCCTGCCGAAAGACCGATGATCAGGGGCGTATACCATGCGGCAAACCTATCGAGCATCCTCTGGACTCTGGGCTTCTGGTCCTGGGCCTCGGCCACCAGGTACAAGATGCGGCTGAACGTCGTATCCGCACCGACCTTCTGCGCCCGGACTTCGAGATATCCGACCTGGCTCACACTGCCGCCGAGGACCTGATCTCCAGGGCCGACTTCCTGAGGTAAGGGCTCGCCCGTCAGGGCCGATGTGTCCAAGGATGCCCTTCCCTCGAGCACGACTCCGTCTACAGGGACCCTGTCGCCCGGAAGGACCACAACCACGTCTCCCGGCGATATCTCGTACGCTTCAACGACTTGGATGCCGTCCTCTCTCTTTACCCTGCCCATCCTGGGGGCGAGGTCGATGAGCGTCTTGAGGGCGGCACGCGTCTTGGCCAGGGTCAGGCTCTCGAGATATCCCCCGAGCACGTAGAGGAAGGTGACGGCGGCGGCCTCCCAGACCTCACCGATCCACAGGGCCCCGGCTGCGGCTATAGTCACCAACAACGGGATGCTCAGCTGCCTCGCGAGGAGCCTGCCGATTGCCTCACGCGCAACCCTGAGGCCTGCCACTACAGCGGCAGCCGTCATGAGTCCCCGGAACGCAGCTTCAGTGCCCAGGCCAAGGCCCCTCAGGCCCCACGCCGCGACAATGAAAGCCCCGGACATTGAGACGGTCAGGATCTCAGCGTGACGAGAAGCCCAGCCGTACATCCTTCGGATGGCAGAATCCATGGTCAACCCCCCTTCTCCGGGAGCAAGGGACAGTCTGTGCAGACTTCTTCCTAGACCTTTGCTGGAAGCACCGAAGTAAGTTCGAGGCTAAACTGGTGGAATAGGTTCCTCAGTTTTTCTTCGTCCAGGACGGCCTCGTCGTACCGCAGGTTCAACGCGCCTGCCGCGTAACTCACTCTGGCCTCATGGACGCCCGGGAGCTGGGATGCCGCCTTCTCGAGCTTCGCCGCGCAGTTCGGACAGGATAGGTTCGCAAAAATGTACATCTTTGTCTTCATAGCCGGACCCCCCTTGAGTTCCTCACTTTGAGAACCTTCTTGATTACATCTCCAAAGACATCATTCCACGGGGAGGCCGGCGGGAGCATTGACGTAGGTCAATCTCGAGGAGAAACGCGTGAGGAAGATCAAGTGGTCACGGGCGCGCTACGGACCTCAGCCGGTCAATATCGAGGATCAGCACAGTTCGCGGGCTAGTCTGACGGATGATGCCTTGGTCGGCCAGATTCCCGAGCCGCCTGCTCAGGGTTTCAGGAGTAGTCCCCAACCTAACCGCCATCTCGGCCCACGAGGAGGAGATATTCACAACGGTGCCTTCAGGAGTTTCGTGCCCCGAGGCGGCCAACCTCAATATCTCGGCCGCCAGGCGCTGACCCACTTCCCTGAGCCCCAGGTCGGCTATGAGCTGCTCGGCAGCGGAAAGACGCTTTGCAAGCTCCTCCACCAATCGAAGGGCCGCATCGGGATTCCTGATGACCTCCGAAACCGCATTGCGCGGCAATACACATGTCTCGGTATCTTCAGCAGCCACCACATCCCCTTCCATGACAGTTTCATGAAAGAGGGCCAGTTCCCCGAGAAACTCTCCCGGCCCGAGGGTACGCACGATCTGCTCTCTTCCGCTTAAGGACGTGTAGACCACATTGAGCCTTCCGCGGTGCACGACGTAGAGGGAATCGAGGACCGACCCTGCGGGTACGACTACTTCTCCCTTCTTGTAGACCTTGTGGCGCATCTCCTTGCCGATTCTCTCGAGTTCGCCGGGTGAAAGCACCCTGAACACCGGAACCCCTGCAGCGCAAGAAGGAATATGCATGGACAAGACGGATCCCCCTCTCTACGTGCGAATCTAGAATTGAGCTTCTCAAACCTGCCCTTCTCGTCCACTGTATAGCACAAATAGTGATTCCGCTAGGCAGAGTACGGCGACATCGCCTATCCTTAACTCACCAGCCCCTCTCCGGGGCGAATGGTTCTAGGTCGGCAGAAGCACCTCCTTCCAGTCACTACCGAATATTCGGAACACTCAGAGCAACCGCCCTTTGATATAATGGTGAAGCACGTGCTGGCTCCTGAAGACGCCACTCGATGCCGCGGATAAAGAAGTACCGCTGGATGTCGAGACAGAAGTGGCGCTTGGACGAGAGAGGCAAGAAAACATGAGCATCATCAAGACACACGATCTTACCCTTCGCGGAGGCCCGGAAGGGAATATCGTCCTTCGCCCACTGAGCGACGAGCATCTTCCCTATCTCTACAAGTGGTGCGCCGATCCCGAAGTGCTCTACTGGACCGAGGGAGGCCCAGCCGACAAGATGTACTCCTACGGTTCGGAGACTGTTCATCAGATATACGGGACAGTCTCGCAGAACGCTATTTGCTTCCTGATCGAGTTCGAAGGAGTTCCTATAGGCGAGTGCTGGCTGCAAGAGATGAACCTTCCCGAAGTGAGGGCAATGTACCCCGAAGGCACTGACGTCAGGCGCATAGATATATGCATCGGGGAAAAGGCTTATTGGGGCCTCGGCATCGGAACCCAGTGCGTCAAAATGCTCGTGGACCTCGCGTTCTATCGAGAGAACGTTGACGTGCTCCACTGCATATGCGAGGACTACAACGTACGCAGCGTACGCATGTGGGAGAAGCTCGGGTTTTCTCGGGCGCTGGCCAAGCCTCTGCCCCCTAACTACAAGGGTAAGTACGAGTGCCACTACAGGCTTACAAGACAGGAATTCATGGACCGTAACAGAGTAACCTAGCGCTGCAGCCATCAGTGGGAAACAGGAGGGTTAGACTTTGTTTTGTGTCGCGACATCTGCGCCTGTGATTCACTTCGTCCGGCATGGTCACCACCCAGAGCGCTTCCGCGGCGGATGGTCTCACCATCCGCTGAGCCGCATGGGAGTGATTCAGGCCTCCCTTCTTGCGGAGCACCTGCGTCGAGAGAACGTTTGTAGTTGACACCCTGATCTCCAGCGACTTGCCTCGGGCAGCGCAGACTGCGGAGATCCTATCCAAGACGCTTAACACCGGTGTAACACCTGCCATGGAGTGGCGTGAGGTGAACAACGGCGTCCTCGCCGGGATGCCGGAAGACCAGGCGAGTGCCATGTATCCAGGGTTGTACTGGTCCTCGCTAGAAATGGACGAGTCCTATCCCGGAGGAGAAAGCCCGGCTGCGTTTCAAGAGCGGATCGAGGAAGCTTTCCGTAGTCTCTGTGACCGCGTGTTCAAAGGTCAAATCGGTCCGAGAGTGATGGTAGTGACTCACGGCGGGCCCATCACAGTGGTCCTGTCCCTCATAGAGGGCCGGCGTGGTCCAACAAGGGACCTGCGGCGTCAGAGAGGACTTCAGAAGGCGCGGTCTGGGCACTTGGCTCATTGAGTCCGTTGAGCGCTTGGCACTGGAGCGGGGGTTCAAGCGCCTTACGCTGATGGTCGAGCCAGATAACCATCCTGCCATATCACTATACCTAAAGCTTGGCCTAAGGTTCTTCAAGCAAACTACCGAGTTCTGGAGGGGTAGGCCCCGCAAGCGGCTTTGCATGGAGAAGTTGGCAGAAACTGCAGCACTAGTTGATCTCCGAAAGCGCGAGCGTGAGACACGTTCGAAGCTGTGTATCGAAGGAAGGATCCGGCCGAAGTTCACCAGAGGAATCGCGTGTGGCCAGATACTCAAGTATGTCTTCTAGGCTTGGTTCAACCATCACGTCAGGGGATGTGTGGGCTTCTTCGCTGGCGGAGAAGTCAGGGTTCAGGCCGAAGACTGACGGGAATCTGACGACCATTCCACTGTTTGGCAGGGTGACGATGGCGGGAGTGAACGCGATCCCGTCGCCCCGCGTCCAGGTCCCGACGACGGTTGCGAAACCCGATCCTTTGCAGAAAGCTGCGAAACCGTCCGCGGCAGAGAAACAGAGGTCATCAACCAGGACGAAGATCCTGCCCTGGTAGTTGATCGAATCACGCGGGGTAACCACGTACCGATACACTCGAGGCTCGGCGTATTCGGAGGTTAGGATCTCCGGCGGGATATTTCCGGCGAGTTGGGGTCCCGCTCTCTCTACGAAGGCTGATTTAGAGAGTTCCTGAAGACGCATGCTCGACAGTTTGGCTTGGACAAAGGGCTGGACGTATTCGCCAGATCTCCACGTGAGGTAGAAGTTGCATTCAACCGGACCAGTTGCTAAGCGGGCGACAATGTTCTGTTCCCAGTAGATGCTCTTTCCCCCACCATTGCCTCTGATGTCGATTATGAGGGCAGGCAGATCGCGAATCGATTCGAAGAACCTGTGAAGAGCTGAAGCGTCCTGTTCCACGGAGAGGAAACTAGAGATCCGGACGTAGCCGACTTTACCGTCTCCCAGAACGTCGGTGTAGAGGTTCTGGTTGGGAGAGCCGGGGTTTCCGGCGTACTTAGGCGGCCAAGGGAAGACCCAGTCCCAGGCGGACTTGGCGTAAGGGACAGTGACTTCTGTGGATCGTCCAGCCTCGTCGGCCAGCGTCACGCGAAGGAATTCGCCTTCGAGCGGCAGGGTCAATTGACGCTGGTAGAGCTGCTTGCGGACAGGGTCGTATAACAGGCGGGATGTTCCTAGGCCCCGCTGGCCGTCTACATAATCCTGAATAGGTACTCCCTCGATCTCCAGCACAACCATGCCTGGCCGGACGCACTGTCGGATTGCTTCCTCCGGAGCCGTGGCTACGACCACATACCGGCCGTCGTTGTAAATGGCAGCATCTATTCTGCTTCTCACCGTCCGAAGCTTGGTAGGCGAGCCGGTACCAATAGTCTGCGCGTGCTGCTGAGGTCTGCTTCGCTGCAGTTTTCCATGGTCCCTTGTTCCAGTCTGCCATGTCTCTGATGCCGCCCGCACCAGTCCACGGCACAACGTTCGTGTGCCCGTTGTTGATCTGCTTTAGGATTCCTGCGATGGCCTGGGCAAAGCTCTTGTCATCTGACGAGTCTCTTACGGCTTGCTCGAACTCCTCTCTGTGGGAAAGCCAGTCATATCCTTCGACTCTAGTCTTGAGAGCCAGGTAGGGATGGTTATCCTCGAGCACACTGAAGAGGTAGTGGAAGTCTTCCAGCTTTTGTTCTGGCGTCAGGTTCTTCCACTCGGGATCGCATCCGGAGAGCAGGCCTCCGGCAACAAGTACCATGAGGAGGAGTGAGAGAGCGTAGATTAGCTTTATTCTGGACAGGCAAACTCCCATCTGAGCCCTCCACTTCACAATGCGCTCAATGGCGCTGCCCTCTTCCCAGAGTCCGGCTCACAGCAAGACGCCCAGGTGCGCGAAGTTGCCTATTACGTGGAGGCCCTAACATACGGTCTTGAACAGCTCGAGAAACTGCCAGTTAGCCTACGTCTTCTCCGGGAAATCCATAGGCGGCTCATGAAAGGAGTCCGCGGAGAGAAGGCCTATCCGGGCGAGTTCAGGCGTAGCCAGAACTGGATTGGCCCACCCGGGTGTACCCTCGCTGAGGCCCGTTTTGTCCCGCCACCGGTACCTGAAATGCATGAAGCCCTGGATGCGCTGGAGAAGTACCTGCACGAAGGCGATTCTTATCCGCCACTCGTACGACTGGCCTTCGTCCACTACCAATTCGAGGCAATCCATCCTTTCGTGGATGGAAACGGCCGAATGGGCAGGCTTCTAGTCGCCCTCCTTTTGGCAGACTGGAAAATGCTATCCCAACCCTTACTCTACCTGAGTGCCTATTTTGAGCGACACCGTTCAACCTACTACGACCTTCTGCTGGCAGTCAGTGAAGAAGGTGCCTGGAGGGATTGGGTAATGTTCTTCCTCCGAGGTGTGTTAGAACAGTCCCGAGAAGCGGGAACCAAGATCAAGATGCTGCAGGATCTACACCGGTCTTGGCACGAGGCGCTCACCGCATCTCGTGCACCGGCCTCAGCCATTCGCCTCTTGGAGTACCTGTTCGTACAGCCAGTCATCACTATTCGCTCCGTCGAGCGACTACTTGATGTGGCTTACCACACCGCCAAGGGAGCAGTTGAGCGACTGGCTCGTGAGGGGATACTCTTCCCCATGGGCAACAAACACCGCAACACAGTGTATCTAGCTCGGGGAGTTCTGGAAGTCATATCGTCGCGCTGAGCAGCGCTATTGCAGTTTTTGACCAGAACTGCAACTGTCCGAAGAGAAGTTGCAGTCCTCTGCAATTAGAGGAGTTCCTCCATCCAATAAGTCGACTCCATCCCACGCCAAAACGATCAGGGTGGTTGACTTGTGAGTCCAACCGCTCAGACTGCTGAATGGGTTTTCCCTCACAGCCTGCTGGCAGCCGCTGTCGGCGGCCTTCCGGCTGTGCTGGAAGGAAAAACCTGGCCACCGTGGTACATGAGGAGTAAATGCCCGGAGGTGGAACCATGTCTGACGAGGTCATGGACTTTTACAACCGCTACGGTGAGAGGGAGTGGCGTAGGCTAGAGGTTGATCCTTACAGCTGGATCACGTTTGTGCTGCACATGGACTTCATCAGGCCCCACCTTCGAGAGGGCATCAAGATATTGGATGCCGGGTGCGGCGCCGGCCGGTATTCGGTGGAGTTCGCACAGATGGGGTGCGACGTCACGCTCTTCGACATATCCGAAGTGCAGCTCAGCATAGCCAAAGCAAAACTTGAGGAAAGAAGACTGGAGAAGCATGTCTCCGGATACATCCAAGGGGATATCAGGGACCTGTCCGTGTTCCCCGACGAGTCTTTCGACGTCGTCGTGTGTTACGGCGCTCCCTTGTCTTACGTGATAGATGGTCGCGAGAAAGCGATTCTTGAGTTCCACCGCGTGCTTAAAGCCGGCGGGGTCCTCGCAGTGAGCGTCAACAGCAAGTGGGGCGTGTTCAAGAGCATTCTGGGAAGGAACACTCAGGGCTTCTTCAACCGGCCTGAGTACTGGTATATTGACCGCGTTCTCGCTTCGGGGGACTTGCCCAAACACCCGGAGGTTCACCACCCTCCCAGGCACTTCTTCGAGGCCGCTGAACTCCGTGAGCTGCTGGAGTCGGCCTCGTTTAAGGACATCGTCCTTGCTTCAAGTCCCTGCATACTCTCGGGAAGCTGGCAACAGGCAAACGAGGTATTGAAGGACGAGGCGGCGTACAAGACGCTTCTGGACATTGAGCTCCGGGTTTACCAGAAGCCGAGCATGGTTGATAGCGGGGAGTTCCTTATGGCCAAGGGCAGAAAGTGAGGTTGTGCGACCCGAGGGATGAACACATACGTAGGACAAAGCAGTTCAGAGAAGCGCGCAGGTAACGCAGTCTAGCGAGAAAAGGGGATTGAGATGCCAAACATAGAGCTCACCAACATGTGCATGATCTATGACCGGGTAAATAACAAAGTCCTGGTACAGGAACGTATGAAGAGCTGGCCGGGGATCTCCTTTCCAGGCGGACACGTCCGTGACGGAGAGAGCATTGTCGAGTCAACCATACGGGAGGTCAAAGAGGAGACAGGACTCATTGTCTCAAACCTGCGCCTCTGTGGGGTGATTTACTGGTACAACGATGAAACCAAGGATAGATACTTCGTGTTCAACTTCAAGACAGATACATACAGCGGTGAGCTCATCAAGGAGACGGATGAGGGAAGAGTGTTTTGGGTAGATGTTGATGTATTGCCCACACTAAACCTTTCGCGTGGACTCCTAGAGCGCTTGCCGATGTTCTTGGAAGACAAGTATAGCGAGGGTTTCGGCACATGGAATCACAAGGGAGATAGCAGGCTGAGATTTTTCTAAGGTATCGCAGCAACTGGACAGGATATACGCAGGACATCCAGGTTTCTCAGGATGAAGGCTATTTTATCCCTTACCTTGTCCCGGTCTATCACGGACGTATGCCTCCCTCAAGAATCTGTCGTACTCCCTGCTTACTTCCCGGTAAAAGGGCGCAAAGTCCCCATAAACCTTGAAGACGTACTCGCGGAAGTCTGACAGCGCAACGGGATCTCTTTCGAAGATTACCTTCGCGGTCTCAAGGACCCTAAACTGAAAGATAACGTCGGCATCATTCAGGCACAGCACATTGATATCATCTTCTCGGCAAATACCTGCGATGGCGGCTTCCAAGGCAAGTATCCGCTCCAGACTTGGTTTCCGGTCTGGGCAAAACAAGAGCGCCAGATCGACATCGCTGAGCGGCGTCTGAAATTCGGTGGCATAAGAACCGTAGATCATTGCCGCCAAGACGTCGTCCTGCTTTTCCAGGTACTTGACCAGGCTGGGGATGAACTCGTCAAATTCGATCTTCTCGGCCCTGCCGCTCACTCTCAGTCCGATCACTCCCCTTTTCCTTAAACTGCCATCATAGTACTTTCGGCCAGGTGCTCCGTCAAGGCTAGGGCTCCCCGGTATGCACTCGCCGCGAACCTAAGAACTGAGGCACGCTATCTTTCATGATCCCTCCGAGGGCATTACGAATAGCCGCCGGTCGAAGGTCCACGACTCTCGGGTCGTCAAGGACAACCCATTCGAAGCCTACCTGGTCCTGGTCTTGTTCCCGAGACGCACTGGCTGCTTCACACCGCAGCTCACAGAGGAATCTGCAATATTGGTTGCACATATGCCCATACAGGCATATACTTGTTTCGGCTGGGTAAAGGCGTGGATTTCGCAGGGACCACAGGCCCAGCCGAGGAGGATTGGAATGAGCCCGAATCTGAAGAAAGTCCACGAAACCGTCCGCGAGCGCTACAGTCAGATAGCGCAAGTCTCTGGATGCTGCTCAACAAACAGTTGTTGCTCCAC
>DUSI01000003.1 GCA_012842685.1 Candidatus Fermentithermobacillaceae bacterium
ATGGCGAACTTCTCGAAGCGCTTGGCGAGGTCGGTGGTCTCAGCCTTAGCCTCGTCGACCAGGTTCTCGTAGCGAGACTTGCCGTTGGGATCCGTGTAGCCCTCGGCCTTCTCCGGCCAGTTGTAGTTCATCTTCGCGGGCGGATAGAACGGGTCGGCGTAGGTTTCGGGATCGCAGTAGTCAGGACCCCAGTTGCACTCCATGAGGGCGTAGTTACCGGTTCTCCTGTTGGCCAGGAAGTTGGTGCCGGGCATGGGGACCGGGATGATATCGATGTAGTCCTGGCCGAGGAGCCCTTCGAGCTGCTGCTCGATGACAATGCACCGCTGCGCCCACGAAGAGCTGGTCGAGTTGTACGGCATCATGACCTTGACGGGGAACTTGGCCTTACCCTCGAGCTCGGCCTTGGCCTTGTCGCGGTACTCCAAGGCGAGTTCGGGGTTGAAGCTGTCCCTATCTACGATGTCCGCAAGCGGGCCGTACTGCGTAAAGTCCTTGCCGCCGTAGGACACGAAGTTCTTCGGAGTAATGGTGTTGATGATCTTGTTCTGCGGATTGTAAGGCTCCGCGGTCATCATGGCGGCGACCCTGTCTAGACCGTGGAAGATGGACTTCCTGAAGTTCTTGTTGTTTACAGCGATCTTCCAGTTATCCGGTTCGTACTCCTCGTCGAACTTGGGATCGAAGTTGAACGCGTAGAAGTAGCTGTAGAACGACGGGAGAACCGGCGTCACCATTTCCTTCTTGACCGGGTCGTTCATCCAGTCGTTGAGGATCTCGGTGGAAAGACCGGTGCCGCTGATCTCTCCCTGCAGGAAGAGGTCAGGCGCGAGGCTGCCGGCTTCCTTGTTGTAGCGGTAGTTGAGCTGCTTGATGTAGATCTTGTCTTTGTCCCAGTAATGCTCGTTCTTCACCATAATCCTGTAGTCCTGGGGCACCCACTCGGAGATGCGATAGGCGCCGTTGTACAGGATCTTGGTGTGGTCGGTACCGAACTCCTCGCCGACTTCCTCGAGGAACTGGCCGTTCACAGGCAGGAACGAGACGTAGGTCAGCATGGTGAGGAAGTACGGGATCGGGCGGTTCAGGGTGTACTGAAGGGTGTAGTCGTCCAGAGCCTTGATTCCGACCTCTTCCCAGTCGGTAATCTCGCCGTTGTAGTATTCCTTGCCGTTCTTTACCGCCTCGTAAACGATGTTGGCGTTCTTCGACGCGTTGGCGGGGTTGAACCCGTACTTGTGGGCGGCCACCCAGTCGTGGGCGGTGACTTCGCCGTAGATCTGGCCGTCGTAGGTCACCCACTTGATGCCTTTCTTGATGTTGAACGTCCAGACCAGGCCGTCTTCGCTGACGGTCCAGCTCTCAGCCAAGCAGGGCTGGATAATGCCCAGATGGTTGTGCTCTACCAGACCGTCGACGCAGTTGGTAACGATGGCGAACTCGGCGGTCGTGCTCGTCACGAGGTAGTTGAGGCTCGTAACCTCGCTCGAGTAGACCGTGTAATAGTCCTCAGACTCCCGAAGGACTGTCCGAGGCTCCTGCTGCTCGGCCGGCTTGGAGCACGCGGCGATGCCCAGAGCCATGGCCACGAGTAGCAGCGACGCTAGGAACTTCTTCATGCTTACCCTCCTCTTTATCACTTAAGAAGCTTTCTACCGAGAGACTTAGAGGGGAGGAAGACACCGATTCCCTCTGAAAATCACCCCCGTCCCTGAGCCAAAGAAACCGAAAAAACCCTAACCTCAACCCGAAACGCCGAAAACCTAGGAATTAAGGCAAAACTCGTTCGGCTTAGAGGCGGTATTCCACGCATACGAAAGGAATTCCTTTCGCGAGAAACAAGAATTTTGGCCTTATGCTGGTTATTCATCATCTAGGCGCCAGTTAGAAGGCTTTTCATGTTTCCTCATCATGGATGAGTAATGAAGAGTATTTTAGTTACCTTAGAGTAGTAGGGAGGGAGGAACCCGCATCCTCCCGGCTCTTCCGCCAATATATAACGTCCCATAATATTTATTATGTCAACTTATTATTATCTAGGAAGAAGGCATGCCTCGAGCCATTGTCCCACCACTCACCCCATGTGCTTACGTATCGGTTCCGATTACGCGAGCCTCATCTCACGGATAACCTCCGGGCCTTCGATGAACCGCATGCCGGCCAGATACGGCGTCGCCCAGAGCCGGCATACGCTGACGCACTGCTCTGCATCAGAGGTCCGGCGAAACGCCGCCACCGTGACCTTGGCGCCCGGAATCTCGTCAGCCAGCCGGTTTTCCCAAACTGCCTGTGATCCTCAAACCGTTCCGGTGCCGCCGCGGCGAGACACCCGGCCAAGGCTTCGACCACACAAGGCGTAGCTGCCGCATGCTCAGTCTCCGTTATCTGTACAGGCATCTTTGGTCCGCTGCCCGCCATGTCGTCTTACCCACCAATATATTTCGAGACACGTAATATGCGTGTTATAGTGGGCTACATGTCCAGTCCCGTTTAAGCAGCTTCATGTTCTGGGGCCGTTCGGTGCCTTCCTGCCCGTTTACATGGCACTTCCCGTAGACCGTTCCCCTGACGCCCAAATACCGCATGGCAGCAGCCCACAGTGATCACGAGTTTTCGTGATATACTTATTTTCGTGTAGGAGGTGCACCATGTACGAACGGCAGAACATAACGGTCTCGTTTGCTCGCGAGACTCTCAAGAAGGCCAAGGTTATAGCCGCAAGCCAAGACACGTCGGTCTCTGAGATCCTCAGGAACCTTCTGGAGGATTACGTGCGCCAGCATGATTCCTATGAGCGGGCCCGTGACAGCTACCTGGCTATACTCAGAGACAAGAAAGGCTACAGGCTGGGCACGGATGGCCAGGCAACGTGGAAGCGAGGAGACCTTCATGAGCGAGCGTAAAGACAGCGGGCTCCAATTCGTTGACACAAACATCCTGGTTTACGCGCATGACCTTTCCGCGGGGAAAAAGCGGGAAATCGCAGCCAAACTCCTTGAAGACCTGTGGTACTCTCGCAAGGGCTGTCTGAGCATCCAAGTCCTTCAGGAGTTTTTCGTCGTAGTAACCTCCAAGACGGCTTCCCCCCTTCCCCGCTCGCTGGCAAGGGAGATAGTCGAAAAATACTACGTGTGGCCGGTGCACTCACCGAGGGTCTCAGACGTACTGAGGGCCATCGACATACAAGAGAGACACCATATATCGTTTTGGGACGCACTCATAGTCTCGAGCGCATGTGACCTTGGCTGTGAGGTTATTTGGTCCGAGGACTTGCGCGACGGGCAAGTGTACGAAGGCGTTACGGTAAGAAATCCTTTTGCGAGGGCCTAAAGAAACCCGGCCGTATACGCGCCCCGCATCCAGAGAAACGGCCCAAGAACGACCCTCCCTATGAAAATCTCCCGAGAATATGCCGTAGCACCTCTCTGGCCTTGTCGTTGCCGCAAAGCCCAGCGCTGAGAGCAGCTCGCAGATCATCCAGAGCTGACGGGTACTTCCGGAAGAGCAGACCAAGCGCTTCCTCGAAGTCTCGAGGCAAGGGCGCCGAAAACTCGAGCCGCTCACCCGTAACCGGATGGTCGAAGCCCAAGACGAGGGCATGAAGCGCCTGACCCTCGAGACCCAGGTCGTTCCTCACCCTACCGTACACCGGGTCTCCCGCCACCGGATGCCCCAGGTGGGCCATGTGCACCCTTATCTGGTGGGTCCTCCCCGTCCTGAGTTTGGCGAGGAGGAGAGTGAAGTCAGCGGAGAACCGGGCCAGCACTTCGTAGTCGGTGACGGCGCTCCTGCCCGTAGGCACCACGGCCATCTTCTTCCTGTGCACGGGGTGTCGCCCGATGGGAGCGTCGACGGTACCCGCATCGTTTCTCACCTCGCCCACACAAAGCGCGATATACACTCGCTTCACCTTGCGCGCCTTTATCTGGTCTTGAAGGGATTTTAGGGCCCCATCGTTCTTGGCGACCACCATGAGCCCAGTTGTACCCTTGTCCAGCCGGTGGACGATACCGGGACGGACCTCCCCTCCTATCCCAGCGAGGTCAGGACAATGGGCCAATATGGCGTTCACCAGCGTGCCTTGCCAGTGCCCTGCCGCAGGGTGGACGACCATCCCACGGGCCTTGTTGATAACCAAGACATCTGCGTCCTCGTACACGACGTCGATAGGGATCTCCTCGGGAGCCACATCCCACTCTTCGGGCGGAGGTACGGTTACATCTATGACATCTCCCGGCTTCACCTTGGTCGAAGGTTTGGCGCAAAGCCCGTTCAGCCGGATGTTTCCTTCCTCTATAAGACCCTGGGCTCTCGTGCGCGATAAGCCTTCTCCCGACGCCATTTTGGCGACGAAAACGTCGAGCCGCTCTCCGCCGTGGGTTTCATCTACACGCAGGACGAGGGTTATCGGGGTCCCTGGGGCTTTGTGGAGCCCTTCCCCGGGGCTTCGGACTTGCTGCGAGAGAGCCTGAGCGGTACGGCTGCAGGTATTCATAGATCGAATCGCCCTTCGGGAGTGAGCAATAGGAAAACCGCCATGAGAATGGCCCCTACGACGATCGCGCAGTCTGCCAGGTTAAAGATGGGCGGGAAGAAGCTCAGGCTTATAAAATCCGTGACGCTCCCGAAACGCACCCTGTCCAGGAAATTCCCCAGAGCACCGCCGGCGATAAGGCCCAGAGAGAGGGCCCCCAAAGGACCTGCCTTGCCCATCTTGGGAACGAGCAGGATTGCCAGGATGATACAGCCCACGCTGACTATGGCGAGGTAGGGAGCGGCCCCTTGCAGTATGCCGAAAGACGCGCCCGAGTTTGCCCAGTGGGTAAAGCGCAGAAAACTCCCCAGTATTTCTTTGGATTCACCCAGGGCGAGGTTCCGCCTAATCCAGTCCTTGCTGAGATAATCGCATATGGAAACCAGCAAGAACGTGGCCCAAAACAGCAATGGTCCTCCCTCGCTTCGTATAAGCGCATAACGCGGGATTGAGTCCCTCAACTAGGATACTCGACCTCAAAGCAGCGAAGCAAGGAGCGGAATCTCTAGACCTACCTCGAGCCTCATCTCACCCTGGCGAAAAACCCTACCCGACCAGGGCCTGCCGGTTCCGGTGACAACCCCGGACGTTACCTGGGGCGAGCGCGGTAGGGTCCTTCGGGCAAGCGTTTGTCTTTGGCGTCGATGTCGTCTGTGAGGGTCTCGATGCCTCCCATGGGAGGGAAGCTCCTGAGGACCCGCTCTTCCACCGGCCGCCAGCCCTCTGGGTCGACTTCGTGGGACTCCTTGCATCTTACGCAGAGTTCTGCAGAAGGTACCGCCCGGAGTCTCTCTTCAGGGACCGGCTCACCGCAAGATACGCAGTACCCGTACGTTCCGTCCTCTATCCTGAGGAGGGCACGGTCGATCTCAACCAGGTCTATCTCGAGCCCCTCTTTGAGCCCCAGGTCTTTCTCCCGCTCGAAGGTCTCCGCGGCAAGGTCGGCCGAATGCTGGTCGTAAGTGGAACTCTCGCCGGTTGAGTCTTTGAGGCTTTCGGAAAAAGTGCCTTCTTTGATGCGCCTTATGCCTTCGGAAGCGGCCTTCCTCTGCCTGAGGAGCATCCTCTCGAATTCAGCCAGGTCGATATCCGTCCTCGGACCCCGGCCGGAACTTAGGCTCTGTCCCACCGACATACCTCCTTGATCGTCTTGAAGTGACACAATGACCGGCGCATCCCGGAAAAATTGCAGCTTATCCCTTATTCCTGAGATACTGCTGAATGATCCACACCAGTTCGCCCAAGAACTGCCCTACGACCGGAAGGTTCAAGATGTAACTCCTGGTGAGGACGTAGATGATCATCGAACCGAGGAGGGTAAACCCCACTGCGAGCCCTACGCCCCTCGCCAGCCCTCCCACAAGGTTCAGCCAAAGGAGCCTGCCCGGCCGGTTCAGGAGGTTCACGTACTCCGCTATCTTCGCCCGTTCCAGGGAATCGGATACCTTGATGAGCGTCTCTTCGAGGGAACGTTTTCCCGCCCTCGATCCTTCGCCCTCACCGGGTCCTCTCGTCCCGAACTCCTCGTCTTCGGGGGCGCCTTTAGTCCCCCGCTTCTCGCCCTTACGCGATTTGGACAAGTCACTTCCCCCTCCAGGGCGAAAGCATCTCACGGCAATATGTTCCCTCTCAGAGGCGTGGGGCAATTCACAGCCGGCGTCACGGGCACGCCAGTCGAGGGCCGCCGAAACCGCCTTCAGGGCGGCGCGGGCATCCTTCGTCTCTAAGGGGCCAATCGAAGGGAAAACCCGCCGGAAAGTCGAATAGGACTACGGTCTCCTGCTAATCACGATACGCAGCGTTACAGGAGGTTTTTGGTATGCGCGAGGATTCTCCCGTCCAATATGGAACGTCTCCCAGGCCCGAAGTCCTGACCTTGTCGCCATACATCCCCGGGAAACCTGCCGACGAAGTGAGGCGAGAGCTCGGGCTCGAGAGAGTCGTGAAGCTGGCCTCCAACGAAAACCCCCTGGGTCCATCTCCAAAAGCCGTACAGGTAATCCGGGAATTGGCCGGCTCCGTACATATCTACCCCGACGCGGCTGGGTTTTACCTCAAGGCCCGGCTCTCGGAAGCCTACGGTATCCCGGCAGAGCAGATAGTGCTGGGTAACGGGTCGGACGAGATCATCATGCTCCTCGGCCAGGCCTTCGTAAGGTCCGGGGATGAGGTCGTGATGGGCGACAAGACTTTCCCGATATACAAGACGTCCACCTTGCTCATGGGCGGTAAACCTGTCGAGGTGCCCCTCAAAGACGGTTTCTTGGACCTCGAAGCTATGGCGTCGGCCATAACGCCGGCGACGAAGCTAGTGTTCCTCTGCAACCCCAACAACCCGACCGGCGCCATGAACCGGAAGGACGAGGTTGAGCGGTTCCTGAAGGCGGTCCCTCCCCACGTACTCGTGGTATCGGACGAAGCTTACGCGGAGTATGTGGTTGACGACGACTACGGCACGCTCCTCCCCCACCTCAAAGACGGGAAGAACGTCGCCGTCTTGAGGACCTTCTCCAAGATCTACGGGCTGGCGGGACTCCGGACCGGTTACGGTCTCATGCCCGAGTATGTCGCAGCGCTCCTAAACCGGGTTAGACTCTCCTTCAACCAGAACGCCCTGGCCCAGGCAGCGGCGGCCGCGGCGTTGGACGACGAGGAGCACGTCCGGAGAAGCATCCGGATGGTAGAAGAGGGCAAGGCATACCTCTACCGAGAGTTCGCGGCCATGGGGCTTAAGGCTTATCCCACCTGGGGCAATTTCATCATGGTCGATACGGGCAAGGACTGCCAGAAGGTCTTCCAGGCGCTCCTCAGGCGCGGCGTGATCGTGAGGCCCACTTCAGCGTGGGGCCTCCACACCGCCCTCAGGATCACCATAGGCACGGTAGAAGAGAACGAGCTCCTGGTTAAGGCGCTACGGCAGGTCCTGGCAGAAATCTAGGCCCCGCCGGCCGCGGTCTCGGCCTCCCTGGCGTAACCCAAGATTTTCTCGGTGATCTTCTCCCGCAGTTTGTTTATTCCCGCGAAGTCCATATTCGGGGCATAGCAGCGTTCCATGGCGTCATGGTACTGCTTCGCCTGGCCGATGTAGAATATGGCCAGGTTAAAGAGCCTTTCGAATTCGTTCTTGGCCCGCTCGGCCTGTGGCTGGTGGTCGCTGACGATGCCGGGGTCGGTGCACTCGTTCATGTCTACGATCTTGTCGGACGGGCCGGGGATAAAGGTATGCGGCGCTATCGACTTCGTGAGGGCGATCCCCAGCTCGGGCACAACCACGTGCTCGACCTTATCAGGGTGCATCGGGCAGTAGTAAGCCTCGGTGAAGAACCCCCTCTCCAGCGCCGCCCTCTTCACTTTCTCAAGGAGGTAGGACTTGCCGGTCCCAGGCTCCCCCTGGATCACGTACCTGGTCCTGCACGGCGCCACGATGGTGTTCAGGTAGTTCACCATGCCGTCGGGGGTTATGGCGCTCGCGAAGAGTTTCCTCTCCACGCCGGGCTTTTCTGACACCGGGATGTCGCCGAAACATTCGTCTATGATCCTTTGGGCTACGATGTTTGCCTTTCCGCAGTCCAGCGCTTCGATATAGACGGACTCCCAGTCCTCGTAGACCACCTGGGCCGCCTTTAGGTACCGGTAGGCGCGGGCGAAAACCGACTCAACTCCACGCTGGGCCTGGAGTATCTCTTTCTTCTTCGCCCTGACCGCATCTTCGTCCCAAAACTCGCCGAGCCAGATGATCTCATCGACTGCTCCAGGAACCCTGGGATCCACCACGTGGGGCGACGTGCCGTCAATGATACCCACCCTTATTGCCGGGAATACCACGCCGTCTATGGAGTTGTTGTCCGAAGAACAATGGTGCACCTCCACGTCGTATCCGAGGTCCACCATATGCCTGGCTATGCTGGTCATGAAGGTGGACTTCCCCACCCCAGGACCGCCTTTGATCACGAAGATGCGGCGGCTGTCCTTGGGAAGGATGTAGTCATAGTAGGAGAAGAACCCCAAAGGCGTGTTGTTTCCCGGAAACACGCGTTTCACGTAGCCTCTCTTGATCAAGAGCGAGTCCCCCTGTCTAAGCCGCTTTTGTCGCGCGTTAAGTGCGCACGAGGCATCATATGTGGGAGCGGACGGGGGTGTGAAAAGCCCGTACAGAGTCGCGAAGGTCCCTGATAGGGTGTAAAATGACAACCGAAAAGATGGACGTCCGGAGGTGCGGCCGTGGTTTCCATCCCTCGATGGGTAGCGGTAGTGCTCAGCGCAGCTCTGGCCTTATGCCTGCTACTCGCAAACAGCCTTCTGTCGGTACACGCCTCGGCCACGAACATCCGGCTTTACCGGGATCTCTGGGTGAGGCTGGGAGTTGCCGAAGATACGGGTATGAGCATGGAAGACCTCACAGCCGCCGGGGAAAAGCTCGTCGATTATCTCACCGGAAAGAGCGTCTCGCCCCAGATCCTGACGAGGATAAACGGCGAAGAGCGGCTCCTTTACAACGACAAAGAACTACTGCACCTTGAGGACGTTAGAGGACTGTTTCTATCGGGCCTCACCGCAGAATGGCTGGCCACGGTCGCGTCTTTCGCCCTGGCGTTCCTTCTCATCAAGTCCGGAAAACACAAGGAGGCGTCGGTCGCTATGTATGCCTCCTCGATCCTCACGGTAATCATACTAGCCCTGGCCGGCATGGCGGCGTCGTCTGACTTCACCTTGTTCTGGGACAGGTTTCACCGGGTCACCTTCGACAACGACCTCTGGCTCCTGGACCCCGGGAAAGACTGGCTCATACGGATGTTCCCTGAACCTTTCTTCTACGCCGTCGTAAGGAGGGTCGCCATCCATGCCGCAGCCGGCGCCCTGACGCTCGCGCTGGCGGGATCCTTAACCGGCTTTCTGGGCAAGAGACGCTCCGGCCCCGAAGACGCGCGGTAGAGACTTAAGTCCGGGAATAGACCACTTTCCCTCCCAGTACCGTCATTTCAACCTTGATGTCCTTTATGTACTCGTGAGGCACCCGGAAGATGTTATCAGATAGGACCACGAAGTCGGCAAGTTTCCCAGGCTCAAGGGTCCCCTTCTTGTGCTCGGCGAACTCGCCGTAAGCCCCGCCCATGGTGAACATCCTGAGGGCTTCTTCCACGGTGATCCGCTCATTCGGGTAGTAAGAAGTCTTGGGCTCGCCGTCCATGTCCTTCCTCGTAACCGCGGCGTAGATGCCCCACAGGGGATCGGCCGGTTCCACCGGACAATCGGAACCACCGGCCATGTGCACCCCCGCCTTGAGCATCGTTCTCCAGGCGTAGGAAGAGCGCATCCTCCTCGGACCCACCCTGTCCTGCGCCCACCTCATGTCGGTCGTGAGGAACTTCGGCTGCACGTCGGCAACGACTCCGTTCCGCTTCATCTCCGAAACGAGTCCGGGCGACAGTATCTGGGCGTGGACGATGCGGTGCCTGGGACGTTCTCGCGTGATCCGGTTCTGGGCATAGCCTATGGCTTCCAGCGCCACGCGCACCGCCCTATCTCCGATAGCATGCACCGCAACCTGCATGCCGAGGGCATGGGCACGGTATACCATTTCCTTCAGCTCTTTTTCAGGGACCACTAGTATCCCCGAGGTATCGGGCTGGTCGGAATAAGGCTCCTCAAGGGCCGCGGTCCGCCCCCCGAGGGAACCGTCGGCGAAGATCTTCACGGCTCCTATGCGGAAATAGTCGTCGCCGTCTCCCGTCCGGAGAGGACCTTCCGCCAGCTCGTCGAGGAGGTCGTAGGGCAGATCCCAGTAGACCCTCATGGGGAACCCGGCTGCCAGGGCGTCCCTGTACATTTCCATGATCCCTTTCACCCCGGCGTACCCGTCGTTGGAGTGAACCGAGGTGATCCCCCTCTCGAGGAGGTACCGTATGGCCTCTTTTGTCGACTGAAGGAGGGCTTCCCGGCCAGGCTCAGGGATCTTGCTCCTGACTATCTCCTGTGCCGATTCCCTCAGCACGCCTGTCGGGTCTCCGTAGGGATCACGGTCGATCAGTCCGCCCGGCGGGTCGGAGGTCTCCCGGGTCACGCCCGCGAGCTCCAGCGCTCTGGAAGAGGCGACCGCCAGGTGGCCGCACGCCCTGACAAGGTAGACGGGCCTTCCGCCGCACACTTCGTCCAGATCCTTTCTTGTCGGGAAGCGCTTCTCGGCGAAGAAGTCTTGGTCCCATCCTCTTCCCAAGATCCACTCATCAGGGCCTGAAACCTGTGCCTTCTCGGCGACCAGACGCTTGAGCTCGCCTATGGACTTCACATCGTTCAGAGAAAGCTGTCTGAGTCCAACGCCAAAGCTCATGAGGTGCATGTGACTGTCGATGAACCCAGGGATCGCCACCTTGCCTCCCAGATCCACGACCTCTACTTCCGTGCCAGCCGGGAAGGCGTTTCGGGCGTCTTCCCTATCTCCCACGTAGAGCACCCTGCCGTGATAGACGGCCAGAGCTTCCCTCTCCCTCGTCTCATGGGGAAATACGTGGAACCTGCCGTTTTGATAAAGGACCGCTTCGCCTCGGGCCACAGCGTTCACTCTCCTAGCGCTATTCTTACGCAAGCTTCAGCCAGCACCCTCGTGGGGTCTACGACGGGGACATCAAGGTCTCCGTCGTGAAGGATGAGAGGCAGTTCCGTGCATCCCGCGATAACCGCCTGAGCTCCTTCCGCGGCCAGCTTCGCCCCTTGACGGAGGGCTATTTCCCGGCCTCTCTCCAGGTCGCCGCCTTTCACGGCGTAGATCGCTTCCATGACCTCTTCCTGGTCGGCCGGAGAAGGGACGATCACGGATATCCCCGCGTCTCCCAAGTGCGTTTCATAGAGCCCCGTCTTGATGGTCCCCGTGGTGGCCAGAAGCCCAACTCTCTCTACTTTTCCCCTGAGGACCTGAGCGACTTCCTTCATCATGTGGAGGACGGGCACTCCCACTGCTTCCTGGATGGCGCGGTGGAAAAAGTGGGCCGTGTTGCAAGGCATGGCTATTAGCCCGGCGCCCATCTTTTCAAGGTTCTTCGCGGTCTCTATGAGGAACGGAGTGGGATCTTCGCCCTTTCCGAGGATGTAAGCAGTCCTGTCGGGGATGGAAGGGTTGTTGTCTATGACGATCCTCAGGTGCTCCTGGTCCTTCTTGGCGGGAGTGGCCTTTATGATCTTCATGAACAGGTCGGCCGTGGCCTCAGGACCCATGCCTCCCAGGATACCTACGGTTTTCCGCGTCTTGTTACCCGTGGTCATATCTGAACCGCCTTTCCGCGCACTGGCTCAGAGAAATAATCGTAAATGAGAACGAGAAGACTGTATGGTTCCCCACGTTCTATTCAAGGCAAGCGGGCTTTCGGTTTAGCTTTTCTGCTCCATGCGCTCCAGGATACCCGAAACCCCTGTCTCCAGCATCTCGATGGTGGATTCCAGGAAAGATCTAAACTCCGTTTTGAACCGGAGAAGTGTCTGCCGCGCCCGGTTGACCTCCTCGTAACTCTTCCGGGCCATCTCCTGGGCCTCTTCCCTCATCCTCTGGGCATCCAGGAGGGCTTGCCTCTTTATGGCGTCCGCTTCTCTGAGCGCGGCCTCCTTTATCTCGTCAGCGGCTTTTTGCGCCAGCACTATGGCGTTCTTGAGCGTCTCTTCGAGGCCGCGGTAATGCTCTATTCGGGACTGAAGACCCGAGAGCTCCATCTGGAGTTCCTCTTGGTTATGTATCAGCCTCTCGAACTCGGCGACGACGAGGTCGAGGAACTCGTCTACTTCGTCCTCGTTGTAGCCTCTGAAGGACCTGGAGAATTCCTTATTGTGGATGTCAAGCGGCGTCAGCCTGCGCATCTCGCCATCGAGGGGCTTGGATTCTTCACTCGGAGTCATCTCGGGACCCTCCTCGGACATGCCTCATCACAAGTAGTAGGTTCAACAGGAAACGACGCTGTACCTTCTTGAACGACACCGGGTCCTGCCCGAGGTCATGGAGCCGTGGGACGCAAACAGCAGAGTCTCAAGACCTTGGTCCGAAAAGGATTGTCCCGAGCCTGATTATGGTGGCCCCTTCCTCGACGGCGATGTCGAAGTCGCCCGACATGCCCATCGAAAGCTCTCTCAGGTTCTCGGGGTCGATCCCGGCCCCCACCATGTCGTCCCTGAGCATCCGCAGGGAGCGGAAGCACATCCTCGCCTCGGCTTCGCCCGACGCGGGCGCCACCGTCATGAGTCCCTTGAGGCGAAGAGACGGAAGGGACATGACGTACCGTGCCAGCTGGAGGGCTCCTTCAGGAGCCACGCCGTGCTTTCTCGGATCCCGCCCGGCGTTGACTTCTATGAGGATAGGTAAAGGCCCCTTCCTGTACATGGCGGCGTACTTGGCGAGGGCCGAAGCTACCCGTTCCGAGTCTACCGAGTGCACTTCGTCGAAGATCCTCGCCGCCATTGACGCCTTGTTCGTCTGGAGGTGGCCGATCATGCACAGGCACACGTCGTCGAAAAGACCCTCAGATACCTTTTTCCGGGCCTCTTGCACCCGGTTTTCGCCGAAAAGGGCTATCCCGGCATCCCTCGCCTCGCGGATGAGGGAAGCCTCTTGGGACTTGGTAACCGCCATAACCCTCACCGCGCCGGGGTCACGCCCGGACCTTTCACATGCCTTTCTTACCCTCTCCAAGACCCATTCAAGGTTAGCCTCAATCATCTCACGCGCCTGCCTTCCAGGAATCCCCATCCGCGAAGCACTATTTCGTCGGCTTCAGCTATGCCTCTGACAACCGCTTTGTCTCCTTTGACCATCAGTACCTCAACTTCCCGGAACCGGGCGTAAGTCTTCTGCACGAGCAGCACCCCCTGCCGGCCATCCTGCTCTACGAGGGCGGCTTTCGGGATGACCACACCCGACTGGGTCCTGGCCACAAGGCCAACCGTGTCGACTTTCCTCATGGCCGAAACGGGCATCACGCTGATCTCCCCGACTATGATGGAATACCCGGGCGGTTTCCCGTCGTAGACTCCGGTCACCCGGGCCTGCACGGTCGTGCCGTCGCTGAGTACCAGTTCAACCTTTCCGTCTTGCCTGAGGGCGGGCTTGTCCTCTGTCTTCACGGGGAGGTAGAACGCAACTCCTTGTCCGGAGATGACCCTCCCCAAGAAATCTCCCGCCTCCACCGTCTGCCCGTCCATTACGGCTACTGGCTTAGTCTCCCTCGCCTCTCTGGCGAGTATGGCCAGCTCGGCGGCGGTCTTGCCGTCCAGGTTCTCCCTGGTAAACTTCCCTTCGATCGATGTTACCTCGCTGGAGAAAACGCCCGATGTAGGCGATACCACCTGGATCGCCGACGAAGACTGGAGGGATTCTATTGCGGCCACGCGGCCTGCGAGCTCCGACCTTTTCCCTTCGATCTCTCCCAGGCGGCGCGCTATGCTCCGCAAGTTCTCCTCCGCGGCTTCTAGCTGGGCCTCTCGCGCGGCGAGGAAACCGAGATCTCCCAGGGCCGCAGTCTCCCGCGCAAGGAAAAAGAGATCTACTGCCTTGGCGTACGACTCCTCGGCTTGCGCGGAAAGGTACTCAAATTCCTGACGTGTGTCGGATTCGTATTTCGAGAGCTGCGCCCGGGCAAAACTGAGGCTATCCTCAAGGGCAGCCCAGGCATCGGGCTTTCCCACTTCGGCGATGGCCTGCCCGGTCCTCACCGACTCGCCGTCTCTCACGAGGTACCTCACGGTACCCTGTACGGGAGCTGTGATGAGAGAGACCCCTCCTGCAAATACGGCTTCACCATCGATCCTCTCTTCGAGAGTACCCATGCTGCCCCGCCCGACCGGTATGGCAAGACGGAGAAAAGCCGTCCTGAGGTACGGCCACGTGAGGAGGAGCGCCAACGACAGGACTAGCGCAAAAAGAGTCGCGTTGCGACTTAGTGTCCTGAGCTTTGCCTTGGAGCGCTTGCGTCTGGCCAACAGTCTCTTTCTCCTGGAAATGGCTCATTTGCTTGTTTCCCAGTAAGAAAGTATGGCACTGTTTCCAGGTAAGTCAAGGTAAAGCGTGGCGGGTTATTCTCAGTGCGTCCTCCTGAGGTAGCGTTCAGACAGTTCCACCAATATCACGTCTTCGCCTATCTTCTTTATGTTCTCCCACGGCACGACGTAATCGTCCGAGCGGCCGAAGACGCCCAGCATCTTTGGCTGGCCCGGGACTATGACTGCCAGGATCCTGCCGGTTGCGAGGTCAAGTTCGAGGTCGACGATGTTTCCGAGGCGGCGACCATCGACGGTGTTTACCACGTCTCTCGTGGCCAGATCTGAGGCGCGGATCACGAGACCACCCCCTAGAACATTATATTGAGGGTGGCATCGCGGATACTCTCCTCCCGTTTTCTACTCGGCGTTCATGAGCCCGGCCTGGGCAGGTCCTGTACCCGCCAAGACCGAGAGGGCTTTCCCGATCCGGGCAATGCCGTTTCTGATGGCGTCGAGGATTAGGGACCGGATCTCTACCCTCACTTCTTCCGTCAGACTTTCGTCCACGAAGATGATGTCCCCTTCCGAGACCGGAATAACGCCCGGATGCCCCGGCATAGTACCGCGCTGGACCAGGTCGAAATAGCAAAGAGGCGGGTACATTACGCACCACCAGTTGGAACCCTTACCGCTCCCCAAGACGACCCTCAAGGCCTTGTACTCTCCCGCCGGGAGAGTGACCATTTCTCCCCCAGAAAGGCGGTAGGTTTTTTCGGGGAAATAGACCGTCTTGAGCTCCGCCTTCGCCCCGTATGAGAGGCCATGCGCCCTAAGGTGTTCGTTGGCCAGAGCCTCGATCTCAGAGAGCCTGCTCTCCAGGATCTTTTCGGCTTCACGGACGTCCTGAGCGGCTTCCATCTCGGCCCCGAAGCGCCCTATTACGGCGTCCCTTATCTCCTCCTTGATTTTCTGGTCGGCCAGGGCGTCCGAGTTAGCCGGGATGTGAAGGCGGATAGTGCTCGCGGGCGTGAGAAGCGCCTCACCCGAAGGTACGAGTGAGGTCTCTTTGTGGGTTGGGAGCGCGTCGTCGCTCCTCAGCTTCATGAGGTTGTTGTCGGTGTACGCCTTCTCCGCCCTCACGGTCTGGGAATAGGTCCACCCCATGAACAGTATGAGGCCTGCTACCAGGGACAAGAGCAGCGCCTCACCGATAGCGCTTCTTATCCCTTTTCGGTTGTTCCGCCTGATATGCACCACCCCCTCTTCAATCATCTAGCAGCATATCTTTGCGCATGTGCCTGAGGGCCGCCTTTTCCAGGCGAGACACCTGGGCTTGGGATATGCCGATTTCCTGGGCAACCTCCATTTGTGTCTTTCCCTCAAAAAACCTCATTCGTATTATTGCCTGCTCACGCTCGGATAATTTTGCTATGGATTCGCTTATGGCGAGCTCCTGTTCCCACGCGCTGTCTTCTCCCTTTTCGTCCCTGACCTGGTCCATCACGTAAATGGGGTCGCCCCCGTCGTGGTAGACGGGCTCAAAGAGGCTTATAGGCTCCTGTATCGCGTCCAAGGCGTAGACTATCTCTTCTTCCGGCGTCTTGAGCTCCTGGGAGATTTCTTTGACGGATGGTTCTCTCCCGAGCCTAGAGATAAGGGTATCCCTCACCTGGAGGGCTTTGTACGCGACATCGCGCAAAGAGCGGGAGACGCGGATAGGGTTATTGTCCCTGAGATACCTCCTGATCTCGCCGATTATCATGGGGACTGCGTAAGTTGAGAACTTCACATTCTGGCTCAGGTCGAAGTTGTCGATGGCTTTCATCAGGCCGATGCAGCCGACCTGGAAAAGGTCGTCCACGTTTTCGCCCCGGTTGGTGAACCGCTGGATAACTGAGAGGACAAGCCTTAGGTTGCCGTTTACGAGCTTTTCCCGGGCGGTGGGGTCACCGGCCTGTTTGGCCAGGAACAGCTCTCTCATCTTGGCGCTGGAAAGGACCGGCAACCGGTTTGTGTTGACGCCGCAGATCTCGACTTTGTTCAAACGTGGTAGCCCCCCGGTGTTTTTCCAATAATTAGCGAATCATATAAAGTATTGACAGTCAGACCGGGGGGTTATGCAGGAGTTTATTGGAAGGTGACGATCTCTTTATAGAGCCTCTGCATTATCTTCTTCTCCAGACGCGAAATGTAGGACTGGGAAATACCCAGCATATCGGCTACCTGCTTCTGGGTGCGCTCGATACCGTCTCTCAGGCCGAACCTGAGATCCACGATGGTACGTTCTCTCCACGGGAGCTTGCCCAAGACCTTCCTCAAGGTCTGCCGGTCGTCTTCCTTCTCCAGGTCTCCGTAGACCAGGTCGTCCGGCGTGCCTTTTACGTCCGAGAGACAGAGTTCATTACCCTCGCCGTCTACGTTGAGGGGCTCATCGAAGGACACTTCCGATTTGATCCTCATGGTCCTCCTGAGATACATGAGGATCTCATTTTCTATGCATTTTGACGCGTAGGTGGCCAGTTTGATGTTTTTCTCGGTATCGAAAGTGGAAACGGCCTTTATGAGGCCCACGGAGCCTATGGACACGAGGTCGTCCACAGGGATACCTGTGTTTTCGAATTTCTTGGCGATGTAGACGACCAGTCTCAAGTTGCGCTCGATCAAGGTTGACCGGACGTCCATATCCCCCGTGCGCAGCCTGCTGAGGAGCGCGCCTTCCTCTTCCTGAGTAAGGGGCGGCGGGAGCGCCTCTGTCCCCCCGATGTAGTCGATCCTGCCCCCGACTCCGAGGATCCTGAGAAGCAAGTTCATCTCCCTGAGTAGGCGAGTCCATAGCGGCGATGCGTTCACGAAAGGCACCTCCTCAGAATTTCGAGACTAAGGATTGACGAGGTCCGGGTGCAAGAGAGCCTGGTAGAGGCCGCTCGGGCTGAGTCTCTCTTGAGAAGCGCACACGATCGCGCTTCTAAACACCCGTAGACCGTTCTTCGTCACAAGCGCCAGACGATCCGGCTTGAACCCGGGCAAGACGCCCTTTTTTCCTGACAGGCTTTCGAAAGGGATAAGACGCAACCTCGTCCCGACGCTGGACTCGGGCAAGGCAGCCGGGATCCTATCCCATGCCGAAGTGAAGAAGGCGGTCACTTCCGGAGGCATCAGGCTCCTCAGGGCTTCCCAGTCTATCACGATGACCGGGAGGCCCGAGACCGGGTCACGCAGGTTGTTGCCGGTATCCACAAGGCCCGTGAGCCCGATGGTTTTTCCGCCTACGCTCACCTCGATGGTCATTAGAGGAAGGCGGCTTAGGGCGGAATAGCCGTTCATGCGGGCGAGGACCGGCAGCCCGGCCATGACGGCCAGAGAGAAGACGATGACGTACCAGTGGACGGCGGCGTCACCCCTGAGGAGCGATGCCTCGTAAAGCGCCCGGCCGCCAAAGCTCTGCAGGGCAAGGGCAGTACCAGCCGTCACGGCCGAACAGAGGAAGAAAGAAAAAGCGACTCTGATTAGGGCCAGACCCTTGGTGCCGGGGTAAGAGAGGGCGACCATAAACACTCCGAAGGCTATGCGGGCGGGCAGCGAGTAGGCGGCCTTGAGAGGCACGAACAGCGCGGACAGGGCATAAACCGAGCCCAACAGCGAAGAAACAATGAGCCGCCGGTGGTGGACGCTCCTCAGGGCCAGCTTCCCCGCCGCGAGCAGGATGATGTAGTTTACGACAAAATTGGTAAGGAGTAGTACGTCCCAGTAAACGCACCTGACCATCCGGGCCGATCACCCCGCAAGGCCATGCCTATTCAGGACCTCGTCCCTTTATTACAGGGTGATCGTACAACCCGGGACATGCGAACCTTGTCCGTACCTGGCATGTTCCCCATTGGGTTTTACCGGGACTTTTCGCCAGCTTTTTTCCTCAAGAAGTACGGTACCTCTAGGATGTCCTCGGTGTCGATGGCAGGGAGAGCTTCTCGCCTTGCCGGCATGACTCGTCTTGGATCTTTCCTGTCAAACCCGGTGGCGATGACCGTGACCTGCACCTTGTCGCCGAAGTCGTTGTCAATCACCGCTCCCCAGATGATGTTGGCGTCTGGGTCGGCGGCCTGCATGATTATCTCGGTAGCCGCGTCGACCTCGAAAAGGGCCAGGTCAGGCCCTCCGGTGATGTTCATCAGCACGCCGCGGGCCCCGTCTATGCCCGTCTCCAGGAGCGGGCTGGAGATGGCTTTCCTGGCTGCCTCTACCGCCCTATCTTCGCCGCTGGCTATCCCGATCCCCATGAGAGCTGTCCCGGTGTCCATCATTATCGTCCGGACATCGGCAAAGTCGAGATTTATGAGTCCCGGGACCATGACCAGGTCGGATATGCCTTGGACGCCGTGTCTCAGCACGTCGTCGGCGATACGGAACGCCTCGAGTATGGAAGTATCCCTCTGGACTACCTGGAGGAGCCGGTCGTTGGGGATGACGATGAGGGTATCTACGTACTGCTGCAGGTTCTTGATCCCCTCAAGGGCGACGTTCATCCGCCTCCTGCCCTCGAAGGAGAACGGCTTGGTGACAACACCCACCGTGAGGGCACCCACTTCCTTGGAGCATTGGGCCACCACAGGAGCTCCGCCCGTGCCGGTGCCTCCTCCCATTCCGGCGGTTATGAAAACCATGTCGGCGCCCTTTAGGCACTCAATGATCTCGTCTCGAGATTCCTCGGCAGCCTTCTGTCCCACCTCGGGGTTAGCTCCTGCCCCCAAACCTCTCGTCAGGGCTTGTCCGATCTGCAGTTTCGTGGGCGCGAGAGAAAGGTTCAAAGCTTGAGCGTCGGTGTTGACCGCGATGAAGTCAACACCCCTAATACCTGCCTCAACCATGCGGTTTACGGCGTTGGACCCGCCTCCGCCTATACCGATAACCTTCAGATTAGCGTACCTCGGCTCTTCTCCTGCCACAGAAAGCCACCTACCTTCCGCTGCTTTGGCATAAGTTCCACGTAGTCGCCCGTTTCACCTTCTACACAGCCTTCTAGGGCCTTTATTTCGCGCCTTTTTGGGCCTCTCTGAGCAGGAGCCGCCTTATCCTGCCCATGTTGTTGAACATCCTGACCCCGAGGGCCACGACAGCCGCCAGGTAGAGCTCTATGCCAAGCATGTCCCCTACGTACACAAACCCGGCCGAAAGCAGCATGTTCCCAAAAAAGCCCGTAGCGAAGATCACGATATCAAACTCACCTTCGAGGCTGGCCCTGAGGCCACCCAGGGAGGTATCAACGCCGGCCAAGATCCCTACGGCCATGTACCTGGCGAGTACGGCTGGCACTTTCCAGGGGAGATTCAGGCCCACGAGGACACCCGCGAGGAGGCCCGCCAGTAGGTACCACATCTATTTGGCCTCCTTTTTCACAGGCTTGGCGTATTTGAACGTAAGAGGTCCCGAATAGGCCGGTATCACGACCTCTTCTTCGGTAGTGAGCTTGACCTCCAGTTTCCAGAAGGTCAGGTTGTCTATGAGCCCTCCGCGCATCTTGAGACCTCCCTCGAGGGTAGCCGGGTCTCCTATGGCCAGGATCTTGAACGGCGGCGCTTGCCTAACCCCGTTGATCATGATCGTATTTCCCGCGCAAGTGATTTCGGTGGTGGCAACGATCCTCTGGCCGTTTATGCTCACGGCCTCGGCGCCTGCCGCAAAAACCTCGTTAACGATCTCCAGGAGGTCTTTGTCGTGCACCACGAAAAGGTTCGGGTCCTGCCCCACCTGGCCCGGAGCGGTCGAATCAGACACGGTAAGGGATATGCCCGGCCCGCGCACCTCCGTGAGTCCCGCCAAGACCATCGCCTTGGCGAGCTCTTCTTGAAGCACCCGCACCTGGTCTTCCACCGACCTGATGTCCGACAGCTGCTCCCTCAAGGTCGCCACTTCTTCCCTGAGCTTGTCCCTTTCTTCCTCAGTACGTTTGAGGAGGGCCGCAAGCTCTTCGGTCCTCTGATACTGAAGAAGCGGGCCCGTCACCTCAGGTCTAGAACGGAACTGCATCGCCAGCATAAGGCCAAATAAAGCAAATATGATGGTGAGAGCGACGTGCGTTCCTCGCCTCAATGCATGCCTCACCTCCACTCCACCCGTCATCCTCCGGGTCTTGGGTTCCAGGGTTCAAACTCCCGGCCTCGAGGTCCGTGCTTTAGTGTGGGGTGCCCTGTTCGATGGCCCTGAGCTTAATGGCCACCTTCTCGTACCGGAGATCGATCCTTTCGGCCATCTTCCCCTCGCTGGCAAGGTCCTGCAGGACCGATTCCAGCACCGCGACCTTCACTCCCGTGTCACCTGAGTCTTTCCCCAGGAGGACCACACACCCATCGTCCAGTATAAGGCTTACATCTCCGGCCTGTACACTTATTTCTGTAAGTTTACCTCGGGCGATAGGTCCCAAGGCCCCCAGTACTCTAAGGCCCCAGCCGTAGGAGCTTTTGTCCAGGAATTGTCCGGGAACCACGGCGGTTTCGGGCCCCGTTATGGCTACAAGGCCTGTCCACGTCCCGTCGTCTTCGCCGAGCACTCTCCCCTCGGCATCTATAAGCCAGAGGGTCTCCCCCGCAGGCATGAAAGCGACGGGCGAACGCTCCGTCACTCTTATGACGACGGTATCGGGCAGCTTGCGCCGGACTTCCGCGGTCTCTATCCACGGCGAGAGCTCGATGAGTTCTTCGGCCTTCGCCGTGTCGAACGCGAATATGCTGGGGTCTTCCTGCGCGCACCTGGCAACTATTTCGTCGTACGCCACGCGGCTATTCCCTTCCACGTGGAACTCCCGGATATGAAAATAAGGAGACCGGAGGAAGAAAAAGGCTCCGGTAAACATGCAGAAGAGTATGACAAGGATAAAGGTAGCGTATCTTCCCCGCTTCGGTCGTTCTGGGCTGAAAGACAATGGCCTAGGTTCCCCCTTGCGCCGGATACCGCCCGGCCGCGCGCAGTCAGCGACGGTTGTCAGGAACCCTCTCTATCTTGGCGCCCAACGACCTCAGTTTCTCTTCGAACCGTTCGTAACCCCGGTCGATGTTGTGGATGCCTCGCACGACGGTCTTCCCTTCAGCGGCGAGACCCGCGAGCACCAGCGAAGCGCCGGAACGCAGATCGGTTGCCTCAACCATCGCTCCAGAGAGGGCCGGTACTCCCTTGATTATAGCAGTTCGGCCTTCGCGGCGGATTTTCGCCCCCATACGCCCGAGTTCCTCAGCCTGCTTGAACCTGGAGTCAAATATGGTCTCGGTTATGACGGAAGTACCGTCTGCGATCGAAAGGAGGGCCATCATCTGGGGCTGCATGTCGGTGGGGAAACCGGGATAAGGGAGCGTCTTCACGTCGGTGGCCCGGGGGCGTCCCTTTCCGCGGACCGTGATAGAGTGGTCGGTGGCTTCGACTTCGGCCCCGATCTCTCGGAGCTTTGACGTAAGCGCCTGGACGTGCTCGGACACCGCGTTCTCCACGGTGACCTCGCCGCCCGTTATCACGGCGCCTATCATGAAGGTACCCACTTCGATCCGGTCGGGCATTATGACGTGTTCCGCGCCGTGGAGCTTATCAACCCCTTCGATGCGTATGACGTCGGTTCCGGCTCCCCTGACTTTCGCCCCCATGGCGTTCAGGAAGGTCTGAAGGTCCACGATCTCGGGTTCTTTGGCCGCGTTCCTGATGATGGTCACGCCTTTCGCCAAGCAAGCGCCCATCATGATGTTCTCGGTGGCCCCAACAGAAGGGATATCCAGGTGGATGTCGATCCCTTCCCAGGTCTCGCGCTCTGCCTTAATATGGCCGTGTTTCTCTTCGATCGAGGCGCCCAGGGCCCTGAGGCCCTTGATGTGGAGATCTATGGGACGTTGCCCTATGTCGCACCCGCCCGGGTAGGAAACCTGCACCTTGCCCATCCTCGCGAGGAGAGGCCCCATGAGAAATATGGACGACCTCACTTGCCTCATGAGCATGTCGTCCACGACGTGGTTGTCTATGCCCCTTGGGTCTATGATGAGGGAACCGTCGGAGGTCCTCTCCACCCTAGCCCCCAGCCCTTCGAGGATCTTTGACATCGTGTGTACGTCGCTGAGATCCGGCGAGCTATGAAGAACGCAAGGTTCGCTCGCCATCACGGCGGCTGCCATGATGGGAAGCACCGCGTTCTTGGCCCCGCTCGCCCTGACGGTACCCCGGAGCGGCCTACGTCCCTCTACCTCATACATGTACATGACTACCACTCTCCCGGCGGCAACCTCCAAGCCTGAACATTTTACGGCTCGGAGCGCCTGCGCGTTACTACGAGCCGCCAAGCAGGACTTCTTGTATCACTCCGTGGTGCTTCCAGATGTCCCCGGCCCCCATGGTCACGAGCACATCGCCAGGTTTCGCCAAGCGGGCCGCCTCGCGGCATGCCTCAGCTGCGTCTTCAACGAGGCGCACATTGGGGTGGCCGGTCGCCGATACTGCCTCGCTCACGAGTTTCGCCCCCACTCCGGGTTCAACGCCTTCGCCCGGACCGGCATAGATCCCCGTCACAAACACATAATCGGCGATGGCGAGAGCTTTGCCGAAATCGTCCTTGAGGATCCTGGTCCTGGCGTACCTGTGGGGCTGGAACACCACGATGACCCGGCTCGAGGGAAACGCGCTTTTTAGGACCCTGAGTGCTGTGGCCACCTCCGTCGGGTGGTGGGAAAAATCATCCACAAGATAGATGCCGTTGTAGTGGCCTATTCGCTGAAGCCGCCTCTTGGCGCCCGGGAAAGACGACAGGTGGAACGCGGCCTCCTCCGGGAGTACTCCGCAGTAACTTGCGGCCGCGATGGCTCCCAGGGCATTGGAAAGATTGTGCGCCCCCAAGAGACCCATGTCGAGCCTTGCGACTTCCCTGGAACCGACAAAGACCTTGGCTTTGGTCCGCCAGCCGGCAGACTCCGCGTCGCGGATCTCCCAGTCTGCGTGGGAAGTAACCGAGTAGGTGGCCGCGTCAGGGTTCTCCTCTGCCCATTTCCTGAGCCGGGGGTCATCTACGCACACAACCCGCGCGCCGCCAGGCCGTACCCCGCCCAGGAAGTCGAAAAACGCCTTCTCCAGGGCGCCCATCGAGCCCCAGAACTCCATATGGTCGTTGTCTATGTTGGTGGCGACCGCGACGTCCGGGTGGCACTTCAGGAACGACCCATCGCTCTCGTCGGTCTCAATCACCGCGTAAGCCCCTTTACCCGGTCTCGCGTTCCCCATCTCTCCGAACTCGCCTCCGACCAAGTAGGTCGGGTCCTTGCCGGCTCTCACCATGATCCAAGCTATCATTGAGGTCGTGGTGGTTTTCCCGTGAGCTCCGGCCACCGCCACCAGCTTCTTCCCCTTCACCGCCTCGAGCAGCATATCCATCCTGTGGACGACGGGGATACCCCGCCGCCTCGCCTCGGCAAGCTCCGGGTTGTCTTCGTGGATCGCCGAAGATACCACCACCATGTCTGGAGACCCCAGGTTCTCGGCCCTGTGCCCTATGTGGATGCGGGCGCCCATCTCCTCAAGCTCTTCGGTCAGGTTCGAGGCCTTGACGTCGGAACCCGTGACCGCGTGCCCCTGAGAAAGGAGGATCCGGGCTATGCCCGACATGCTCTGGCCCCCTATTGCGATGAAGTGTACGGTTTTCATTGCTACACCCTTCCCGACTCCGTCTCAAATGGTGCGGGCTTACATTCTATTAACCTCCGGCCCCGCCGGCCACAGGGCTTGTCCCAAGGACCGGCCCGATTTGGAAAGGCACCTGGGTAAGGTAGGCTACCCTTTCCTTCCGGCGAGATCTATCAGATGACGGCATATAACCGCCGTCGCTTCTCTCTTTCCCACCCTTCTGGACTCACCGGACAGCCGCGCGAGCCTTTTCGGATCGCCCAGCAGGCCAAGGGCCGTTTCGGCTATCCTCGAGGCTGCGCCGGGCCCCTCTCTCACCACCAGTGCCGCCCCTTCCTCTTCGAGGGCCCTCGCGTTGAACTCCTGGTGGTTGCCGGCGACGTTGGGCGAGGGCACTATGACCGCCGGGAGCCCCAAGGCTGTTATCTCCGCCAACGTCATGCCTCCGGCGCGTCCTATCACGAGGTCTGCGGCGCCGTAAGCCCTTGCCATCTCGTATACATAAGGCTTAAGGATAATATTCCCAGCTCTTATGCCATCTATCCCGTCTGACGGCGAAACTCCGAGGGACCTGCAGGCTTCAGGGAAATACTCTGCCCCTGTGACAAACAGCATAGACCACTCCGGCGGCATCTTCCGGGCGATCTCGATACCTGCTTCCACCAGCGTCCTGGCGCCCCGCGAGCCGCCCAAGAGGAGCACTGCGGGCCCCTCTTCGCTCATCCCGAAAAACTTCCGGCAGTCGCGCTTCGGCGCATCCTCGAAGATGTCTCTGCGCACCGGGTTCCCGGTGACAACCACCCTGGACCTTGCAGGGAAAAACCTCACCGAGTAGTCCCAGGCGGCAAATGTCCTGTGGGATATCCGCGAGAGCCACAGATTGGTCTTACCGGGGACCGCGTTCTGCTCCTGGATGGCCCTGGGGATGCCCAATAGGAACGACGCGGCCATCACAGGCCCAGAAGCGTAGCCTCCGGTACCAAGGACCACATCGGGGCGAAACTCTCGGAGGATGGCGAGGGCATCGAGCACGCCGAGGGATGCCCTGACGAGACCCTTTACGGCCTGAGACGGGGACTTCCCCATTACACCTGATGAGCGCACGGCCTTGAACGGGAGCCCTTCTTTCGGCACGAGCCTGCTCTCCATCCCCACCTCAGTACCTACATACAACACAGATGCCCGCGGGAGGAGATGTACCATCTCCTTCGCGACTGCCACGGCGGGATATATGTGCCCGCCTGTCCCTCCTCCGGTCACTACAAGGCGCACTCTGACGAGCCTCCTCTACCTGTTCGCGTATCGCGAGATGTTTAGGATGATACCCACGGCTATGAAGTTGATGACCAGCGCCGAACCGCCGCGGCTTATGAAGGGAAGCGGTATCCCGGTGATGGGAAGGGAGCCTGTGACCACGCCGATGTTGATTATGGCCTGGAGTACTATTAGGGACGTAAGCCCCGCGGCCAGGTAACAGGAAAAACGGTCGGGCGCGGCCATGGCCGTGCGGAAGCCCCTCCACGCTACAACCATGAAAAGGGCAAGCACGAGAGAGGTCCCGAAGAATCCCATCTCCTCGCCCAGCACGGCGAAGATGAAATCGGTGTCGGGCTCGGGAAGGTAGAACCACTTCTGCCTGGCATCGCCTATACCCGTTCCAAAAGGGCCGCCCGTGCCCAAAGCGTATAGAGCCTGGATGATCTGCCAGCCTGCACCTTCGGGATCGGCCCAGGGGTCGAGGAATGCCAGGAAGCGTTTCCTCCTGTACTCTTCCGAAAAGATGGCCCAGACAAGTGCGGGCACTGAAGCGGCTCCCACCAGGAGGATGTGGTACCACTTGACTCCGGCGACGAAGATGACGACCGCCGCCCCTCCCGCGATGGCCACAGCGGTTCCGAGGTCCGGCTCCATGAGCACAAGCCCGCAGGTGAGGCCCAGGAACACGAGGTAAGGGCCCAAGCCCTTTATGAGGTCTCCGAGTTTGTCTCTCCGCCTTGCCATGCTGTCCGCGAGGAAAAGGAGCGTGGTCACTTTGGCGACCTCAGCAGGCTGGAATACGAGCTGTCCAAACCCGAGCCATCTTCTCGCGTCGTTTCTCACCTGTCCTATGCCTGGGATGAGCACGATGACCAGGAGGACGAGCCCAATTCCCGTGATGAGAGGGATCCAGCGCCTGTACCGCCACACGTCGTAGTGCATGAGGAACAACATGGCAGACATACCCAGGCCAGCCCACACCAGCTGGGTAATCAGGTAATAGTAAGGATGGCCGTAGAACTTTATGGACCGCACCATGCTGGCGGAGAAAACCATGGTGATACCTATGGCCATGAGGGTCATGACCGCGAAGAAAAGGATGTAGTCGGGACTTCCCCGCCTAGCCCTGCGAGATGACCTGGCCGTCCTCACGCACCTTCCTCCAAAGCTATATCCAGAGTCCGACGGACGCCGCCGCAAACAGCCCGACGAGCGCCGCGGCCAGGGCGACCCACCTGAACATCCGCACTATCCTTACCTCGTGCCACCCCGAGAGCTCGAAGTGGTGGTGGATCGGGGTCATCTTGAAAATCCTCTTTCCGAAAAGCTGGAACGATATCACCTGCATTATCACGGTGATGTTCTCGACTACCGGGATAAACGCAAAGAACACAAGGAGGAGCTCGCTCCTTGTCAGGATCGCTACGCCCGAGAGGAGCGCCCCCAAGGCAAGGGCTCCTATATCCCCCATGATGACCCTCGCCGGATGCCGGTTGTACACCAAGAAGCCGAGTATCGCCCCGACAGAACCCGCGACCAGAGGGCCCAGGGACGGGATGCCCAGAGCATCCGCCGCCGCGAGCGCAACCGGATAGTAAGCTGCGAGCCCTTCGGCCACCACGCTCCCAGCCAGCCCATCCAGCCCATCTGTCAGGTTTACGCCGTTGGATATGCCGACTATGACAAAAACTCCGAAAACGCCATAGAGGAACCCGAGGTCAAGCGTCTTCCCGGTGAACGGGATCACCACGTAAGTGCCCCGCCCTTGAGATGCCACGAACCACATGAAGCCTGCCGCTATGAGGACCTGAAGGGCCATCTTCTCCCTCGCCCTGAGACCGAGGTTGCGGCCACGCTTGATCTTGCGGTAGTCGTCGAGGAACCCGACTATCCCCATAAGGCCGTACAAAGCGAGGACCGAGATCTCGAGGCCTGAAGGATGTGCCTTCCTTATGATATTGCTGACCAGTACCGCTGCGATGGTGCCCAAGATAAAGATGAAGCCGCCCATGGTGGGCGTTCCGGCCTTCTTACGGTGCGTCTCGGGGGCGTCTTCGCGGATGGGCTGGCCGAACTTAACCCTGTAGAGCCAAGGGATAAGCACCTTCCCGAGGAGCACGGCCGATAGGAAACCTGCTCCGAGGGAGACGGCATCGAAAAGCAGCTCCATCTCTCACACCTCCCCCAGCCCGTCCAGGAAGGACACGATGCTCTCAAATCCCATACCCCGGGAAGCTTTCACCAAGCAGACATCACCGCGCCTCAAGAGTCTCCCCAGGTACTCCTGGGCCTCTTCTTTTCCACCGAACCATGACGAGGGCTTTCCGCCTCCGGTTTCATTCCAGCCCTTTACTATCTCTATGCCCAAAGAGCCCACGGCAACGAGGATATCCGCCTTCAAAGCCGCGTATTTCCCTACCTCTCTGTGGGCCTCGGGACCGTAATCTCCCAGTTCGAGCATGTCTCCAAGGACCGCGATCTTCCGGTTCCCCGGGATTTCCTCGAGGAGGTCTAGAGCAGCCCGCATGGACTTGGGGCTCGCGTTGTAGGCGTCGTTTATCACCGTAAGGCCCGAGATCTTCTTTATCTCAAGCCTCATGGGGCTCATCCGGGCGTTCGCAAGGCCCTCCCTGATCTCTTCCGGCGACAAACCGAGTTCGAGCCCGACCGCCACTGCAGCCAGGGAGTTCTGGACCATGTGAAGCCCCGGGACCTTGGTTGCGAGCGGGATGCGGTCGCCTTTGTAGACCGCCGTAAACTCCGATCCTCCCTCGCCCAATGACTTTATGTCCACGGCCCGGAGGTCGTTTCCTTCTCCGAAACCGTAAAACACTCTGCGGCAAGAAGCCTTCTCGCTGACTCTTCGTATGTACTCGTTGTCGCCGCACATAACGGCCAGCCCGTCCCTGGGGAGGGCTTCCAAGATCTCTGCCTTGGCCAAGGCGATCTCTTCGATGCTGCCGAGGACTCCTATGTGAGATGCTGATATGTCCGTGAGCACCCCGATCTCCGGGAGGCATATCTCGCAGAGCTCCCTTATCTCGCCACGCTTCCTCATGGCCATCTCAAGCACCGCGTATTCGTACTCGCCGTCCATGCCCAGTACGGCGAGGGGAAGACCTATGTGGGAGTTTAGGTTTCCGGGATTGCCGTAGGTCGAGAACCTCTGGCTCAGGACGGAAACCAGGAAATCCTTAGTGCCGGTCTTGCCCACGCTGCCGGTTACTCCAATCACCTTGAGGGAAAGCTCCCGCCTGTAGCGGGCTGAAAGGTCTCCGAGCGCGCCTATGGTGGACGTGACCATGACCACCCCGAAACCGTCCGAGCCTTCCTCGACGCCTGTCAGTCCATGCTCGCAGATGGCACCTCCCGCCCCCTTCTCTCGCACTTCGGCGACAAAATCGTGGCCGTCCGCCCGCTCCCCAACTATCGCGACGAACAGGTCTCCGGGGAGGACCTTGCGCGAGTCGATGCACACCCGCGTGAAAAGCCTTTCCCCGTCGCCGAAAATGATATGGCCTCCGGTTATGCCGGCTATCTCTCTCAGCGAGTAGGGCCTCACAGCAGATCTCCGCTCCCTTCACCCGCAGCCAAGATGGCCTTCCTAGCCTCTTCCGCGTCGTCAAAATGGTAAACCTTGTCTCCTATAATCTGGTAGGTCTCGTGGCCTTTCCCCGCGATGACCACCACGTCGCCCTTTCCTGCCCTTCTTATGGCTTCGTTTATCGCCTCACGCCTGTCCTTTATCCTCAGGTAGGAAGACTTGCCCCGGCTCTCCTTGAGGCCGGCTTCGATATCGTCCAAGATCCTGTCTTCATCCTCGGTCCTGGGGTTGTCGTTGGTGATTATGACGAGGTCGGCCATGTCGCCGGCCAGCCTTCCCATGGCGGGACGCCTGCTCCGGTCCCTGTCGCCGCCACACCCGAAGACCACGATGACCTTCCCCGCCGAAAGGTCCCTGGCAAGGGCGAGGATGTTCTGCAGACTCTCGGGGGTATGGGCGTAGTCGACCCACACAGAAAACCTGTCTGTCCCGGGTACAAGCTCCACCCGCCCCCTCACGCTTTCCGCGCTCTCGAGCCCGCGGACGATATCTACCGGCTCAAAGCCGAAGCCATATCCCACGGAAGCCGCCGCCAAAGCGTTGTACACGTTAAACCTGCCTATGAGCCGCGTCCTGAGCCTGAGGCGCTCCTTCCCGCAGACCATCGTGAAAGAAGTCCCCCTGGGGCCTGTCTCGATGTCTTCGGCGCGGACCTCGGCGCCTTCTCTCAAGCCGTAGGTCACCACGCGGCCCGCCGCCCTTTCCCTAAACAGCGAGGAGTACTCATCGTCGCAGTTTACGGATGCCACCAGAGGACGGTCCGCTCTCTTTGCGCCCCTGGTCTTCCCCAAGAGCTCGAAAAGCCTGGCTTTGGCGCGGGCGTAGGCTTCCATGGTCCCGTGGAAGTCCAGATGGTCCCAGCCCAGGTTGGTGAAGACGGCGGCGTCGAAAAATATGTCTTCCACCCGGTAGAGCTCCAGGGCATGAGACGACACTTCCATGGTCACGGCGCGGCAATCCCTGGAAACCATCTCCCGGAGCAAGGCCTGGAGGTCCGAAGACTCCGGGGTAGTGCGCGTCACCGGCCTCACTTCATCTCCGACGATGTTGTGGACGGTACCGATGAGTCCTGTCCTCAAGCCGCAAGACTCAAGCACGCTCCGCACCAGGTGGCAAGTGGTGGTCTTGCCTTTGGTGCCGGTTATGCCGACCACGGTGAGGTCCCTGCTGGGATACCCGTAGAAAACCGCCGCCGCGGAGGAAAGCGCCCGCCTGGGGTCTTTCACCAACGCAAGCCCAGCGCTTTCCGATAGCCCCAAGGCCCCGGCTTCGGGGAAAGCATCGTTCAGACACGTAACGACGGCCGACGCGCCGCGGTTCAGTGCCTGAGGTATGAACCTCCGCCCGTCGTCCTTGAACCCAGGGATGGCGAAAAAGGCGTAGCCCGGGGATATGGCACGGCTGTCGTAGGCTATGCCGGAGATCTCGGCGTCCCTCACGACCTCGCTCCCGGGCATGTCCTTGAGTAGCGTGCTGAGACGCATCTTTGTCCCTCACATTCGAAAAACTCGGAGTCCGCGTCTACTGGCCCACGTCCATGCGGAAGATCACTTTCACCGTCGTCCCCAGGGGAACTATTGTCCCGGCAGGAGGATCCTGGTTCACGGCGAAACCGCTCCCTTGGGCCGACAAGACAAGTCCCGCTTCCATGAGCCTTTCCCGCGCTTGGGTGAGGCCCATACCAATTAGAGACGGGACGGCGACTTCTCCTTCTCCCGGCGTCACGTCTTCTTCCGTATACAGGATCACGGTGGTACCTTTGAGTACCTTGGCCCCGGCGACCGGGAACTGTCGGGTAACCCGCATACCGGGTCCTTCCTTCATACCCACCAGCTCTACTTTACGCAGTTCTACCTGCGCCGATGTAACCTCGCTGCCCACGAGGTCAGGCACTACCACCAGCTCGGCGGGATCCGTGCCGGCGGGTTCTTCCTGGGGCGGTACCTCCAGGTACCTGAGTACGTCCCTCATGATGGCCTGGAAGACGGGCGCCGCGATCTGGCCGCCGTAGTACGCGCCTTTGGGCTCGTCGATCATAACCAGCAGCGCGATCTTCGGGTCGTTCGCGGGGGCAAACCCTATGAACCACGCGAGATACTTACCCTCTGCAAGCCTTCCGTCTACAACTTTGTTGGAAGTACCCGTCTTCCCCGCCAGCCGGTAGCCAGGCACGTACGCCTGCTTTCCTGTACCCTTGGATACGACCTCTTCCAGCGCGGTCCGGAGCTCTTTGGCCGTCATCTCCGATATTATTCGGTGTACTTTTCCCGTCTGTTTTACTTCTACAGTGTTTCCGTCCGCGTCGGTTACCGCTTTCACCACGTGAGGCACGACGGTATACCCGCCGTTGGCTATGGCCGAGATGGAGGCTATGAGCTGGACCGGCGTAAGCTGGAGCGTCTGGCCGAAAGACATGACCGCCAGGTCGATTGGCTTGCAAAGGTCCTTGGGAACGATTATGCCGGAAGACTCTCCGGGAAGATCGATCCCGGTCACGGTCGTGGCGCCGAAAAGATCCAGGTACTTGTAGAAATCTTCAATCCCGACCCGGAGGCCAATCTCTATGAACCCGACGTTGCACGAGTTCTGCATGACCTCGTTGAAGGTCTGCATGCCGTGGCCCTCGGGGACGTGGCACCTCAGGACTTCGGACCCAACGCGGATGCTCCCGCCGCAGAAGAAAGTGTCGTTCACCGTCACCTTGCCCGTCTCGAGGGCCGCCGCCGCGGTTATGGGTTTGAAGGTGGAACCCGGCGGGTACGAATCGGTGATGGTTATTATCCTCCGGTTGGCGTCGGGATACCGGTCGTACTGGTTGGGATCGTAGGTGGGCCTCATCGCCATGGCGAGTATCTCCCCGGTCTGCGGGTCCATGGCAATGGCAAGGCCGCCCTCAGCCTGGCTCCTCTCTACCGCCGCGTCCAGCTCACGCTCCACTATGAACTGGATAACCTCATCGATGGTGAGTATGAGGTTTTTCCCCTGGATGGGCGGTATGTAGCCTTTTTGAGACTGGGGGAGCTCTTCTCCCAAGGCATCCACTTCGACTGTAAACTGCCCCTGGACGCCTTTGAGTTGCCGGTCATACTGGTATTCAAGCCCCTCGAGGCCGTCGTTGTCGATCCCTACGATGCCGAGCACCTGGGCGAGGAGGCTCCCTTTCGGCCATACCCTCATGGACTCCTGGGTGAACCCTATCCCTGAGAGCTTCTCCTCACGTATGCGCCTCGCGACCTCGTCGGGGATTTTCCTCTTAATCCACTCAAATGAAGAATGCCTGGTGAGCCTCGCCATGAGCGAGTCGTAGCTCATACCCAGGATCTCGGAGAGGATGGCCGCGGTTTTTTCTGGATCCTTGACTTGCGCCGGGATGGCGTAGACCGATTCCACGTCGATGCTGAAGGCGAGCTCATGCCCGTTTCGATCGTAGATCACCCCGCGCCTCGGCTGGATCGGGATGTCCTGCATCCTCATGTCCAGGGCTTCTTCACCTAAGGTGTCCGACCACACGAACTGGATGTACACGAGGCGCGCAAAAAGGAGCACAAATGCAAAAGCGACTCCCGTGAGCACACGGGCTACGCGTTTCCGGGCAAGCACTGCTCCCATAGGCGGTTCCTTTCGTGTCGGGCGTAAGGTTATTCGCTTCCCTTAGCCGTAGCTTCTTTCACTCCAAAGATCTGAGCTATGCGGCCGATCAACGAAAGTATACCACCGGGCTCCTGCGCGGGCTCCAACCCTGCGAAGACCATTCCGGCCCTGGTCACCGGCACCTGGAGGGCTTTCACCTCCTCAGGGTCAACCATACCCAGGGTCGTCCTGGCCTCCTTCTCCACGAACTCCAGAGACTCGGCGTAGGAAACGGCCTTCTTCAGGTCTTCATTGGTCAGTTTCAGGGCTTGGAGTTCACGTTCCTTGATGGCGATCATCTCGTTGTACTGGGCCACTCTGGCGGGTTGGAGCACCAGGAGGCATCCTGCCAAGACCGCCATGAGGAAATACACGATGCCCACGACCTCGAGCGGCATGGAGCGCGCATGCTGCCGCCTCGCCTTTCGGTCCTTTGTCCTGTATACGCTGCGCCCTGAGGCGCCCTTCAACCTGATCTCAGATGAGTGTACCATTTGCCATCTCTCTCTTCGCCACCCTGAGTTTCGCGCTCCGGGCCCTGGGATTCTCTTCGACTTCTTCCGCTCCGGGAGTCTTGGGTTTACGAGTCACCAGATTGGCTTCTCCGCTCCCGGCAAGGGACCTGAACGTGTTCTTGACAACGCGGTCCTCCAGGGAGTGGTATGAAAGCACCGCGATCATTCCGCCTGGCTTCAGGTGGTAGAAACCGTCCAGGATCGCCCTCTGAAGGAGCCTGATCTCGTCGTTGACCTCGATCCTCAAAGCCTGGAAAGTCCTCCTCGCCGGATGACCTCCACCTGTCCTGGCCCTGGCCGGGATCGCCCTCTTGATGATGTCGACCAGCGCACCGGCGGTCCCTATCTCCCGGTTTCTTCTTGCCTTCACGATCTCCCGGGCGATACGCCTGGCGAACTTCTCTTCACCGTACTCCGCGAGGATTCTGGCCAGCTCTTCTTCGCTATATGTCATGACTATATCCCTGGCCGTTAGGACCCTGCCCAGATCCATCCTCATGTCCAGCGGACCGTCGCCCCAGTAGCTGAAACCCCGTTCGGGAGTGTCCAGCTGCCTGGACGAAACCCCCAGGTCGTAGAGCACGGTGTCCACCATCGGTATCCCGATCTCCGCGAGGACCTCGGGAAGTCGCCGGTAGTCCGCCTTTAGGGCCAGAAATCTGCCTTTGAACTCCCGGCTAAGCCGCTCCTCCGCTACGCTGAGCGCTTCCCTGTCTACGTCGAAACCTATGACGAAAGTCTCTGGAGAACGCCTGAGGATCTCCAGGGCATGTCCACCGTCGCCCAGCGTGCAATCCAGGTGGATGGAAGGACGGACCTGCAAGAGACACCCGATCGTCTCCGGCGCCATAACCGGCCGGTGGAAACTGTCGGTCATACGCCTGTGACACTCTCCGCTATCTCAGAAAAACTCTTGCCGATCTCTATCTTCTTGCGGTCCCAGACTTCCTTATCCCATATCTCCACCCTGGTACCGACGCCGAGTATCCAGACATCCTTGCTGATGCCCGCATACTCCCGGAGGGATATGGGGAGCACTATCCTGCCCTGGCGATCCGGCTCAACGTCCGTCACACCTGAGAGAAAGTAGCGCTGGTAGTCCCTGGCTTCTCTGTGGTTGAGGGGCATGCTCTTTATCTTCTCAAGCACCTGCGCCCATTCTTCGCTGGGGTAGACGAAGATGCAGCTATCGAGGCCCCTCGCAATGTAGAAGCGGGGACCGAGAGCCTCCCTGAACTTGGAGGGAATGGCCACTCGCCCCTTGTGGTCCACGGTATGGAGGTATTCCCCCACGAACCCTGTGGACTGTGCCACCAATCACCACTCTCCCCCACTTGGCTCCTCTATTCTACACATCGAGGGTATTTCCTTCAACTTTAGCTCTTCTTAACGCAAATTAAGGAAGAACGCAGGGTCTCCAGATGAGTAGCTCAGAAGGGTTCTACATTAGGACTGCGCGCAAACAAAAAGGCCGCGCCGGCTAAGTCCGGCTGCGGCCTCAAGGCCAAAGGCTTACCGGGCTAGGCTTTCCCCACGCTGGCGACAGCCTCTAAAGAATCTCCGGCGGCTTTCCTCTCCAGGTACAGCACGGGATTCCCGCACTTTGGACACCTGGGAGAAAAGCCGCCGGTTTCGCGTTCTTCTCCTCCGCCTGCCTCACGCCGGGTCGACCCTTGCACCCCGCACGCAAGGCAGATGTACTCAATTGTCCTGGGTGGCCTCACGACCTCGCCCCCTTAGGATATTCTCCAGTCCACCCTTCAATCCAGTGTATTCTGTCGCTGGGACCGGTTTCCTTCTGCCCTGGATCTGAAAAACTTTCCAAACACTATCCAGGCATTCCGTCCCAAGATCATCTCCTGTTCCCCTTCGCGAAGCCCCGAAGAAGCTATCTCCTTCACGTATCTTGTCCACGTAAGCAGAGGGTAGTCGCTCCCCAGCATGATCTTGTCGAGTATACCCAGGTCTTTGAGGGCGAGGTAAACGCTGGGCCTGTATAGAAGGGGCTGGGCTGCGTTGTCATAATAGACGTGTCCGAGGTCCTTTACCTCCGGCATCGCGGCGTAGAACGGAAGCCCGCCGCCGAAGTGGGCGAAGATCGTCGTGAGCCCGGGGTTATCCACGGCAAACCGGTAGGCGGCAAGGGGGCCTACGTCTCCCTTTCCTGGGTAACAGTGACCCACGAGCTCGTTCACGTGGATGAGGACCACGGCGCCGGCTTCTCGGCAAAGGCCAGCTACTTTTTTCATGCCCCCGCCCTGGAGGTCAAACCCGTGCCCGGCCGGGAATATCTCCCCCACGCCGCAGGCGCCCATTGAGAGGCACCTCTCCACTTCCGCCAAGGCGCCGGGCGCCTCGGGATCGATGACCGCCAGAAACGCTATCCTCTCCGGATACGACCGCATGAGTTCGGCGCAGTAGTCGTTCTGAAGCCGCGATATACCCGTATCTTTGAAGGCAAACCCGCAGACTATGGAACGGTCTACTCCCTGGTCATCCATATCTCTGATGAGGTCTTCGCCCGTCAAGAACCTGGCGTTCTTGGTCCTCGTCAGCAAGGAAAAATGGGGATCCCGCTCCGCGAACGAAGCGAGATCCCCGACTATCTCAGGCGGAAGTATGTGCGCGTGGCAGTCGATGATCACGACTTATGCTCACCGGGCTCCTCAACGAGTTCCATAAGCACCCCAAAGGTGCTCTTGGGGTGGAGGAACCCTACCTTGGTCCCGTGGGCCCCTTCCCTGGGCTCCTTATCGATGAGCCTGGCTCCGGCTTCCTCGGCCTTCCTAAGGTCGCCCGCCACATCGTCGGTCTCGAGGGCTATGTGGTGCATGCCCTCGCCGCGGGTGGCGAGGAACTTGGAGATAGGCGAATCTTCGGCAGTGGGCTCCAGGAGTTCGAGCCTGGTGTCTCCCACCGGGACGAAGGCCACCTTGACTTTCTGGGAAGGTACCTCTTCGACTCCAGTGACCTCCAGCCCGAAGACGTCCTTCACGATCTTCATTGCCGCGTCGAGGCTGCTTACGGCTATCCCTATATGGTTCACTTTCTTAATCATCCGTCGTCACCCCTCAGATGAAAGCTCCGGGCCGGTACGTGCCGAACACATTCCGGAGGACGTCGCAGATCTCTCCGATAGTAGCGTAGTTCCTGACCGCTTCGACGATAGGCGGCACCAGGTTGGCGTCGCCACGGGCAGCGGCCTCAACTTCCTTGAGAGCCTGCCCGACCGCCCGCGAATCGCGCCTTTGCCTGAGCTCCTTGAGGCGCCTCTTCTGGGTTTCGGCTATCTCCGGGTTCACCCTGAGGAGACCCTTGGGCGGCTCCTCTTTGATCTCGAAGCAGTTCACGCCCACGACCATGGTCTCCTTTGACTCCACCGACTTCTGGTACCTGTAGGCGCTCTCCTGTATCTCCCGCTGCATGTAGCCCTTTTCGATGGCCTCGGGAGCTCCGCCCATCTCGTCGATCTTCCTTATGTACTCCTCGGCCCTTGCCTCGATCTCGTCGGTCAGCTTTTCGACGTAGTAGCTGCCCGCCAGCGGGTCTATGGTGTCGCCGACTCCCGTCTCGTAGGCGATGATCTGCTGGGTCCTGAGGGCTATCCTCACCGAATCCTCTGTAGGCAGAGACAGCGCCTCGTCGCGGGAGTTGGTGTGGAGCGACTGGGTCCCGCCCAACACGGCCGCCAGAGCCTCGATCGTGGTCCTGATGATGTTGTTGTCAGGCTGCTGGGCGGTGAGGGACGAACCGGCGGTCTGGGTGTGGAAGCGGAGCATCATGGACTTGGGGTTCTTGGCGCCGAACCTTTCCTTCATGATGCGCGCCCAGAGCCTTCTCGCGGCCCGGAACTTGGCGATCTCCTCAAAGAAATCGATGTGGCTGTTGAAGAAGAAGGAGAGCCTTCCGGCGAACTGGTCTACGTCAAGGCCTCTCTTCACCGCCGCGTCGACATAGGCGATCCCGTTGGCCAGGGTGAACGCCACTTCCTGGACCGCCGTGGCTCCGGCTTCTCTTATGTGATAGCCGCTGATGGATATGGTGTTCCAGTCGGGTATCGTCTTCGAGCAATACTCGAATATGTCGGTTACCAGCCGCATGGACGGACCCGGCGGGAATATGTATGTACCCCTCGCCACGTATTCCTTGAGGACGTCGTTCTGGACGGTCCCCTGGAGCTTCTCCGGGCTTACTCCTTGCTTCTCTCCAACGACCTGGTACATAGCGAGGAGCACCGCCGCTGGGGCATTGATGGTCATGGAAGTGGAGACTTTGTCCAAGGGGATACCGCTGAACACTATCTCCATGTCTTCCAGGGAGTCTATGGCCACGCCCACCTTGCCGACTTCGCCCTCGGCGAGGGGATGGTCAGAATCGTAACCTACCTGGGTCGGAAGGTCGAAAGCCACCGAGAGGCCCGTCTGCCCTTGCTCAAGCAGGTACCGGAATCTCTGGTTGGTCTCTTCGGCGCTGCCGAACCCGGCGTACTGGCGCATGGTCCAGAAACGCCCGCGGTACATGGTGGGCTGGACTCCCCGGGTGAAGGGGTACTCGCCCGGGAAACCGAGCTTCTCGGAGTAGTCCCAGCCTTCTAGGTCGCCCGGCGTAAGGACCCTGTCTATGGGGATCCCGGACCGGGTGGAAAACTCCTTTTTCCTCTCGGGAAACCTCTGGGTAACCTTGGCTACAGTGCTCTCTTCCCATTTTTTCTTGAGCGCGTTAAGCTCATCGGCCTTCACTTCCAAATCCCCCTCCTCACGACGCTACTAAAGCCAGCCGCGGAGCCTCATAGCGTCTGTAACCCGCTTTACGCCGACTAAGAACGCGGCTTCCCTCATGGATACCTTCATATCCCGGTGCATCTTGTAAACAGACGAGAAACATTCTACCATGATTTTCTCCAGTTTCCTCTCGAGCTCGCCTTCGGCCCAAGAAGAGCCCTGGAGATTCTGCACCCATTCGAAATACGACGCGGTGACTCCGCCCGCAGAAGCCAAGATATCGGGCACGACCATGACCCCTTTTTTCTCAAGCACCGCGTCGGCGGACGGTACCGTCGGCCCGTTGGCGGCCTCGACCACCAGCTTCGCCCTTATGCCCGGGGCGATCTCTTCGGTTATGGAACCTTCCAGGGCGGCAGGGATCAGGATGTCTACCGGTAGGGCGAAGAACTCGTCTTCAGGCACGTCCGTGGAACCGGGGAACCCCCGCACCGTACCCCGCGCCCTCTTCCAGGCCAAGACCTCCACGGGATCCATCCCGTCGGGACTATATGCCGCCCCGCCGGTGTCGCTGCAAGCCACCATCTTGCACCCGAGTTCTGCCATGCAATAGGCGGTGTTGAAACCCGCGTTCCCGAAGCCGCTCACCGCGTAAGAAGCGCCCTTGAGGCCCAAACCCAGCACCGCTGCGGCTTCCCTGACGCAGAGCACGGTCCCCCGGGCAGTAGCCGTATCCCGCGCAGGGATCCCTCCGAGTTCGACCGGTTTGCCGGTCACTACCGGCAGGGCGACTTCTCCCCGTATCGACGAGTACTCGTCCATAATCCAGGCCATCACCTGGGCATTCGTGTACATCTCAGGGGCAGGTATGTCTCTAAGGGGCCCTAAGAGGTCTGATACGGCGCGCACGTAGCCCCGCGTGAGGCTCTCAAGTTCGCGCTGGGAAAGCTCTTTCGGGTTGCACCTTATGCCGCCCTTGGCCCCTCCGAAAGGAAGTCCCATCACCGACGACTTGAGGGTCATCCACATGGCGAGGGCCTTTATCTCGTCCGCGGTTGCGCCGGGATGGTACCTGATGCCTCCCTTGGCGGGACCCAAGGCAGTGGAATGGTGGCAGCGCCACCCGGTGAAAACCTTGAGCGAACCGTCGTCCATCCTCACCGGGATGGAAACTTCCAGCGTCTTCTCGGGCTCCTTGAGCCTTTCGTACGCCGCGCTCTCCAAGCCCAGCATGTCGCAGGCCTTCTTGACCTGCTCTCTCGCCATCTCCAGCCATTCAGTGCCACCGACAGGCATCAACGAATCCTCCCCGGGGCTACGCGCGCGCCGGCCCTAGCCTATCTCTTTGGCGGCCTGGATGCCCGCCAGGAAAGCCTTCTTGTTGAGTTCCTCCGTGCCCTTGGGTACCCTGGCCAGTACCGCCTCTAGGGCTGCGTCCTCGGGCACGATCCCGGTAAGGCCAACCAAGAGTCCTACGGCCACTATGTTCGCCACTATCTCGCGGCCGAGCTCCCTGGCCTTCGCGGATATCCCGTATCTCAAGACCTTAGCATCTACCGGGGGCACGGTCCTCACGTACGTCTCGTCGACGACGACCATCCCTCCCGGACGGACGCCGGGCACGAACTTGTCGCACGCTTCCTGGGTCATGACGAGGAGGACCTCGGGGCTCTTAACCTCGGGATAGTCTATCTCGTCGGTGGAGATTATGACGTCTGCCTTAGAAGAACCGCCGCGGGACTCGGGCCCGTAGGATTGAGACTGGACCGCGTTGTACTCGGTGTGCTCCGCGGCAGCGGCGGCGAGGATGATCGCCGCGGTTATGAGACCCTGACCGCCTGCGCCCGCCAGCCTGAACTCTTTACGCATTAGCCCCTGCCTCCTTCCGCGCTTGGGCCAATATCTCGCCGTAGACCTTGGTGAGCTCCCTGGAAGGCTGGTTGACCAAGACCCCTATGGGGAACTTCCCTTCCCTCTCCTCAGGGCTCATCTTTTCCCACGAGGACGCAGACACCGCGTGGTCCCTCATCCAGTTGAGCATGTCCATGGGAGTGCGGAGCCTGTTGCGGCGTCCGAAGTAGGTCGGGCACTGGGAGAGGGCATCCACAAAGGCAAACCCATCGTATTTCAGGGCGTCTTTTATGACATTCGTGAGGTGCCGCGCATGGTACGCGGTGCTCCTCGCGACAAACGTCCCGCCGGCCCCTTTGACCAGTTCGCACAGGTCGAAGGGCCTCTCGACCATACCGTACGGGGCCGTGGAGGCGTAGCTCCCAGTTGGAGTGAGGGGCGAATACTGGCCTGAGGTCATGCCGTAGATGTTGTTGTTGAAGCAGATGACGGTGAGGCCGATGTTCCGCCTCGCGGCGTGGATGAGGTGGTTCCCTCCGATGGCTGCCGCGTCTCCGTCTCCGGTTATGACGATCACTTTAAGCTCGGGATTCGCCATCTTGATGCCGGTGGCGAAGGCTATGGCCCTGCCGTGAGTCGTGTGCAGGGTATCGAAGTTCATGTACCCGGGGGCGCGTGAAGAACAGCCGATACCGGATACCACTACCGTCTTCTGGGTGTCAAGACCCAGCTCGTCTATGGCCCTGATTATGGCCTGGGTTATGATCCCGTGCCCGCAGCCGGGGCACCAGATGTGTGGGAGCTTGCCCACGCGTAGATATTTCTCAAGAGGCAGAGCCACCGAGAATCGCCTCCTTAATCGCGTCCAGAATCTCATCGGGCTCGATGTAGCGGCCGCCCACCTTGTTTATCCCTATCACCGGGCAAGCGTCTCCCATAACGCGCTTTACGGGCAGGATTATCTGGCCCAGGTTCATCTCGGGGACGATGACCGCCTTGGGCTTCTTGGCTTTAGCCCTGAGGAGCGGCTCCTCGAGGAAAGGCCAGACCGTGATGGCCCGGATAAGCCCCGCCTTGAGGCCCATGGCCCGCGCATCGCGCACGGCCTTCTTGGCCGACCTGGCAGTGCCGCCGAAGGCGAACACGAACACTTCGGCGTCGTCGGTAAAGAGCTCTTCCGGCTGGGGCAGATCCTTCTTCCTGGACGCGATCTTCTCGCTTATCCTCTTTATCTGCCTCGCGCCCACATCCGGATTGTTGGTCGGGAAACCGTCTTCCCCGTGGGTGAGGCCCGTGACGTGGAACCTATACCCCTCTCCGAAGGCAGCCAGCGGAGCCACCTTGGCCGGGTCGCCGTAGTCGGCGTACGGCTTGTACTGGCCAGGCGGAAGGTCAGGCTTCGGCCGGGCCTTCACCATAAGTTCGGATCTGTCGGGCAGGATGACCTTCTCGCGGAGGTGGCCGACCATTTCATCCATGAGCAGGATGACGGGCGTCCTGAGCTCCTCGGCTATGTTGAACGCGGTTACGGTCAAGGTGTAGGCTTCCAGCACCGACGAGGGAGAGAGCACCACGATCTCATGGTCTCCGTGAGTCCCCCACCTCGACTGCATGACGTCGCCCTGGGCAGCAGACGTGGGCATCCCCGTGGACGGTCCTACCCTCTGCACGTCCACCACGACACACGGGATCTCCGCCTGGACGGCGAAACCTATGTTCTCCTGCTTCAGAGAGAACCCGGGGCCGGAGGTCGCCGTCATGGACTTGACGCCCGCGAGGGAGGCGCCGCAGACGGCGGCCATACTGGCGATCTCATCTTCCATCTGAATGAACTTGCCGCCTACCTGAGGGAGGTACTGGGCGCAGAGCTCCGCGATCTCGGTAGACGGCGTAATCGGGTAGCCTGCGAAAAACTTAAGGCCTGCCGCTATGGCACCTTCTACACACGCTTCATTACCGAGAAGAAGCCTGGGCTTCCCTTCTTTCATTGTTCCGCCCTCCTCTTCACGACGATGGCAAAGTCCGGACAGTGCATCTCGCAGAGAAGGCAACCAATGCACTGCGAGGGCGCCTTAACGACCGGGCCGCCTTCATCATCGCTCTCAAGCACTTGCTTGGGGCAAAACGCTATACAGAGACCGCACTTCTTGCACCATTTTCTGTTCACCGCGATCTCGTACGGTGAATCACTCACCACTAAGGACCCCCTTCTGCCTGTTCATTTTGCGATGCTCAAGTACGGAGGACCTCAGTAGATTCACCGAACCCGCGTCCGGCCGGTAGACGAATTCGATGACCGGGGTACCTCTCTTGACCATCGCAGACACTTCCTTCTGCCTTCCGGGCGACACTATGACCGCCCTCTTGCCTCGGAGCTTGTCCTGGATGACCGCCGGGTCTCTCTCGGTCACCGTCTCCACGTTGATCTCGGTGATCCCGGCGTTCTCCATGGACTTCTTCACCCTTTCGGCGAACCTATCGGATATGCAGACCAAGAGCACGCTGCTCCCTGGCGGCAGCCTGGCTATGCGCACGATGGTCTCCATATCTGGGTCGAGGGCTATCCCGAGGATATCGTCAGACCTCTCGGGCAGAGAGGCCCTGACTTCGTCCAGGTGGAAAAACGTGGTCACGACCATATCTGAACTGGCGATCGTATCTATCGCCTCTTGGGACCCGCGAAAAAGGTCGTCGGTAAGCACGGGAAGGACCTTTACGCCGGTGCCCAGTTCCAGTTCCTTGCTGAAATAATCGAGCTGCTCCCGGTTGCACTCTACGAACGCGATCCTCACGTCGGAAAGCATCTTCCTGCGCTCTTCAACCCTGCGCGTCACGACCTGGAGGAACTCATCGGGGTTCACCCCTAGGGCGAGGGCGTCGTCGAGCGCCGAATCTACCACCCTGTTCAGGCGCTCTCTCTTGTTCTCGAGCCTGAGGAGGTCGTCGGCCTCGGCGACAAAGGTACCCCGTCCTTGCCTTGACGTGATGAGGCCTTCTGCTTCGAGCTGCCTGTAGGCGAGGCTTACGGTATTTCGGCTTACTCCAAGCTGGGCTGCGAGGGCTCGCTCCGTAGGAAGCCTCTGCCCCCTCTTCCATTCACCACTGGCGATCAGCGCTTCAATCCTTCTTTTCACCTGCAGGTAAATCGGCAGGCCGCCCTTCCTGCGAAGGTCGAAGGATGACTTCTCTTCCAAAGCGGCTCCTCCCTACTGGCCGGACCAATTGGCACAAATGGATCTATTCTCGATCCATTTTGGATCTCCTCCGGCCGGCCACCGGAATCTCCGATTCTCCCATAGAACGACGTTCACACAAGCCCATTATACAGAAAAAAAGACCGGACGTGACCGTCCGGATTGGATCACTCTTAGGTGCCAAAAAGAGCTAATCTCTTATGGTCCTTGCTATACCTGTCTTGAGGACCTCTACCTCCACCCTCTCTGCCACTCTCATCTTCACCGAGATGTCCTCTACCTTGGTGATGACCCCGACGAGCCCGCCTGCGGTAACCACCTTGTCTCCCGGTTTGAGCGACCTTATCATCTCAGCCCTCTCCCGCTGCTCCTTCTGCTGGGGCCTAATAGTGAAGAAATAGAGGAAGGCAAAGAGGAGAGCTATCCATACGTAACTGAACCATGGGGATAGTCCCTGCTGGGGCACTGTTCCAAACCCTCCTTACGGCCGTCTAGGCTATAGCCTCTCTGACGACCCTTGTTTCCATCTTCGACCAAACCTCAGGGATTACCTTTTCCGGGGTAGGGAAAGATCATGTGGCCCTCAGGTTTCCTTGAAAGGATAGACCTCAAGTAGACGCTCCCTCAGCCGCCCTGCGGTTCCATCCAGGATGGACTCCCTTATCCTCTCCATGAGCCTCTGGAAAAACCGGAGGTTGTGTATGGTGAGGAGGGTTGACGCCAACGTCTCTCCGGCCACCATGAGGTGCCTTATGTACGCCCGGGAAAACTCCCTGCAGGATAGGCAATCGCAGCCTTCCTCGAGGGGGCCGTAATCCGAGGCGAACCTCTGGTTCCGTATATTGAGGCCTCCCCCAAAGGTGAAAACCCTTCCGTGGCGGGCGTTCCTCGTGGGCAGAACGCAGTCGAACATGTCCACCCCGCACAAGGCGCCCTCTATGAGGTCCACGGGGTGTCCCACGCCCATGAGGTACCTCGGTTTGTCCTCGGGCAGGTAGTCCACGGTGAACCTCACGATCTCGTAGAACTCTTCCTTGGGCTCTCCCACCGCAAGCCCTCCTATGGCGTAACCGGGGAAATCCAGCCGCGCGAGGCTCAAAGCCGACTCCTTCCTGAGATCCGTCCATACCGACCCTTGGACGATCCCGAAGAGAGCCTGGGAACTGGGAACGGGCACCGACTTCGCCCTCTCGGCCCACTCTGTAGTGCGGACCATGGCCTCCCGGGCCGTTTCCTTGGACACTGGGTAGGGCACGCACTGGTCAAAGCACATGATGATATCGGCGCCTATATCCACCTGCGCCTTCACCGAGACTTCGGGAGTGAAGAACACCTCCCTGCCGTCTATGTGGGATCTGAAGCGCGCTCCCTCGTCGGTCACCTTAACGTTGGCCCCGAGGCTCATGACCTGAAACCCGCCACTGTCGGTGAGGGTAGAACCCTTCCAGTTCATGAACTTGTGGAGGCCACCGGCCGCCTTCACGGCCTCCGCGCCAGGCCTCAGGTACAGGTGATAGGCGTTGGAAAGGATGATCTTGGAACCCGTATCCCAAACGTCTCCGGGAAGCACCGACTTGATCGTGGCCTGGGTCCCGACAGGCATGAACACCGGGGTCTCGAACTCCCCGTGGGCGGTCCTTATGGTCCCAAGCCTCGCCTTTCCCCTCTGGCCGTGACAAGTGAACGTAAGCACCGTCTTCGCCAAGTCCTCTCTCACCTCAAATCCGACTATCAAAGGAGCTCACAGGATGAGCATGGCATCTCCAAAAGAGAAAAACCGGTACCTGAGGTCTACCGCCTCTCTGTAGGCTCTCAGGATGTTGTCTTTCCCCGCGAAAGCCGCCACGAGCATCAGGAGCGTGGACCTCGGAAGGTGGAAGTTGGTTACCATGTGGTCGACCGCCTTGAAACGGTAGGGCGGGTAGATGAAGAGCCTGGTTTCTCCCCTGAAGGGCAGGACCTTGCCGTCTTCGGTGGACGAGCTCTCCAGCGACCGTACGACAGTGGTGCCGACCGCGAAAAGCCGCCCCCCGCTTTCACGCGCCTCGTTAATGACCCTCGCGGTCTCCTCGCTTATCTCAAAGTACTCTTCGTGCATGACGTGGGCCTCGACGGTTTCTTCCTTCACCGGCCTGAAGGTGCCGAGGCCGACGTTAAGGGTGACAGACTCGATCAAGACCCCCATGTCCCTTATCTCAGCCAGGAGCTCCGGAGTAAAATGCAGGCCCGCAGTGGGCGCGGCGGCCGAACCCGGAACCCTCGCGTAGACGGTCTGATACCTGGAAGGGTCGGCAATGGGCGACTTGATATAGGGCGGGAGTGGAACCTGCCCCACCTTCTCCAGAGCATCTTCCCAGCGGCCTTGGTACTCCCAGTGGATCACCCTGCCCCCGTAGGCCGTGCGGGCCTTGACCGTGCCCTTTAGGACCGTATCCTTCTCCGCGCTTCGGCCGCCAGGGACGGTGAAAACGTCTCCCGGCCTCACCTTGTGGCCGGGCTTCACGAGGCACTCCCAGTCGTCTCCCCCGAGGTCCTTGAGAAGCAGGACCTCGATCTTGCCGCCCGTCTGCCGCACCCCTTTGAGCCTGGCCGGAATAACCCTGGTATCGTTCACCACCAGGATGTCGCCCGGCCGGAGGTACTCTTTGATATCGCGAAACCGCCTGTGCTCCGTCCTGCCCGTGGCCCTGTCGAGCACCATGAGGCGGGACTCGTCCCTGCGCTCGAGGGGCTTCTGGGCGATAAGCTCCTGAGGCAGGCAGTAATCGAACTCGTCTACTCTCAACCTTCCACCTACCACCATTTCTCCGGCATGAGCCCAGGATAGTACAGTTCGAGTATATCCCAAGCGTCCTTGCCCATGAGGGCCATCTCCCTGGCTCCCCACTGGGAAAGACCGACGCCGTGGCCCCACCCGGCACCTTGGAGCAGGATTCTCGGAGCGCCGTCTGACCTAAGGCCCGAAAGCACCGCCGTTCCTCCCGACTCCGATAGCGGCGCGGGTCCGCCGAACCCTCCTATCACGTAGGAAGACCCCAGGTGGACATCGGTCCGCGCGCCCTGGGCGCCGGCCACGCTGAAACACATCCCCGCCGACAGGGAGCCCGTGACTTCCCGGCCGCCTCCCAAGACATAGGCGGAAAACAGGGTGCTCTTTATCTGAGGCAAGACGCTCCTCAAATCGGTTCCCCGGACAACACACGACGCGTCGCCGGACCCAACCAGGATCGTGAACCACCTGCCGGATACGCCCTGCTCCAGACCCCGCACCGTGTCCGGGGTCCCCGCATGGCTTGTCCCCAGGCGCTCCAGCGCCCCAGAGAGGTCGGAAGGCATAAGGACCACCTCCCAGGAAGAGTGGGGCGATTCGTGGGGCACCTCCACCACGGGGACCAAGTAGGGCACGGACCTTCCCCAGACATAGCAGGGGTCTTCAGTCATGCCGCCGGCATCGGCATGGTAGTAAGTAGCCGCCGGCAGACCTTGATAAGTAAGGATCTCTCCCCTCGTGGAAGAGGCGGCGGCTATCGTGCGCTCAGTCTCCTCGGCTATCCCCCTGTAGACCTGGTCGGTAGCCCAGATGAGGACGTCTTCGGGCCTTAAGTAAGAAAAGGACCCAACATAATCCCTCTGGAGCGTGTCTTTCCTGAGCCCGGTCTTATAGGCCGCGTAACTCCTGACCGCAACGGCCTGCGCCCTGGCAGCCTCGAGGGGCCAGGAGTCGATCATCTCGGCGCCGACGACGGACTGGACGTACTCTTCCATGGCCACCGCGTTCGCGACGAGCAGATTCCCGCCGTCGTTCAGGACGACCATGCTGCCGCGGTAGGCGGAAAAGGTCGCGCTGGAGCCGCCGGATGAACTTACGGAGATGAACGGGCCCTCCGGAGAAGCGGGAGAAACGAGAATATTACCGGCTGACGTCCCTTTGGCTCCCGTCCCCTGTACCTCCCAGGAGATACGCTGTCCCGACGCAGCCAGAGTAAGGCTGTTCCCCGGATTCAGGGAGATCTTCTCCCCCGCCGAAGTCGCAAGAAACCATTTTCCACCCGAACGGAAAGTGACGGACTTGGCCCTAAAGAGCCCGACGAGCACCTGGGGAGAATCCGCCCCGTGGGGCGGAGCGACGCCCGCGTGGAGGACCCGCGGGCCCTCCAGGAGCCTCACAAAGAGCACCAAAAGCAGGACGAGGAGCACCGCGCCAGCGCTCCTCCCCGCGCGAGAGACCTTCTTCATGCCTGTCCCTCCCGCCATGTCATCTTCTCCTGAAAAGCCACATAAGGAGGGTAAGGAAAAGGCTCAGGAGCAAGCAGCTTACCAGGGGAAAATAGAAGGTAAAACCAGGCTTCTCGACCCTTATGTCTCCCGGAAGGCGACCGAAGCCCAGCCTCCCTAAGAAAGAGACGGCGAACCCCAGGGCCAAGAGCACAAGCCCCATGATGATGAGTGAGCGGCCGAGGTCGAACTGGCCATTCACGAAGGCTCACCCCCCAGACTGAACTCGCAGCCGCAGTATTTCTGCATGTAAAGATGCATTCCTCTAGCCATTTCCCTGCTCCTTCTATACCCTTTCCGGAAGTCGAAGTACAGAAACTCTACCGAGTGCCTCCGGGAAGCCTCGAGGGCCTCCCGGATTATGCCTTCGTGATCCTGGTAGATGCTCAGAAGGAGCGACGTGGTGAAGCAGTCAAACCCCTCTTCCCTGGCTATCCTGGCAGTCTCGTCAAGTCTCAGCCTGTAGCAGCCGAGGCACCGCCCGGGCTTGGAAAGGTCTTTGGACACGGCCTCCAGCCACCTGTCATGTCCCATATCGGCGCGGAGGACGTGGAGGCCCTGTTTCGAGGCAAGGTCTTGCATGGCGAGCCACCGCTTCTCTCTCTCTTCGTCCGGGTATATGTTTGGATTCAGGAACAAGGCGCTCACCGAATACCCCATAGACCTCATGAGAGCGAGAGGGTAAGTGGAACACGGGGCGCAGCAGGAGTGCATGAGGACTTTCACGGCTCCTCGAACAGCCTCCCCTGCTCGCGGGAACGGACGGATTTCCCCATGTACTCGATGGCCTTCTGGGTAACCGAACGGCCTCTCGGCGTCCGCTCTAGGAACCCGATCTGCAAGAGGTATGGTTCGTACACGTCCTCAAGGGTCCCAGGGTCCTCCGAAAGGGAAGCCGCCAGTGTAGAGAGGCCAACGGGTCCGCCCCCGTATTTCTCTATGATGGTTAGGAGGATCTGCCTGTCCGACCTGTCCAGCCCCATCTCGTCAATCTCCAGCATCGTGAGGGCCTCTGCCGCCACTTCCCTTGTTATCTCGCCGTCTCTGCGGACCTGGGCGAAATCCCGCACCCTCCGGAGGAGCCTGTTGGCTATCCTTGGCGTGCCCCTGGACCGCCTGGCTATCTCCATACCCCCGCCCCGGTCGATGGGTATGTCCAGGATCTTTGCCGACCGCTTCACAACCTGGTACAGCTCTTCCTGGCTGTAGTACTCGAGCCTGAAACTTATGCCAAACCTGTCCCTCAAGGGAGAAGTCAGAAGGCCGGTCCGCGTCGTCGCCGCGATCAAAGTGAACTTCGGGAGCTTCAGCCTGTACGTCCTCGCCTGCGGACCCTTTCCGGCAACCCAGTCGTAGCTGAAATCTTCCATGGCCGGATACAGGGCTTCCTCTGCCACGCGGCTTAGGCGGTGGATCTCATCTATGAAAAGGACATCCCTGTCCTCAAGGTTTGTGAGGATGGCAACCAGATCGCCCGGCCTTTCGATGGCGGGACCGGAAGTCACCCTTATCCCCACTCCGAGCTCGTTGGCTATCACGTGGGCGAGGGTGGTTTTCCCGAGACCCGGCGGGCCCGAAAGCAATATGTGGTCTAGGGAATCTCCCCTCCTCCGGGCCGCCTCGATGGCCACCCTGAGGTTTTCCTTGACCACTTCCTGCCCAATATACTCGCTCAGGTAGTTCGGCCTCAGGGACAGCTCTACCGATTCATCTTCCGGCTGCCTCTCGGTGGATATGAGGTCTCTAGAGTCGGGCAAGTCTCTTAAGCGCCTCCCTCAGTACACCTTCCAGATCGCCTCCGGCGTCTTCCAAACTGATGTTCGCCAGGGCGCTCCTCGCTTCCTGCCATGTGTACCCCAAAGCCAGGAGCGCTTCAAGGGCTTCTTCTCGGAAATCCCGCCTGCGGTGAGGCTCCGGAACCTGGGGCTTTACCTCTTTGAGACCGATCTTGTCCCTGAGCTCCAGTATGATCCTGGCCGCGGTCTTCTTCCCCACTCCCTGGACTCTGGTAAGGCCGCTTTCGTCCCTGGAGAGGACGGCGCTGTAGAAATCCTCCGGTTTCAGGGCGGAGACGATGGCGAGGGCGACCTTGGAGCCCACCCCTCTCACCGATTGAAGGAGGTCGAAACATGCCCTTTCCTCGCGGGTGCGAAACCCAAACAGAGTAAAACCGTCTTCGCGTACCACGAGCCTTGTGTAGAGGTGGATCTTGTCTCCGGGGGAACAGGATTCAAGGAGGTCTTGAGTCACGTACACCTCGTATCCGACCCCGCCGGTTTCCACCACCAGCGTCTCCTTGCCCCTGTCCGCCAGGATTCCGTTTAACTCGGCTATCATGCTTTCCTCCGGTAAGCTAATCTCGCTATGTCGCGCTCTATCTATCCTTCTCTCTGACCAGACGGGCGTTAAAGGACCGTTTTATAGACGCAGTAACCGCGATAGCCAGAGCGTCGCACGTATCGTCGGGCCTGGGGATCTTGGGAAGGCCCAGGATCCTCTGGACCATTGCGCCCATCTGCTCTTTGGTCGCGGTCCCGTATCCCACGATGGAAGACTTGACCTGCAGGGGGGTGACTTCCTCCACGGGGATACCGTGGGCCGCTGCCGCCAAGAGGCACACTCCCCTCCCGTGCCCCACCTGGATGGCCGATTTGGCGTTCTTCGCGAAAAAGACTTCCTCGACGGCCACTACCTCGGGAGAGTGCTTCTCAATGATCTTATTGAGTTCCCCCCAAATGACAAAGAGCCTCTCGGGGAGGCTTTCTTGCTTCGACGTCACTATGCACCCGTAATCTACGGCGGAGAAATCGTGTCCTCTTGAGTCCACGATGCCCCAGCCGGTCCTCTCGATCCCGGGGTCGAGTCCCAAAACGCGCACGGCTTTCACCCGGGATAGCTCTTCTATCTAATGCTCCTTTATCCCTTCCAGGTATATGGCCACTTCCCGCTCGAGGACCGCCTGTACCTCTTCGTGGGGCACTTCAGGACCCGCTTCTATCACGTGGCCTGCCTTGAGGAATGCCCTATCTCTGGCAGCCAGGTCCCCTTCCCTGATATCCAGCCTTTCCCTCAAGAGGAACCTCGGGTCAGGCTCCTTCCCCCTGAAAACGCACACGTAACCCCTGTAGATGGTTATGAGTCTCAGACGGTGGTGGGTGTCGCAGTACTCCTCCAGCTGCCTGAGGAGACTTATCTTCCGGCCGTCGTCGCCGGTTACCGACCATGCCTGGGAAAGATCCGCCATCACCGACTCGATCTCCCCTGCGGGGTATTCCCGGTACTCAACGAGGAAATCGCCGCACTTCAGGTACTCTGTCCTGTACTCCACCCTTACCCCGGTGTGGGAAACGTCGGCCTCCGGCCCGAAGAAAGAAAAACCCATACCGCCGCTCTTAAGGAGCATCCTGCCGGCGATGACCGTGCAGAAAAGCGCAGATATAGAGATAAGAGCCAGCGCGATCTGCTTGTACGCGCTCCGCGGAGATCTCGCCAACAAGCCTCACTCCAGGGAAAGTATCTTTCCCCGGATAAGGCCAAATTATCCGTCATTCGGGCGTGTCGAAGTTGGAGTACACCTTGGTGACGTCGTCGTGCTCGTCGAGGGCCTCCAGCAGCCTGATGACCTTCTCGGCATCTTCGCCTTCCACGGTGACGGTGCTCTTCGGCGTCATGTCCAGCTCGGCCGACTGGATAACCACCCTTGGGTCTTTCTCAAGATGCTTCCTGACCGAGTCCAGATCTCCGGGGGCCGTGTATACCACGTAGGAGTCTTCCTCAACCTCCACGTCCTCCGCCCCGCCCTCTATGGCCATCGCGAGGACGTCGTCTTCCGTGAGCTCTCCCTTTTCGATGACGATGACTCCCTTTTGCTCGAACATCCACGAGACCGAGCCTATCTCCGCCATCTTGCCGCCGTGTTTGGAGAAGATGTACCTTATCTCGCCGGCTGTCCTGTTGCGGTTGTCGGTGGCCGCCTCAACGAGCACCGCGGTGCCTCCGGGCCCGTAACCCTCGTACATGAGTTCTTCCACTTGGGCTCCGTCGTTCAGTTCTCCGGTGCCCCTCTTGATAGCCCTGTTGATGCTGTCGAGGGCAACGTTGGCAGCCCTCGCCCTTTCGATCGCCACCTTCAGCCTGAAATTGGCCTCGGGGTTCCCGCCTCCATGGCGGGCAGCCAGCATAACCTCCCTCAGGGCCTTGGAGATTATGTTGGACCGCATTGCGTCCATCTTGGCCTTGTGGCGCTTTATGTTAGCCCATTTCGAGTGTCCTGCCATAAGAACTCCTCCTAGATCACATCAGGGACAGGAGGCATTCTCCTCTTGTGCTCCGAATTCCTGTGTCTCCTCTCAATTTTTTCCCGGACATCATCGGGCACGGGCAGCCCCAAGAGGTACCTGTCCAGGTCCCGGTACGTGATGCCCATCTCTCCTTCGTCGGTCTGTCCTTTCCAGAGCCCTGCCGAAGGCGCTTTCTCGATTATCTTCTTGGGGACACCAAGGTAAGCGGCCATTTCCCTCACCTCGCCTTTGGTGAGCCCTCCGAGGGGCATGATGTCGACTCCAGAATCCCCGTATTTGGTGGAATACCCCACGTAAAGCTCTGCCCTGTTAGAGGTGCCGACCACCAGGTAGTTCAGAAGGTTGGCGTAATAGTAAAGGGCCGTCATCCGGAGCCTGGGCTTTATGTTTGCCTCGGCCAGCGAGATTGCCGAAGCGTCTGGAGCCATCCCGGCATCCGGCTCTTTCCCCGCTCCGCCCGGGATGCCCTCTCCGCCCCCGGAGCTGAGAGAGGAAAGCAGCGCGTCGAACGCGGGACATAGGTCGACAACCTTATAGGGACAGCCGAAAAGCCTCACGAGCTCCAGGGCATCGTCCACATCTTCCTGGAGCGAGTAGCAAGGCATGATGAGGGCCAGGCAGTTATCGCCATAGGCCTTCCTGGAAAGGGCCAACACCAAGGCCGAGTCTATACCGCCGGAAACACCGAAAACTCCCCCGCGTGCCCCCGCTTCCCGGGCGCGGTCCTGCATCCACTCCACAAGTCTCTCCGAAGCCAGCGCGTAATCCCTAATCGCCAAGGCCAAAACCCCCTAAGCCCGTCTACGACCTAGATTATACCAGGACACAGGTGTTCGCCACACGCCTACTTCGCGGGCGGGATCGCCAGGTACGTGTCGGGCACCTTCCCCGGGATAAGGACCGTAGTGAGCGGGATGTCGGTCACAACTTCCGTTTCGGCGGCGATGAGGGGGATGATCACCTGCACCGAGCAGGTGGCCCTGAGCAGGATATTGTACCGGGTCTGGTTTATGCCGGTGACGTCGTAAGAGTCGTAGATCTGGGCCCGTACGGAACCGTAAGGTATGAGCCGGATCGGGATCCTGGGCCCAAGGGATGCCAGGAGCTTTGACCCCAGCGCCTGACCTAGGGGCACGTAGATGGTGAAGTCCTGGATGCTGTCTATGGCTTTTTGGAGCACCCTGAGGGCGTCCGCCTGGATCTGGTTTAGGGCGGTGCTGTTCGTCCTGACGTAGAGGAGATCTCCAGTCGGCCCCGTTTCGAACTCCAGGAGGACCTTGCCGTTAAGGAGCGTGTGTAAGTGCTCATTTATGGTGTCCATCATGACTTCGTTGGCTATCCGAATGGTTTCCGACTCGGCTATCGCCATGATCGTAGGCACTATCGACCGCTCCGCCAGGAAAAAGAGCCAAAGGAACGTGATTAGCACCGCGAGAAGAATGCCTGCCACTTTGGCGCGCCGTCCCGCGCGTGCGCCGGATGCAAGCCTGAAACCGCTTGAACGGAACATCCTCCTGCGAAAAATGAGGAGCCTCCCCCTTCTCGAGAAAGCTCCTCATTATATGCGTCTTAGGGACTGAATTTGCTCTCCTTGGGACGGGCCTAGACGCGTTCGACCCGCACTTTGCAGAACTTCCGTTTTCCGACCTGTAGGAGCATGCCGTCCTTGAGCGCCACCATCGCCGATTCCACTTCGTTCTTCACCCCGTCCACTTTGACGGCGCCGCTCTTTATGAGCCTCCTGGCTTCTTGGGCGGAAGGCACAAGACCGGTCAGGAACACGAGCCGCGCGAGTCCTATCTGCTCTCCTTCTTTTCCTTCCTGGACGAACACCTCGGGGATCTCGGTCGGAAGCTCTCTCTCCCTAAATACCCTCAAGAACTCGGCTTTGGCGTTTTCTGCCGCTGAAAGGCCGTGGAATTCCTTGACGATCTCAAAGGCCAGGTCCATCTTGGCGTCCATGGGGTGGAGCTTACCTGAGCGAATACCGGCCTCAAGCCGCTCGACCCACTCTTTGCTACGCGTCAGCACCAGCCTGTAGTAGGTCGCCATGAGGTCGTCGGGGATGGACATGACCTTGCCGAACATGTCGTTGGGCGGATCCTTCACCGCCACGTAATTCCCGAGGCTCTTGGACATCTTCTGGACCCCGTCAAGACCCACAAGTATGGGCACGGTGAGGCATACCTGCGGCTTCTGGCCGTACTCAGGCTGGATGGCGCGCCCTACCAAGAGGTTGAACGTCTGGTCGGTGCCGCCCAGCTCCACGTCGGCCCCTATGGCCACGGAATCGTACGCCTGGGCCAGGGGATACAGGAACTCGTGTATGCCTATGGGATAGCCGCCCTCGTAGCGCTTCCTGAAGTCGTCCCTCTCCAGCATCCTGGCGACCGTAAACTTAGACCCCAGCTCGATGATCTTGGCGAAAGTCATGGGCGAAAGCCACGCGCTGTTGAAAACGGTGTGGGTTTTCTCAGGATCCAGGATAATGGTCGCTTGTTCCTTATAGGTCTCGGCGTTTGCCTTCACCTCTTCCTGGGAAAGCTGGCGCCTCGTGGTCGAGCGCCCGCTCGGGTCCCCGATCATTCCCGTGAAATCGCCGATAACGAAGTAGATCTCGTGGCCCAGCTCCTGAAATTCCCTGAGCTTCTTCATGACCACCACGTGGCCCAGGTGAAGGTCCGGGGCGCTGGGGTCTACCCCGAGTTTGACCTTGAGAGGTCTTTTGGTCTCCAGGGAGTTCTTTATCTTTTCGTAAAGGTCTTCGGGAGTAACCAGGGTCTCGGCCCTGTCCGATAGGATCTCGACCTGTCTTCTCGCTTCAAGGTTCTCCAAGGCGGCTTCCTCCCGGGTGTCCGTTTCCAGGCATTATATCACGTCTCCAATGTTATAATGGAGGGACCGACTCAGACGATCCATACGTCTTATTGCTGTAAGCAGGACAAGCCGTGCCAGGCGGTCCTCAGGCGAGAAATAGCCCTGCGGGGGATGTGACGAAGTGGCCAAGAAGAGGAAGAAGAAGAAAATACCGTGGCTGGACATCATTCTCTTCACCATCCTGTTTGTCGCTCTGGCCGCAGGCGGCTTTGCCGTGTACATGGTTTCCAGGGCTTACAATAGCCTGCCGGCTATCTCTAACCTCGAGCCCAAGCCGTCTGAGACGTCTTTCGTCTACGACCGGCACGGGAACGTGTGGCGCGAGCTGCACTCAACGGAAAACAGGATAGTGGTGGACCTGAAGGATTTGCCCCAGCACTTCATAGACGCGATCCTCGCTGCCGAGGACCACAGGTTCTACTCCCACCCGGGCGTTGACCTGCGTGCCATCGCCCGCGCCCTCTTCCTCATCATCACGGGCCGCGACTTCCAGGGCGGAAGCACCATCACCCAGCAGCTCGCGAAAAAGGCTTTCCTCACCGACGACCAAACTCTGATACGAAAGCTCCAGGACGCGATGCTGGCCCTCAAACTGGAGAGGCAGTTTACGAAAAACGAGATCCTGGAGATGTACGTGAACATCGTGCCCTACGGCAGGGGTGCCTACGGTCCCGAGGCTGCCGCCAGGGCGTTCTTCGGGAAGTCCATAAGAGACGTCACCGTAGATGAAGCGGCCTTCCTGGCCGGAATGATAAACGGGCCGTACCTGTACGATCCGGCGGACAACCCGCAAGGGGCGCTCACCAAGCGCAACCAGGTCCTCGACCAGATGGCCGCCTACGGCTTCATCACCCCTCAGGAGGCCGCGGAGTACAAGCAGCGGCCCCTCAATACCATCGAGCGAGGAGCCGGTGAGGCTATAGAGGGCGGGTATTTCTTGGACTATGTGCTCAAGCAGCTCCTGTCCAGGTACCCGGCGGAAAAGGTCTACGGCGGAGGCCTGAGGATCTACACGACCTACGATCCCGACGCCCAGAGAGCGGTCGACAAAGCGATAAGCGAGACCCTTGACGCCGACTTCCCCTACCAGGGTGCCGACAGCATGCAGGCCGCGGCGATAGTTATGGACGTAGACACCGGCCATATCCTGGCCATGTCAGGAGGGCGCAAGCACGAAGGCATGCTCGCCTGGAACAGGGCTGTGGACGCCAAGAGACAACCCGGCTCCGCCTTCAAGCCCCTGGCCGTGTACGTGCCCGCGCTGGAAGAAGGGATCATGCCCACGACTTTGGTTGAAGATACCCCGGTAACCTGGGTTGATCCTCAAACGGGCGAAGAGTTTTCTCCCCGGAACTACAGCGGCACCTTCTCGGGCGTGCCTGTGACCGTGAGATACGCCGTGCAGGAATCCCTCAACGTCGTGGCATGTAAGGTCCAGGATATGATAGGGATCGCCAAGTCGTTGGAAATGGCCGAGAAGATGGGGATCACCTCGCTCGTCAAAGTGCCTACGCCCGACGGCAGGACCGACTACACTAGGTCCCTGGCCCTGGGAGGCCTCACCTATGGGGTGTCGCCCCTCGACATGGCCGTCGCCTACGCGACGCTGGCCAACAAGGGGATCAAGGTAGAGCCCATCGCCATCCTGAGGGTGGAAGATAAGGACGGCAACGTCCTCGAGCAGCACAACACCAAGAGGACGCTCGTGATATCCGAAGAGACCGCCTTCCTCATGACGAGCATGCTCCAGGACGTTATCCTGCACGGCACTGGGCAAGCCGCCAACATAGGGAAACCCGCCGCGGGCAAGACGGGCACCACCAGCGACTGGAAGGATGCCTGGTTCGCAGGGTACACCCCCGAAACCGTAGGCGTGGTCTGGATAGGATTCGACCAGGGCAAGACCATGGCCCAGTGGAGGATCACCGGAGGGAGCTACCCAGCCAGGATATGGGGCCGGATGATGAAGGAGATCTGCAAGAACGAGACGGGGACCTTCACGCCGCCCAGCACCATAGTTTCGCTCCAGGTGTGCAAGAAGACGGGACTTCTGCCGGGGCCCTACTGCCCCGCCGAGGACATATACACGGAGTACTTCCTCAAGAACCAACTTCCCAGGGAGATCTGCATGCACGATCTCAGCGCGCTCCAGAGCACCTTCCTCCCCGGAACCACACCGCCGGAGGAGTCCCTTGAGATTTTCCCGGAGCTCCCGGAGGAAGAGCCATTTGAGACCGGCGATTAAGTCTTGATCTTGGCCACCGTGACTCCCGAGCCGCCTTCGCCCGTCTCGCCTAGGCGCCACTCGGCGACCCTCGGGTCCATCCTGAGGAAGTCGGAGACAGCCTTGCGTAGGGCTCCCGTGCCTTTGCCGTGGATGATCCTCACCTGGCTGAGCCCCGCGAGCAATGCGTCGTCTAGGTACTTATCCAGCGCGGCTACGGCTTCTTCGCCGGTCATACCCCTGAGGTCGATCTCGTAAGATACCTCCCTGGCCTTCTCCAGGGACATGGGCGCCCTGCTCTCCCCTGTCCCGGCTTTCCGGCGGGCGTCGGATTTCCCTTCCCGCCTTATGTGTCGGAGCTCGTCGAGCCTGACCCGCATGGTCAGGGCTCCGACCCTCACGGGGACGGTGCCGCCTTCGTCAACCGCCCCGAGGACGATGCCGGGCTCCTTGAACCCTCTGACCGCCACTTCAGTCCCGGGCACTGCGTCAGCCCTGGTAAGCGGAGAGCCTTCCGGCATCCCTTCTTCTTCCTCCGGGCCGAACTCGTCCCGGGCCTTATTGAGGCGCTCACGGGCGCGCTTCACCGCGTCAGCGTAATCCGATTTCGCCCGTTTCTCCCGCTCGCGGAACTCCTTTATGGCCTCCTCCAGCTCCAGCCTAGCCCGGTTGATCATGGCGGCCGCCTCTCTCCTGGCCTGGTTCAGGATCTCTTTCCTGGACGCATCCAGGGAGCTTACTTTCTCTTCCCACTCGGCCCGCAGCCGCGCGGCCTTTTCCCTCTCTATCTCGGCCTGCCTCGCGGCCTCCCTGCTTATCTGCGCCGACTTCTCCATGTCTTGGATGATGTCGTCAAGGTGGAGGAGCCTCTCGTTGATGTTGGCCCTAGCCTCCTCGAGGATGTCTTCGGGCATCCCGAGCCGCCTCGCCACAAGGAAGGCGTTGGACCTCCCCGGTCTCCCTATGACCAGGCGGTAGGTGGGGACCATGTTCACCGCATCCCACTCCACCGAAGCGTTCCTCATCCCAGGGGTCTCCTGGGCGGCTATCTTCAGCTCGCTGAAATGGCTGGTGATGACGGAAAGCGCCCCTGAGGCGTTCAGGCGTTTCAGGATCGCCAGGGCGAGGGCTGCGCCCTCCTGAGGGTCGGTCCCAGCGCCCAGCTCGTCTATGAGGACCAGCTTGCCGGGGCCCGCTTCCTCGAGGATCTTGATGATGTTGGTGATATGCGCGGAGAACGTGCTCAGGTTCTCTTCGATAGACTGCTCGTCGCCGATGTCGGCGAGAACCCCAGTGATCTCCCCTATGACGGTGTCTTCCCTGCAAGGACACGGGAATCCAGACAGGGCCATGATGGTGAGGAGGCCGCAGGTCTTAAGGGCGACCGTCTTTCCGCCCATGTTGGGGCCGGTGATGACCACGGTCCTTATGTCGTCCTCCGAAAGGGAGATGTCCATGGGTACCGGAGTCCCCGTGAGGAGCGGGTGATACGCTTCCCTGAGCCTCAGGACGCGCTCCCTGGAAAGCTCCGGGAAGCATCCCCTCCACCTGATGGCCAGCCGGGCCTTGGCCAAAGCGAAGTCAAAATCCGAAAGCGCCCGGGAGCCTTCGTGGAGCGCCTCCGCGGCGCTTCCCACCATGGTAGAGACCTCTGCGAGGATCCTCTCGATTTCGTCCCGCTCTTCCAGCTCCAGCCGCTTCATCTGGTTGGCCATCTCCAAGAGCTCTGGAGGCTCTACAAACAAGGTCTGACCCGAAGCCGACTGGTCGTGGACCAGGCCTCCGATTTTCGCCGCGTGCTCCTGCCGGACCGGGAGCACGTACCTCCCGTCCCTCATGTAGACGATGGGCTCCTGCAGGTACTGGGAGATGTCTCTGCGTCGCGCGAGCTCCTCCGCCCTTTTCCTCATCCGCTCCCGGAAATCTCCCAGGGCGCGCCTTATCTTCTGGAGGGCCGGACTTGCGGAATCTTTGATGCTGCCGTCCACGTCCACCGTCTCATAGAGCCTGGACCTGAGTTCCGGAACCGCGGGGATCTTGGCCCTCAAGCGGCTCAGCCCGGGGTAGTCGTCAGATACCCCCTCCAACCATCGGGAGAGGCTCTCCATGACCAGCACGGTATCGAGTATTCTCCTGAGGTCCGTGGGATGAAGGACTACCCCTTGGGCCGCGGCGGCCACCTTGGCCCGTACGTCCGATGCCCCCGCCAGAGACGGGGATGCGTGGCGGGACAGGACTTCTACAAGTTCCCTGCCCAGCTTCTGCTCTTCCCTGGCCAGGGTCGTAGAGACTGGAACGGCTTCCAGGGCCCTCCTCCGGCCGAACTCGGTATCGGCCTCCCTGGCCAGCATCTCCCGGATCTTGTGGAACTCCAGGAGTTCGAGGGTCTTAGGATCCATACCGGTTCTCCAGTATCTGTCGGATGGCCCCTATTGTCTCGTCACGGAGGCCGGCCTTATAAAGCTTTCTCAGCTCGGCCCGGGCCTGGTACATGCCCTTCTTGCGCTCCCCCTCCGGGAGACCTTCAAGGCGGCTCCTGGCCTCCTCGAGGAACTTGTGGGCACCGGGGGGACGTTCGACAAAACGCCCGAACTCCTCGCCGGACTCGTCGAAGAACACGAACACGGGGATGGTGCGTTTCCCGTCTGTGAGGTACCTGTCCATGATGTCCAGGTTGGTGTCTCTTGGGAGTATGAGGAGATCGAGGAACGGGTACTCATGGGCCACTTTCGCGAAAACTGGGACGTTTTCCACGCAGTCCCCGCACCACGACTCCGAAAGCGCCAGGACGGAAACCGCACCTTTGGGGAGTCTCTCCGCCAGACGGTCGAAGTATTCCCGGTCTTTCTCGCTGATGCGGGTGTCCTCGAAGTTCTCCCTCATGGTCGGCCCGTTCATGTCGGCCTTCGCCACGTAGGTGCTAAAGTCAAGAGCCCTTGCCCTTATCTCCGCCAGCACAAAAGTCCCTCCCAATGTGAGCCGAAAAAGAGGCTTCGTTTAACTCGTGCCTACACGGGCATTTTATACCCGGTTTCGGCCCCTTTGGGCAAGACTCCTCCGTGCGGCCAGCATGGAGACATCGGTGAAGCGTTCCCTACCGCGGCTCGAGACCTGCTCCCTTATGGCATCCAGCCCAGTCAGCGTGAGGACGTTGAGGTCCTTGAGGGTTACCGGCTGGGCTTCCTTCTTCTTGATTACCGAACACTGGCCCGTGGGCTCGAGGACAGCCAGGGCGATGTCTTCGATCCTCTCGGCCCCCGCCTGCCTGAGGATTACGTGGAGGTCGGCTTCCGACACCCTCTCCTTCTTCAGGTTTTCGTAGAGGACCCGCCCGTTTATGACGACAGGCGTTGAGGTCCCCTGGGTGAGTTTTTCGAGGGGCCTCCATCTGACGGATAGACTGCTCAAGACGAATTCAAGAAGGCACAGAACGATGATGGGTATGATACCTGCCCAGATGCTTATCTCAGGATCCTCCAAGGGCAGTGCCGCTATCGAACCGATCATTATTATGAGGGTGAGGTCGAAGGGCGCCAGCTGCCCGACAGACCGTTTCCCCGTAATCCTCACCGCGGCCAAGGTCAGAAAGAAGAGGACGATTGAACGAAACACCAAACCTTTCAGTTCCAGCAGGAATGTCTGCAACGGATCCCCCTCCGGAATACGCGGGTCTCGTGTACTTGAGACGTGCCTTATTGCGCTCTTGCCTAGGGTCTAGTATTCCTTGATAAAGCCTCGTGGATGAGTCCTTCCAGGTCTTGCCGTGAAATGCGTCCCGAAAGGAACTCCCGGAGGGGTGCCTCTAGTGCTCCGGCCAGGGAAACCACCTGCAGGTATTCCGCAGCCTCGGGAGCCTTGGCTTCTCCCGTCACAACCGAATCCCATATCCTCTTCCGCTCGGCGTAGTCGAAGCCGCTTTCCAGGTTGAAGATGGACATGTCGTCAACCAGGGCGGGCACGCACGCGAGCGTCCTGGCAGCCCACCTGCCCAGGCTCTTGGCCAGGCGCCGCCCCAGCTCCACCGCGGCGGCCTTTTCCGCCCCGCCCTCGCAGAGGACGAGGTAGGCAGGGACCGTGTAGTAAAACCTGTCATCGTCAAAGTGAGTGCCGGGAGGGACGATCGTAATCCCTGAGCCTTCCTCTTCCCTGGCTTCAAGCCACTTGTAGAGATACGGGTTCACGGGGTAAAGGGCATCGGCAAGGCCGTGCTCCCAGGCGCTCAGGGGGTCATCGTGGAAGGAGCCGTAGTTTTCCCTAACCCACTCGGCGTACTGGAGCACGGTCTCTGCTCCCCACTCCATCCCCGATACGTCCAGGGCGCACCTCAGGAAAAGGGGCGAATCGGTCCAGTAGGCGGTCCTGGAGGGTCTCGGGACCTGTGCCTCGCCTTCTTCCAAGTCGCGACCTTCGCCTTCCCCGTTCTCTGGGGCGTGCTCCCCACCTGCCTGGTACTTGACCGCGGTCCCCGTCCAGTGGATGAACGCCGGTATACCCAGGAGTTTTCCGTCTCGTGTCCAGTAGTTTGCGGCCGCGTCCAGGAAGATGTCGGGATCTACCGCGTGAGAAACGTCCTCGAGCCTATCCGATAGGACCGGGTATTCCCCAGAAAAAACGAGGTGCGGGACCTCGGTCGTATCCTTGGGATAGGTCCCCGTGAGAAGGTCAAGGATCTCCCGCCTCTCGGCGTACCTAAGGTCCACGGTAGCTCCCGTCTCGCGGCAGAACTCTTGGATGACTCGGGATACCTCTTCTGAGTAATCGGCGGAATCCGGAAACTTCACCTGCAATGCATCCCAGACGACCAGGCGGACGTTTCTCAGGTCGTATGTATCCGGGACTTCAGGTCTCCCCAAACATGAAGCAAGTAGGGCGGCGATTGTGAGAACCATCAGCGAACAAGTAAAGCGCCTCGTGGACCCTTTTGTCCGGCGCGGCAGTGGATACGCCCATCTGGAGCCGCCTTTTCCATGGAGCCTGCCAGCCATACTAACGTCCCCTTAGCCCCATTATGGTGATGAGATCCCGCACGGCCGCCCTTCCCTTCCCGAAACCGAAGACTGATGCCATATCGTCGAGCATGGCCTCGGTCTTCTCTCCCAGGATGCCGTCGCAAGGCCCCGCGTCGAACCCGAACCGGCGGAGACCTTCCTGGAGGAGCACGACCTCCTGGCCTTCAGTGCCGTAGGTAAACGGGCGGTCCCAGTCAAGCGGGGGCAGATATCCCTTTATACGCACTCGGGTGCCTATGTCCACGAGGTCGTAGAGCTCCTCTATATCCTCGTTGAACATGCGGACACACCCGGCGCTGGCGTAGGAGCCTATTGACCAGGGCCTGTCGGTGCCGTGGATCCCGTAGTTCCCCCACGGCACGTTGAGGGCCATCCACCGGGACCCGAACGGGCCTCCAACCTTGTACCCCTTATCTACGATCTTCCACTCGCCGACGGGCGTGAGGTCGGTCCACTTCCCTCCGGCGATGGGATAGGTCTTCCACGGTTTGCCGTCTACGAGCACCGTAAGCGTGAGGGTAATGGTGTCGACTTCGATCTCGATGATTCCGTCTGGCACCGGCCCGGCGTCTACCGTCGCGGGCCGCACGATGCCGTGGCCCAGGGCCCGCCAAGTGGTGCTCTCGACAACGCCATCGGGTGTGAGCCAGTAGCTTTTCTGGAAAGCCTTGACAGCGTTCACGGCCGCCTCATCATAGACATCGTCAATGGGCCCCGAGTAGAATCCGAGCTCGGCAAGGCGGACTTTGAGGTCGTAGACATCGTTTCTCCTGACGGGAACCCGCGATGGGATGAGGGGTTCGGTGGGTTCGTCTCTCTGGACGAAGTCGGGGTTCTGTGGAGACGCGGCGCCGCTTGCGGCGATTGACACAAGCACGAGGACCCCTATGGCGACCGCGGCTAGGATGCGTCTCCGGACTCGCACGTGTCATCCCTTTCCAGATCTCAGTCTCCTTGGAAGAATACGTTACGGAAAACCTGATTATGAAAGATCGCCGCAAAGGGAACCTCCCCGCCCGCAGGCGGGGAGGCATCTCTGCCGGCTTTGTCCGGGAAACGCTGTTACTAGAGCCTGATCTCGCCGCCTACCGCTTCCCGGAGAGCCTTCACTATGCGTTCCCTGTCTTCGGACAGCTCTTCCTCGGTGAGCGTCCTGTCCGACGGGTTATAGGTGAGCCTCAGCGCTATGCTCTTCTTGCCCTCGGGTACCGGCGGCTTGTCGTATACGTCAAACACGGTGACCGACCGGAGATCGCGGGCCGTCTCCTTCACCACTTTCACGACCGAATCAGCGGGCACGGAGGCATCCACCACCACGGCGATGTCCCGCTCCACCGGCATGAACTTGGAAACCGGCGTGAACCTCTTCTCTTTCGCCATGGCCAGTATGGCCTCGACCGAGAACCACGCGAGGACACAGTTCCCTATAAGCCCCAGGTTTTTCTTCACGAGCGGGTGAAGCTCGCCCACTTCACCCACCGTGGAGTGCCCGGCTACCACCCTCGCCGATATACCTGGGTGCATGGGCATGGAAGCCCCCGGTAGGAACGAGGCTTCGATCCCCATCAGCCTGAGGAGCGTCTCCACGACTCCCTTGAGCCTGAAGAAGGTGGCTTCCGCCTCTCCTTCCACCCATGTGCTTTCTCGCAGGGTACCGTACATGCATAGCCCGAGCTGGACCGCCTCCAGAGGGAGCTCCTCTCTGGATGGGAAGAACACGCGCCCCGTTTCCCAGAAGAACCCTCCGGGCATCCTCACGCTCTGGTTACGCTGGACGACCTTGAGGAGCCCGGGAAGGAGGCTGGTCCTCAGGACCGACTCGCTGGACGACAGGGGATCCATAAGGGGGACGCCCTTGGAACGACCGTCGGATTCATCCCATCCCATGGCCAAGAGGTCGTCGGGAGAAAGGAGCGACGTGGTCACTACTTCCCTGCCGCCCATGGACACCAGGAAGTCCTTCATCTTCTCGAACCACACGTACTCTTTGTTGGGCGGCCCGCCCGGCACGGCGGGGGTAAGCGGTTTCGCCTCGAACTTGTCGTATCCGTAAATCCTGGCCACTTCTTCGCAGAGGTCGATCTCCTCTTTGATGTCCACCCGCCTGGGCGGCACGGTGACGTCCATCGTCTCGAAGTCTCCCTCTTTCTTAACCGGACCGACCGCAAAATGGAGGCTCTCGAATATCTCCTTGCACTTCTCAATCGGGATCGGAGCGCCAAGGGTCCTCTTCACCACCCTCATTGAGAAGGGGATAGACCTCTTAAGCGGCTCCATCAGGTTGGCGTCGGTCCTCCCTCTCTCGGGCACTCCGCCTGTGTATTTGGCTATGAGTTCGGCAGCCCGCTCGATGGCGACCGGCTGGGCGGTGGGATCCACCGTTTTCTCGAACCTGGCGGAAGCCTCGGTGCGAAGCCTGAGTTTCCGGTAGGTCTGGCGCGTGGGTATCGGCGCGAAGAAGGCCGACTCCAGAAGGACGTTGCGCGTGCCGGCGGACACTTCGGTACGCGAGCCTCCCATGACGCCCGCCACGGCAACGGGACCACGGGCGTCGGCTATGACGAGCATGCCTTCTTCCAGCCGCCTCTCTTCGCCGTCCAGGGTTTCGATGGTTTCTCCCTGCCTGGCCCTGCGGGCCCAGATGGTCTTCCCTTCCAGCCTATCGGCATCAAAAGCGTGGAGCGGCTGTCCGCATTCGAGCATCACGTAGTTGGTGGCGTCGACTATCGCGCTTATGGGGCGCATGCCGGCAAGCATCAGCCTTCGCTCCACCTCGATGGGAGCATACGCGGTCCGTACCTCTCTCACCACCTTGCCGACATACCTGGGACACAGGTCGGGATCCGGTAGCTCCACCTTCCACTCGCCTTCTACATCCGGATCATCCGCCGGTCGCCTGCTTCCGTAGGGGCCTGCCCAGTCCCAGTTCCTGTATACTTCCGGGAGCTTCAGGGGTTTACCCGACAAGGCGGAGGCCTCGATGGCAACCCCCATTATCGAGAGGCAGTGGGAGAAATTGACCGTAAGGTCCAGCTCTATAACCCAGTCGTCCAGGGTGAAGAGCTCCTGGGCGGGGATCCCCAAAGGGGTCCCGGGAGGGAGAAGGATTATGTCCTCGCCGGGCCTCGGCTCTTCGCCGGCGAGTATCTCGTTTGAGCACACGACCATCCCCTGGGACTCTACACCGGCGACAGACCTCGTCTCTATGGTTATCCCTCCGGGGAGTCGCGACGACGGGACGGCAAGGAGGACCAGATTCCCCTTTTCGAACCCGGGAGCCCCGCTCACAACGGTATAGCGGCCCTCTCCCGTGTTAACGGTCCCCACCTTGAGGTCCGGCCTCGCCGGATGGGTAGATACGTCTTCTACCAAAGCAGAGACGACTCCCGAGAGGTCGAGCTTTTCATAGACGAGGTTTTCGACCTTGACCCCTGCGTGGGTGAGCCTTTCGCAAGTCTCTTCGACCGTCCAATCTAAGTCCACATATTCTTTAAGCCATGTCCACGGCACTCTCACCGGTCTCGCCCCCTAAATCCCTTCGAATTGCCTCAGGAACCTGAGGTCGTTCTCGAAAAGCACCCTGAGGTCGTCGATGCCCCACTTGAGCATCGCCGCCCTGTCGAGCCCGAAACCGAAGGCAAACCCGGTTACCTCGTCGGGGTCGTAGCCGCCGTTTCGTATCACGTTGGGATGTACCATCCCGGCGCCCGAGAGCTCCAGCCATCCCGTGCGGCCGCAGACAGGGCAGCCTTTGCCCTTGCAGATAGTGCAGGACACGTCGATCTCTGCCGACGGCTCGGTGAAGGGGAAGTAGCTCGGCCTCAGGCGGATCTTGGTTTCGGGCCCGAAGAAGCCCCTCGCGAATTCGAGGAAGCATCCTTTGAGGTGCTCGAAAGTGATGTGCCGGTCGATGACCAGGCCTTCAACCTGGTGGAAGACCGGGCTGTGGGATGCGTCCATCTGGTCCCTGCGGTAAACCCTCCCCGGGACGATGAACCTCACGGGCAGCTTCCCTTTCATATCGAGCATGCCCCTGATCTGTCCAGGAGACGTGTGAGTCCTGAGCAAGGTGGTCTCTGTGAGGTAGAGGGTCTCCTGGGCGTCCCGCGACGGGTGCCCGGGAGCCAGGTTGAGCTTCACGAAGTTCATCTCATCGGTTTCGGCCTCACGGCTTTCGTACACCGTAAAGCCCATCCCGTAGAAGATCTGCACGATCTCCCTGAGCGCCTTTGTGAGCGGGTGCAGGCTGCCTACCTGGGGGACATTGCCCGGCAGCGTCACGTCGACAGTTTCTCGCTTGACCCGCTCCTCGAGGGCCTTTCTCTCCAGGAAGGCGGTTTTCTCCTTGAGGTGCCCTTCGATGGCCTCGCGCAGGGCGTTCACTTTGGCGCCGAAGGCGGGTCTTTCCTCTTTGGGCAGGGAGCCGATGGTCTTGAGGAGGCCCGTAACCTCGCCCTTCTTGCCCAGGTACTTAAGGCGTACTTCTTCAAGCGCGGCGAGGGATGTGGCCTCTTCGATTTCCTTTAAGGCGCGTTCACCCAGTTTCTCCACTTGGTTTTCCATAGCGCTTTCGGGGACTAGGACCTTCCCCCTACTTCCTCCTTTCGTCTTCCAACAAAAAACGCTTTCGTCCAATGGACGAAAGCGTATGCTTCCGCGGTACCACCAGGCTTGACCGGGCTTTCCCGGCCCCCTCTGAGCTCCCTTATCGCGGGAGTCACGCCGGGCCTACTGTACCTTCAGCCCGGAGGCTCCGGAGCGAATTCCGGCGGCTTTCACGAGGGAACTCCCACCGTACGTTCCCCTCTCTGGACGCTACCTTCCGCCCACGTTCTCCATCATCGCCCGTAGTCCGTGTGGTCTCTCAAACTCTCTTCTATCCTAAGATAATGGCAGTACAGGAGGTACGCAACCACAGAGCCGGTCCTCTCGAAGAAACTCCAGAGCGCTTCCGAAAGTCGCATGGCTACCCCCCGCTTCCCGCTTCCTTTCGGGTATTATACCATGCGCCTTTCTCCCCACAAGAACTAGGAATGTGCCATTCTCTGCCGGAGCGCCTCGTAAAGGATCATCCCCGAAGCCACGGCTACGTTGAGAGACTCGGTTCCTCCCGGCATGGGGATGGATATGTGAGCCCCGGGGAGAGCCAAGATATCCCGGTCAAGGCCTCTGGCCTCGTTCCCGAACACCAGGCACAGAGCCTTTGTGAGGTCCGTGTCCCAGGGGGCCACGCCTCCCTGTGGCACCGTCTTGAGGATCTCCAAGCCCTCTTCGTGCCTCTTCATGAGGTAAGCGGACGGCGCCATGTCTCTCTGATGAAGCGCGACTCTAACATTGAAGATGGTCCCCGCCGATGCCCTGATGCACTTCGGTGAGAACGGATCGGCGCTCGCGCCCAGGAAAACAACGTGAGACGCACCCACGGCGGAGGCGGCCCTTATGAGCGTGCCGGCATTCCCGGGATCCTGGATGTCTATCCCTACCACCTCAAGCGGCCTGTCCCAGGGGCTCGCGGGCAGACCGCCGGGAAACCTAAACGGTACCCTGAGCACGCACAAGACTCCCTGGGGGCTCTTCGTCTCGGCCATCCTCTCGAAGAGGTCGTCGGGCACTGTGAAAACCTCGCGAGGCCGGTTACCCTCCCCGGCGAGCCTCAGGATCTCTTCACCCCCGGGAGAATTAGAGAAGGAGCGCGACAAGACAAGGTATTCGATGGAGACGCCCGACTCGAGGGCCATCTTCACCGACGGAGGCCCTTCCGCCACCGTCATCCCGGTCCTGTCCCGCTCCTTCTTGCCCGAAAGGCTCTTTATGAACCTCCACGGCACTTCGCGCTGCATAAGAACTTAAATCTTCACTTGAGCGTCAGTTGGCCACCTTGGCATTGGCCTTGGCCAGCTCTACCAGCTCGCGGAACGCCTTCTCGTCGCTTACGGCGAGATCCGCCAGCATCTGGCGGTTCATCTTGACTCCGGCGTTCTTGAGCCCGTTCATGAAAGTGCTGTAGTTCATCCCGTTGAGCCTTGCCGCAGCGTTGATGCGGGCGATCCACAGGCTCCTGAACTCTCTCTTCTTTTCCCGCCTGTGCCTTCTCGCGTAGCTCAGGGCCTTGATGACCGACTCATTGGCTATGCGGAACGCCTTGGAACGCCTGCCCCAATAGCCCTTGGCAAGCTTCAGGATCTTCTTGTGTCTCTTCTTGTTGACAACGCTCGTCTTGACGCGAGGCATTTACGCTACCCTCTTTCTTCAGCGCTTATTGGATGCCGGTACCCTTACTTGTAAGGGATGAGGGTCCGGATGCTTTTCTCGTGGACCTTCGTCAGGCCTGTTTCCTTCTTCAGACGACGCCTTCTCCTTGCGTCCTTGCCGACCAGCCTGTGGCTGTGGCCCGCACGGTGATGGCGGATCTTGCCCGTCCCGGTCACGAAAAAGCGCTTCTTAGCCCCGCTATGGGTCTTCATCTTGTTCTTGGCCACTTTGGAACATCTCCCTCTTGCGACTCAAGCCTCTTTCGAAGTCTCGGCAGGTGGCTTTGAACTCTGGGCTACCGCTTGAGGCCTAGGTGAAAGGACCATGGTCATATTGCGTCCTTCTATCCTCGGCGCTCTCTCCACCACACAGAGGTCTTTAACCCGCTCCAAAAGCCTTTCGAGAACTCTCTGACCGTTCTCGATGTGGGCCAGCTCCCTGCCCCTGAACATGATGGTCGCCTTTACTTTGTCGCCGTCTCGGAGAAACCTCTCCACCGCCCTCGCGCGCACCTCGAAGTCGTGCGTGTCGATGGTCGGCCTCATCTTGATCTCCTTGACGTCCTGGACTTTCTGCTTCTTACGCGCCTCTCTCGCCCGCTTGGCCTGCTCGTACTTCCACTTGGAGTAGTCCATGATACGACAGACCGGCGGTTTGGCCTGGGGAGCTACCTCGACTAGGTCGAGGCCTCTCTCCCTGGCGATCCTCAGGGCCTCGTGAACAGGCACGATGCCCATCTGTTCCCCCTCCGGGGAAACGAGCCTTACCTCTCTTACCCGGATCTGTTCGTTGACCCTCAGATCCTGACTGATACGTTTCAGCCTCCCCTCTGCCCTTTATGAATCAAGATGGGCGGGTAACCACCCGCCCACAGTAACCGCCGTCAGTCGCAGATAGATCCGGTCGCGGCTAACCCTTATCTGTGAACCCTACTTGCCCAGCGGGCCGTAAGGTGAGAAGCGGATGGCTTCTACTTCATTGTAGGCGCGAACATCGCGCACCCCTTCATACTATACACGATATCGCAAGATGTCAAAGCCTAATGAGGGGCTCGAGCGACTTGGCGCGCGCCTCCTCGCTGGCTTTCTCCATGAACTCCTCGAGGGCAAAAGAACCCAGGTCTCCCAGGGACCGGTGCCGCACCGAAACCGTACCGTTTTCGGCCTCCCTCGCGCCGACTATGAGCATATAGGGCACCTTCTGGAGCTGGGCCTGCCTGATCTTGTACCCCATCTTCTCGGCGCCGAGGTCGCAGTCTACTCTGAAGCCGCGCGCCTTCAGCTCGCTCGCCACCTTCACGGCGTAATCCGCCTGCTTCTCGGATATGGGGATGACCGCCACCTGCACCGGCGAAAGCCACAGCGGGAAAGCCCCGGCGTAGTGCTCGACCAGTCCCGCCACGAACCTCTCCATGCTCCCCAGGACCGTCCTGTGGATCATGACCGGCCTGTGCTTGGCTCCGTCCTCACCGATGTAGCTTATGTCGAAACGCTCGGGTAGGTTGAAGTCCACCTGGATGGTGGGACCCTGCCAGAGCCTCCCCAAGGCGTCTTTGACCTTTATGTCGATGGCCGGCCCGTAGAACTTGGCTTCGCCCGGGTCGACCTTGTACTCGAGGTTCTTCCGCTTGAGCGCCGACGCCAGGGCCGCTTCCGCCAGCTCCCAAGTGGCGTCTTCGCCTGCGTATTTGCTCTTGTCCTCGGGGTCGCGCACCGAGAGCATGCAGTAGTACTCCTTGTAGCCGAAAACCTGCATCATGTACTCGGTGAGATCCAGCACGCCGACGATCTCATCCTCAAGCTGATCCGGGGGGCAGAAGATGTGCGCGTCGTCCTGGGTGAACCCGCGGACCCTGAGCGCGCCGTGGAGTACTCCCGAACGCTCGTACCTGTAGACCGTCCCGAGTTCCCCGAACCTCATGGGGAGGTCGCGGTAGCTCCTGGTCGCGTTCTTGAAGATCAAGATGTGGAACGGGCAGTTCATGGGCTTGAGGAGGTACTCAACGCCCTCTATATCCATAGGCGAGTACATGTTCTCTTTGTACCAGTTCC
>DUSI01000023.1 GCA_012842685.1 Candidatus Fermentithermobacillaceae bacterium
GCACCTCATTCCTCTTCAGGGCGGAAAGAGAGTCCCAACTCGGCAAGCTTGCTCTTCACTTCCTCGAGGGACTTCTTGCCCATGTTGCGTACTTTGGATATCTCTTCTTCGGTCTTCTGGATAAGCTCGCCGACCGTGTTGATTCCGGCTCGCTTCAGACAGTTGAACGACCGCATGGAGAGCTCCAGCTCTTCAATGGGCATCTCAAGGATCTTCTCGGCTTCGCTCTTCTCACGCGGATCCACTACCTCGGTATCCTCTCTCACTTTGTCCGAGAGGTTCCTGAACAGCTGGAAGTGTTCGATCAGGATCTCGGCGGCGTTCTCGAGCGCCTCGTCAGGCCTTACGCTGCCGTCGGTCCAGATTTCGAGTATGAGCTTGTCGTAGTCGGTCCTCTGCCCGACGCGAGTGGCCTCGATGCTGTAGTTCACCTTCCTCACGGGGGTGAACCTCGCATCCAGCGCGATGACGCCGATCGGCTGGCCCGGGATCCTGTTCGCATCGGCCGGCACGTACCCGCGTCCTTCTTCAATGGTAAGCTCCATGAACAACCTGGCTCCCGTGTCCAGGTCGGCTATGTGGAGGTCTGGGTTCATGATCTCCACGTCCGGGTCCGCGATGATGTCGTGCCCCGTCACCTCGGCAGGCCCTTCTTTATCGATACGAGCCACCTTGGGTCCGGGACTGTGGAGCTTCACCACCAGGGACTTCAGGTTCAGCAGAATGTCGGTTACATCTTCTCTGACGTTAGGTATGGTTGAAAACTCGTGAAGTACCCCGTCTATGCTGACCCTGGTAACCGCCGCTCCCGTAAGGGACGAAAGGAGCACTCTGCGAAGAGAGTTTCCGACCGTAACCCCGTACCCGCCTTCGAGGGGTTCCACGACGAACCGTCCGTACGTACGGTCTTCGGACATCTCCTCGCACTGTATCTTCGGCTCTATCAAATTGAACACGCTTTTCGAGCCCTCCTTATTCCCAAGGCTTCAGTGGGGTATCTTACTTGGAGTACAGCTCGACGATAAGGCGCTCGTCCACAGGAGCGTCCACTTCGTCTCTCTCGGGCAGCCTGAGTATGGTTACCTTCCAGTTCTCAGGATCAAGAGACATCCACGCCGGGACGTTGTGACCCTTGAGGGTCTCGGCCATGGCCTTGAACCTCTCCATCTTGAGCGCTCTAGGTCTCAGCTTGATCTCGTCGCCGGCCGAAACCAGGTAGGACGGGATGTCCACCTTGCGGCCGTTTACCTCTATATGCCCGTGACCCACGATCTGGCGGGCTTCCGCGCGAGATTGGGCAAAACCGGCCCGGTAGACGACGTTGTCGAGACGCCTCTCAAGGTAGATGAGGAGGGCCTTGCCGGTTTCGCCGCGGGCCTTAGCCGCTCTTGCGAAGTAGTTCCTAAACTGCCTCTCGCCCACGCCGTAGAAGCGCTTGGCCTTCTGTTTTTCCCTAAGCTGCGTGCCGTACTCGCTGAGCCTTCTGGCCCTGCCGTGCTGCCCGGGCGGGTTGGGTCTCCTTTCAAGAGTGCACTTGGTGAAGCACTTCTCGCCCTTGAGATAAAGCTTCTGGCTCTCGCGACGGCACAGCTTGCATGCTGGTCCAATATATCTTGACATGGTCTGCCTCCTTACACGCGGCGCCTCTTAGGCGGCCTGCATCCATTGTGCGGTACCGGGGTGACATCCTTGATGCTCGTCACTTCTAGCCCCGCAGCTTGGAGCGCGCGAATGGCTGCCTCACGACCTGCACCCGGTCCCTTGACCAAGACTTCGACTTCGCGCATGCCCGCGTCCAAAGCCGCCTTGGCGGCAGACTCGGCTGCCATCTGAGCTGCAAAAGGCGTAGATTTCCTGGACCCCTTGAAACCTACCTTCCCCGCGCTTGCCCAGACGATGGCGCCTCCCTGGCTGTCGGTTATCGTGATTATGGTATTGTTGAAGGTCGATTTGATGTGGGCAACGCCCTTCTCGACCACGCGCCTTTCGCGCCTACGTGTACGTTCTCTCTTTCTTGCCAAGAGAAAGTCGCCTCCCTACTTCTTCCGTTTAACGCCGACGGTCTTCTTGGGTCCCTTTCGAGTACGGGCGTTGGTCTGGGTCCGCTGGCCTCTCACAGGGAGGTTCCTCCGGTGCCTAAGACCCCTGTAGGTCCCCAGGTCTATGAGCCTCTTGATGTTCATCTGGACCTCGGTCCGAAGATCGCCTTCGACCTTGTAGTTCCTGTCGATGAACTCTCTAATGCGCGAGACTTCCTCTTCGGTAAGGTCTCTTACGCGTGTATCCGGGTTAACTCCGGTGGCTTCCAGGATCTTCTTCGCCCGAGTGCGGCCGATCCCGTAAATATAAGGAAGGGCGGCTTCCACTCTCTTGTCTCTGGGCAGATCTACGCCTGCTATACGAGCCATTTACTCACCCCCGCACTAGCCCTGCTTCTGCTTGTGTTTCGGATTGGAGCAGAGCACCATCACCCTGCCGTGTCTCCGGATTATCCTGCATTTTTCGCAAATCTTCTTCACTGAGGGACGTACCTTCACCCTCAAAACCCCCTTATTTCAGGCGCCGGGTAATCCTACCCCGCGTCAAATCGTAAGGACTGAGCTCGAGGAGAACCCGGTCCCCAGGGAGGATCTTGATGAAGTTGATCCTCATGCGCCCCGATATGTGGGCGAGGACCTTATGTCCCCCTTCAATCTCGACACGAAACATTGCATTGGGAAGCGGCTCCACAACCTTGCCTTCAACCTCAATGCTGTCCTGCTTCGGCATGAAATTCCCCCTCGTACACCACTAGAGTCTCTCCACCGATTGGCAGTTTATGCCAGCGCTCAGCCACCTTGTCTCGACTTATACTTCCGTCAGGCACCTAGGCCCGTCCGGCGTCACGGCGACCGTATGCTCAAAGTGAGCCGACAGCGACCCGTCTTTGGTGACAACCCTCATATTCTTAAAGGTTATGACCTCGTGACCGCCCGCGTTCACCATCGGCTCTATCGCTATGACCATGCCACGCCTCAGTACCGGTCCTGTGCCGGGTATCCCGAAGTTGGGCACAGACGGGTCCTCGTGCATATTCCTTCCGACACCGTGTCCTGCGTAGTCGCGGACCACGGTGAAACCGTACCTCCTCACTACCGACTCCACCGCGTAACCTATGTCGCCGACCGTGTTACCCTCTACGGCCGCCGCGATACCAGCGTAGAGCGCCTCCCGCGTCGCCTGCATGAGCCTCTCCGCGAGAGGGCTCACTTTGCCCACGGGGAAGGTAGCCGCAGTGTCTCCCACGTAACCGTTAAGAGTGGCGCCCACATCGATCGATATGACGTCGCCTTCCTCAAGCCTCCTCGGACCGGGAGTACCGTGGACCACCTCGTCGTTTATGGACGTGCAGATGCTGGCCGGAAAACCCATGTAGCCCTTGAACGTGGGGATGGCGCCCATCCCACGTATGAACTCCTCGGCCATCCGGTCGAGTTCCGCAGTGGTTATCCCGGGCCTCACTTTGCCGGCGAGCATCTTGAGGCAGAGCCCTGCGACTCTTCCCGCGTTCGCCATCAGCTCTATTTCTTGTTCGTTCTTGAGAATGATCATGAAACCTCTTCTTACTGTAACAGATTCCGCTTCTTGAGAGCTTCCTTGATCCTCAAGAAAACTTCTTGCACTTCGCCTTCGCCGCACACGGCCTCTAGTATACCTTTTTCGGCGTAATAGGCCAAAAGCGGTTCGGTAAACTTACGGTAGACCTCGAGACGCTCCCTCACGGTGGCCTCTTCGTCGTCCTTGCGCGTGACGAGTTCGCCGCCGCAGTCATCGCACTTTCCGGCCACTTTCGGAGGCTGCATAGCCAGGTTGTACGGCTTCCCGCACCCAGCGCACACTCTCCTCAAGCGTGCCCGCATGAGGATTGCCTCTTCGTCGACCTCCAGAGCCACCGCCAGGTCCAAAGACTCGCCGCGGCCGGAGAGGATACGGTCCAAAGCCTCCGCCTGGGCGATGGTCCTGGGAAAACCGTCGAGGACAAATCCCTTCCTAGCCTCTTCAGATGTGAGCCTCGTGTCAATCAGACGTATGGTGGTATTATCATCCACCAGTTCTCCACGGGCCAGGATGCCTTCCACCAGCTTTCCCAGCTCGGTGCCGGCACGGATCTCGCTGCGGAAAATGTCACCGGGCGCCACATGGAGAAGGCCGAACTCCGAAGCCAGAAGCTTCGCTTGAGTCCCTTTTCCTGAACCCGGAGCTCCCAAAAGCACGAGCCTCATGCCAGCATCTCCTTATCTCAAGAACCCCTGGTAATTCCTCATTACCAGCTGGGCTTCTATCTGCTTCATCGTCTCAAGAGCCACGCCGATAACGATGATGAGCGCGGTACCTCCCAGGGCGTGGAAACCGGGAAGCCCGGTGATCTGGATCATGAAGTTCGGAAGGAC
>DUSI01000024.1 GCA_012842685.1 Candidatus Fermentithermobacillaceae bacterium
GATGCTCGATATGAAGGAGCCGTCGGGCTGGAGGCCGCCGGTAGTCCAGGCCGTAGCCGTAAACGGACAGGGTCTCCCGGAGCTGGTCGCCGAGATCCTCAAACACCAAGACTACCTCCTCAGTTCGAATACCCTGAGAGAGAAGAAGCGGTGGAGCTATAGGGCGGTGCTCGAGGAGTACCTCAGGCTCCTCACCGTGGAGAAGGTGCTCGAGGCCGCGTCTAGGGACGGAGGTCTGGATGCTACGTTGGAGGACCTCATCCGGGGTGAGGCCGGCCCCATGGAAGCCGCTTCGAAGCTTATCGAGAAATACGGGGTCTGGCGGTGAAGGAGACTCCCCGGTCCAGACAGAAATGTTCCTGAACCGGAAGAAACCGCAGGGAGGTCCCCGCAGATGTTCGTAGCCCTGGGTCTCAAGAATGCCTGGCGGAACCGCAGCAGGACTGCTCTGGGCATAATCAGCATGGCCATCGCGGCCATGATTTTTATGTCCGGCTCCACCCTCGGCAAGGGCTATCCCGCGAGGGCCTACTGGGAAGCCCGGCAGATGGTGGGCGGAGAGATCATCCTCATCCCCGAGAAGATAACGCTTTCTACCGACACCCTTGCGGCAGGCGGCTATACCTGGCGGTTTGAGAAAAGGAGCTACGACAAACCCACCCTCCTCATGGGCTTCGACTCCACGCCTTACCGGTACGGGTTTATGCGCGGGGTACCCCTGGACGGAGAAGAGGAACCGGCTCTCACCCGTATCCGCGAAGTGGCGGCAGAACTAAGAGATGAACCTTTCGTGGCGGGGGTTATGGTCCGGGAAGCCATGCCCTTCCTGAGACAGAGCCGGCAGGACGACATCGATTTCTACGAGTACGGGTTTATAGAACCCCGAGACGTGAAGAGCGACCGGGAGCGCTATGAGATGGAGCAGGCGGTCATTCGGGGCGGATCGCAGGATCGCTATCTGCTCGAAGGCGACTTCATGAAGGGTGTCGACTGTTACGGCTGGCAGTATCGCGTAGGCTGGGATTTTCTGCTGCCCACAATGTCCGAGTCCGGCTACGATTACGAAAACCTCCTGCCCGTACGTCTGGAGATGGTGGGTACAGTCGGGTTCCAGCAGCCGTTCGCTCCCCCTTACGCAAATCCCGTAGTGTTCGTGACGCCTGAGACGTTTGGCGCGCTCAAAGAGGCCACGGGGATTCCAGATTCGATGACGACCTGGGGGATAACCGTCTCGGTGGACAACATGGCCGACCTGGAGAGCTACGTTTCCTACCTCAGAAGGAAATACCCAGATTTCACGGTATACGGGATCCCGCAGCTCGCTGCGGCTATGGCGAACAGCGAAGCCATCCGGAGTGGCGTGCCCTTGGACATGAGGCGGGTGACCGAGGTCCTCTCGTTCATGATCGCCGCGCTGCTCTCGGCGACAAACCTCTCTATACTCATGATGGCCAGGAAAACCGAGATCGGGATCCTCAGGGCGCTGGGGGCTACCAGGTGGAATATCACGTGTATGGTGCTGGCGGAGTCTGTGTGGATAGCCCTCTTGGGCGCCCTCATAGGAAGCCTCATTACCCAGCCCGCGGTGCTCTACCAGCTTCTTTCCAACAAGCTTTCATCTGAGACGGTCCTTTCCACGATAGGCGCAGAGATCGGGAAATCCTTGGGGTTCTCCCTCTGCGCCGCTGTGGTGTTTGGGTTCTTACCGGTCGCGAAAGCCCTGAGGGTTACTCCGGCCGAGGTCATGAGAGGCGAGTGAGGTGGAAGGGAAATGAGAGACGTCATCGATCTGGCGCGAGCCGGGTTTAGGCACAAGCTGGGGACGTATCTGGTCATGACCCTCCTCGTCGCCGTCACGGTGGCCGGGTACCTTGCGGTGAGCTCTTACTGGGCCGACGCGGCTACCGTTTCAAAGGGTAAAGCCGAACCCCTCAACTTCCCGTACCTGAAGGCCCACGTGGTGCACGCGTACCTGTCCAACCCTCCGGTCAGCAACGACCCCGAGGTGCCTTCGCCGCCCAGGAAGTTCGTGCCTCTTTTCAACGATAGAGAGCTCGATAGGATCCGGAAGCTGCAACATGTGGAGTCTCTGAGTGTGGCCCTCTCCCAGGACAGCTTCTCCCGTTTCGGTTACCTTGAGTTCTTGTCGATAGAAGCCGGCAATGCCTTGTGGGCTGACCTGGATCTCCGCGCCGGTGGGCTCCCCCAGAACTCCCGTGAGATCCTGATCCCCGATACGGTCCCGGACGCTTCCTCGTACCTGGGCCAGGTTATCCGCGTGAGGGTGATCCGGTCTGTCTTTCCCCAGTCGTTCTGGAAGCATTCGGTACTCAAGGACGCCCCCGATCCGGAGCCGGTGAAAGACCTTGAGGTGGTCGGCGTCTACCACCCCTCCAGCCCAATGCTTTCAGGTCTAGTAGGGTGGCTCGAGGTTAGGAGGGTAGACGATTACCCTGAACTGGACCCTAAAGAAGTGCGCATGGATTGGCCCGTGCCCAATACGCTCTTCTTGAAACTTGACGACCCCACGAAGGCCCACTCGGTTTCGTTGTCCTGGCGGGTCCTGTATCCAGAGATGCCCGAGGCCGAGTTCCCCATGAACCCGCCTTCCAAGGTCGAATGGTACCCGGACCTCTCTGAGACGATGATGCAGAGGGCGACTCAAGAAGTTGCCCAGCCCGTGTTCGCGAACACTATTAACGCTTTCGCCCTGGGGGCCATCGGGATCTTTGCGGGCATGTTCCTCTCGTTCCTGGACCGGCGAAAAGAGCTGGGCATTATGAAAACCGTCGGGATAGAGAGCTCAAAGATAGCCGCCACCATCAGCACCGAAGTGGTTTTCTGCGGAGTCCTCGGCACGCTGGCCGGGATCCTGATAGCCGAAGGGCTCACGACTTACTACATCACAGGTATTACGGGAAACCCCATAGTCATCCCCTGGACGGCGGTCGTGCGGGGTGTTTCTGTCGCGGCGCTGCTCCTTATCGTCGCTACCTATATCCCCAACGCCATGGCGCGCCAGGGGACGGTGATGGAGCTCCTCCACGGGCGGCCGATACCCATCGTGAGGAAGAGGGCCTAAAGGACCTAGCGGGATAGTCTGCGTGTGGCGCCTCGTCAGACAGTGGTCCCAGGGCCCTTCAACAGACCTCTTCCATCCCATGAAGAAACTTGACTGGGTCTTATAGGATAATTATCATGACGCCTGGAGAATACTTATCTCCACGAAGGCAGCTTTCTTGTCGGAACCGGGGGAGGTGAGATGCGTGATCTTCCACGGTCCAAAGGAACCCGTTTACACCATAAGCGTCGCGGCGAGGCTCCTGGGGGTGAGCCCCCAGTTCCTGAGGCAAGTGGAAAACGAGGGTCTGATCTCTCCTTCCAGAACCGAGACCAACATCCGCCTTTACTCCGACGAAGACCTCAGGCTTCTCTCCCGGATTATCTACCTGAACAAGGAGAGAGGAGTGAATTTCCAAGGTATCAGGGTGATCCTGGCTATGGAGGAAGGTGAGCGCGAAGGGCCCGAAGGCGGCCCGAACCGGCACTCGGGCGAACCGCCGCCGGAGCCCCATGGCGGCTGGCGGGGCGTGCGCGGGCTGTGCGGAGAAGGGCAGGGCCGGCCTGAGCCCTCTGGCAGGAAGACCTGAGTGTCCCGAGTCTCGCTTACGCCGTTCTGATCTGTACGATTGTATGGTCTCATCTGCACGCTAGGCATACCGGAAGTCTTACGGAGGTGCGTTCATGGGCAAGATCGTCGGTATTGACTTGGGGACCACCAACTCTGTAATCGCTGTCATGGAAGGGTCCGAGCCTACGGTAATCATTAGCTCCGAAGGTTCCAGGACTACTCCGTCGGTGGTCGGTTTCTCCAAGAAAGGGGAGAAGATGGTCGGACAGCTGGCCAAGCGCCAGGCGGTCCTGAACCCAGAAAACACGGTTTTCTCCATAAAGAGGTTCATGGGCAGAAGGTACGACGAAGTGGAGGTCGAGAGGAACAGGGTCCCGTACCAGATCCGCAGGGGTAAGCATGACGAGGTGCGGGTCTACCTCCCGGCCATCGACAAAGAAGTGACTCCAGAAGAGATTTCCGCTCACATACTCAGGAAACTCAAAGAGGACGCGGAGAAGTACCTGGGCGAGCCCGTGACCCAGGCGGTCATCACCGTGCCCGCGTATTTCAACGACGCCCAGCGCCAGGCTACAAAGGACGCGGGCCGTATCGCCGGTCTTGAGGTCCTTAGGATCATCAACGAGCCCACCGCGGCGTCCCTGGCGTACGGGATCGATAAGAAAAAGAACCAGAAGATCCTCGTGTGGGACCTGGGTGGCGGCACGTTTGACGTCTCCCTCCTGGAGGTAGGCGACGGTGTCGTGGAAGTCCTGGCCACGGCAGGAGACACCCACCTGGGCGGAGACGACTACGACCAGAGGATCGTCGACTACGTCGCCTCGGAATTCCAGAAGGAGTACGGGATCGACCTCAGGAAAGACAGGCGGGCCCTCCAGAGGCTCATTGAGGCCGCCGAAAAGGCCAAGGTAGAGCTTTCCCAGGTCCTGGAGACCACCGTGAGCCTGCCGTTCATAACCGCCGACCAAGACGGACAGCCCCTCCACCTAGAGGTGCGGATAACCAGGGCTAAGTTCGAAGAGATAACCGCCGACCTGACGGAAAGGTGCATCAAGCCCTTCCGCCAAGTGCTGAGCGACGCCAAGCTGGACGTCAAGGATCTGGATGAAGTCATCCTTGTCGGCGGCTCCACCAGGATGCCCAAGATACAGGAACTTGTCAGGTCGCTCACGGGCAAAGAGCCAAACCGGAGCCTCAACCCGGATGAGGTCGTGGCCATGGGCGCGGCGATCCAGGCAGGCGTGCTCGCGGGCGACGTGAAGGACATCGTCCTCTTGGACGTAACCCCGCTGACCCTCGGCGTCGAGACCTACGGTGGCGTGATGACGCCGCTCATCCCGAGGAACACGACGATCCCCGTCCGCAAGAGCCAGCTCTTCTCGACCACGGCCGACTTCCAGACGCAAGTGGAGATCCACGTGCTCCAGGGCGAAAGGCCGATGGCCAGAGACAACAGGTCTCTGGGGCGGTTCATGCTCACGGGTATCCCGCCTGCGCCGAGGGGAGTGCCCCAGATCGAGGTCACCTTCGACATAGACGCCAACGGCATCTTGCAAGTTACGGCTAAAGACATGGCGACGGGCAAGGCCCAGAACATAACCATCAAGGCTTCGACCCAGCTTCCGAGGGAAGAGGTGGACCGTCTCGTAGAAGAAGCCCAGAAGCACGCCGAGGAAGACAAGAAGAAGCGGGAGGCCGTCGAGGCCAAGAACAACCTCGAGCACCTGATCTACACCGTGGAGAAGAGCCTGAAGGACGCCGGCGACAAGGTGTCGGCCGATGAGAAGTCCAGGGTGGAGAAGGCGCTTGAGAAGGCCAAGGAGACCCTTAGCAGCGGCTCTACCGAGGACATGAAAAAAGCTGCTGACGACCTGAGAGATGCCGCCGCCAAACTGGCCGAGGAGATGTACAGGCAGGCCATGGGCGGTGCCGCGTCCGAAGGGTCCGCGGGACAGGACACCGGTTCGACCGGCCAGAACGGCGCTAACAAGGACAACGTCTACGACGCGGACTTCAGAGAGAAAGACAAGGAAGACCCGAAGCACTAGTTGAAAGGGCGGTGCGCAGTGGAGAAGAAGCCGGATTTGGATAGGGAAGATAAGACGCCGGAAAGCGCCTGCCCTGAAGACGCCCGCGCGGCGGACTGCGTGGATGGGAGCGATGCTGCCGTCTCGCCCGAGAACCCCGACCCGGCGGCCCAGGTGGAAGTGCTCTCTGCCAGGCTGGCTGAACTAGAAGAGCGCCTTGCTCACGCCGCGGAAGAGCTGGGGAGGGTAACCGCCGAGCGGGACACCTGGCAGTCCAAGGCGACCCAGATCTTCGACCAGTACAACCGGTTAAGGGCCGACTTCGACGGGTACAGGAAGCGTACCGAGAGAGACTTCCAGGACCGCCTCATCAGGGAGAAGGGCGAGTTCATAAAGGAACTCCTGGAAGTCATGGACAACTTCGACCGTTTCCTGGCGGCTGCCGAGAAAGGGAGAGCTTCGGGAGACACGAGCTTCGAGGCCTTCTACAAGGGCGTGGCAATGATCGAGCGGCAGCTTATGGATGTGCTCCTAAGGGAAGGAGTGACGCCCATAGAATCGCCCGTCGGGAAGCCCATGGACCCTGAGTACCACGAGGCCGTTGCCGCCCAGGAAGGCGGCGGCGAACACGGGACGGTGGTCGAGGAGCTCCAGAAAGGCTACATGTACAAGGGTACGCTCCTCCGCGCGACCAGGGTGAAGGTGATAAGGTAAGAGCCCAGAGTAGAAGATGCCTAGTCTCATGCAGCGAACCTGCGGGCCGGCAAAGCAAGGGTACTAGATACTAGGATGTCAGGACGCAAAGCGCCGGTTCCCCGGGCCGCGGCCGCGAGAAGGCCGCCGGAGGCGCGGTTGCCTTGGGAGCCGGCGCTATCGTTTCGCGTGAAGATCAAGCTCCGAGAGCTCTCATCTTCTCGGCGAGGGTCTCTACGGTCCGTTGCCTGACCGTCTGCCTGACTGCCCTTGCCTGAGCGTCCGGGCACGCCTCGCCCGGCTCGCTTTCCTTGTTCCCCAGTATCCCCATAGCCTCCAAGGCCATAAGATATGCGCCGCCGGCGGGTTCCATCTCGACCACCTTGAACTCGGCGAGAGGAACGGAGCGCTGGCAGGCTATCTTCAAGGCCGAAGTCATGAGGGGGCACACGCCCTTGGTGAACATGCTTCCCACCAGAACCACATCCGCGGGGATCTGGCCCATGCCGAGGCTTTTCATGAGGCCTCCAATGATCTCGCCCATGGCCGTGCCAGTCTTTATTAGGATATCTTGAGCGACGGCGTCGCCCTCAAGAGCCAGCTGGAACAGGGCTGGGACTATCTGAGCCGCCTTCGTGAATATCTGGGAGAACCGTGCCTGGTTTTCGTACATGTACAGGGAAAGAGCGTCGTAGCTCGGGAAATCGAGGATCTTGAGTACCGCTTCTTCAAGGGCTGTCTTGGGACCGGTCCCGTCGTGGGAGCGGAATGCGTAGTGGACTGCGTCCCTGATGAGAAGGCCCGCCCCTCCGGCGCCTCCCCACTCGTATCCCATGCCTCTGCCGGTTACCTTCCTGCCGTCGGGCGCCGCAGCGGCGTAGTTCGCCCCCGTGCCGGCGATGACGACTCCGCCGTAGGAGGCGGCAGTCCCGGCGCGGAAGCCCACCCAGGTGTCGTTGGTAAGATCGAAACTGAGGCCGGGGTAGAGGGAGGAGATGCCTTTCGTGAAATTCTCGAAGTCGATGGGGAAGTCCGCTCCTGCCATGCCGAAGACCGCGTGGCTTATGGCATCGATGGGTAGACCCGCCATGGACAAAGCTGCCCCCACGGCCTCGTCGAGGTTCTGCATGGCTACCTTCAGCCCGGTCATCTGGTAATTTGTCGGCCCGCCGAGCCCGACTCCGAGCACGCGGCCTGTTTCGTCGCCGACCACGGCGAGGGTCTTTGTCGCCCCGCCGTCAATTCCCAGCGCGTATCTCATCGTGGTTCCCTCCTCGCGGTTTGGCACAAGACATAACTAATGACGCTCAGGAGTAATCCCCCAAAGCAATTTCGGGAGTCGTCCTCACCAATCTTTCGAATCTCATACCGGCTTCCCGGCAAACTGGGGCAGGTGATCCCTATTTGCCTCCAGGATATCTCTCAGCACCAGGCGGACCGTATCTGCGCCCGGCATGAGCGGGTGGTTTAGGAGCGCGAAGAACGCCATCTCGACGTCCCCCGTCACGGCCGCCTCGACCGTCAGGTTCTCGTAGGCCTTTACCTGTTGCACCAGTCCCAAGACCTCAGGCGGGAGAGGTTTCTGGGCCAGCGGGTGGGGGCCCCTCCCGTCCACCATGCAGCTGACTTCTACCACCGATGTCTCCGAGATGCCCGGGACCGCGCCCCGGTTCACCACGTTCAACGCTTCCACCGCGGGTTTGTTGTTCACGATGGCCGAGATGCACGAGAGCGCGACGTCGGAGTAATAGGCGCCGCCCCGTTTCTTGAGGACCTCGGGCAGGACGTCGCTTTCCGGATTGGCATATATCTCGAACAGCTCTTTTTCGATCCGCATTACCTCGTCCGCCCTGGAGCCCTTCTCCGCCAGCTGAGCAAGCTGCTCCTTCAAAGCCCTCTCGGTGCACCAGTAGTAATAGAGGTAGCTTGCGGGTATGACCCTAAGCTTCCTCAGGAACCTTCCCATCTCCTGGCCGTATTTCTCGCGCCTCAGGTATTCATCGAAGAGGGGAGAATCGAAGATCTCGCCCGTTATGTCTCGCCCGTCGAGCCATATCCCCGTCACGAATGAGAGGTGGTTTAGGCCGGATACGTCGGTGCTAACTCGCGACGGGTCCACGCCGAGCGCCTTGGCTATCCCCATCTTGATCCCTATGGGCACGTTGCAGAGGCCGAAGGTCTTGACGCGGGCGTAGCGCACGAGGGCTTCGGTGACGAGACCGGCCGGGTTCGAGAAGTTGAGGAGCCAGGCGTCTGGGCACGTCTCTTCTATCTCCCTGGCGAACTGGAGCGATACAGGGATCGTCCGCAGGGCGTTGGCGAACCCGCCGGCCCCGGTTGTTTCCTGGCCTATGACTCCGTGCTTGAGCGGGATATGTTCGTCCCTCTGCCTCGCGAGCATCCCGCCGACCCTTATCTGGCTTATGACGAAAGACGCCCCATCGAAGGCCTCTCTACGATCGAGCGTAGTCCGGATCTCACAGGGAACCCCGTGCTTCGCGAACATCCGCCTGGTGAACGCGGCTACGGTTTCCATGCGCTCTCTTCCTTCGGGGACATCCACCAGGACGATCTCTCTTGCGTGGAACTCTCCGCCGAGGTAACGCTTGGCTATCCCGTCCATGAGCTCGGGGGCGTAGGAAGAACCTCCACCCAGGACGGCCAGCTTGAACTCTTTCATCGGGCTCAGCTCCTTTCGCTCCTAAAGGCACACCGTGGCGCTTAAGCGACCAATACTGATCCGCCTACACCCGCCACGCGTCTGCGAATATGTGGAGGTGGGACATGGTCATCACCTTGAAGTCCTCTCCGAAGGCTGCCCCGATCCTCTGCCCGATTTCCCTGGACTTGGCCATAAGGACCGGCGCGTACACGCTGTTCCACACATGTTCCGGGAACTGGGACTTGTGGCACAGGCACGCGGCTATCTTGCGCTCCCATGTCTCGGTTATGTCTACCACCGTGTTCGGGTGGCTCGACACCGCGAAGGCGATTCCTGACACCGCGTGGGGCTCCTGTCCTTCCCGGATGTCTTCCGGGTAGGCGAGGGGGAAGGGCGCGTACATCGCCGCTTCCACCGCAGCCATGGCAGTCTTTCTGTGGTCGGGGTGGGCCTCGTAGGTGAGCCAAGGGTCGAGGGTGATTATGAAGTCGGGCTTCACCTTGCGGATAACGGCCACTATCTTGCGCCGCACGGTCTCGATGTCTGGGAGGAAGCCATCCGTGAAGCCCAGCCAGTGGATGTCTTTAACGCCCAAGGTCTCGGCGGCCTTAACCTGCTCTTCACGCCGTATGGCGGCTACTTTCTCCCGGGTCATGGCCGGGTCGAAGCATCCCATGCTCCCGTCGGTCGCTGAGCAGTAGGATACCCTGGCGCCTTTGGCCGTGAGGAGCGCCACCGTGCCTCCTGCCGTTAGTTCCGCGTCGTCGGGGTGTGGGAATATGACGAGTACGTCCTTGGCCTCCAAGAGGTCCGGGATTGGGATAAGGTCTTTCAAATCCATGCTCGCCTCTCCCTTCAAGAGCTGACAAGGTTCAGGCTCTCGGCCGGGCGGCCATCTCCCTTCCGGCGATCCGGAGGATACCCGCCGTCCTGCCTCGAATGTCAGTCATGAGCTTCTAGGAATGGATCGCTTATCCTTCCGATTGGAGGTAGTCTCCATGCAAAAATGCAAGGACATCGCGTACAGCCTCGGAAACTTCTCGGCAGCCGTGCTCGGACAGACCGTGAGCACCTTTGCCATCTTCTACTACGTGGATGTCCTGAAGGTCCCATCGGCGATGATAATGACCGTCATGACCTGGTACGGGATATGGAACGCCATAAACGACCCCTTGTTCGGGCAGATCTCAGACAAGACAAAGACCCGCTGGGGGCGCCGGATACCTTACATCCTGTTTCTCACGTTTCCCCTGTGCCTGTCTTTCGCGCTCCTGTGGATGCCGCCTTTTCCGGCGGGTGAAGTCCGCGCCTTGTACATCTACTACTTCGCGGTCATCTTTGTCTTCGACGGTCTGTTCACTATTGTGGTCTTGAACTGGACCGCCTTGTTCCCCGAGATGTACCCGGACCTCGAGGACAGGGCCAGGGTTTCGGCGATACGCCAGGTCCTGGGGATCTTGGGCCTTATCCTCGGTGTGGCTCTCCCCAGCGCCCTGTCGGCGACCATAGGCTGGAAGGCCATGGGTATCTTGTTTGGGGCGCTGTCGATGCTCACTATGTACGTGTCCCTGTGGGGGGCCAAAGAGCGTCCTGAGTTCGCTGAAGACCAGGGTCTAGGATTCATAGAGGCCCTCAAGGCAACCTACATCAACAAGTCTTTCATCACCTACCTGATCCCCGCGCTCCTCATCCAGTACACGTTCGAGGGCCTTCCGGCGGTGGTGCCGTTCTACACGAAATACGTGCTCAAGATGGACGAGACCCAGACGTCGGTCCTCCTAGGCGCGCTGTTCATAGCGGCCATACCGTTCGCCTACGTCTGGGGTAAACTCACCTCCAAGCTCGGGCCGAAGAAATCCCTGACCATCGCGTGCCTGGCTTACGCCGCGGCGCTCGTACCGTTCTTCTTTGCGGAGACGTTCGTCCACGGAGTCCTCACGTGCCTGGCGCTGTCATTCGGCCTGGCCGGCATAATGGTACTGCTCGATGTCTTCATCGCCGACATCGCGGACGAAGACGAGCTCAAGACCGGCTCGCGCAGGGAGGGCATGTACTTCGGCGTTAACGGCTTCATGATAAGGCTCGGGATATCCTTGAATGCTCTGATAATGGGGAAGGTGCTGGACGCGACGGGGTATGACCCCCACCTGGCGGTCCAGCCGGAAAGCGCCGTTATGGGGCTCCGGCTCCTCATGTCCTTCATCCCCATGGCCGCCATCGCGCTGGCCATAATCGTCCTCCGGTTCTACCCGCTGGATGGCGAGAGGCTTGCCGAGGTGAAGAGGCAGATCGCCGCTCTCCATGCGGAGAAGTCCGCGAGAGGGCAAAGACCGGCAGGTCAGTAGAACACCCGAAACTGCGGTTCGTGCTGCTCAATCCGGCACCCGGGCCGGCTAGTCAACATAACATGTTGACAGAAAGCTTCCCGTGAGGAGGGATGGAGAGCGATGTCTGAGCCGAAAGCGCTGCAGCTGTCAGGGTCGCTCGCAGGGAGGCTTCAAGCGTGCGTAGGCATGCCTGTCCTCGTCTACCTGCGCGGCGTGCACGGGTCTCTTGAGCATGGGATCCCGGAAATGCCGGGCGACGTACCTGGACCCGGGATGGGCTCGGGCTTTGGGCCGGGCACCGGTTCCGGCTTCGGTCCAGGCGTACCCTGCCCTGGAACGGGACCGGGCATGGGTTCAGGGTTCGGGCCCAGCCAGGGTTCGGGACCGGGCTTCGGCGGCGGTCCCGGAAGACCGGCCTGGCCGGGAGTGTCCGCCCTAGACGGCGTAGAGGCCAAGCGTCACCTGAGGGGACCGTGTCCCGAGCCGAGGCCGCCGTGCCCGTGCCCAGAGCCGGGAATGCGGATGATGACGATGGTCGTCCAAGGCGTACTCTCTTTCGTTGGGGCGGATTACATCGCCGTGAGCGTAAGTTCCGGAAGGAACATGAGTGGCTACCGGGAGGTGGCTGTTCCCCTGAACGCCATCGGGATGGTTATCTGCGCCGGAGAGGTGCTCATGTAGTAGCCGGACCAGGATGGCGACGTTACCCTGCAGGTGTTTTTATGTTTAGCGAAACCCGGCTCCGCCTGGAGCCGGGTCTCTACTTCGTCACTGATTGCCTCCGAATTGAGGCAGGTACTTCGCGTGAGTCCTGAGGTAGGCATCGAGCAGCTTCTTGGCCACCTCTCTGGACGGCACCAGCGGGTGGCACGTGAGCGCTTCGAGGGCGACGGCGCGGGAACCTTCGAGCGCGGCTTTCACCGTCAGCTCCTCGTAGGCCGCTACGGCCTGCACCAGGCCGCGGACGCCGGCAGGCATCATCCCCATGGCGAGGGGATGGGCGCCCGATGCGGCAACCACGGCGGGGACCTCTACCACCTTCTCGCAAGGCAGCTCGGGCATGCTTCCCCGGTTGGGGACATTGACGATATACACGGACCGTGAATCCCGGGCGATGGCGCTCAGGAGCCCGATCATCATATCCGCGTGCCACTTGCCGCCCCGTCTTATCTCCGGCTTCTTCTTGCCGGCCGACATTTTCTCGATGTCCACCAGGATGGCCTTTTCAAGCTCGATGACTTCCTGAGCCCGTGTCTTGCCGCTAGCGAGACGGTACTTCACCATTTCGTCTGCGAAGTAGTAGTACTGGAGGTAGGGAGAGGGAAGAAGCCCTGTCTCCAGAAAAATTCGCAGCGTATTTTGCAGCTCAAGACGGTTTTTCGGATCTTCCATGACGGCGCTGCCGAATATCCTCTCAAGATCCACACGGGGCGACTCCATGAGCTGTTGTCTCAGAACGGGGAGGATGTCATGCCCTTTAAGGAACACCCTCCTTGCCCATCCGAGGTGGTTGAGCCCGAAGTAATCCATGAAGATCGCTTCCGGATCCACTCCCAGGAAACCGGCGAGGGCTTCCTGGAGGATCATCGGCTCATCGCAGATGGATATCATCTTGACCGGGCACGCCTTGTGGATCGCCTCTGCCACGAGGCCCGTGGGATTCGTGTAGTTGATGAGCCAGGCGTCTGGGTTGTGGGTTTCTACATCTCGGGCGATCTCCACCATGACAGGTATGGTGCGGAGGGCCATGGAGAAGCCGCCGGGGCCCGTGGTCTCCTGCCCGACCACTCCGAGGTCCAGGGCGATGGACTCGTCCAGGTGCCGCGCGGCAAGGCCTCCGACCCGGATCTGGCAGAGTATGAAGTCCATGTCGCGGATGGCCTCCAGCCTGTCTTGCGTGAGGTCCACCTGAGCGCCGGGCATCTCAGCCTCGAGCATCGCCTTGACCATGGTGCCCACTATGGAGAGCTTCCGGGAGTCGATATCCATGAGTACCAGCCGTTCCAGGGGCACCTTGTCCTTCAGGCGGATGAACCCTTCTATGAGACCGGGGGTGTAGGCGCTGCCGCCGCCGAGTATTGATACCCTGAGCCCGCTGGGCATGTTTAGAGACCTCCTTTAGGGTTGTGCCGGGTGAGACAGACAACTAGAATCCACATAGGACACACTCTAGGTTGAAAGGCGGGATTCCACCTTGGAGGCAAAGGGTACGGGAGCAAAGAGGGTGGCCGTCGCCATGTCCGGCGGCGTAGACAGCTCCGTCGCATGCCTTATACTCAAGCAACAGGGATACGATGTGGTGGGGCTCACCATGAAACTCCTCCCCAATCCTCCTTCAGAGGATGTGGTCAGGGCCCCGTGCTGCACCCTGGAGATGGCCCAGGACGCGATGAGGATTTGCCACAGCCTCGGGATCCCGCACTATACCATTAACCTCGTCGACGAATTCGAGGAAAGCGTGATAGTTCCCTTTGTTAGGGAGTATTCATTGGGACGAACTCCCAACCCATGCCTCGAGTGCAATCGGGTTATGAAGTTCGGCTACCTCCTGCAGAAAGCAAGAGAACTAGGATGCGATTACCTGGCCACGGGCCACTATGCCAGGGTGCGCCACGCAAGTACCCCCGGGACCCGGGCGCTCCTCCTCAGGGGAGTGGATAAGAAGAAGGACCAGAGCTATGCCCTTTACTCGCTCACCCAGGACGAACTTAACCACGCCCTGTTTCCCTTGGGAGAGCTCACGAAAGAAGAAGTCCGCAGGATCGCCCGAGAGGCCGGTTTGAGGACCGCCGAGAAGCCCGAGAGCCAGGAGATCTGTTTCGTGACCGGCACGTACAAAGAGTTCCTCTTGGAGCGAGGGGTAAGGGCAGAGCCGGGAGATATTGTCGACACTTCGGGGAAGGTCCTCGGGAAACACATAGGCCTTCCGTTCTACACGGTGGGGCAGCGGAAAGGTCTCGGCATCGCGGGTGGAGAGCCGCTTTACGTTGTGGACCTGGACCTTGAGCGCAACGCCTTGGTCGTTGGGAGGAGAGCGGAAGCTTATTCTGCCGGCTGCAAGGCGGAGAATCTAAACCTCATCGCCGCGGAGAGGCTCACGGACTCCGTGTCGGGAACCTGCATGGTCCGCTACAGGGGCAAAGAAGTCGGGGCGACCATGGAGCCCGTGCCGGGCGCTCCGGCGGATGGGCAGGATTCTGCCATCATACGGTTCGATACCCCCCAATTCGCAGTTACCCCGGGACAGTCAGCGGTCTTCTACCAGGGGGATTATGTGTTCGGAGGCGGAGTGATCACCCGGAGGCTTGCCGGAGACTGACGGACCTACTGGGCGCATCCAGAGGCTGCTCTGGGACATGCTATCCAGTGAAAGGACCGTAGAACATCCCGGCTCGAGGGCTCTCACTCCCACGTCCTCGACACGTGCATGACCTTGTACTTGGCGGATATGGCCTTCACGAGTTCGTCTACGTCTCCGGTCTTGACCCGCAGGATGACCATGCCCGTGGGAGCGCCTGGCGGCACGTAAGTGGACAGGCTCGCGATGGATATCCCGAAGTCCTTCACGATCCCTGTTATTTCGGCCAGCACTCCGGCCCTGTCGGGGACTTCGATGGTGAGGCGGGTCCCCTTGGCCCTGAGCCCCATGAGGGAAACCAGCGTACGGAATACGTCGTTTTGGGTGACGATGGCGATGAGTTCTCCCTTTTCGTCCACGACGGGGAGCGCATCCAGGTCGTGGAAGTACATGTGGTAAGCGGCCATCTCGATGACTTCGTTTTCCCTGACCGACCTCACGTTGGCCGTCATTATGTCTTTCACTTTGACTCTATCGAGGTAATCGGGGTCTTCACTGGCTGCGGCGCTCGTCACCACGTCCCAGTCGGTGACTATGCCGAGGAGTTTGCCGTTCTCGCGGACCGGTATCGCCTCAAAGGTCTTGTCGGTCATGAGTGATATGAGCTCACGAAGGGTCGCTTCGGGATGGACTGAAACGGGATTCCGCGTCATTACGTCTCGTACGAACATGGCGTCGCCTCCTAGGGGTTAGAGCTTATTCGCCTGTTTAGAGAGAAACTCCTTCAGACGAGCCCTTACCTGACAAATATCGACATCTTGCGAGCGACGTGAAAGGCGACGAGGGCGGCAGGGAGACGTGTCGCCGGCCCACCATGGGCTGGTAGGAACGCAAAAAGAAAAAGGGGGTGGCGGAGCAGGCCCGCACACCGAACCGACGCCGAAGAGCCGACTCCGCTTCTCGAAAACTAACCCCCTAAGACTAACCGACATCGTGACCTTCGGGCCTGCTCCAGAGGATCTCTATTCACTCATGCTTGGACGATATTCGGCTCACCTTGATTTGGCATAGTCAAGCATGTCTTTCAGCAGCTCAAGCTGCTTGTTCATGACGGCCAAGTGGTCATCCCCGAGCTCGTACCGCTCTTTCAGGAGTTCCAGATGCCTCATAGCAAACTCCCGGAGGGTCTCATCTTCGATTTCGGCTATCTTGGACTCGTAGTCGGGGAGCTTGCGTCTAAACTTCTCCGCCTGTCCCTCGAGTCTGGCTATGTTCTCGGTCATCCGCTGGATGGCCGCCTCGAGCCGTTCCTCCGACATGAAGCCAATCACCGGGAGGTTCATCCAGTCCTCGACCTCCACTCCGTCGGGGAAGACCACTTTCCACCGTACGCGGTTTCCGGTGACGGCTTCCTCGATGTCGGCCCAATCTACTCCGTATGCTTCTGCGATCTCCTCCAGGGTCTTGCCGGTTCGGAACTCTTCGTGGAGCGTCTCAAGGGGAGTGCCCGTTTTGCCCGCGATGTAGGCGAGTACCAGCCGCGGGTTCATCTCGCCGGATGGGACCGCCGCGGCGGGACGCAGCACTCGGGTCAGTCTCTCCGGCAGCATATCCGCGAGGCTCCTGCCAACCCAACGGGTCACCCCGACAACCGGGAGACCCGTCGCCCGGTCTGGCGAGTCATTCGCCAGGGCAACCGAGGCGACGCCTATGACCACACACAAGGCGCCTGCCAAGATAAGGAAGAACCGTCTCTTGGATTTCAAACCTCCGTACCTCCTTTCTCTGGGTTACGCCCTACGCCGTGCCTTGGCGGCTTAGGGGGTCGCGCGTCCGGCGCGGTCGCCGGTTCTCCGGTCTAATTCTCTTCGGAAAATGTGAACAGGAAGTGGCAAAGGTGTTAACTGTTGATTAACAATTCCGCGGGTGTGGCAGCGTTGTCCGGCTCCAGTACCATGCGACGGAGGGGGTGATGAGGGGTGGCTGAGGAGGGCGGGCGCAGCTCAGCTGTCGAGGATGGCCGTGGAGGTTGCCGCAAAGAGTCGGGGTCTTGCCATTTTGTCTGCCTTGGAGCGAGCGGCCCAGTGGCAGCGAGGCCTACGTATGCAGAGATCCTTCGGCGGTCGTAAGGAGAGGCAGCTCTATCCGCATGGTTGTCCCCTTGCCGAGTTCGCTTTCCACAGAGATGCTGCCTCCGTGCTGGTCGACTATGAACTTGGCGATGGAAAGGCCCAGTCCGGCGCTGGACCTCATGCGGGCACGGGATTTGTCGGCCCTGTAGAAGCGCTCGAAGATGTGGGGGATGGCTTCCTTCGGAATGCCGGGACCCTGGTCGGAGATGGTGAGGACCATCCGACCACGAGCGGACGCGTGTTGGGTCTCTGGGGTGCCTTGCGTGGCACCGGGGGGTTCATCCGGGCCGCCCGGACTTTCCGCGGCGATCGAGAGAGATACCTCCACAATTCCACCTTCAGGGGAGTACTTTATGGCGTTGTCGAGTAGGTTTAGCACCGCCCTTGTGAGCCTGTCGGCGGAGCCCTTTACCATCGCTTTTCCGGACCGCACCCCTTCGTCCGTGGTCAGCCGGAGCTCCAGGTTTTTCTCGATGGATTGCGGCCTTACAGCATTCACGCTGCTCCGGACTACATCCGCGAAATCGAGCGGGACCATTTCCACCGGGATGTCGCCAGATTCGAGCCGGGCCAGGTAGAAGAGGTCGTCTACCAGGCGAGAAAGCCTCTGGGTTTCGTCGTGGATTATCTCCAAAGTACGCTTTTGTTCTTCCGGATCCGTGATCACTCCGTCCTGGAGGGCCTCCACGAATCCCCTGATAGACGTGAGCGGAGTACGGAGGTCGTGGGATATGTCGGACATCATGTTTTTCCGTTCCTCGTTCAGCGCCTTGAGCTTCTCTTTCTCCTGGGTGAGGTTCTCGACCAGGACGGATATTTCTCTGGACATGGAGTTCATGGCTTGAGCCAAATCCCCCAGCTCGTCTTTGGAATCAATGTCGACCCTCTGGCGGAAATCACCCTTCGAGATCGACCGGGCGACCTGGGCCATCCTAGTCAGCGGTTCTGTTATGTTGGACGCGAGGACATATGAAAGGGCGAGTGCCACTGCCATTGCCAGGATCCCGGCTCTGGCCATAAACCTGGCCGCCTGCAACGTGGACTGCCGTGCCACGGCCGAAAGCGGTTTAATGAGGATCATCGCGCCCGTGATGTAGTTTCCGGTACGCCAGGGGACGGCCGCGCCCACGGCGTCGGTCCCCGCCACGGGGAAGTCAAACGTCTCGATTTGTCCCTGTTCGAGGGTCTCCCTCAAGTATTGGGGAGCAACCTGCTGGCCCACCAAAAGCCCGTTCGAGGAGTCTACCAGTATGACGCCGCGCGTATCGGTGACAAGTACCCTCGATGAAGTCATCGAACTGATGACGGAGACGAGGCTCCTTGTGAGCGCCGAGTCAGAAGGAGGTGACAGCGAAATGCGGGAGATCAGGAGTCCCATGTTCCGGGCCTGCTGCACCAGCTGATCAGACGCGATGCTGCGGAAGTATCTGTTGAGGAGGCGCGACTGGTAAGCGCCCATGATGAGGCCGACCAGGAGTATGATGATGGCGAAGGTTGCCATCAGCCTTCCTCGGAGAGACACGTCTGAGAAGCCGCTCCTTTCGCCCGGGCCTCGCCGGCCCGGATGCCGATTGTGTCTCCTACTCGCCGTGATACTCGAACTTGTACCCAACTCCCCAAGCGGTCTTTATGTACACCGGATGCTCGGGGTCTTTCTCTATCTTCTGCCTGAGCCGACGGATGTGGACGTCCACGGTCCGGATATCTCCAAAATACGTGTACTCCCAGACGGTTTCCAAGAGGTATTCCCTGGAGAACACCTTGTTTGGGTTAGTCGCCAGGAGCCAGAGGAGGTCGAATTCCTTTGGAGGAAGCGTCATCCTCTGCCCGTTCACGATGACTTCGCGGGATTCCTTATTTATGGTGAGCCCTGGGTAAGAGACTTCTTGCGGCGCAGGTTCTTCCGCGCGCCTGAGCACTGCTTTCACCCTCGACACGAGTTCCCGCGGGCTGAACGGTTTGGTCACGTAGTCGTCGGCGCCAAGCTCCAGGCCCATGACCTTGTCCATCTCGGCGTCTTTGGCCGTGAGCATGATAACCGGGGTGTTTCGCTCTTTGCGTATCTGCTTCAGCACTTCCCGGCCGTCCAGCTCGGGCATCATGATGTCCAGGATGACTAGGTTGGGCGAATGCTCGCGCCACGCCTTCAGGGCTTCGGTGCCTGTCTTGGCCTCGATGGTCGCGAAGCCCTCGTTGGTCAGATAGAGCTTCACGAGGTGCCTGATATGGTCTTCATCATCGGCTATGAGTACCATTTTCTCAGCCACGAGGATGAACGACCTCCTTGGTGAGGCTCGACCTGGGTCGTGTAGTTCCATAGGCCAGCCTACCAATAAGAGTAACACGGCGGTACGGCACGCGGGAGCTTAGAGCGCTCAAAGCACTCAAGACGCTCAGAGCTCAAAGCACCTGCACGAGCAGATACACTCTCGCAGCTGCCCCGGCAAATCTCCTGTCGGCAGTTAAGTACACGCATTGCTCCCTTTCTGCGAGGGCCAGGTAGAGAGTGTCGTAAATCGTAGGCTACTCTGCTTCATCGGCGAGCGAAACGGCCCTCCGGATAAGCTCGCCATCCGGGATCGTAATCGTGATGCACCGGCCCGTCAAACCTGCTCTTCGTTTGAGGCCACGATGGGCTCGAGTGTGCCCGCTGCCGCGCTGAGAGCCTAAGCTAAGAGACCTGAGAGACGGTGGTAGAATGATAACGCAGGTCTGGAGAACTCAGTTCGAGCTGCAGCCCAGACTCTTAGACGTTGATTTGGAGGACATTGGATGCGTATACGATTTATCCTCGTCGGCAAGGTGCGTGAGAAGTACTTGCGAGAAGGCATAGCCGAATACCTCAAGCGCCTGAAGCCCTATGCCCAGGTCGAACTCGTCGAGCTGCAAGATGAGAGCGTTCCCGAGACATTTTCGGAAAAACAGCTCGCTCAGGCCCGGCAAGTAGAGGCGGAGCGGATCCTGCGGACTCTCCGGGAAAACGAGTATGTGGTTGCCCTAGATATTCGGGGCACTCAGATGTCATCTGAAGAACTAAGCCGATGGCTGCAGGAACGTGCGCTATCCGGTGACTCCAATTTAGCGTTCATAATAGGCGGCACCACTGGCCTTGCGCCAGAGATTCTCTCCCGCGCCCGGCTCAGGCTCTCCATGGGCCCCATGACCTTCCCCCACCAGTTCATGCCGATGCTGGTTGCGGAGCAGGTGTATAGGGCGTTTAGGATCAGCAGAGGCATGCCATATCATCGATGATGTAAGTCGTCCTGGATTCCGCGCGATTTGGGTTGTAAGGCATCTCGTTTGGCCATGGATTCACCGTTCAGATGTCATTAGTGCTGAGAAGTCTCCTGTTAGGTTTCTCTGGCATTCTTCCTTGCGAAACTACAATTATCGATAGGTGCAGGACCTGAAAGCAAAGGGTCAGAGGCATTATCCGTATGTTTGGATGCAGATGGTTTCACGCAACCTGAGAAACCTGTCACTCTGCAGGAGTTCTTGGCAACCAAGAATGCTCAGTAGTGTCCTTAAGCTTCTGTAAAAACGGGTCTTGACTGATAAACGGTTCGGGCCACCGGCCCCTCTGGTAGACTGGTTGATTGAACAGATCACCAGTCAAGGAGGAGTAGCGGTGACCCAATATCAGATTACACTTACAGACGAAATCGTGCACGCTTTGTTCAAAGAGGACGGAGCCATGGCCAAACTCCTGGAAGAAGTCCTGAACCAGGTACTTGAA
>DUSI01000066.1 GCA_012842685.1 Candidatus Fermentithermobacillaceae bacterium
AGGGTCCGCGAAGCGGAGGCGTAGCCTTTACCCTTGACGGGTGACTGGCGAAACTGAATAATTTCGATGGCAGTGTTCATGATGATAATGATAACTGAGGAATTTACACACTATTTTGGACTTGACCAAAGTACGTTTACTCCTTATATATTCACACGTGAAGAGATAGCCATTATCTTTTCCACATGTGATAGTTTAAATATCAACAACTTGATGGACTCCACCATAAATGTAATACCGACGATTATCCGTTTACTTTATGCAACCGGACTTCGTGTAGGTGAAGCAATAAATTTAAAGATAGAAGATGTAAACCTCGATGAGAAATATCTTACAGTACATCATAGCAAAAATGGAAAGGAGCGTCTGGTACCATTCTCTGATTCTCTTGCGATAGCATTACTTCAATACAGACAGTCGATTAATATCACCCAGACAGATGAGGATTATTTCTTTGTAAAACGTAATGGAGAAAAGTGCAGAGCGAAAACCATATATGAGTGGTTCCGTAAAGTTCTCCTGAAAGCCGGAATTTCACATGGTGGTAAGGGGTATGGACCGAGGTTGCACGACCTTCGCCATGCATTTAGCGTACATACATTGGCAGCAATGGCCGAAAACGGTCTTGATTTGTATTACTCTTTACCAATACTTTCGGAATATCTAGGGCACCAGTCACTTGAAGCAACTGATAAGTATGTTAGACTAACTTCTGAGATGTATCCCGGGCTGCTAAACCAAGTTGCAGGCATATGTTCGGAAGTATTCCCGGAGGTAAATGAAGATGAAGACGACTGATTTTTCAAAATATCTTACTGAGTTCTTCTCAGTTTACCTGCCCGGTGAGAAAGGTGCCAGCACAAACACAATTGCTTCCTACCGAGATACTTTCGTACTTTTTCTCTTATTTAACAAAGACAAGAGAAATATTTCTGCGGAAAAACTTCAGCTAAAGCTGATTACAAAGAATTCTGTAGTCGAATTCCTAAACTGGCTTGAAAGTGAAAGAGGCTGTACACCCGCCACTAGAAATGTCAGGCTAGCTGCAATTCATTCCTTTTTCCGGTATGTACAGTATCAGAATCCTGAAAACATGCAAGAATGGCAAAGAATTCTTTCTATTCCTGTAAAGAGGGCCGAGAAACCGGTCATTAATTACCTGACTGTCGATGGCATAAAGGTTCTTCTTGCTGAACCTAACCAGTTAACTCATACTGGTAGACGAGATTTAGCACTATTATCACTTATGTATAGCAGTGGTGCAAGGGTACAAGAAATTATTGACCTTACGCCTTCAATGGTAAGACTTGATCCACCCTGTATCGTAAAACTGGTTGGCAAGGGAAACAAAGCAAGAATTGTTCCTCTTATGGAAGAACAGGTCGAGCACTTACGAATATATATGGAAGAAAATCATCTTACTGAGCCTTATGCGAACCAATATCCGCTTTTTAGCAATAGCAGAAAAGAGAAACTTACCCGTGCTGGTATTACATATATCCTTAAAAAATATGCCAGCCAAGCTAGAGTAAAATACCCTCATCTGATACCTGATAATCTTAGTTGCCACTGTCTTAGACATTCAATAGCGATGCATATGCTCCAGTCAGGTGTCAATCTCGTATATATTAGGGATATATTAGGGCATACATCAGTTCAAGTCACAGAAATTTATGCTAAAACGGATTCAAAACAAAAAAGAGAAGCTATTGAAAAAGCTTATCATGATATTACTCCTAAAGCTCTTCCCTCATGGCAGACCAATGGTGATTTACTCGATTGGTTAAAGGGTTTTAACCGCTAACACCTTGTGATAATGTAAAGTAAAACACGAAAAACTCCTTAATTACAAAGTAGTTACGTGGCTTACTTTACATTATCTTATACTTTCCATTACCTTTTTTATGCAAAGCTTTACATAAAAAAGGCTCGGTAGAAAACAAGGTCGGCTATCACCGCCGGAACATGCTGGTTCCCATTCCGGAATTTAAGAATTTGAGAGAATACAACAAAGAACTCCTTTTAAAATGCGATAAGGATATGGATAG
>DUSI01000025.1 GCA_012842685.1 Candidatus Fermentithermobacillaceae bacterium
CCATGAGGGCGGTAGACCCTACGAAGTAGGTCCCCTTCCCGAAAGCCACGAACCTTCCGAGCCCGGCGACCAAGGGACCGTGGTTCTCGTCGAGTTCCTGGCCGTAAAGGGGCATGGAGGCCTCGAAGCGGAGCGTATCGCGGCAACCTAGGCCTGCAGGGACAACAAGCCCATCATCCATGCCGGCTTCAAGGATGGCCTCAAAGAGAGCGATTCCGTCTTCGGCCTTGCAGTAGACCTCAAACCCATCTTCTCCGGTGTAGCCGGTGCGGGTTATGAGGGTGTCGATACCTGCGACGTCTACGTGCTCCACACCGTGGTAGTACTTGAGCTCGTTCAGAGGATACTTGCAGATCTTCTGGAGGACTTTCTCGGAGTTCGGACCCTGGAGAGCCACTTCCGCGATCTCGGCCGAGAGGTTCTTCACGGTCACGTCCTTAAAGTACTTGGAAGCCGTAAGTATCCACTCGTAGTCTTTCTCGATGTTCCCTGCGTTGACGACCAGGAGGTACCTCTGGCCTTCCAGGCAGATGATCATCATGTCATCTACCGTGCCGCCGTTCGGATAGCACATGGGGCTGTAAACGACCCTGCCGGGGTACCCCTTGGCGATGTCGTTGACCATGAGGAACTGGAGCAGGTTCAGGGCATCGGGCCCCTCCACCATGATCTCTCCCATGTCCGAGACATCCCAGAGAGCGGCCCTTTCCCGGCACGCGGCGTGCTCTTCCTTAATGCTTGTGAACTGCACGGGAAGAGCCCACCCGGAGAAATCGATAATCCTGCCTCCGTACTTCTCGTAGATGTCGTAAAGCGGGGTCTTCTTCAGTTCCGACACGTTGGAAACTCACCTCCCGATTGGTAATAACCTTCCCAACTACCCCCATTCTTCACCCGAGCCCCGGAGTCCTCGTCCCGTGCGCCCGTCCCTTCCTCTTCTTATCTTGCGAAAAGCAAACAAGGGACCGGGAGAATCCCCGATCCCTGTCCTTTTACCTGAGAGATTGCTGCCTTGCGGCAGTTTCCCCTTTGGTGCCATTTCTGGCTCTCCAGGAACGCGTCCGATGACGGTGTTTGTACCTGAGAGTTTCAGGTCCTCCGACCCTTGCTCCTTCGGCGCCCGGTTACGGCGGCTACAACTCCCGTGCGTGAGCCTGATGCCGCCTCCTCGCATCCAGGCGGCATACGGGAATCGTGAGACCGCCTCCGGGACTCTCCCGCCACCTTCATCCGCAGGTGTATTAGGTTGTGAATGGGATATTCCGAGGGCAACTTATTTCTACATCGGATTCGGGTAATCCTTCAAGTCATCCACTGAGCTTCGCCCACGGTTAAAGGAATGGACCGGTCTCCAGACGGGCCACCCCATCCTCCAAACGGGCGTCCCCCTCACCTCTCGGCCGCTACCAGGCCAGCCCTTCCTTCCAGCGACCTTACGAGGACTATCGGGGTCTGCTGGTCTTGGTTTCCGGCAGGGTTGTCGGCCATGGCGAGCTCGAGGGACTTATGGTCCACGCCATCTGAGTATCCGACGGCCCATGCGATCCCCAAGTCGTTTGCGTCCACTATGGCGGCACCTACCCGGCCCCCCAGCGCTTTCGCGATCCGGTTGGATAGGAGGTGCGGGTCTTTTGCCCCCAGCATCACATAGTAATCGTAGGGCGGGAGCGACCCGAGGATGTCATCTATCTGGGCAACCTGCGGCCCCGCGACGACGTAGAACCAGCCGTCTTTCCTCAGCAGCTTCCCGATTCCACCCGCGACGATGGCCGCCAGGATCCTGAGAGACCCTACTTCTTCGAGGGCGGTTTGGGCAGAGAGGGCGTTTGCCAGGGGGGCGGACGAAGTGAACGCTCCTACCGGATGCCTCGACGCGACGAGACTGGCGGTGAGCCTCGCCAGCCGGCTGATGGGAACCGTCCCTTCCATGAGCATGCGTCCTTCCATGATGGCCGCAACGCACGAAGAAAACGCAACTACGTCGCCGGACCTTATTCTCCCCTCCACGTACTGCTTGACGGTCTCAACCGGGTCGTCGGCTTCGGTGAGGAGTTTGGTCTTTATGGGGACTTTTTCGTACCCGCCCAAGTTGGGCAAAGGCTTTTTCCTCGGAGGTATGGGCGGCGGTTCCCCGAACCCCATTTTGCGCCAAGCTTCCCTCAGGTGGACGTCTCTCACTTTGGCTTTGCATCCGGTCTCGAGGACCTCTCTGGCCCTCTCCCTGTTCCCTCTCTTTAGGTGCAGCTCGGCGAGCAATATGAACTCGTCGTGGTGGAAGTTGGTGGACTTAAGGGACAAGAAACGCTCGAGGCTCTCGAGCAGTGCGTCTTCGTCCCCACGTTCCTTGTGGATCTGGGTCACTCTCTTCAGGAGCACCGCCAAGGGATAATGGTCCGGGAGCATGGCGGTGCAAAGGGGATCCGCCTGGCGGTATATCTCCAGCGCCCTCTCCGGGTTATTGGGATCGGAGAAGAAGCGGACGATATCGCCGTAGAGGACCCTAATCCACGCATTCTCCGGATATCGCTCCGCAAGTTCGGCTGCTACCTTCTCCGCTTCGGAAAACTCTCGTTTCCTCATGAGCACGTGGATGTAGTCTCTCCCGGCGCGGGGAGAACGGGACTTCTCCCACCGCCCGCGCGAGAGTTCCATGGCCTTGTCTACTTCGCCGGCAGAAAGGAGCCCCCACACTGCCCTGTGGACGGGATAGTCGGGATCTTCCGGAGCCGCGTACCTCGTGAAGATGGAGTCTGAAAGCCCCTTCATGCTGAGTATGTCAAACAGCCATCCGAGGAGAACCATGAAACCCATAGCCTAAGCCAGCCCTTCGTCTAGATTTCGTCTGCTCTTGCCTCTCGATCTCGAATCTCGCTTCTTCTTTACATCCTGACCTGCATGAGGTTTCCCGACTCATACTTTCGTAAGAGAAGCCTAAAGATCCTGTCGGATAGCAGTACGAGAAGGGTTCCCGCCGTGCCGCAGGCGTGGCGGCTCAGCATTGTTGTTCCTCGGGGTACTCCTTCCTGACCGTCCCGCCCCTCTGACTCCTGTATTCCACGGCGAGCGTTACGTCGGCGCCGGGGTCCACCTTGACCATCCAAGCGAAACGGGCCGCCGACTTGGGAGGATTACCCCTCCCTCCTCCGCTCACGTATCCCTCGAGGAAACCTGCTTCGACTCTGGCTTTGCCGAGCACGGTCACGCCCGGCCCGGGGAGGAGAACCGCCACGTCCTCCTTGCATGCGCCAAGCTCCTTGGCTTTGTTTGTAATGCAAGTCGGCAGGTAGCCGAAGTTCTCAACCACGGCGGTAACCTTCTTGACAGAGCCGTCTATGTCCTCAACTTTCAGGGAAGTTATATGCAGTTCGGGAAGAGACGCCGCGTGCTTCATGATCCACAACGCGTTCTTATGGCACTCCTGCTTTAGAAGGAACGGAGGAGGATTCTGCACGCAGAACTTGGGATCCCATCCGCCGATCTCGACGAGACCGAGCTGCGGGTGCTCAAAGGGCGTCCAGGGCCTAAAGCCTTTCCCTGCAAGCTCCCTGTCGTTCCACTCCAGGAGCTTCAGGTTCTGCTGTTCCCGCCTTTCCGGGTCGGTCGTCTTCTGCCATTCCATGAGGTCTACCCCGGCCCGTTCGTAGCGGTTCCAGAGCTCGGTTGTGTACGCGATTATCCCTCTGTGCTCGTAAGCCCATTCCGTAAGCGTAGCCCTGTTTGGGGATTTCACGTCGGGATAGCCGCACACGCGCGTGCCTTCGCAGGCGATCTCCCGCGTAGCCTTAAGGTCCTGCGGATCCATCTTGTCCTCGGGGTACTGGCACGGGTTCCTGTAGAAGAAACCGCCCGAGGTATGCAGTGCCTGGATCCCCCCGATGTTGGGATGCTTCACGATAAACTCCATGATCGTCCGCGCCTCGGGCTCGCTTCCGGGGAAATCACCACCGCCCGGAACCTTGGTATCCCAGTTGGAAGGGAAGTTCCTGTTGAGATCCAGGCCGTAGCGGGGCTTCTGAATCTCTATGGGCTCGCCCTCGTAGTCCTTGATATAGCCTTCCGGGTAGATGCGGTAGAACGGCCCTTTTCGCTCTCCTGGCCTGCGGGGAACCATGAGCCTCGGGTCTTTATCGGAGACCTTCCATTCTCCCCTTCCGTCGTCCCTTACTCTCATCTGAAGGATCATGCCGTCTCCGTCCACATCATCCCTGTGGAGCCCCGGGAGGTCGTCCACCTCTTCGTCGGGCCACACCCGGACGCTGCTCCTAAGAAGGGCCGGAGTAGTGAGGTACAGCTCGGCTCCGTCAGGATTTACCCTCGGAAGCACGTAGAAGGTCTTCGTATCCAAGAGGTAAGTGACTTCTTCGTCTTTGCCGTAATTGTCTACCAGGTAATCGATTAGGTACAGCGCCACCATGCTGCCCGTGACTTCACCTGCATGGATGTTGCCGTCTACGTAGAGCGCGGGTTTATGTGAGGCTGAGCCGGTTTTTCTGTTGGTTAGCGTGACTGCCCAGATATCCCTTCCTTCGTAACTCTTCCCCGCCGACTCCAAGTCGACCAGATCGGGATATGCTTCGGCGGTCTTCTTTAAGTAATCGGCGATCTCCGAGTACGTGAGGTACTTATCGAATGTGATCTCAACCTTCGACGACATGCCAGTCACCCCTCGCAATTCCGGATAATCCAGCACTTCGTCACGGCATGCAAGGTATCCTTCGGCGGTCGAAGAGATCCGTCTAAAGGATAAGGAGCCGGCAGCTTGTCACAGATCTTGCACGATTGGACATACTCTTCCAGCGTACGTTGATCTAGGCTTAAGTTGGAGATGGAGAAAAGATCCAAACGGAGGGACCTGTAATGGAACGTTTCCAGATAACCACAGATGCGCCGGATGCCCAGACCGCAGCGAGGACGAACCCGCTTGACGCAACCACGATCGAAGAAGCCATAAGGATGGCCATAAACGCCGAGGAATTCGGCCACAAGATGTACAAGGAGATGGCCGAGAAGTCCACGAACCCGCTGGCAAAGTCGCTCCTCGAAGAGCTGGCGGCAGACGAGCTCACCCACTGCAGCATCTTCAAGGAGATCGGGCGCGAGGCGCTCGGCGAGCCCGACCCCGCCGTAGAAGCCGGATGCACGTCCATCGAAGAACGCATAAAGCTGGCATTTGACAAGATAGGCGAATCGGCCAAAGAGCAAGTAGACGACACGCAATTGGAAGTGCTCAACAAGGCCATCCAGCTGGAGAAGGAATCGTACGAGACATACGACGAGCTTTTCAAGAAAGCCAGCGGAAATGTGAGAGACATCTTCGACAGGATCCGTCGCGAAGAGTACGACCATATGATCGCGCTTCAGAACATACTCCTGTACCTCACCAAGACGGGCCAGTGGTTCGACATCGAGGAGTCCAAGCGCTGGAACTGGATGAACACGTAAAGGACGCTGCATCGTAGCGGAATATCTCCGATAATCCCACGGGACGCACCTGAGAGAGACCCGGGACCAATAGGAGCGGTGATTCCCACAGGACCGGGCCGCGCCGGCAGGCAACCTGCTGACGCGGTCCGGTCCTTTTTCGCCCCGTTCCGCCAGACCACCCCTGATCTTGAAGGAACGGCGGCTCCGGTGGGGGTATAGTACCCAAAGGGAGTATCCTCATCTTGAGCATTCAAAGAAGGTGGCGCGTTGGCAAAGGGCCTCACTGGGTATCTGGGCGAGGAGCGGATCAGGGCATGGAACGACGCCATACCCGACCGTTATTCGGTGCGCTCCTACCGCAAGAGACCGGTTAGGGAGGATGCGCTCCGGCGGATAGAGGAGCTCCTCCGGGGGTTTTCGCCCCTTTGTGAAAAGGCGCGAGGTTACCTCATCACCGAGGGCGCCCAGCGCATTTTCACCGGCCTCTTGGGCCCGGTCGGCAGGGTGGCCAACGCGTCCGTCGCGGTAGCTTTCGCCGCCGACTTCCACCTGCCCAGGCACATGGAAGCCGTAGGGTACCTTGGAGAAGGTATTGTCCTCGAAGCGACTTCCCTGGGACTGGGCACCTGCTGGATGACTGGCTCGTTCAGCAGGGAACGCGTCCTCGCCAGGGTAAACCTCCCGGCCGGGTGGAAGGTGATCGCGGTCACGCCCCTCGGGTACGGGGCGAAGCGGAAGACGCTCGGCGATAGTGCGCTCCGGGCGCTCTTCAAGTCGGATTCCAGGAAGCCCCTCTCTGAGATCGTAACCGGGCTCCCGAGAGCCCGGTGGCCGAAAGGGCTGAAAGAGGCCCTCGAAGCAGCCAGGTGGGCGCCTTCTCCCGGAAACTCCCAGCCATGGCGGTTCAGAGTCGACAAAGACGGTGTGACCCTCTACACAGACACGGGAGAGGTGAATTTCAACTCCGTAAAACGCCTCTCATGCGGCATCGCCATGCTCCACTTCGAAGTCGCGTGCGCCGCGTCAGGCATCGAGGGAACGTGGAGATTCCCGAGGCCCGGGGTCCCGATCATCGCGAAGTACAGGTATCTATAGGGCTGGCCTCCGTTTCACAAGGTAGGCCCGCGTCACCTCACGAGCCCTCTGGAGTTCCGTGCACGGAGCCTGCACGACGCTCCCCCCGTCGCATTCGCCCTGGACGGATCTGCGCTAAAATATCCCTGAGGTGTCTCACTTGCCATCTCGAGCCAAGAAGTTGGAAGCGCTGTACAACTGCGGATTTATGGTCGGCCAGAACCCCTGGTTCGCGTTCCTTTTCGGCTATCTCGTGGGACAGGTCGACAGGGTCCATTTCGTCCAAGACCTGACGGGGGCCGAGATCGCAATACACCTGGACCTCCGACGGAAAAGGATATGGCCGGGCGAACCCTTCAGGGCCACCGTCCGGGGGATCACCATGCCCAACACTTTCACGCTGGTACGGTCCATGGAAAGCAGCGACGCTCCCATCTGCCTCCAGGTTGACTTCGACGGTGCGGAGGATACCCCATGGTACCAGGAAGTGGTCCTGCCCGGTGTCTCCTATGTCAAGGACCTCCATGAGGCGGTACAGGAGGAATCGGACGCCCTATGGAAGGAGATGGACCGTACCCTTGACATCTACCGCGAGTGCAAGACCCTGCTCGAAGGGGCAAGCCCGGAACGACGGCGGGAGCTCCAGTACTACATGAGGCTGGCCGAAGACCAAATGCGGAAACTCTCGGCGCAGATGGATGAACTGAACAGGCAGATGAAACGCATCACGAGCCAAGAGCAAGAACCGCAGGACTGAGGGCTAGTACTCAGATGCGCAAGCCGGAACCGGCCAAAGTTCGAACCGGGGCCCACAAGGAATGCCGCATTCCCGGGAGCCCCGGCTTCATTTCACACGGTTCACACGATGGCCTTGGGCCTGATGCGCCCGTCCTTACGCAGCTCACTCGCTCATGATGTAGCTGAGCACGAGCCTCGCCGTCGCGAGGACCCCTTCTTTGTGTGTCCTCTCGTGGGAGTGAGAAGCGTCCACCCCGGTACCGATGAGGCCGCACCTCACGTCGTATCCCGCCCTGAGAAGGGCTCCCGCGTCAGAGCCGTAGTACGGGAAGATATCGACCACGTAAGGGATGTCGTGCTCCTCGCAGAGGGCCTCGAGCTTCTTCCTCAGGGCCAAATCGTAGGGCCCGCCGCTGTCTTTGGCGCAGATGGACACGGTGTATTCAGATCCCTGGAGCCCGTTCCCCACGCAGCCCATGTCCACCGCGATGAACTCCTTGATCGTCTCGGGGATGCCCGACGAGCCGCCGTGCCCGACCTCTTCGTGGACGCTTATGTAGAAATGCGTGGTGTAAGCCGGTCTCAGGTTGTTGTCCGCCAGGTACTTGGCGCATCCGAGGAGCACCGCCACTGAAGCCTTGTCGTCCAGGTGCCTGGACTTTATGAACCCGGACGAGGTGACCTCTGTCCTGGGATCGAACACGACGAAGTCGCCCACGCGGATGCCGAGCTGGAGAACGTCCTCTTTGTTCTTCACCTTCTCGTCAATGCGCACTTCCATGTTGTCGGCATTCCGCTCCATCTTGGAAGTCTCCTGCCCCCACACGTGGGAAGCGGCCTTGGTTACGAGGATAGTGCCCGTGTACCGCTTGCCGTTCGAGGCTTTTATGATGACGTGCTCCCCTTCAAGGCTGGGCCAGGGCGAGCCTCCGATGAGGCTCAGCTTGAGCCTACCGTTGCTCTTAATCTCGAATACCATCGCGCCAAGGGTGTCCACGTGGGCAGACAGACCGCGCTCGTTACCTTCCTTGGCCCCGGGGATGGTGACCAGAAGCCCGCCTTTGTTGTTTATCTTGGGCTCGTACCCGAGCGCTTCGAATTCGGCTTTGAGCCAGTCTATGACCTCTTTCGTGTCTCCGCTCGGACTCGGGGTCTTGCACAGGGTAACAAGTCTGTCGGTGATATACTCGATATCCGGGATGTAGCCTTTGGTCACCTAAGGTACCTCCTCTTCTGCCGGAGTCTGATAGAGACTTACCTCGCGGGTTCGCTAGCCGGTTGTGAGCTCAGCCTGAGCCTTGCCGGCCCTCGGCGTATGGGCCAGGACGGTGAGCTTTGTCCCTTTCTCGGCGCGCACGACCCAGGTGATCTTCTTTTTCGTATCTCCTCCGCCGGACCTGCCGCCCAGGTGGCCGATCTCCTGGACTTCTTTACCGCCCGCCACTTCGCCGCCGCACAGGGTAAGCTTCACAGGCTTCGCCTGCCTCACCTTCAGGGCCTGGTAGGTTACATGGGTGGGCAGGTAGCCGTCATTCTTCACGACGGCTTCCACTTTGTAGAGGCCGTCTCCCAGGGGTTCGGCCACGAATTTCTCGATGACCAGGTGGGGCGTCACTGCCGCCCGGGTGAGCGTAAACTGGGCATTCCTCTTGCACTCGTCTTCGAGGAGACAAACCGGCGGGTTCTGCCTCCCCATCTTGGGCTCCCAGCCTCCGATCTCGACTTCGCCCAGCTGGGGGTGGTTAAAAGGCCGCCAATCGTGGAAGAGTGCCCCGCCCATCTCTTCGTCGTTCCACTTTAGGAGCTTCAGGGCATCCTCTTCCCTGTCTTTTTCCGATAGGTTCCTCATCTCAGTAAGGGAGCGTTTCCTGATCCCGGCGCGTCCCTGCATATCCCAGAGCTCGGTCTCGAAGGCCAGGATACCCAGAGTCTCATAGAACCACTCCAGGTCGCTCCCTACCTCGGGTTTCTCGGGATCCCACGTGAAGCTCTCAAACACCGACTTTAGAGGATACCCCGTGAGCTCTTCTCCGATCTCTCCCAGGGCGCGGTAGATGGCCAGGTCCCTGCCGTCCATATTCCTGTCCGGTTTGTCGCAAAGGGGCCTGAGGAGCACCCCGCCGCTGGTGTGGTAAGCCATGGTGCTCACAATGTTCGGGCGGGAAAGGACGAAATCGCCGATGGCCTTCATCTCGGGCTCGGAGAACGGGTAGTCTCCAGATCCAGGCTGCCTCACGGGGAGGGCCCAGTTGGTTGGATATTGTCTGTTGAAATCCAGCCTGTGCTTGCCCGGGGCGTAGCCGACGGGCACATCGGGATCGTAATCTCTCACGAGGCCTTCGGTATAGACGTCGTAGTAGACCTCACCGGGCGCACCGAGGTCGTCCGGGCGCCTCCTGACCATTATCCTGGGGTCCTTCTTGGACACCCTCCATGCTCCGTCGGGGTTCTTGACGCGCATCTGAAGTATCTTCCCGTCGCCGTCTACGTCCTCCGGGTAGAGCCCGGGCTTATCGTCCGTCTCTTCGGGCCACGGCCTCAGGCTCGACCGGAGCATGTATGGCGTCGAGAGGTAGTACTCAGAGCCGTCTACCGCTATCCGTGGGATGAAGTAGAACACCCTGGTATCCACCAGATGCGTGATGCGCGGGTCTTTTCCGTAGCCTTCGAGGAGCATCTTTATGGTATATACGACGACCTCGGCTCCGGTCACTTCACCGGCGTGGGTATTGGCATCGGTGTAAATCCCTGGTTTGTCGGAACCCGGTCCCGTCTTCCTGTTCGTGATCTCGACCATCAGGATCTCCCGGCCCTGATAGGACTTACCGATGCACTCTATCCGGCAAAGTTCGGGATACTGCAAAACGCATTCTTGCAGGAATGCGCGTATTTCATCGTATGTGTGGTACTTGTCGAAGGTTATGTTCAAGCTCATTACCTCCCGCTCGGCCCCGTACTGAGGACCTCACATGCCTTTTCTACTCGAGCACTACTTCGGCGGTGGCAGTGCCGGCGCGCTCAGAAGACACCGTCACCGTGAGGCGCGAACCTTTTTCGGCCCTCACAACCCACTCGACTTCCTTGCGGTTGCCCTCGCCGCTCCCGGCCATCCACGCGCCGCGGCCTCCCCTGCTCCCCGAGAGGCCCGGAAGGTGGCCGATCTCGGTCTTGGGCTTACCGGTTATGACCTGGATCTCATCGCCACAGGAGATCTCCACCGTGACGGGCTTGGCCCTCCCGACCTGCACGGCCTGCTGAGAACCGCTCGTGGGCATGTAGCTCTTGTTGGTGACCACCACCGTCACCTTGTAGAGGCCATCTGCAAGCTTCTCGACTCCTGTCTTGTCTATGTGCACCTCCGGCAGGCAAGCCGCGTGGTAGAGCGTGAACATGCAGTTCTTGTGGCACTCGCCCTCGAGGAACTGGGGCGGCGGGTTGGTCAGGACGAACTTGGACTTCCAGCCGCCGATCTCCACCTCACCCAGCTGCGGGTGGTTAAACTTCCTCCACCTCTCGAAACCCTTTCCTGCAAGTTCCCTGTCATTCCACTTGAGGAGGTTGAGCTGGGCCTCCTCTGCGCTCCGGCCGCTCCGGTCGAAAAGCTTGTTTCCCGCCCGGACCGAAGCGTCCCAGAGTTCGGTCGAGAAAGTAATTATCCCCAGGTGCTCATACAGCCAGTCCATGAAGACCCCCTTGAGGGGGTTGGATTTATCGAACGTGTAATCTTCGTAGGTTGAAACGTGGGGATACCCCGTGAGCTCGGTGCCCTTCTGCCCTATGGTCTTGTAAAGGGCCACGTCAGCGGGCGGGAGCTTGGTGTCGGGCTTCGTGCAGGAGGGCCGGAGTATCGCCCCCATGGTGGTGTGGTACGACATAGCCCCCGCTATGTTGGGATGGCTGAGGATGAAATTCGCGACGTTCCGCGTCTCGGGCTCTGACAGAGGATACGGGCCAGCGCCCCGCTGGACGTTGTCGGGTTCCCAGAAGGCCGGGTAGTTGCGGTTGAGGTCAAGTCCCCACTTGGGCTGGGCCATTTTGATCTCGCCGCCATCCCAGTTCTTTATGATCCCTTCAGGATAGACCCTGTAGAAAGGCCCTTCAGTGTCCCAAGGCTCCCTCCGCACCATGAGGCGGTCGTCTTTGGAAGACACCTTGAAATCGCCATCGGGGTCTAGGACTCTCATCTGCAGGATCCACCCGTCGCCGTCTACATCTTCCGGGTTGAGGCCGTCGTCGCTTTCCCTCGGCGGGTACTCCCTGGTGCTGGAACGAAGCGTATGGGGAGTATGCAGGAAGACCTCGGCGCCATCCGCCGATATCCTGGGCAGTATGTACCACGTCCTGTCATCCACCAGGCGTGTCACGAACGGGTCTTTCCCGTAGTTCGAGAGGAGGTACCAGATCGTGTAGAGGCAGACTGCCGATCCGGTAACTTCTCCCGCGTGGTGGTTGCCGTCTATGTACATGCCGGGTTTCTTGTCCGGGGAACCCTTGGAGAAATTGGTGATCTCCACCGCCCACATATCCCGGCCCTCGTAGGTTTTCCCTATCGAGTACATTTTCGCCAGGTTCTCATTTTCCTTGACCATTTCCCTGAGAGTCTCTGTAAGCTCGGCGTAATCCAAGTAACGGGTAAAATCAGGTTTTTTCACTGTCTGCGCCCCTCCTCGTTTCGCTGTCTGAAACCTTTAAGAGATACCTATACACTGAAGACAACAGGGAAATCAGTACTCTATCCCTTTCCTCGCGGGGATGCCCTGCCGGAAGTGGTGCTTCACTTCCTTCACCTCGGAGACCATGTCGGCCCTGTCCTCGATCTCTTTGGGACAATACCTGCCGGTAAGCACGACATCCGTGTTCTTGTGCCTTCTATCCAGGAGGTCGAGTACCTCTTTGGGGTCGACCAACCCCGTGGCCATAGCGACGTTGATCTCATCCAGGACCACCATCCCGTACTCCCCAGAGGTAAGCGCCTCTTCCGCCCGCCTTAGGGCCTTCCGGGCGAGCTCCACATCGAGCTGGGCCGGGTTCTTGAGGTCAACAAACTCGTCCCGCCCGTGTTGCTCGATCTCCAAGAGGGGCAGATAACGCTCGGCGGCCATCCTCTCACCGTGGACGTTCCCTTTGCCCTTCATGAACTGGATCACGAGTACCTTCCTGTCCCAACCTACCTGGCGGAGGGCAAGCCCCAAAGCCGCAGTGGTCTTCCCCTTGCCGTTGCCCGTGTAAACAAGGACCAGACTTTCTCCTTCCACCTGACAACCTCCCCACGTGAAAACGAGCCGCATCCTAGCCACGAGACACTTCTCGACCAGGGATCCAATATCCTCCCGGCCTCGCAGAAGACGGGCTATATCCGCCCCGGGAGAAAGGTACCCTTTTCCGACTTCTTCGCCGAAGGTATCCTATAGAGGAGAAGCACCGTTATGGGAGAATTCTTGACCCAATCGCTTTCTTGGGAGGTTTACCTTGGCCAGGATATACCGGGTAAAAAGGACAGCCGGAGGGCCGCCAGAAGAGGATCTTCCCCGTGCCGGGAACGGGACGGCGGGAAGAGACGGCGAAAATGGAGGCGCATGGCAAGGCCCGGAAAGGAGGCGCACCCGCTCCTCCCGCGGAAGGAAGTCCGCTCTGAGGCACGGAAAACGCTGGCCGTGGGCTTTGCTCCTTCTGGCCGGCATGGCGCTCATAGTAGCCAAAGGGATTTCCGAGTATAGCCCCCAGGCAGGCAGCCCGGTCGTCATGGTCTTTGCCCGCTTCGCGAGGCTGCTATCGTCGTTCTCCGGCGCCCTGGCCATGTTCTTCTGCTTTACGCTCATCCTCACCTCGATAGTCAAATTCGCGAGTCCGGGAGAACCTCTCCCCCGCTTCGTCTGGGGTTTCTGGGTCCTATTGGTGTTCGGATCGGGCATCTTCCACGCCCTCCGCATACCGTGGGAAGACGTCTTCACCGCGGGCCGCTTGGGCGGCGGCGGGGGCCTTCTGGGCGCCTCGGTCTGGTGGTTTTTCAGGATCGCAGCCGGGAGATACCTGTCCTTCCCGCTTCTTTTCTTGGGAGTAGCCGTGTCCCTGAGCCTCCTCGCCAACAAGTCGCCCTGGACCCCGTTCTCGTTGGCCTGGATGGGAGTCCTAATGGGTTGGGATTACCTCAAGGCATTCCTTAGCCGCTTCTTCAGCGAACACGGTCCCGAGCCCGACGAAATGTGGGAAGACGAGGCTCAGGAAGACAGAGAGGAAGAAGAGGAAGAGATAAGCCTCAGGGAACTCGTAGAGGCCGAGGGCTCCCCGGCCAGGAGTTCTTTCTCGTCCGCCGTCCTGGACCTCCAGGCGAAGCTAGGAGCCTCGCAGGAAGCCGCGGCAAGCCCGGAGCCGCAGCCAGAGGTCCGCGGGGCTCAGGGCGAAGCGGGTACCATGCCCGCAGCAGCCAGAGTCCCATCGGATACTCCCGAAGAAGATTTTGCGGCGGCGATGCAGCAGCAGCCCCTCAGCGAGGACGCCTTCTACGAGCTGCCGCCCTTCAGCCTGCTTGATAAGTCGGAGCCTCCCAGGCGAGGGAAACCGTCTCAGGATTACGCCGCCCAAGGGAAAGTCATCGAGAAGACGCTTATGTCTTTCGGCATAACGGCCAAGGTCGTGGGGATAGAAAACGGCCCTGCGGTTACCCGGTACGAAGTCCAGCCCGGCCCGGGAGTCAAAGTCGCGAGCATCGTAAACCTGTCCCAGGACCTGGCCCTTGCCCTCGCTGCTCAGGACGTCCGCATCGAGGCGCCCATACCCGGGAAGTCCGCCATAGGCATAGAGGTGCCCAACAAAGAGGTTTCCCTGGTTCACCTGCGAGATGTCCTGGAGACCAAGGAATTCAGGAGCTCCAAGTCGCCTCTCACGGTGGCCCTTGGGAAAGACATCTCCGGCCGTCCGGTGGTGACGACGCTGGATCACTGCCTCCACCTCCTCATCGCGGGGGCGACGGGGGCAGGCAAGAGCGTCTGCATAAACTCGATCATCGCGAGCCTGCTTTTCAAGGCCCGGCCAGATCAGGTAAAGCTGGTCCTCATAGACCCCAAGCGCGTGGAGCTTTCGGTATGGTCGAGGATCCCTCACCTCATCGCCCCGGTAGTCTCGGATCCGAAGAAGGCCGCGGGCGCGCTGAGGTGGGCGATCAAAGAAATGGAATCCCGCTACGAGAAGTTCACCAAAGTCGGGACCAGGGACATAGACCGCTACAACGAGGTCGCCACCCCACCCGACAGTCTAAGGCCGGCCATGCCTTATATCGTCATCATCATAGACGAGCTGTCGGACCTCATGATGGTGGCGCCCGCCGAAGTGGAAGACGCCATCTTCAGGCTCGCCCAGATGGCGCGGGCTTCCGGCATCTATCTCATAGTGGCTACCCAGAGGCCGTCGGTAGACGTCATAACCGGCACTATAAAAGCCAACATCCCGTCGAGGATAGCCTTCGCGGTGGCGTCGCAGATAGACTCGCGCACGATCCTGGATATGGCGGGGGCGGAGAAGCTCCTGGGGCGTGGGGACATGCTCTTCTACCCTGTTGGCGCCTCCAAACCCCTCCGCGCCCAGGGCGCGTATATTTCCGAGCGAGAGATCGACGAGCTGGTGTCTTTCGTCTCGTCCCAGGCCAAACCCCAGTTCGCCCAGGGTATACTCCAGGTGCCCGAGACCCTCGAGCAGCAGCAGGAGAGCTCGGACGACCCCTTCTTCCCGCAAGCCTTGAGGATTGTGGTCGAGGCCAAACAGGCATCGGTGTCGCTCCTCCAGCGGAAGCTACCCATAGGCTACAGCAGGGCGGCCCGGCTTATAGATGCCATGGAAGCCAAGGGTTACGTAGGGCCGTATGAAGGCTCCAAGCCCAGGGAAGTGAGGCTCACCATGGCCGAGTACCTCAGGTTGTTTGAGTCACCGGGAGATAAGCCTTCAGACCAGGGAGCCGGCCAGGTCGCCGCCACATCCGACGGGTCGCCGGACGAAACACCTCAGAGAGGCACCCAAGACCGCAGCATCCACGTCACGGCAAGGAGACAAAGTCATGAACAACCAACCGGAAACCGGCCGGGTCGTAGTAGTTGACGCCACAACCGGGAGCGTAACCGACTATCCCCTGCAAGAGACCGTAAGGCTCGGCTACCTTGGCGGGTCGTGCCTGGCTTCCCGCCTGTGGCTCGAATCCACGCGGCTCGAGGTCGACCCACTCTCCGCGGCCAACACGCTTGTCATCGCCCCGGGCCTCCTCACTGGTTTTCCCGTGCCCCATGCCGGACGCACGTCCCTGGCGGCAAAGTCGCCTCTCACGGGGCTCCTCAGCGATTCTTCCGCCGGAGGTTCCTTCGGCGCCAGGCTGAAGGCCCTGGGAGTGGCCGCCCTGGTCATCAAAGGGGCTTTCGACGAGCCTTCGTACATCGTGATAGACGGTGAAGAACGCGGCGTGAGGCTTGAAAAGGCCGGCATCCTGTGGGGACAAGATGTGTTCTTCACCTACGAGGCCCTCAAGGAGCGACACGGCGAAAGGGCAGAAGCCGCCATCATAGGGCCCGCCGGCGAGAACGGAGTATACTTCGCTTCCGTAGTCTTCTGCGGCGCGCGTCCTGGGTCGGCGAGCAGGACAGGCATGGGGGCGGTCATGGGCTCCAAGAACCTGAAGGCTGTCTTGGTCAGGGGCGACAGATCTCTTGTCCCCAGAGATCCTAGAGGGCTCGAAGAGGCCGTAGCAGAGTTCCTGGCCCGGACGAGAGAGACGGCCTCGAAAGGCAATCCGGGGAGCAGGAGCTCTATGCCGCTTCACGCCCTGAGACTTCTCCCCGCGAGGAACTGGCGGGAAGGGACAGATCCGGGCGTCTACGGGCCGCCCGGCGCCGAAGTCTTGGGGCAAGGAGTTACACTCGAAGCCTTTGGTGCCTTCGGTCCATTGTGCCTGGTGAAAGAACCCCGTTACATCTCCCTAGGCTCCGAGACGTGCCTGAAGATGGGCCTGGACCTCATCTCGGCCGGGTCAGCCGCCGCTTTCGCCATGGAAGCCTACGAACGGGGTATCATAGGCGATGAGGACGCGGGCAGGGCCCTTACCTGGGGTGACGGAGAAGCCGTCCTCTTCATCCTGGACGAGATCGTAAACCAGCAGGGTCTCGGCAGCCTCCTCTCCCGGGGGACCCGCGCGGCAGCCGCGAAGTTGGGCCCTCTCGCCGGCGAATTCGCGGTGCACGTGAAAGGGCTCGAAGTCCCGGTCTACGACCCCCGGGTTATCCCGGGCCTTGCCGTCTTCTACGCAACCGGGAGTCGCGGGGCTTGCCACCTGGACGGGCTGAGCCGGTACATCCTAGCCGGCGAGCACCCGGACGGACGTGCCGGCGTGGGAGGATTCTTGGAAGCCCAGGACGCCGGGGAGATAGCCGGGATGGCCATAAGAATGCAGGACCTATCCATGGCCCTAGACTCCCTCGGGCTGTACAAGTCGATCCTCCACGCAGCCGTTTCCACCCGGGAGATAGCCCGCTGGGTAGAGTGCTGCCTCGGCACCCGCTTCGCCGCGGAAGACCTGCATAGAGCCGGGGAACGGAGCTTTACACTGAGGCGCCTCTGCAACGTCGCCCTAGGCATAACCCGGAAAGACGATTTCCTGCCACCAAGGCTCTTGAGCCATCCCAGGCATCCCGCTGAAGGCGGGAGCCTGCCGTACCTCGGCGAAATGCTCCACGAGTACTATGCCTCCCGCGGCTGGGACCAGGAAGGCCTGCCCACGGTAAGGACGCTGGAGAAGCTGGAACTCACGGGCTATCCCAAGTGGCTGGGGATCAGAACGAAGGTACTCACAGGCTAGCACACAACGCCTTGAGCTCCGAGGGGCTCCTTGCGGAGGTGTCTACCTTAGTGCTTCGACGAATCCCTTGGGGTTCACCAATCTGCCCTCTACTCCCTCGTAGCCGAAGGTCCACGCCGTCTCTATGAGGGCCGAGAACAGCTCGTCCGGAGACACGTCCGGGTCCACCTGAAGACCAAGGGCCAGAACGCCCGCCAAGTACGGGGTCGCCCACCCGAGACCGCCGGCTCCGTAGTAGGTGTAAGAAGATGGTGAGGATATCCCGGCGACAGTCAGGTAGTCTACGGGCACACATAGGGTGTCGAGATCGTACGTTACCATGGCCCACAGGTACTCCTGGTACTCGGCTGAGGGATCCAGCGCCGCCAGCTCGATCATGTAGAGGAAGGTGTGGATTGCCTCGACCTCCAGGACGTCGAGGTCCGGGTCAGATGTCAGAAGGCGCTTGAGCTCTTCCCTCGCATCTTCGAAGGAGGACGCGCCGGTTTGGACCAGCTTGCCCACGACCTGCTCTTTGGCCCTAACCCAGCTCCACCGCTCGTAGCTCTCCGGGTCGTCTCGATCCAGATGAGGAGGGCAGCCTGCGCCCGTGAAGACGATCCCGTCCATCCCGGGATAGACCACGATCACGCCTTGTTCTTCTGCCCGCGCGATCGCCTCGAGCCACTCGGAAGCTCCCGCGCCATAAGTCCCGATGCCATATGAGACCGAGACCACGCGCATTCTCTCCCCCTCAGGCATCTCTTCGCGCATATCAAGGAGCATATCCATGGCTTTGGTGAGCCACTTGTAGGGCTCAGAGTCGTCGGGGATGGCGAAGTAGTAAAGCGTGGCTTCAGGCGCGACTCCGTATTCTCCCGCCAGGATGCTTGCCGCCCCCGCGCCCTGGAAATAGGGAGCGTTCATCCTCTCGTCTCCAGGGGCTACCTCGATGTACCTGAGGTTCTCCCGGTAGGCTTCGTGGTCTTTGGGGATGGGCTTGTCTATGATGGCCACCGAGACCCCTTCTCCAGTTATGCCCGCTTCGTGAAGCGCAGAAAGCCCGAGGCCCATGTCCTTGCCCCGTGCGATTATATCTTCAGGCCTGTATCCGGGAGGCATCCTATCGGCGCCCGGCCACTTCGTTTCGGTGCTGAATGCGTATGTCAGGATCTCGTCTCCGACCGTGGAGAAATCCATCTCCGTGAGGTCCATGCCGGAAAAGTCGCTGTACCGGAACGACCTCACGATGGCCTCTGGGATGTCTCCCAAGTCCCCCTGAGCCCGCCGCGAGAGGGAATCGTGGATCACGTAGTAGAAGGCGCTGGCCACAGTACCCAGCACCATGAGGGAAACGAGTAGCACCACCGCCGCTTTTTTCACAAATATCTCTCCCCGCTCAAAGCTTTCCCGGAGGCTTTCTTGCGTATATGCTGCGTCGAAGCGTATCTACCATGCCAGTATAGCAGAAGCGGTAGGTATGCGGCATGCACCCGTAGAATTGGTGCCGGACGGCTGTGGAAACAGGAAGGGAGGAAAGAAGGCGCCATGACATCCATGAAGGATCTCTTACGGCGGGCGCTCAAGCGTTCTACCGCCGAGTACTGCGAGATCCGGGTCGAAGAGACGGAAGAGGTCAGGATCCAGTTCCGGGGAAAAGACATAGACCAGGTCTCCGAGACCATAGCGGTGGGCGGAAATGTCCGGGCGCTTCATAGCGGGGGCTGGGGGTTCGTCTCCTTCACCCGCCTAGATGACCTCGAGCGCAAAGTCGACGAGGCGTGCGCTCAAGCCCGGATCCTTGGGGAGAGGCTTAAGAAGGAGATAAAGCTCTACCCCGTGGACCCCGTGGAAGACGAAGTCCCGGGGACGTTTGTGACGCCCGCGTTCAAGGTTCCGCTGGCCGAGAAAGTGGGGCTTCTCACAAGGTACAATGAGCTGGTCCTCGCGCAGCCCGAGATCACGTCTTCGTTCATCAGGTACTTCGACAGGCATACCCACCTCTACTTCGCAAGCTCCGAAGGAACGTACATCTACCAAGAAAAGATGGACTTGGGCGGCCACATCGCGGCGATAGCCACCAAAGGGAACCTCACGACCCAGGAGTCGGTGAGGTTCGGGTCGAGCACAAACTACGATGTAGCGCTGGGGCGGGAGGATGAGATTATAGGCGCCGCAAAGGCCGCACGGGACTTGCTCTACGCCCCCGTCATAAAGGCCGACGAGTACACCGTTATCCTGGCTCCGGACATGGCGGGACTGTTCGTCCACGAAGCTTTCGGCCACCTGTCGGAAGCAGATTCCCTCGATGAAAACGAACGCCTGAAGGAACTGCTCAAGATAGGGACCGAGTATGGCCCCAACGACCTCGACATCTTCGACAGCGGCATAGAAGGGGGAAACCGGGGCGATGCCAAGTACGACGACGAAGGCGTGCCCATGCAGAAAACTTACCTCATCAAGGGTGGAGTCGTAGTCGGACACCTTCACAACAGGGAGAGCGCCTGGAAAATGGGAGAAAAGCCCACCGGAAACGCCCGCGCCATAAACTACAGGTTCCCCCCGATCGTCCGCATGAGGACGACGTGTATAGCGCCTGGTAAACACACGCTGGAAGAGATGCTTAAAGATATCCGCCTTGGAGTATACGTGGCGGGTGGCTACGGCGGCGAGACAAACGGCGAGATGTTCACTTTCACCGCTTCCAGGTGCAACATGATAAGAAACGGCTCCATCGCAGAGCCGGTCAGAGATGTGACCCTCACAGGCAACGTTTTCACGACCCTCAGGAACATCGACATGATAGGGAACGACTTCAGCATCAAGAACACCGCGGGAGGGTGCGGTAAAGGCGGCCAAAGCCCGCTCCCCACTGCCGACGGAGCTCCTCACATCAGGGTGCAGAGGGTAGTCGTGGGAGGTGAGAAGAAATGATGGGCGAAGCCCTGAAATACGCCCGGGAAGCCGGAGCGAGCGCCACCTTGAACTTCCGGGAATCAAAGAAGGTTGAGATCAATTTCGAGTTCAACCGCCTAAAGGGCATACAAAACACGGAAAGCCTGCACATTACGGCTCAGGCGATACGGAACGGCAGGCTCGGAATCGCCACCTCAAGCCGCGCAGGCGGAGAAAAAGAGGTCATGGAGAGGGCGATACGCTTGTCAGAGTATGGCGCTCCCGTGAGTTACTCGTTCCCCGAGCCGGAACCCTCTTCGCGGCCCGATGTCTACTCGGAAGAGGTAGCCTCTCTGGACCTCATGGAGATGCTTCGGGTCGGCGAAGACCTGACGGCGTTCCTAAGGTCTCTCCACCCCGACGTAAACGGCTCGGTAACGGTGGCCAAGACGGTCTTCCGGGAAGGGATCGCCAACACGAACGGCCTGGATGCTTCGTGGGACAGGACGGTCCTCAGCGTCGTCGCCATCGCCAGCCTAGTGGATGGGCAGAACCTCGTGGACCTCTGGGATTACCACGTCTCAACCAGAGTGGACTGGGATATCGAAGCCCTAAAAGAGGGGATCCGGTCCCGCTTCGACCTTGCCAGGAAGAACGTGCCGGTAGAAACGGACGCGTACCCGGTTCTGTTTACCCCGGATGCTTTCCAAGCGCTCATCTCCCCCATCCTGGCCTGCCTGGACGGGAGGGCCGTGACTCTCGGCGTAAGTCCGTTCTCCAGACGTCTGGAGGAGCAGCTTTTCTCCCCCCTCCTCTCGGTCATCGAGGACGGGCTTCTGGCGGGTGGCCTTGGGAGCCGCATGTATGACGCCCAGGGAGTGCGGGCGAGGCGCAATCTCCTCATTGAAAAAGGCGTCCTGCGCGAATACCTCCTTGACCTCGAGACGGCCCACAAGCTTGGCAGGAAACCCATCGGAACGGGCGGCGTCGGCGGCATAGATCCCGCCAACATCATCGTGCCCGGCGGGACCGACTCCAAAGACAGCCTGCTTTCGGGCATGAAGAGGGGAATAGTCATAGAGAACACGATGGGGGCATGGGCCGGGAACCCCTATTCAGGCCAGGTGAGCGGCAATATAGCCATGGGCTTCCTCGTGGAAGACGGAAAGCTCGCAGGCCGCGTCAAAGACTGCATGTTCTCGGTGAACGTCTTCACGCACCTAAGGGACCATCTGGTCGCTCTGAGCCGGGAGACCAAGAACGTCGGGCCAACGCTGCCTTATGCGCTGGTAGATAACGTCTCCATAGCAGCCAAGCGAACGTAGGGAAACCGCCGGTCAAGGGAGGCCACTTGCGAAAGAGGGCGCGCGCCGCGTGAGACTCTGAGGCGCGCGCCCTACGTTTTCCTAACTGACCCACCGCGGGTGCTAGTAACCCAGGGCGAGACCTCCGACCCGCCTGTCTGAACCACCTATCAAAGCCCCGGTCTCGAAGTCTCTCATGATAATCTGGGCCCCGCCTCCGCCGGCCCAAGGACCGACGGTCTTAACCGCATGACCCATGGCCGCAAGGCGCCTTACGGTCTCCTCTGGGAACCGGGACTCCAGGCTTAGTTCGTAGGGTTTCCCGAGGCTTATGACGTCGGTCCCGGGGGATGAAGTCCACCGCGGGAAATCACAGGCATCTTGAGGCCCCATCCCGTGGTCCAACATGAGGCTGAGCATCTGCATGTTCCACTGGGGCTGGCCGTCTCCTCCCGGAGTTCCGCCCACGATGAAGGGAACCCCATCCCTGAGGACCATGTAGCAGTTCAAAGTGTGCATGGGGCGCTTCCCGGGAGCGAGGCAGTTGGGGTGGCCCGGCTCAAGCACGAAGGACCTACCTGCCCTGTTGTTGAGGAGTACACCTGTCCCCGGCACCATGACGCCCGAACCGAAGGCGAAGGCGTTGCTGTGGATGAAGGAACAGCAGTTACCTTCCGCATCCCAGGCGACAAATGAGGTCGTGTCTCCGCCCCGGAGGTCGCCGGAGCCCGCTGAAGCCCTTTCCCGGTCGATGGTCGCAGAAACCCTCCTAGCATACTCTTTGGAAATGAACTCCCCAACATCAAACCCGGTGACCGCCGGGTCACCCGCATGGGCATTTCTGTCGGCGAAAGCTATCTTCTTGGCCTCAACCATGAAATGTATGGCCTCGGGGCTTGATGGACAGAGGGAGGACATGTCTATCGTCTCCAGGATATTGAGCTCTTCCAGGACGATGAAGCCCTGGGAGACCGGAGCCGTCTCGAGCACGGTATATCCCCTATAGGACGTCTCGATCGGTCTATAGAAGTCCTGCGGGTTCCGGAAGTGACGCCTGAACTCCTCTCCCGTGAAGGTGCCGCCCATCTTCTCGTTCAGCTCGTAGAACTTCTCGGCGAAGGGCCCCTCGTAGAAATAGGCGGCCCCTCCCTCGCCGAACTCTCTGAGGGTTCTTGCCATGTCTTCCTGCCTGAGCAGCGTCCCGGGCTTCGGAGGTTCTCCTCCCGGTAGAAACACCCTGGCAGATTCCTCGAACTTTGAAAGCTTTGCCTTCTCCGCGGCGATCGCCCTGGAGAAAGCCGCCGAGACCACGAAGCCCCGCTCGGCTATCTTGGCCCCCGCTTCGAAGCACCTACGCAAGCCAAACGTACCGAACCTCCGGGCCGCCATCTCGAAAACGAGAGGGGCGCCAGGGACGGCCACGGAAAAGATGCCGTCTTGAGGCAGGATCGGCCCCTTGCCGGCGAAAAACTCGACCGTCGAGCCATCGCCGGGGCTACCGCTCCCATTTAGGGCCGTCACGATCTTCGACCGGGCATCGTAATAGATGAAAAACGCATCGCCGCCCAGCCCGCACATGTGAGGCAGCACAACCGAAGTCACCGCCGCCATGGCGAGACAGGCGTCCATGGCGTTGCCGCCCTCTCTAAGCGTATCGACGCCCGCCAGGGCCGCAAGCGGGTGCGCAGCGGCCACCATCCCATTCTCCGCTACTTGCGCTTTGGCGTACCACTTCTCAGGCATTCCGAGCCCTCCCGGTTTCAAGGTGCGTCTATTCCTTCCCCGAAAACCCTTTGTCATACTTACGCCGGGCTTCCACCCATGCAGCGACGATGGCTTCAAGGTCCTCCGGAGAGAGGTCCTTCTCCCGCATGCCCCTCGCAAGCCTTATGTAGGGCCACCCGCGCTCGGCCTCTTCCTTTACAAACCCATACAAGTCCCTGGGTAGGCTGTATACCCACTCCGGTATCTTGGGCGGGGCATCGGGGAGCGGCCTGTGGCCTGCTTCCTGCATGAGGACTTCATAGGGGATATCCAGGGCAGAAGCCAGGGCAAGGAGCACCTTCGGAGACGGGCTTTTCCTCTCACCCGACTCTATCCTGGATATCTCGCTGTTGCTGAGACCGGAGACAGCGGCCAGCTGGCGCTGGCTCATGCCCAGTTCGATCCTTCTTCTCTTGACCATTTCGGCGATCGTCATGTAACCAGTGTATACCTGAAGTTGACATACGGCAACACATCTTTTCCGGAACGTTGCTCCCGGACGTCTTGATATCCAACCGGCTGCGGTCAAAGCGCGTTGTCGAACGATTGTGGTTGACGTCAAACAACGTCATTTCTATACTATATCTGTCGCTTCAAGGCAACGGAGGTGACCCCCATGAACAGATTCTCACCCGCGCGGCTCCGCACAGCCCTCGCGAAAAGCGGGATGAAACAAGCTGAACTGGCAAGGAGGATGGGGGTTTCCAGGGCGGCCCTGTCCAGGATACTTAGGGGACTCCGTTCGCCCAACTCGAGGTTCATCGCGGCCCTCAAACTGGGATTCCCCGACCTTCCTCTGGAGTACTTCTTCGAACTGGACCGGGAAGAAGATGCCGATACGGGCGAGGACTGAACCAGACGAGCTTCCCCTGTCTTCCCGCGAGTCCCTGTGGTATAACTGAGGTATCTCAAGAAGAAGCATCCTCCCCGTGCCGGCTATTTAGCACATACCGTCTCAAGAAAGTCTTCCTTGACAGGAGAACGGCGTATCATGAGAAAACTTAGACCGGTTGTCGTACTTACGCTCCTACTTCAGGTTCTGGTCTTGGGCGCCTCGCCGAGGGGAGCCCTCGCTCAAGAAAGCCCAGGGGGCTACAGAGCCGTCGGAGTTTACCTGGACGACGTCCCCGTGGCTTTCCCCATGAGTCCCTTCCTGAAAGGGGGCACGACCATGGTACCCCTGCGTGCCCTTTCGGAAGCCCTCGGTTTTTCCGTGAAGTGGAGCGACGACGGGACTGTGACGTGCGAAAAAGGCGGCGCGGCGATCGTGCTCAGGATAGGAGACCCAAATGTCGAGGCTAACGGGCAGATCATAACCCTTCCGGAGCCGCCGGAGCTGGTCATGGGATACACGGTGGTGCCCCTCAGGTTCTTCAGCGAAACCATGGGATACACCGTGAGGTGGGACACTGCATCGTCTTCCGCCTACCTCGTCTCCCCCAAATCAGACCTCTGCGTATGGGGGTTTTACGCCCTGGGCACGCCCGAATATTCCAGCTGGGAGGACTTCTTCGGCGACAAGTACCCCTATCCCCTGGTCCCTGGCCCGGAAAGCCCGGCATCCAACCTGAAGGGCGCCATCATGGGGTGGTTCGCCGTTGACCGGGACGGGAGGGTCACCGACAGGGATACCGTGTCGGGCTTCCGGAAGCCCGACGGATGGGGAGCGGCCATGATAGGTATGGAGGCAAGCGGCGCCCAGGCGGTGGCCATGTACTTCGCCCATGAAGACGGCGGGTGGCTCTCCTCGCTCCTCGCCGATCCGGCCAAGCGCCAGCAGCTGGCCATGTCCATCGCCTCTACTTCTGCATCCTTCGACGGGGTCGCCATCGACTTCGAGGGCCTTGGACTCAACTCCGAAACCCGCGAAGCCGATGCCATGAACCTGAACGCTTTCCTGGATATCCTGAGAAAGTACCTGAGAGACAGACTCCTCTTCGTCGTCGTGCATCCCCTGAACAGCGAATACCTCGGCTACGACCACGAACACATCGGAGAGACAGCAGATGCGGTCGTTCTCATGGCCTACGGGTACGAGGATCCCAACGTCCCGAGCCCCACGGCGCCGTGGAGCAAGGTAGACGAAGCGATACGCATGGAGCTTGAGAAGGTTCCGGCAAGGAAAGTCATCCTGGGGATACCGGCTTACGGCACGGTGTACGTCGTGGAGGAAGTCCCCGATGCCGGAGAGGCATCCACAGGAAGCTCGAGGGTGGCAAGGCTCATATCCCGCCCGGCAGCACGAGACCAAGTGGGTCCGGGGCACTCCGGCGAGCTCCCCGATACTGAAGAACCCGCCTGGCTCCCCGGCGCAGCGGGGGACGCTCGAATAAGCAGGGAAGCCCCGGAAACCTACGACCCTTACCGCTTGTGCCATTACTCCACCTGGGAGTCTCAAGGCGCGACATACCACGCCTTCACCGAGAGCAATAGGTCTCTTAAAGCCAGAGCTTCCCTGGCAAAACGTTACGATCTCGCAGGAGTCGCCATATGGAGGCTGGGGCTCCTGGAACCCGGATGGCTCGATGCCCTCTTTGAGGTTGCTTCCGGCCTCAGGTGATCAGAGATCGTAGAGCAGCCGCCCGTAGCATTCGAAGAGGAGCTTGATGCCGGGCACCAGGGAATCGATGTACAGGTACTCCGTGGTCCTGTGGCCGTTCTCCGACCTCTTGAACCCCATGGTTACCGCCGGCCACCCTTTGGCGAGCGGGATGTTGGAGTCAGTGCTCGAGGGGACGAGCTTGTAGTCGATCCCGTGTTCTTTGCCCAGTTCCATCAGGGTTCTTATCAAAGGCGAATCCGGCGAAAGGGTACCCGTGGGCCTGTCGCCCACCACTTCCACTTCGTAGGTCGTGTCCGTCTCCCGCGCTGCCCACTCGAGGATATCCCTTACTTCTTCCTCGAGCCTTCTAAGGTGCTCGGCGCTCACAGATCTCATGTCGATGAGCATCCAGGCTTCCTGGGCAATAGAGTTCACCGAATGTCCGCCCTGCACAACCCCCACGTTGTAGGTGGTCTTGGGTTCTTTGGGCACCTCTATCTTCGCTATCTTGGCTATCGCACTGCCCATACCGTGGATCGCGCTGGACTTGCCGAAGGCTCCCCAGGAGTGCCCTCCCTCACCCTTGTAAGTGACCCGTAGCCTCCTCGAACCGATACCCTGGTTGACTATATAGTCCATGCCTCCGTCGATGTTGAGGAAGACGAGGCTTTCAGGCCTAAGCCGGAAGCCTCCGAAGTCATACTCCGCTACGTGATCGCAGAAGTACCTGGCTCCCTTCAGGTCGCCAAGGCCTTCCTCGCCCACGTTCGCTATGAGGATGACAGGGTGGGGTAGCGGAACGTGTCGCGCGAAGATCCGCCCGACCAGCAACATCTGGCAGACGGAAGCCGTGTTGTCGGAGACGCCCGGCGCCGCCAGGATATTCCCGTCTCTCCTGACGGTCAGGTCGGTCTCCCTGGGGAAAACCGTATCCATGTGGGCCATGCTGACGATAACCTTGGACGGGTCCTCGCCCGGGAAAAAACCCAGGACGTTCCCGACGGCGTCTGTCTGGACATGGGGAAATCCGTACTCCCGCATGATGCTCGCGATCAGCTTGCCGCGTTCACCTTCGTCATTGCTGGGAGCCGGAACCTGGACCACTCGGGCTATGAGCTCCACCAGCTCTTCCTGACAACCGTCCAGCTCCTTCAAACCTTCTTCGAGCCAGTCTCTGACCCTCGCTTCAGCCATCGTGTACGCCTCCTTGGCATGCTATTAGGCCTTCTGCTCCGAGCCCATCTACATCGCGTTGATGGCCCTTATAATCCTCGGGAGCACCTGCTTCTTCCTGGATATGACACCCGGCAGGAAGAGCGGCTTCTCTTTGAGGCTCACCCCAAACGCCCGCTCCACGATCTCGGGCTGGTGCCCTACCACCAATAGCTCCGAGCCTTCCGCGATGATATCCGTGAGCATGAGCAGGAGAAGGTCGTATCCCCTCTCCGCCTGCAGGTGTTCCATGAACGCCGTAAGCCTCTCTCTCAGCGCGGCGACGTCGGTGTGATAGGTGTTCACCTGGCTCACGCCGATCCTCAGGTTCCTTATCCGGGACTCTTTGAAGTCTCCAAAGAAGATCTCGGCCTCGGTCTTCCCTTCCAGGGACGTGCCGGCGCTGAACATGCTCTTCACGAATTCCTCCATATCCACTCCCGCTATCTGCGCGAGCCTCTTAGCCGCCCGCACGTCTTCGGGAGTGCAAGTGGGAGACTTGAAGGCAAGGGTGTCGGACAATATGGCCGCGAGCATGAGGCCGGCTATGGGCCCCGGCGGCTCGACGCCGCGCTGGCAGTAGAGCTCGTAGACGATGGTCGCCGTGCTGCCCAGAGGGCGGTTTATGAAGACTATGGGCTCGCCCGTCTCAACGGAGCCGACCCTGTGGTGGTCGATAATCTCCAGTATCCGGGCTTCTTCAATGCCTTCCACCGACTGGGACCTCTCGTTGTGGTCGACGAGTATCACGTTTTTCCCCGTATAGTCGATGACGTGGCGCCTAGCCAGTTTGCCCACGGGTCTCCCCTCGTCGTCGAGGACCGGGAAGTACCTGTATCTGTATCTGAGCATGGTCTCTTTGACATCGTCCACTTGTTCCTCCAGGGAAAAGGCCACTATGTCTTCTGTGGTCATGATGTGGGAAACCGGCTCGCTCTGGCTCACGCGCCTCGCGGTTTCGTAGATCCCGTGGGGGGTTTTTATGACGGTGATGCCTCTCTTGCGGGCTCCGGCGAGGAGTTCCGGAAAGACGGGCGCCTCATGGGTGAGCACCACAACTTCGAGCCCGGACGTCTCCAGGACTTCAGGGCCGATATAGCCCCTGCCTACTATGAGGAGGACGCCGGTTGCGGGACCGGCATGAATCCCGGCGGCTTTCCCATCGTACGTCCCCAAGTAGGCTCCGCCGTGAGAGACGACCTCAACGGTCCCGCGGAACTGCGGCCTCCCTTGGACGAGCAGCTCTCCGTCCAAAGCCCCGACGATGTTCCTCACAGGCACCGGCCCTCGCACCAGACTACCGCTGGATGCGAGGTAAGCCTCGGCAATGTCTCCCAGGGTCACGATGCCTACGAGCTTTCCCCTGTCATCCACGACGGTCAGGCTCTTAAAGCCCGTCTGCGCCATGAGTTCCCAAGCGGAACGCATGGAGGTGTCGAGGGAAACGCTCGTCGGTTCGTCAAAAACGAGGTCTTTCACCTGGGTGTACACGTTTTCAAGGAGTATCGGGGCTTCCACACGGAAGTAATCGAGCACGAACTGGGTCTCCCTATTGGGCGGCCCCAGCCTCACGGGTATGTGCTCTGCACCCGGTTCAGTAACATTCTTGAGATGGGCATAGGCGATAGGAGAAGCGATGGAGTCGGTATCCGGGTTCCTATGCCCGATAACGTAAATCCTCGTAGTCATGGTCCCTCCTAAGCGGACAACTCGTAATCAACCTTCGCAAGATTTCTCTCGAGCATTCGCCTGGTTCTCGAACTCGCCGCAGTCTCCACAACCGTAAGTTCTCCGCATATGGATGGATTTCCCTGTTGTCAATTTCAGGTTGGTGTTATTTTAGCACTCGTCTTCGGGAACCTCACTAATCGGCTCTCCTTTGGGCGGTCTAAGTGAAGAACCTAGGTGGAGGATGACAGAAGGTCCGTAGGGGTGATGATCCCCAGGAGCTCTTCGTCAGGGTTTCCGTTTTCGGTTATCAGGACTGCCGCGATGCGCGACCTCTCTCGCCTGGAGCTCTCTCTGAAAAGATCTTCTACCTCAAAGACAGTGAACCGCTTACCCACAAACTTGGCAATGTACGGATTTTTCTCTGACACCAAGACTTCGCCGACCAGCGCACTGGCGAGGATCTCACCCACCAAGTCTTTCCCTATTCCCCCAGACATCAGACCAGCTACCCAGCGCGCGATGCCGCGATCCGTGAGGAGACCCATGTAAACTCCATCTTCATAGACGGGGAACTGGGTGAAGCCTTTCCGGTAGATCGTTTGGAATACCTTCTCCAGCGGATCCTGAGGCGAAAAAACCACCACTTCCCGCTGAAATCGCGGGTACACGAGGGGCGGATCCGAAAGAAGCCGGGCTATTTCCTCGATCCTCTCAACCGTCTCCCGAAGGGGAACGGCTATCAAGTAGTCGGGACTCACCCTTTCGTGCACGATGGCGTTCCTGAGCTCGCTGAACTCGATGAGGTCGTCCCTGTACCTCCGGACGACCGCATTTTCCTTGGACATCTCGTCTACTAGATGCCTGAAGCTCTCCCTGGAGTCATTGCCGCTCATTCTCCTCATAAGCTGCTCCACGGAATGATAGGCGGCCAAGAACCTTTCGCCGCGCTCTCTCTCCTCGGGCGTCGTGTATCCGGCGCTCGAGCTCGAGTTACTGGTGAAGTTCTTTGAGCTCTCCTGTCTCAACGTAGAATACCCTCTCACCGATGTTGGTGATATGGTCGGCGACGCGCTCCAGGTAGCGGGCTATGAGGATAAGCGGTACCGCCTGGTCAACAAGATCAGGGTCTTTCTTCATAAACTCACAGAGCTCGTCGTGGAGGTACTGATACAGGTAGTCGACCTCGTCGTCGTCCTTGATCATTTTCTCTATTAAGGCGAGGTCCCGCGATACGAACCCCTCGAGGCTCTCCCTGAGCATCTGCACCACAAGGTTCGCCATCCTCGGTATGTCCACGAGGGGTTTGAAGAGAGGCCTTTCGGCCAGGCGTATGGCAAGCTTGCATATGTCAACCGAGTAGTCTCCCACCCTCTCCACGTCCATGGCGATGGAGAGAGCCGCAAAGACACGCCTTAGATCCCGGGCGGCAGGTTGTTGGGTGGCGATGATCTCCATGGCCCGCGTCTCGATGTCGAACCTGTATCGGTCGACCACGTCGTCCCTGGCTATGGTTTTCTCCGCAAGCCGGACATCCCTTTCGGCCAGTGCCTTGAGCGCATCGTGCAGCATCGCCTCGGCTTCCCGTCCCATGGCGAGGAGGTCTTCGTCGAGTTTGGCAAGCTGGCTGTCAAAGGCGCGCCTCGGGTTGTACACTGCGTTCACGTCCTTTCAAGGCCTATCTTCTCCGCCCCTAGCCCAGTTTTCCTGTTATGTACCTCTCGGTCCTCGGATCCTTTGGATTGGTGAAAACCTGCCTGGTAGGTCCCACCTCGACGATCTCTCCACCCAGCATGAAGACGGTGTAATCCGAAGCCCTGGCCGCCTGCTGCATGTTGTGGGTGACGATCACCAGGCAGTATTTCTCCCGAAGGGTCCACATGAGATCTTCAAGTTTGAGCGTGGCGATGGGATCCAGCGCCGAAGCCGGCTCGTCCAGCAGTATGACTTCAGGGTTCGTGGAGATCGCCCGGGCGATGCAGAGTTTCTGCTGGTTTCCGAGGGAAAGCCCCAGGGCGGACTTCTTGAGGTCGTCCTTCACCTCGTCCCAGAGCCCCACGCTCCTAAGGCTCCATTCGACGATCTCATCGAGCTCGCTTTTCTTCGTTATGCCTTGCACCCTGGGAGCGCAGGCTACGTTGTCGTAGATGGAGAGCGGGAAAGCCACGGGCCGCTGGAACACCATCCCGATCCTGGACCTGAGCCAGGTTAGATCCACCGACGGGTCGTAGACATTCTTGCCTTCGTACAATATCTCTCCTTCGACCCTGGTTCCTTTGATAAGGTCGTTCATCCGGTTTATGCTCCGGAGAAAGGTTGACTTCCCGCAGCCGGAAGGACCTATTATCGCGGTTATGCTCCTGTCGGGAAAAGCCGCGTTCAGGCCCTTGAGGGCCATGAAGTCCCCGTAGTAAAGCCTGAAATCCCTTGCCACTACTTTCGCTTTGACCTGAGAGCTAGGTTTTTCCATGGCTTCTTTCATATCACATCCACCAATCGGGCCGCCCTAACCGAATTTCCCCGTGATATAGTCTTCCGTCCGCTTCTCCCTGGGACGGACAAACAAGGACGCGGCAGGCCCTTTCTCGACGAGTTCGCCCATGTAGAAGAACGCCACTTCCCCCTGGACACGAGCGGCCTGAATTGGGTTATGGGTTACAAGGATCACCGTGTAGCGTTCTGACAGGACCCTGAGAAGCTCCTCGATCTTGAGGGTCGAGATCGGATCGAGCCCCGAAGTCGGTTCGTCCAGGAGGATTACCTCCGGTCCAACCGCCAGCACGCGGGCCAAGGAGAGCCTTTGCTGCTGTCCCCCCGAAAGGTTCTGGGCAGGCGAGTCCAGCCGGTCCTTCACCTCGTCCCAGAGGGCTGCAGAAACCAGGGCTTCTTCCACTATCTCATCCAGGCGCTTTCTGGACGTAATCCCGCGCTTTCTCGGCCCGAAAGCCACGTTGTCGTATATGGACATGGGAAGCGGCACAGGCAGCGCGAACACCATCCCCACCCGCCTCCTGAGCTCCGCAACGTCCACGTCCTTGTCGTATACGTCCTTGCCGTCCAGGAGGAGGGAACCCGTGTGGGAAGTCCCCGGCACTCTGTCGCTCAGCCTGTTGAGCGCCTTGAGGAAAGTGGTCTTACCGCTCCCCGTCGGTCCCATTATGGTGAGGAGCGATCTCTCAGGGACCTCGAGGTCCAAGGACCTGAGGGCCTGGTTCTTCCCGTAGAAGAACGAAAAATCCTTGGCCCAGACTTTCGGGATCCGCCGGGCCCCGGCATCTACTTCATGATCGGGCTTAATCCCGCCCATGCAATCAACCCTTTCATATTCCGCCCGCTCTCCGCTTTGAAACCCGGTAAAGGACGTAGTATGCCGCAAGGTTGACTAGGAGGACCGCAGTGATCAGCACGGCGGCGGTCCCGTAGGCATTCTCGAAAGATATGCCCTCCCTGGCCAGTATGTAGAAGTGCACCGGAAGGGTCCTCACAGAGTCGAAAATAGACTTCGGGAGCCTGAGGGAAGAACCCGCGGTAAATATCACCGCGGCAGTCTCTCCAATCGCCCTGCCCATCGCCAGTATGACTCCGGTGATTATCCCGGGCATGGCCGCCGGGAGCACTACCGACGTCACCGTCTGCCACCTGCTCGCCCCAAGCGCGTAGGCGGTTTCTTTGTAGATATCCGGCACCGACCTCAGGGCCTCTTCGGAGGTCCTCACTATGGTGGGCAGCATCATGGCAGCCAGCGTAAGCGAGCCTGAGAGTATGGACCATCCCATCCCGAGCCGGATGACGAAAAACAAGAAGCCGAAAAGCCCGAAGATGATGGACGGGATGCCCGCGAGGCTCTCGGTCCCGAACCGCACTATGCGGGAGAACAGACCTTCTCGAGTGTACTCGGTGAGAAAGATGGCCGTCCCTATACCCAGAGGCGCAGCGACCGCCACGCTGCTCAGAGTGAGGACCACGGTCCCGACTATGCTCGGGAAGATGCCGCCTTCACGTCCCATTTTCTCGGGGGATCCGAATAGGAAGCGGGGCGTCATGAGCCGGGCGCCTCTGAGCATTATGTAGCCGACGATGAAGACCAGGATGGCGACGGCCAGCGCCGCCGAGGCGCGCACCAGCGCCACTCCCAGCACGCCGGATCTCTTCTTGGGTCTACCCGGTGCTCCCCGCCCGTGAGACTCTCCTCTTCCCGCATCTCGTGCCATTACCTTGTGCTCCTATCTTACCCTGTTTCTCACAAACGACCTGGCCAGTATGTTGAGGGCGCCGATGACGACGAAAAGCACCACGCCGGTGGCAAAAAGTGCCTGCCTGTGGAGCCCAGAAGCGTATCCCATTTCAAGAGCTATGTTGGAGGTGAGGGTCCTCACAGGATCCAGAAGGGACGTGGGGATGATGGTAGCGTTCCCCGCCACCATTATCACGGCCATGGTCTCCCCTACCGCCCTGCCCATGGAAAGGATACCCGCCGCTAGGATGCCCGACCTTGCGGCAGGCAGGACCACCGAAGTGACGGTCTGCCACTTGTCGGCGCCCACCGCCAGCATGCCTTCACGGTAAGCCTGGGGAACCGCCCTCAGGGCATCGTAAGTGATGCTCACCATGGTCGGCAGTATCATAACGCCCAGTACCAGAGAGGAAGCCAGCACCGAAAAACCAGGGCCCCCGAGGTGGTCCCGTATCAGGGGGACGATGACCGTGAGGCCTATGAAGCCAAACACCACCGACGGGATCCCGGCGAGTATCTCCACGAGGGGTTTGAGGACGGCGGCGGTCCTCTTCGGGGCAAACTCGGAAAGGTAAAGAGCGCAGCCCAGCCCCAGCGGAACTCCTACGACCAACGCTCCGAGGGTCACGAAAAACGACCCTGCGATCATGGGCAGGATGCCGAAGTGCCCCTTACCGGGAGACCACCTGGTGCTGCCCAGGAAATCGGCGAGCCCGACCTCTGCGAAAAAAGGCGCCCCCTCTCTGAAAATGAAGAAGATGATGAGGGCGAGGACCGCGACAGATGATAGCCCCACGACGGTAAGGATGGCCTCGGCGATCCTCTCCTTGCGGCTCATTTGGCTCTCACCAGGCCTTCTCCCGCCAGGATACTCTGGCCTTCTTCACCCATGACAAACTCCATGAACTCCTTTACCCCCGTAGGTACCTCGCCTTTGGTCACGAAAAGAAACGGGCGGACCAAGATGTACTCGCCTGCCCGGACCGTCTCGACGGAAGCCTCTACTCCATCCACTTTAACGGCCTTGACCCTATCATCCACAAGCCCCAGGGAAACATAACCTATGGCCCGTGGGTCGCCGGCAACCGTCTCCCGGACCGCGCCGTTTGAATCCTGGACTATCGCCCTAGGTAGCACGTCTTCGCCTTCCATGACGAGACCGTCAAATGCATCCCGGGTGCCGGACCCTGCTTCCCTGCTGATGACATGGATAGGTCCCGGCGCGCCGCCCAGCTCGCTCCAGTCGGTTATGCGGCCGGAGAATATGCCCTTGATCTGCTCTTTGGTAAGCTCCGTCACTGCGTTGTCCCGGTGGACGATGAGGGCAAGGGCGTCGACGGCTATGACCGTGGGAGTGAGTTCCCTTTCGCTCCCGGCAAGCTCCCTGGACAGCATACCTATGTGGGCGGTGCCCGACATGGCGGCCCTGGCTCCCGCGCTGGAACCGCCGCCCTGCACGTTTACGGACGGGCGCTCCGGGTAGCGCCTTGCGTATTCCTCGGCGAGGATCTCCGCGAAAGGCTGAACCGAAGTAGACCCTGCCAGGGTGATAGAACCCGCTCTGCCCTCCCTTGCGCATCCGGAAAGGAGGGCCATAGCCAGCAGACAGAGGAGCAGCCACGCCTGCGGGAGCCGCAGGATCTCCTTTCTACGTAACACCTACCGGACCATCTCCTCTACCCGCCTGCGGACCTCGAGAGGATCCACTTCTGTCCTCGCAACCCCTGATTCCATGGCCGCCCTGGCCACCGCTTCGGCCACTGCGGGGCCCACACGCCGGTCGAAGGGGTCCACGATAATGTAGTCGGGGGTAAGTTCGTCGGGGGCTATGAGCGAAGCGATGGCTTCAGCAGCCGCAACTTTCATCGCTTCGTTTATGTCGGAAGCCCTGGCCTCGAGGGCGCCCCTCAGTATGCCGGGGAACGCGAGGACGTTGTTCACCTGGTTCGGGAAATCTGAACGGCCGGTGCCTACCACCATCGCGCCGGCGGCTTTGGCTTCGTCCGGGAAAATCTCGGGGACCGGGTTTGCCATGGCGATAACCACCGCCCTATCCGCCATAGACCTCACCATGTCCTGAGTGACCGCGCCGGCCACCGAAACCCCCACGAAAACGTCGGCGCCTCTCATGGCGTCGGCGAGGGTTCCCCTTATGCTCCTCGCATTTCCTCGCCTCGCCGTATCCTCTTTGAACGGGTTCATCCCTTCGGGACGACCGGGATAGACTATGCCCCTGCTGTCGCAGACGACGCAGTCCTTCACGCCCGCATCCATGAGGAGGTTGGCAGTAGCTATCCCCGCCGCCCCCGCGCCGTTCACGACTACCCTTATGTCCTCAATCTTCTTGCCCACAACCTTGAGGGCATTGAGCACCGCGGCAAGCACCACCACCGCGGTCCCGTGCTGGTCGTCGTGGAAAACGGGGATCGAAAGCTCTTCCTTGAGGCGCTTTTCGATCTCGAAGCACCTGGGAGCCGATATGTCCTCAAGGTTCACTCCGCCCAAGGTGGGCTCGAGCATCTTGACGAACCGCACTATCTCGCCTACGTCCTTGCTCGCCACGCAGAGAGGTATGGCATCCACGCCCGCGAAGGCCTTGAACAGGAGAGCCTTGCCTTCCATGACGGGAAGCGCGGCCCGCGGCCCGATATCCCCCAGGCCGAGCACGGCGCTGCCGTCCGATACCACTCCAATGACGTTTCCTTTGAAGGTGTACTCGTAGACTGTGTCCGGGTCCGCCGCTATCTCCTTGCACGCCTCGGCGACGCCGGGAGTGTAGGCGAGGGTCAAATCCTTCTTGTCCCGGAGAGGGACCTTCCCTACGATCTCGAGTTTGCCGCGGTTATCCCTGTGGAGCTTCAAGGCATCGTCTCTGAGCGTCATGAGTTTTCCCCCGTAGGTCTTAGGATTTTGCGCCGGTCCTTCCGTCCGATTGCCTGGGTTCACTTCGCGGGCAATCAATATCTAGGCCCTTAACGATCGTACATGTCGCGGCCCATTGGATCAACAGCGATGAGGGCGGGGAAATCGACTATCTCCAGCCGGTATATGGCCTCCGGGCCGAGGTCGGGGTAGGCAACGAGTTCGGCTTCTTTCACGGCTTCAGAAAGGAGCGCCCCTGCCCCGCCGATGGTCGCGAAGTAGACCGCGCCGTACTTCGCTATTGCCCGGAGCACGGCCTTGGATCGCTTGCCTTTCCCTATCATGCCCTTGAGCCCCGCGGCACACAGCCTGGGGGCGTACACGTCAATCCGCCCGCTGGTGGTTGGCCCTAGGGAGCCTATGACTCTTCCGGGGGGCGCAGGGCACGGTCCGGCATAGTAGATCACCTGGCCATCGAGGGGGAACGGCAGCTCCTCGCCCTTCTCAAGGGCCTCTACCATCCTCTTGTGGGCCGCATCCCGCGCGGTGTAAACGGTGCCGCTCAAGAGGACCTTGGTGCCCGCCTTGAGCCTCTTGAGAGGTCCTGCGCCTGTGAAAGGAACCGAGACTCTCAGAGCCCCGTCCCAGAACTCCCCGTGTCCCTTTCTTTCGAACATGGCTTTTCCGCTCCCCTCAGAACCCCGGTTGCCCGCCTCGCGGCGTGGCACTGGAGGTTTACAGCCACCGGAAGCGCGCCGATGTGTGTTGGGTACGTCTCTATATGGACTGCCAGGGCGGTCGTTGAGCCTCCGAATCCCCCTGGACCAATTCCTAGGTTGTTGATGGCGGTGAGAAGCTGCCTTTCCATGGAAGCGATCTCGGGATCAGGATTTGAATCGCCCACCGGCCTAAGGAGTGCCTTTTTCGCCAGGAAGGCCGCCGTGTCCATCATCCCGCCGACTCCGACGCCCACCACCAAGGGCGGACACGCGTTTGGCCCACCCTGCCTTACCGTCTCAAGCACGAAGTCCATGACGCCCTGGGGCCCCGCCGACGGGGTGAGCATCTTTATCGCGCTCATGTTTTCGCTGCCCGTGCCCTTTGGAAGCACGGTAACTTTGACGTCGGAACCGGGCACGATGTCAATATGTATGACGGGAGGAGTGTTGTCCCCGGTGTTTTCCCTGTGGAAGAGAGGGTCCTTCACCACGGATTTCCTGAGGTAGCCTTCCTGGTACCCCCTGGCCACGCCCCTGGTTACGGCTTCTTTTAGGTCGCCCTCTATGCGGACGTCGCGGCCGACATCCAGAAAGACGTAGGTAAGCCCTGTGTCCTGACAGATGGGGATCCTCCTTTCCCTGGCGAACTCCGCGTTCTTGAGCAGCGCGCCCAGGATCTCCCGCCCCAGGGCGCTGGTCTCCTTCCGGGAAGCCTCAAGCAAGGCCAGGGCGACGTCACCAGGCAGCTCTATGGCTGCCTTGATGCACAGCTCTCTTACGAGGTCCTCAATGTCGGAGGCTCTTACGTACATACATATCCCTCAATACATCCCTCGGCGGGAAGGTTCCTCCTCACGGAAGATCATACCACCCGGTTTCTCTCGAGAACCACTTCTATCTGCTATAATGTGTCAATAGACAGTGATTCTGTCACCCTAAGACGCGTTAACTAGTTGGTCCTGAAAAACTGGGTTGAACTTGCGAGGTTTTGCGGACTTAGGCGACAGACACGTGTTGTTTTGGCGAGGATCAGGAAGGAATTGGATCATTTATGTCTAAACCCTCTATATGGAGGGG
>DUSI01000004.1 GCA_012842685.1 Candidatus Fermentithermobacillaceae bacterium
AAGTTTCCCCGCCTCCTAGCAAGAATCGCACCTCCGAAACTTGGCTCGTTACGGAGTGCTTCTTCGAGGGGGTGGGGGATTTTTCATCCGGCCCTAATGGCGGATTTTACAACCGGCCGTAACAAACGACCTTCTTCGACGGTCTTCACATACAGGTAGTTGTACCTTTTTCTCGCGTATTCCTCCAGCGCCAGATAGAGCCTGGTCCCAATACCCCTCCTGTGGTAGGCCTTCTTGACACCCATGCAATGTATCTCGCCGGTTTCCGGACTGCTCTCTCTCAGGGTGATAAACCCGACTACTTCCCGACCGATCCTCGCTACCCACAAGGGTAAGCTCTTTGATTCTTCGATGAACGCCTTGGTGCTTTCGGGAAGCCCGAACCAGTCCGGCAAGTCCAAGAGCACTTCCGACGCTATCCTTGACTTTACCTCCGGGTCTTGAACTTGTTCGATCGTGAGACAGTCTTGCATGTAAGTACCTCCCAAGAAAGATAAGCCGGGGTCACCTGAAACCGTGAAGTCCTACCGGGTGTACGGTCCTCCTCTCACTCTCTATCACTTCAACCAATAGATCGTCACACCTCCAGATGGAGAGACGAATACCGCGGGAACGGCGAGAGCTCCGAGAAACCATACTCGTGGAGGCCGGAGACTCGGTCAGAGCGCAAGTCAGGTAGAATATGTGATGGGCGTCATCTGAGCCTTCATACCCAGACTAAAGGAAGTGTGTGTATTGAGTAACGGAGCGATAGACGCCGATACGCTTAGGTTCTTGGAGAAAGCCCAAGAAAACGAGATAACGGAGCACCACATCTACTCGCGATTGGCCTCGTACGTGAAGGACGAGCACAACAGCCAGGTTCTCAGAAGGATCGCCCAGGACGAGCTCAAGCATCACGACGCGCTCAAGAGGTTTACCGGCGTCGACAAGAGGCCAAACCCTCTCAAGGTACGCCTTTACACCCTTATCTCGCTGGTTTTCGGCATTACTTTCGGCATAAAGCTCATGGAGAAAGGGGAAAAAGGCGCGGAGAGGCTCTACCGGGACCTGGCAGGCCAGGTTCCGGAGTTTAGGCGGATAGCCGAGGAAGAAGACAGCCACGAAAGAGATCTGGTGGGGATAATCGAAGAGGAACGCCTCCAGTTTGTGGGCTCCATGGTCCTAGGCCTGAACGATGCCCTGGTAGAGCTCACCGGAACTCTAGCGGGTCTCACATTTGCCCTCAAGAACACCCGCCTCACAGCCCTGGCAGGCCTCATCACGGGTATAGCCGCTTCGCTCTCAATGGCGGCCTCAGAGTACCTTTCGGCAAGGACCGAGGAGGATAACGCCAGAGCCCTGAAGTCTGCGTTTTACACTGGAGGCGCCTACGTGTTCACAGTCGCGTGTCTGGTACTTCCCTATCTCGTGCTCTCCAACTACATACTGAGCCTCGCGTTTACGATCCTTGCGGCGATACTCATAATACTCGTCTTCAACTTCTACATCTCGGTGGCCAAAGATCTCCCCTTCAAGGAGAGGTTCCTCGAGATGGCCGCCATAAGCCTCGGGGTCGCGGGCATTTCCTTCGTGATCGGGTACCTCGTCAGGCTATTCCTCGGGGTCGATGTTTGAGACAAGAAACATAAGGGGCTGTGGTTCCACAGCCCCCTGGATAGACTTGCCCGAAAGAGTTACTCTTCTTCTCCGACCTGGGTCGAGAGGAAGATAGGCAGGGACATCTGCTCGACCTGGTCGAGGAGTTCCTCGAGTTCATCGATGTGGCGGTCTTCGTCGTTCAGGATGTCTACGAGCATGTCCCGCGTCGCATGGTCGCCTACTTCAGCGGCTAGGGCGATTGCCTCGTTGTAGTCCTTGATCGCACGCTCCTCGGCCTCGCGGTCATATTCCAGCTGCTTCGGGACGTCTTCTCCGATATGGATCTTGCCGAGGTTTGTCACGATGGGCTTCCCGCCGAGGAATAGGATCCTCCCGATAAGCTTTTCGGCATGCCTCATCTCCTGTATCGAGCGCTTTTCGAAGCTCTCATGGAGCTTGCCGTAACCCCAATCCGCGCACATCTCCGCGTGCACTATGTACTGGTTGATGGCTGCAAGCTCGTCGGCAAGCAAGGCGTTGAGTTTATCGATGAGTTTGGGATCTCCCTTCATAGGTGTGCCTCCTTATTCTGAGGATAAAACTGGCATCCGATGGCTCTAAGCAAGTAATACTACTCTGCGGCTCCTCGTTCCTCCTGATTTCCAGCACGTGTTCACGATCTTCTCCGCGCACACCCCTTCTTATTCGCGGGCCCTTCGATCCAGCCTTACCAGGGTTCAGGGCAACTGTCGCCTATAATAGACCCGGGGGGTATCGATATGGGTGGATATGGGATAGTCATGACGACGTTTCCAGATGAGGAACAGGCGAGGCACGTGATAGAGGAGATCGTCAAACGCAAACTGGCCGCCTGCATCCAGGAGATCAAGATAAAGAGCCATTACACCTGGAAAGGCAATCTCTGCCATGACGATGAGATCCTGGTGCTGCTTAAGACCAGAAAAGAGCTATACGCTGAACTCGAAAGGACGCTCCTGGAACTCCATCCGTACGAAACGCCAGAGATATTGCTCGTGGATGTCGAAAAGGGAAGCGCCGCCTATTTGGCCTGGATAGATGATGAGACGCGCGAGCCGTGATTGCGATCGCTGCTGCCGCGTAGTGACGAACCGGTCCACGGCGCCAAGAGGCTCTCAGAAAGGATAAGAGACGCTCTGTGCCCTAGCCTTTTCGGTTGTCCGTCACGATATGTTCGATCCCTTGTTTGGACGGTACCTCAGTCTACCCGGTTCGCCTGGCCGCAACCGCCAACCAGTCTCCGGCGCCTGTATATGGGGTGCCCGTAAGGTCGTCCCAAACCTTTTCGACGACAAACCCTGCCGCCTTGAGCACGGGCTCAAGCGTCTCCATGGAGTAGTCGTGGTACCAGTTCCGGTAGACCTTGAGGCCCATTTCATCAATGACGATATACTGGTCCAGCCAGACGTCCTTTTCGGGATAGTCATAGCCTTGTTCGAGAACCAGGTGCCTACCCGGCCTCCAGAAGCCGCCGTCGCTAAGATACCACCTATTGGAGATACCCTTCTTAGTACGGAGCGTTCTGGTGGTCACATCGAAGATGAAGACTCCACCCGCTTTCAGGGCACGGCAGACCGCTCGTAGAAGCTTGTCACGCATCTCATTCGAAAACACGCACAGCTCCCCGTATATCTGGATGGCAACGTCAAACTCATGCTCGAAGTCCATGTCGAGGAAGTTCATATGCCGGTAATCTATGTCGAGGCCGGCTTGGGCTGCAGAGTTGCGGGCATAGTCAAGCGATCGCTCAGAAGTATCGACCCCCACAACGCGGGCCCCGCGCCGTGCCATCCGCTCCGCATACAGTCCGGGTCCACACCCAAGGTCAAGCACCCTGAGTCCTTCTCGGAGGAAACCTGAGGCGAAGAGATGGTCGATGGTAGCGTCAATGATCTCCGGACGGCGGCTTGCCGCGTCGTGGCTTGGATCGAGATGCGCCTTCAGCATCGATTTCGATATGTGAGGATCGTCCCAGAACCTCGGCTCGCCCGGCTCGAAGAGGGGCGGCTTCCTGCATAGCCGGGCTATGTAGTCAACCAGTTCTTTCAACCTCCGTCACCCACACACTATACCGCATTATGAAACCCATTGAGATTCTTGATAGACGTAATGTTGTTTGTGAACAGACTCGCCATACCTGCAACTTCTGTTTCGGTAAGCATTCCTGCACCCCAGCAAACTCAGTAGAATCAAGGCTTACAGACGCGACATTAGGACGACACATTCAACATGGGGCGTCATGGGGAACATGTCAACCGGTTGTACCCACTTTGGACGGTACCCTTCGGCCCTCAGCGTGATAAGGTCTCTGGCCAGAGTGGAAGGATTGCATGATACATACACAATGGCAGGCGGTCTGGACCGGGCTATCGCCACAAGGGCCTCTTCTTCGGCGCCGCCTCTCGGAGGATCCAGGATCACCGCTTGAGGCCGGCCGAATCGCCTGAGCAGGGACCCGAGGACCCTCTCAGCTTTGCCCTCGTAGAACCTAACGTTTTCTATGCCGTTCAGCCGGGCGTTTGCCCTTGCGTCCCGTACGGCGTCACCGACTTCTTCGATGCCTATCGCCAAGGCGGCGCGCTGGGCCGCGAAGAGCGTGATGGTACCGATACCCGAGTATACGTCGAACACGAGCCCACCGTCTAAGGATGCCGCATCCAGCGCGATCTTGTACAACCTGGCCGCTTGGGGTGAGTTGACCTGGTAGAAAGAAAGAGGCGATATGCGGAACCTGAGGCGCCCCAGCTCATCGTCTCCAAACAGGTCTTCAATGTGATACCGGCCCCGGAGCACCTTGTTTTTCTGGCCCAGTATGATGTTTGTGCGGTCCGTGTTGGTATTCAGGACAACGCTGACCAGACCATCCAGTCCCTCCATGAGGGATGACGCAAGTCCCGCTTCTCCGGGCAGAGAATAGCCGTTTGCGACGACGACCGCCATGCGCTCTCCGGTACCGGGCGCCACCCGCGCCATAAGGTGCCTGATGAGGCCCCTGCCGGTCCGTTCATCGTAGATGGTGTACTTCCGGCTCCTCACTTCATCCAGCATCCGGGAGATGACGTCCCTCGCCAGGGGATGCTCCAGCTGGCACTCCTCACTCGGGACCACTTCATGCGTGTAAGGCTTGTAGAAACCCGCGACTACTCGTCCGCGCTGGACCGCCACCGGTACTTCTACCTTGTTCCTGTAGCCGGTGATATCGGGAGACGGCAGGCAATCTCTCACTTCGCAGTCCTCTATGTGGGCAATCCTTGAGAGTGCTTCGACCACTATGCGCTTTTTCCACTCGAGCTGGAGGGGGTAGGAGATATGTTGCCAGGAACACCCGCCACAGTGGTGCGCGACCGGGCAGACTTCGGCCGCCCTTCCCGGGCCTTCTTCCAACAGAGACACAAGCTGCCCGCGCATGTAGTTCTTCTTGCGCTCGATGACGGAGAACTCGACTACGTCGCCGGGGACAGTGCCCGAGACGAAAACCGCCATGCCTTCATCGGGTCCTCCGAGCACCCGGCCAACTCCCTCTCCTCTGTGGTTAAGTCCAGTTATCCTGGCCCGGTGGAGGGAGCGGCTGGAGCCGGCCTTGGACGGAGAAGGCATGGCTTCCTTTCGCCCCTTAGACGATTCCTTACTCACGCGGATCCTCGCCTATCACGACTATCTCGGGTTCGAGGTCCACGCCATAGGTGGCTTTCACTTTTTCCTGGATTATCCTCATGAGGGTCAAGACCTCGGAAGCCGTAGCTCCTCCCGTGTTCACGATAAACCCGGCGTGTTTGGGAGATATCTGTGCGGCTCCAACCTTGAACCCCTTGAGCCCCAGCTCCTGTATCATAGACCCCACGTAATACCCGGGTGGGCGCCTGAAAGCGCTTCCCGCCGAGGGGAGGTCCAGGGGTTGTTTGGCCTCTCGTTCGGCGCTGCGGGTATCCATGACCGACTTGATCGCGGCCTTGTCCCCAGGCACCAGCCGGAGCTCGGCAGACAGGATCAAGAGGTCGTCCCTCTCTGTAAACAGCGAGTGCCTGTACGAAAAGCGAAGTTCTTCGGCGGGCAGCCAGCGGATCTCGCCCTCGGGGAAAGCCACTTCCACGCGTTTCACAAGCGAGGCGATGTCTCCTCCGTATGCTCCCGCGTTCATGGTTATGGCACCGCCGACGCTGCCAGGGATCCCCACGGCCCACTCCAGGCCCGAGAGACCCGCCTCAAGGGCAGCTTCAACCACGTTCGGCAGGAGGGTTCCTGCTTTCACGTGGAGGGTTACATCATCTATCCGCCTTATCCCGGAAAAGCCCGGGGCGAGTTTCACGACGCACCCGCGGACTCCTCCGTCCTTGACGAGAAGGTTTGTCCCGTTTCCGATTATGTAGCACGGGATCGACTGTTCCCTGCACTTCACCCACGCCGCGACTACGTCGTGTTCATCGGACGGGAGCACCAAGAGGTCGCAGGGACCGCCTATCCGAAACGAGGTATGTAGTGACATGGGCTCGTTATAGAGGACTCGAGAACCGTGCAGCACAGAAGTCACTTCGTCGAAGTCCCACTTCCCCTGCGCCTCACCGGTAGCCATGCCACGCCCCTCCTTGCATCCACATATCAGGTTATGCCCCGAGCACTAAGATAGTATCTTCTCCTTCAACATTATGTTCACCTTTGCCGGGTTAGCCCTTCCCTTGGTAGCCTTCATGACCTGCCCGACCAGAAACCCGATGGCCTTTTCCTTACCATTCCTGACGTCTTGGACGGGCCCGGGGTTCGCGGCGATGACCTGTTCGATGATGGCGAGAAGTTCTCCCTCGTCAGAAACCTGCCTAAGCCCTTCCTCTTCCACGACGACCGAAGGGCTCTTGCCGGTCTCGATCGTCTTTACGAGGACGTCTTTGGCTATCTTCCCGCTGATGGTCCCCGCCTTAATGAGTTCCAGGAGCTCGACGAGGTTTTCGGGTGTAACCGGTATCTCCTCATACGTAAGGCCCGCGCGGTTCATGTATCCCAGTACTTCTCCCATGATCCAGTTGGCCGCCATCTTGGGCTCCGCGCCTTTCTCCACACACTTCTCGAAGAAGGAGCAGAGGTTCGGGTCAAGGGTAAGCACCTGGGCATCGTACTCGGTGAGACCGAGTTTCTCCGTGTAGTAGGCCGCGATCTCGTCGGGAAGACGGGGCATGTTGTCGCGGACTTCCCGGATGAAAGCCTCGTCCAAGACAAGAGGCGGCAGATCCGGCTCGGGGAAGTACCTGTAGTCTTCGCTCGTCTCTTTAGCCCGCATCGGACGGGTTACGTTCTTGGCTTCGTCCCAGTGCCTGGTCTCCCGGACCACTCTCTCTCCCGCCTCGAGGGCCGCCACTTGACGCTCGAACTCGTAGGAAAGGGCTTTCACCACAGCCCTGAAAGAGCTCAGGTTCTTTATCTCAACAGGCACGCCCGGCCGGGTAGAGCCCGTCGGCCGCACGGAGATATTGCAGTCAACCCTCATTGAGCCCTCTTCCATCTTCACGTCGGACACACCGGCAAAGCGCAGGGTCCGCTGGAGCTTCTCGAGGTACTGCCTTGCCTCTTCGGGAGAGGCGATATCCGGCTCCGAGACTATCTCTATGAGAGGTACTCCGGAGCGGTTGAAGTCGATGAGCGAGTATCCGGCGGTCGTGATGTCGTCCCCGGCGTGGATGGATTTCCCCGTGTCTTCCTCCAGGTGGATCCGCCGGATCCTTATCCTCTTCTTGGGCTCGGAGATCTCTATGGACCCGTCCTGAGCGAGGGGCGTACGGTACTGGGTTATCTGGTACCCCTTCGTGAGGTCCGGGTAGAAGTAGTTCTTCCTGTCAAATCCGCTCTCCAGGTTTATCTTGGCCCCAAGTCCCAGGGCGGCCCGCAGGGCAAGCTTGACAGCTTCCAGGTTCGGAACAGGAAGGGCCCCCGGAAGCCCGAGACACACGGGGCACACGTTGGTGTTTGGGGGATCTCCAAACCGTGTCGAGCAGCGGCAGAACATCTTGCTGCGCGTCAGAAGCTCCACGTGGACCTCGAGTCCGACGGTCATCTCATAGGCTTTCTCAGTCAACAGGCTCACACTCCTCGGCGAGAAGGAGGTTCCTCCGCATCTGGGCCGACTTCTCCTCAAGCTCCTCCTTCACGAACGACTCTACCGCGTAGGCAGCTGCGAGAACGGTCTCTTCGTCAAAAGGCTTGCCTATGATCTGAAGCCCACAGGGCATCTCCTTGCCCGCTCCATCCGGGATCTCAGCGAACCCGCAGGGCACCGACACCGCCGGAAGCCCGGCGAGGTTTATCGAGACCGTCATAACGTCTGCCATGTACCTGGTCATCGGATCTTCGGATTCTTCGCCTATCTTGAAAGCCACGGTCGGGGTGGTCGGCGAAAGCAGCACGTCGTAGGACTGGAAAGCGCGTTCAAAGTCTCTCCTAATCAGGGTACGGATCTTCGCCGCCCTCAGGTAGTAGGCTTCGTACTGGTCTGCCGAAAGCGCGAAAGTGCCGAGCATGATCCGCCTGCGCACTTCGGGCCCGAAGCCTTCTCCCCGCGTTTCCCGGTACATGTCGAGGTACCCCTTGCCCCGCTTGGAGAGTCCGTACCTCACCCCGTCGAACCTCGATAGGTTCGAGGAAGCCTCGGCTGGCGCTATCACATAGTAGACATCCAGGGCGTATGCGAGGGAAGGTAGCGACGTTTCTTCCACGATGACGCCCATCCCGGCGAGCCTCTCGAGGGCGCTATAGAACGCAGATTTCACTCCTTCTGAGACTCCAAAGCCCAGAAGCTCTTTGGGCACGCCGGCTCTTAGCCCCTTGACCGGTCGTTCCAGACGCTTGCTCCACGGCACGACGGGTCTATCTGAGGACGTGGCGTCGGCAGGGTCGAATCCGGCCATGGCCTCCAAGACCAGCGCAGCGTCGCGGACATCCCTGGCGAACGGGCCTATCTGGTCGAGGGAAGACGCGAAAGCCACAAGTCCGTACCGGGATACGCGTCCGTAGGTAGGCTTCAGACCCACGATGCCCGTAAACGCGGCGGGTTGTCTTATGGAACCGCCGGTGTCGGATCCCAAAGCGACGGTTGAAAGCCCCGCCGCGACCGCTGCCGCCGAACCGCCGCTGGACCCGCCCGGAGCTCTGTCGGTATCCCAAGGGTTCCTGGTAACCATGAACGCCGAGCGCTCTGTGGAAGAGCCCATGGCGAACTCGTCCATGTTGGTCTTCCCCGTGATGACCGCGCCCTGCTCGATGAGCCGCGCCACGGCGGTCGCGGTATAGGGAGATATGTAGCCATCAAGGATCTTGGAGGCGCACGTGCAAGCCGTGCCCCTCAGGTTGAGGTTGTCCTTCAGGGCGCAAGGCACTCCTGCCAGGATACCCGGGTCTTCGCCGCCGGCGATCTTGGCGTCCACCCTAGAGGCAGCGATCCTGGCCTCTGCCTCAAGCACGCTGAGGAATGAGCAAATCGAGGGGTCAACTTCAGCTATCCTCGAAAGGTGGGCTTCAAGGACTTCTTGGGCGGAGACTTCCTTGGCCTTAACTTTCTCCGAGATTTCCCATGCGCTGAGTTCCCAGAGTTCCACCCTCATTCCCTCCCTTCGCTCTCGCGCGCAGGCACTACGTAGTACCCATCCTTGGCCGAAGGGGCCAGCTGGAGGAAGCACCCCGGGGAAGCCCCGGGCTTCGGCTCATCGGGTTCGAGCCTCACCTTCTCCGGCTCCCTCGAACCGAAAGTGGGTTCAACGCCTTCTACCTGCACGGAAGCCAATCGCTCGACGTGGGCGAGGATAACCTCCAAATCTTTCTCCATGGCAAGGAGCTCGTCCTCGGTAAGCTTCAGCTTCGCGAGGTCAGCCACGTGCCTTACGTCAACCTTCATTCGCCAGAACCCCTTCCTTCGTCACCATTGCCACGAATTCGTGGGCAGGGACAATTCTTATACCTAGCTCCCTGGCTTTGTCCAGCTTGGAACCCGGGTTATCGCCTACTACGACGAAAGACGTCTTCCGGGACACGGACGAGGAGACGGTCCCTCCGAGCTCCCTTATCTTTTCCTCAGCCTCCTGTCTCGTCATCCCGGGGAGCGTCCCAGTTATCACTATAGTCTGGCCCTCAAGGGGGCCTCCGGCCTTTTGAGCAGGTCGCTCGGCCGCGAGGGCAGCCTTCACTCCGGCCGCCTTGAGCTTGGAGATAAGCTCTTTCATTGAGGGCTGGCTGCGGGCCTTCACGATCGAATCCGCGGTGAGAGGCCCGATATCGGGAACTTGGGTAAGCTCTTCGGGCGTCGCCTCGAGGAACGCGTCCAGGCTGCCGAAGTGTTCGGCCAGACTGTAGGAGGCGCTCAGGCCCACATGCCTGATACCAAGGGCGAAAATGAGCCTCGCTAGGGGACGCCCGCGGGATTCATCTATGGCGGCAAGGAGCTTCTCGGCGGACTTCTCTCCCTGGCGCGGGAGCGACTGGATATCTTCGGCGGTAAGGGTATATATGTCTCCCGCGTCCTTAACAAGGCCCGCGTCCAAGAGGGCGTCAACCACGGCCGGCCCGAGGCCCCTTATGTCCATGGCGTCCCTCGAGGCAAAGTGGATGAGCTTCTCCCTGAGCTGGGCCGGACAGGACATGCCGGTACACCTGTAGGCCACCTCGCCGGGGTACCTCACCACATCGCTGCCACAGGCGGGGCACTTATCGGGCCAGCGGAATTCTACTTCCCGGCCCGTGCGCTTCTCCTTGACCACCGAGACGATCTCCGGTATGACGTCTCCCGCTTTCTGAAGGACGACCGTGTCCCCTATCCTGACGTCTTTCTCGCGGATCACGTCCTCGTTGTGGAGGGTTGCCCTGGATACTGTCGACCCCGACACCCGCACGGGTTCGAGTATGGCCGTGGGTGTGAGCACACCCGTCCTCCCCACCTGAAGGATGATATCCAGCACCTTAGTCTCCACCTGCTCAGGAGGGAACTTGTAAGCAAGACTGGCCCGCGGAGAATGGCCCGTCGAGCCGAGCCTCTGGGCGAGCTCGCGGTCGTCAAGTTTGATGACTATGCCGTCGGTATCGTAAGGCAGGGTATGTCTGAATTCGTTCCAGTGGGATATGGATGCTATGAGTTCCTCGGCCGAAGAGGCCTTGGTGTACGGAGGCACCGGGAAACCCAGAGCCTTGAGAAGGTCCAGAGAGCCGGTTTCCGTGGCGGCGGGCCCGAAGCCCAGCTCTCCGGGCTCCGGAAATAACATGCCGCGGTTTCCAGGCATCTCTATCTCCCTTACCTCGTAAAACAACGCCTTGAGCGGCCGCTTGGCGGTAACGCGGGGGTCGAGCTGTCTGAGGGACCCTGCGGCCGCGTTCCTCGGGTTGGCGAAGGATGAGAGCCCCTCGGCTTCCCTTTCCTCGTTAAGCCTCGCGAAATCGTCTTTGGCCAGGTAGATCTCTCCCCTGACTTCCAGGAACTCGGGCACGGCGCCGCCGGGGAGGTCTCTGAGACGCAGGGGCACCGATTTTACTGTCCGCACGTTGCGGGTGACATCTTCCCCGGTGAGCCCGTCTCCCCGGGTAAGCCCGAGGGACAGGATACCCCTTTCGTAGCGGAGGACGATGGAAAGCCCGTCGATCTTGGGTTCGACCACAAAGTCGAGGGGTCCCTTGGCGCCGGAAAGGTCGTAGACGCGCCTCACGAAAGCAACCACTTCGCCTTCGGTGAACGCGTTGGAGAGGCTAAGCACGGGGGTCCTGTGGGGCACGGACCTGAAGGCGGGCGACACTTCTCCGCCGACCCTCTGGGTGGGCGAGTCAGGCGTAACCAGCGAAGGGAACATGCGTTCAAGATCTTCCAGCTCCCGGTACAGCTTGTCGTATTCGCTGTCGGGTATGGTGGGGGCGTCGAGCACGTAGTACCTGTACTGGTGCTCCCTGATCTCGCGCCTCAGCCACTCTATGCGTTCTCTTGCTTCCTTCTCGTTCATCGCTCTCACACCGGCCACCTTCTTTCCCGCTAAAGGCAGCTTTGCTTCTTAGTCTCCCCAGGTTTTCACATCCAAGAGTTCCCTGGGTATTTCAGAGATGAACCTCGATACTCTCGACCTTCCGAGTCCAAGGCTCATCTCTCTGGTCCAGGAAAACGTAAGGTAAAGGAGGTGTCTGGCTCTGGTCATGCCGACGTACATGAGCCGGCGCTCCTCTTCGATCTGGTATTCATCGTCCATAGACCTGGCGTGAGGAAGGAGCCCCTCTTCCATGCCAACCATGAAAACGACGTCAAACTCCAGCCCTTTGGCCGAATGGAGAGTCCCCAGGACACATGCTTCCCTGCTCTCGTCGTAGACGTCCTGGTCGGAAACCAGGGAAAACATCTCCACGTACTCCTCTAGAGTTCCCCCCGCCTCCCCGAAGACCCTGGCGGAGATGATGAGTTCCCGGAGGTCGTCGAGCCTTTCCTGGCTTTCTGGAGTGCCCTCGGCCTCAAGGTGGGACAGGTAGCCGGTGCTTTCCAGGACGTCCTTGAGCGTCACATGGACGGGCTGGTCCTGGGCCTTCCGGGAAGCGGCTTCGATGGCCTTTCCAAGGCTCTCCGCGCTTTTCTTCTGGGGTCCCGTGAGCCCCTTTATCTCCGCCGCCGAACACAGGGCTTGTACGAGGTCTCTGCCACTAGTCGCGGCGTGATCGATGATCTTCCTCACTGCGGCGGGTCCAAGACCCCGCGGCGGCTCGTTCACGATCCGTTCAAAGGCCACCACATCCCTGGGGTTCACTACGAGCCTGAGGAAACTTGCGGCGTCTTTTATGTGCTTCCGGTCGTAGAACCTTCGGCCTGAGAGGACCGAATAGGGGATGCCCCTCTCAACCAGGGCTTCTTCGTAGATCCTCGACTGGGCGTTCGTCCGGTAGAGGACGGCGATAGAGTTTAGGGGAAAGCCCTGAACGACCAGGTTTTCAATCTCGGCCGCCACGAACCTTGCCTCGTCGCTTCCATCCTCGGCCGCGTAGAGAGTGATCGGCGCCCCGCCTTGTCTCGCCGTCCAGAGGCGCTTTTCTTTCCTCCTCATATTGTTCCGCACGACGTGGAAAGCCCCGTCCAGTATGACCTGGGTAGACCTGTAGTTTTGCTCAAGTTTCACTACCTTGCAGCCCGGATAGTCCTTTTCGAACTCGAATATGTTGCGGATGTCGGCCCCGCGGAAGGTGTATATGCTCTGGTCATCGTCGCCCACAACCGCTATGTTGCGGTGCGATGCGGCCAGGAGTTTCGTGAGCTCATACTGCGCCCTGTTTGTGTCCTGGTATTCGTCGACGAGGATGTGGGCGAATTTCCTCTGGTACTTGGCCAGCACCTCCGGGTGCTCCCGGAACATGAGCACGGTTTCCATGATGAGGTCGTCGAAGTCCATGCCGTCCAGCTCTCTAAGGGTATTCTGGTACAGCCCATACGCCTGCGCCACCTTCGTTTCGTAGAAGGTGAGGGCCTGCCGGGCGTATTCCTCCGGGCCGATCAGCTCGTCCTTGGCTCCGGAAATCGCCCGCAGGACCCCCGCGGGAGGGTACTGCTTTTCGCTCAAGTTTAGCTCTTTGAGGACCTTCCGCATGATCTTGAGCTGGTCGTCGGAGTCCATTATGGTAAACGCGCCCGAGCGCCCGATGCCGGGAAGTTCTGTCCTCAAGATCCGCGCGCAGGCCGAGTGGAAGGTCATGGCCCATACGCCCCTGGCCCTCTCTCCGAGGAGAGCCTCGATCCGGGTCTTGAGCTCATCCGCCGCCTTGTTGGTGAAGGTGATGGCCAGGATCGCTCCAGGTGGGACTCCCTGGGATATGAGATAGGCCACCCGTCTGGTGAGGACGGTGGTCTTTCCGGAACCTGCTCCTGCAAGGATGAGGAGAGGTCCTCCGGTATACCTTACGGCTTCGGCTTGCTCTGGATTCAGTCCTTGGAGAATGTCGTTTTCAGGCATATCGCACCGCCGGGACTTCATTTTCGGTTCGAACAGAACCAGTATAACGGATTGGCGGCACATGGGACCAAGCCCCCGCCGATACTTTATCCGTTCCAGCCCCGAAAACCTGCCCGGGGACAAGGACACCTGAAGCGGAAAGATAAGGCCCGACGGGATCCCCCAGAATCCCGCCGGGCCTTCTGAGTTTCGGGCTCAGGCCGTCGCCTCTCGCCGAGGCTCCCGACGGCTAGAACTCGGTAACTCCCGTGAAGTTGAACGCAGGCACGTGGATGGCCGGGACGACGCTGCGACCTGCCCTGTGGAGGTCTTTGCCGACCATGTCCATAGTGCCGAAGACCCTCAGGGCGCTCTCGGTGAACCTGAGGTTCTTCACTGGCTTTGTGATCCTCCCGTCCTCGACGAGGAACGTTCCGTCACGGGTCATCCCGGTGACGAGCACTCTCATCGGGTGGGCCATGTTGGTGTAGTGGAACCTGGTGATCAAGATGCCCCGTTTGGTGTTCTTGATCATATCCTCCACGGTCGCATCGCCGGGAGCCATGAAGAGGTTGCTGGCCATGGGCCCCCATCCGCCGAAGCCGCCGTGCCCCGTGGGTTTCCGGCCCTCCTTCTTGGCCGTCTTGAAGTCGTAAAGCAGGTCCTTGACGACACCCTTTTCGACCAGCACGACCTTCTGTTTGGGAACGCCTTCAAGGTCGAATGGCATCGGGAACCCCCTGGGATCGAGACCATCGTCCCAGAGGCTGAACTGCTCGGCGAAGAGTTTCTCACCGACTTTCCCAGAGAGGAAACTCCGCCCCTCCCTGACGGCTGACGCCGAGAAACCTCCCCTGACCAGGTAGCCAAGCATGTCGGCAACCGCCCGGGGCTCAAGGATAACCTCGTATTCACCGGGGGGCACAACCTCGGGGTTCTGGGCCGCCTCGCACTTCTCCACGGCTATCCTGGCAACTTCGGCCGGATCGATCTCTCGTACGTCAGTGGCCAACGCATCGGCGTATCCCGAACCGGTATCCGACATGACCACCGTGCGTAGGTGAGCCGAAGTGGAACGGTGGTATGCCCTGACCCCTAGAGAATTGGCGATGCAGATCTCCGACGCGCCTGTTTGGAAAGCTCCGGCGGCCTTGAAACCCTTGGCCTGCGCGGCGTCGGTTATGATCTTCACACCTCTGGCCCTGTCGACCGGAGAAAACTCAAAGGTAGACTCAAAGAAGGTATTCACTTCCGGGATAGGCTCCGGCCCGGGGATGCCCTCGAATTCCTCGTTGGGCTTCTGGAGCTCCGCCACCCGGGCGGCGGTCTCAATCGCTTCTTTCACGGCGTCCTCATCTAGAGAGTTGGTTGAAGCCGTGCCTATTTTCTTCCCGAAGATGACCTTAACCCTCAGGCTGTGGCCTGAATCGGCCACGTTCTGGTGGATGTAGTTGTCCGAGAACCTTGTGAGATACGATACTCCGCCCGAGAGGAGGACTTCCGTCATATCTCCTGGAGAAGACTCCAGGACCCGTCCCACGATCCGGAGCGCTTCTTCCTTGCCGAGGAGACCCCTTACTGCCACTTTCCGACACCTACCTTCACGCCCCGGAACCTGGCAGGCGCCGCGCCGTGACCTACATGGGCGACCTGGCCGGGCTCACCCTTGCCGCAGTTGGGAAGACCCCAGAGGCGCCATTCGTCTTTGTTTGCCACGGCATCGCAGGACCTCCAGAACTCGTAGGTTATCCCGGTGTAGTTGGCGTTCTTGAGCATGGCACCTATGGAGCCATCCTTTATCTCGTAGGCGACCTCCACACCGAACTGGAAGTTCAGCCTCTTGTCGTCTATGGACCAGGACTTGTTGGTCTCCATGAGGATGCCTTCTTTGGTGTCCTTGATTATCTCGTCCAGCGTCCAGTCACCGGGTTCCAGGTTGATGTTGGTCATCCTGACAATCGGGATCCTGTTCCAGCCGTCTGCCCTCGCGGCGCCCGTGGATGTCTCGCCGAGCTCCGCCGCGGTATCCCTGGACGACAGGTAGTTCATGAAGATACCCTTGTCGACAATGGTAGTCCGCTGGGCAGGCACGCCTTCATCGTCGAAACCGAAGGAACCCAGGCCTCCTTCGAGAGTGGCGTCAGCAACGATGGTGACGTTCGGGGAGCCGTACTGGAACGTACCTTTCTTTTCGGTGGTCAAGAAGCTGGTCCCGGCGTAGCTGGCCTCCTGCCCGAAAACACGGTCAAGCTCGATAGGATGGCCGCAGGACTCGTGGATCTGGAGCGTAAGCTGGGAGCTGTCAAGGATGAGATCCGTGACCGTCTCGGGACACTGCTTGGCCGTGAGGAGTTGGACTGCTTCGTCGGCCACCCTTTCGGCGTGGTCGAGGATGTTCATGGACTCGACGAATTCCCATCCCCTCGAGGCGTAATCCCCGCCCGCCGAGTTGGGGTAGGAACGCCGCTGGAGCTCTCCCTTGTCGGCCGCGGTGGCCTCGATACCGGCACCCGTCTCGATCTTTGTCTGCTCTATGTAGCTCCCTTCGGTCGACGCGAAGATCTTGTCTTCCCTGAGGGCCATGAAGTTGCCCGAAGCGACCCTCACGCCCTTGTTTTGCCGCATGAGGCGGTCGGCTTCGAGGAGGAGGGCGATCTTGTCTTCCGTCTTAACCGAGAACGGATCGACCTTGCACTTGGACTCCCACTTGGCCGTGACCGGCTCGACTGGCGCCAGAGTCACGTCTTTGTCCCGCTTCACCGTGGCCGATGCCTTTGCTATTGCCACGGCCTCTTCGGCGACGCGGCGGACCTCTTCTTCGGTTACGCGAGCGCTTGACGAAAAGCCCCAAGCGCCGTCGTAGAGTACCCTTACACCAAAACCCCTGCTCCTAGACGACCCCAAAGACTCGACATTTCCGTTTCTCGTGCGAACCGTTTCCTGCTTCCTGTCGACGATCCGGATGTCCGCGTAAGAAGCGCCCAGCTTCTTTGCGACATCCAGCGCCTTGGACGTAAGACCTCTCAAGAACGCATACACCTCCCGGTGTTTCGGTTTGGCAGCTAATACGACAGGGCGTTGGAATTACCCTCCAGGTGGGACTTCTTTGTTGCGCATACCGAAACTTCCTGCATGGGCAGGAGCTTGGTCATGTACGTAGAATCACTATTGTTTAATGCGAGCGTTCTTTTCCTTGATCTTGAGATAATCGGGGGGATCACATGACTTACGGAGGACCTGCGGTAGTCCAGAGCGACGGGACGATCCTCGTTGAGGTAGAGCATCCGGAATACGAGGCAGCGCGAGACAGCCTCATGCGATTCTCGGACCTCGTTAAGAGTCCGGAGTACATCCACACTTTCAGGCTGTCCCAGCTCTCCCTTTGGAACGCCGCGAGCGTGGGGCTTACGGCCGATGAGGTCATAGAGACCCTGAGTAGGCTCTCTCGCTACCCGGTCCCCCAAAACACGGTGGCCTTTATAAAGGACACCATGGGCAAGTTCGGCCTCCTCAAGATCACCCGCGAAGACGGGAGGCTTGTACTAAAGTGCGCCGACCCGCTTGTCTTCGCCGAGATAACCAATTCCGACAAAGTCCGTCCGTTCATAGCGGTAATAACTGGCCCCGACTCCCTTATCCTCGAGCCCATGTCCAGGGGCACCTTCAAACAGGCCTTGATCAGGATGGGCTACCCTTGCGAAGACCTGGCGGGTTACGTCGAAGGAGATCCCCTCGAAATTGAGTTGCTGGAGAGTACATCCCAAGGGAAACCTTTCGCCCTAAGGCCCTACCAGAAAGCAGCGGTGGACGCCTTTTGGGCCGGAGGCAGCGTCCGGGGCGGTAGCGGGATCGTGGTTCTCCCCTGCGGCGCCGGGAAGACCATCGTAGGAATGGGCGTTATGGCGAAGGCCAAGACCCACACGCTCATCCTTACAACAAATGTGGTCGCGCTCCGCCAGTGGATTTCCGAGCTTCTGGACAAGACGACCCTGGAACCCGACATGGTCAAGGAATACAGCGGGGAGATCAAAGAGGTCGGTCCGGTGACGGTCACGACCTACCAGATCCTGGTCCACAGAAAGCGCCAGGGCAACGAGGAATATCCGCACTTCGCGCTTTTCTCCGAGAAAAACTGGGGTCTCATAATCTACGACGAAGTCCACCTCCTGCCCGCCCCCGTGTTCAGGATAACGGCCGACCTTCAGGCCAGGAGGAGGCTGGGCCTTACCGCCACCCTGGTCAGGGAGGACGGGCGCGAAGACGAAGTGTTCAGCTTGATCGGGCCGAAGCGCTTTGACAAGCCGTGGAAAGAGCTGGAGGAGCAAAACTGGATCGCCCAGGCCCACTGCCACGAGATAAGGGTGGACCTGGATCCCGAAGACAGGCTCGCCTATGCGGTAGCGGGGGAACGGGATAAATATCGAATCGCTGCTACCAACAAGAGAAAGATAGAACTCGTCCAGGAGATCCTGAAGAGGCACTCAGACGACCAGGTCCTGGTCATAGGCCAGTACCTTGACCAGCTGGAGACGTTGGCCGGGATACTGGGAGCGCCGCTCCTCTGCGGGCAAACCCCGGTAGCCGAGCGGGAATCTCTGTACGCCCGTTTCAGGGAAGGTTCTCTCAAGGTGCTGGTGGTTTCCAAGGTGGCCAATTTCTCCATCGACCTTCCAGACGCAAACGTGGCCATCCAGGTATCGGGCACTTTCGGGTCGCGTCAGGAAGAAGCCCAGAGGCTGGGCAGGATACTCAGACCTAAACCCCATGGCGAAAGCGCTACTTTCTACTCCCTGGTAACCCGGAATACCAAAGACCAGGAGTTCTCGCAAAAACGCCAGCTGTTCCTCACCGAACAGGGCTACAAATACACGATTTGGGAAGCACGGTCCTTCTTGGAGGCCGTTCATGGAGGGACTAAGTCATGAACCTGCTGCAGGCGCTTCTGCAATCATCAGGCGAGAGGGCGAAGAGCATCGCGAGTTTCTACGGCCTTGTGGGACCCACGGGGATTCTACCTGAAAGCGCTTCCCACGAAGAGTTCGCGAAAGCCATAGCGTCCCACCTCTTGGTCCCTGCCAATACCCTCGTGGCCATGCACGGGCTAGACCCCGAGGAAATGCTCGCCCTGCGCCTCATAACCATCGCTTCCGGCGGGAGCGGCGTCGTCATAGAGCAGTGCCACCAGAAGCTCAACCAGCTCTCCCGCAAGTGGCGCAGAAACGGCGCGAAGGTAATCGAAGCCCTCCTTTCGAGAGGCCTCGTGTACATACGCAAGGAAGGGTACCGGCACATCTACTACGTGCCTGAAGACCTGCGAAAAGTGCTGTCACCGTTCTTCCTGGAGAGCGTTTTCAAGACAACCTGCGCTGATCTCCAGAAGTTCGTCCCCAGGCACCGCTCGGACGTGGCGGCTCCTCTCCGGCACATGGCCCTTTTCCTCTCGTACTTCAGAAAGCACGAGGTCAGAGTTGCCCAGTCCGGGATCATGTTCAAGAAGGCCCAGAATGACCTCATGGCCCTTCTCGGCGAGGAGAACGCGAGCATCGGAGACTCCCTTTTTGCGGTGCGTTACCCGCCGAGGCTGGCTTTCCTCTTGTACTTCGCCAAGTCCAAAGGCCTCGTCGAGGAGCGAAACGGCATGATCCGCTTGAGCAGCCGGGCCGAGGCTTGGGTGAAGGGAGATTGCCGCCAGTGCAGGCAGGAGCTCTTCGACTACTGGCGCCAGAGTTTCGTGGTCCAGGACCCCGACCTTCAGACCATGCTCTGGATCATAATGCACACCCCGGAGGACCAGGCTATTTCCCTGGCCTCTCTCCTCGAAGCCATGAATACGCTGTCCACCAGCCATTCTTCCCACGGGCTCAACTTACGGGCCGAGCGGAACTTGGTTGACACTCTTGAATACCTGGGCGGGCTCGAAGTGGCCGAGACCTTGAACGGGCTTTACGTGAGGCCGACCCCCCTGGGCCGCGCGATGTTCGGGCTCAGGCCGTGGCCGGAGGAACAGTGGGATAGCCACATCTACGTCCAGTCCAACTTCGAGATCCTTGTGCCGTGCACCGTCTCTCCCGAGATGCTCTGGTCTATAGACGCCTTCGCGGAGCTCCTCAAACACGACCAGATGATGGTCTATAAACTCACGCGGAATTCGGTGTACCGGGCCATGCTCCATTCCTATACGCCGGAGACCATCGAAGAATTCCTGGTTAGGCACTCCAAGACTCCAGTGGCCCAAAACGTGAAGTATTCGATCGCCCATTGGGGGACCTCTTACGGCCGCATCGAGTTCGAGGAGACCATCCTCATGAAGTGCGACACCGAGCAGCTGGCCGAAGAGATCATGCTTCACCCGAAGATAAGGCCGTTCATCAAGCAGAGAGTCGGCCCGAGGTACCTCTCGGTGGACGGCTCGCAGTACGAGCAGCTGGTAACCGTGCTCTCCAACGAAGGTTACATGCCGAAAGTACACGGGGCGCGGAAGCTTTCTCCCCAGGTGGTAGGGCAGACGTAACTTAGATCTGCTCCCAGCCTGGGCACGGGTAACGGGTGTTTCCTCCGTCAGTCTTCTTCCCTGACCGGCCTCGCAAGCGGAAGATAGCGGCCAGTCCTGGCTGCGGCTTTGTCGTACTGGTTCAGCCACAGGAAGGAACCTGCCATCCCGATAATGGCGAAAACCCCGCCCCAAAGCCCGGGGTTCCCCATGGCGCGTCCCAGAAGATAGCCGATTCCCAACCCGGCGCCTGCCGCCAGAAGCGGGAGCACGTATACCAGGAAGGAAAGCCGGAGGTAGTCCCGCCCGGTCATCTCGAGTTCCACCAGGTCTCCTGGCTTTACGTCGCCTACCGGGACCGCCTCTACGATGAGCATCTCGTTCTCGCCGAAACCTATATGGGCATGCCGGCACTGCTGGCATCTCTCGCATGCGGCAGTGCGCTTTACCGCGACGGTTATCTTCCCGCCGGATACGCCTGTAACCCTTCCGAACTCTTTCAAAACGCGGCCTCCTCAGTCAAGACCTCATCAATAGGATACACCGCTAGAACAAGATCTTGTGTTTCTGCCACCCCACGTTGAGCACCATCCCGACCGCGAAAGAATTGGTAAGGAGCGCGGTGCCACCGTGGCTCAAGAAGGGGAGCGGGATCCCCGTGACGGGCATGATCCCCATGGTCATGCCTATGTTGACCGCAAGCTGGAAGACGAACATGGAGAGCACCCCGCCTGCGACGATGGTCCCAACCCGGTCGGTGGACGTGACGGCGGCGATAAGGCAGCGGTAGCAGATCAAGAAATACAGGGCGAGGACGCCCAGGCCTCTCACGAAGCCCAGTTCTTCTCCGACGACGGAGAAAATGAAGTCGGTATGTTGCTCGGGGATGAAGTCCAGCCGGTTCTGGGTACCCTGACCCAGCCCCTTACCCCAAACCGAACCGGATCCGATGGCGATCTTGGACTGGAGCACCTGGTATCCGGTGCCCAGCGGATCGGCGTTGGGGTTAAACAGGGTGAGGAGCCTCTTGAGCTGGTAGTCCTCTAGCGGCAAAGGCATTCCTGCGTAGAAGTGCAGGCACAGCACGATCGCTATCGCAAGAACCCCTGCAAGAGCGAGTTTGGCAATGGTTTTCCCAGAGGTGCCGCTGAAATACAGGGCGCCTGTGCACAAGGCTACAAGGACCATGGCGGTGCCCAGGTCGGGCTGACGCATGATAAGAAGCATAGGTACGACCGCCCACGCGTAGTAGGCGCCGAGGGCAAAGATGCCATTGGGCGGTTCTTCCATCCTACCGAGGATCTTGGCGCAGAAAAGTATCATGACGATCTTGGCGGTTTCCGACGGCTGAAGGTCGAAAAAGCCTAGAGAGAGCCACCTGGTGGAACCTCCTACTGTCCTCCCTACCAGGAGCACCAGAACCAGGAGAACCCCGTTGAGCCCGTAGAGCCACGGAGACATCTCCACGAGGTCCCGGTGATCGATGGCGGTACCCAAGAAGAGCACGACCAGCGACACGGCCACCAGGGCTGCTTGTTTCTTGGCGTAATAATGGTCGCCCGAGCCGTGGGTCGCGCTGTCTATGAGGGGGATAGAAAGAATATCCAAGAGGAGCACGGCGATGATAAGGTACCAGTCGATCCGCCGTACTATCCTTCTCTCAATACGAACGCTGGGTAACTCGATCGTTGGAGTTCGCGCCTCTCTTTATGGATATTACGGGGATATTGGCAACCAAAGCCCGCTTCCTGTCGGTTTCCTTCCAGGTAAACTCTATGCCAGGCCTGTCTATCTCCACATACTTGGAGATAGCCATGATCACTTCGTCTTTTATCTCTTCCATGAGGCCTTGGCTGAGGGACAGGCGGTCCTGCATGAGCACTACCCGGAGCCTGTCTTTGGCCACATCCTTTGTCTTTGTCTTTCCACGGAACCAGTTAAACATCGGTCGCCTTCCCCCTCAGTTTCGCCGCACAAGCCTACGCAGGCGACTCCAGATGGTCTCCTTTTCCGATATATCCATAAACGGGACTTCTTCTCCCTTGATGCGCCGGGCGATGTTCCGGTAGGCCTGCCCCGCTCGAGACGTGTCGGACATCACCGCGGGCTCGCCGCGGTTCGTGGACACCACTATGTAGTCGTCTTCGGGCACAACACCCAGGAGATCTATGGCGAGGATGTCTATGATGTCGGGGATGTCCATCATATCCCCTCTTGCTACCATCCTGGGTTTTATCCTGTTTATGATGAGCTCCGGCTTCTCGAAACCTGAAGCCTCCAGGAGCCCCGTGATACGGTCGGCGTCCCTTACGGCGGAAACCTCGGGCGTCGTGACTATGATCGCCCGGTCGGCTCCAGATATGGCATTCCGGAATCCCTGCTCTATCCCCGCGGGACAGTCGACCAGGATGTAGTCGTGTTCTTCCTTGAGCGCCGTTATGAGGTCCCTCATCTGATCCGGGTTTACGGCGTTCTTGTCTTTGGTCTGGGCAGCGGGAAGGAGATAGAGCCCATCTACCCGCTTGTCCTTTATCAGGGCCTGCCTCAGGCGGCAATAACCTTCTACCACGTCCACAAGATCGTACACGATCCGGTTTTCGAGACCCATTACCACGTCCAGGTTCCTCAGCCCGATATCGGCGTCGACCACCACGACCTTTGAGCCGCCCAGGGCAAGGGCAACCCCCAGATTCGCCGTCGTCGTAGTCTTGCCGACTCCGCCTTTGCCGGATGTAACCACTATCGCTTGACTCAACGGTCTCCCTCCCATCGGACTCCCTCGAGAGGCTCAACGACGATCATCCCGTCTCTCAGCCTCGCAACTTCGGGCTCACTACCGGCGCTCCGCTCTCCTTCGGGGGGACGTCCGATAACGTCTCCTATCCTGAGCTGAGTGGGCTCGAGCTTTAGAGCCACTACAGAAGCGTTCGTATCTCCGTCCGCACCCGCGTGGGCCAGCCCCCTCAAGGCTCCCATGACCACGATGTCACCTGAGGCCCTCACTTCGGCGCCCGGGTTCACGTCGCCGACTATGACCACGGACCCGCCGTAGGCGATACGCTGGCCTGACCTCACGGTCCCTTTATATAGAAGCGTGTCTGGCAGCCGTCCGGAAACGCTCGCATACCGGGGCCTTTCAGCCACGCGACTCTCCGATACCTCCCGGGGCTTGTCCTGTGCCGCGGTCCTCACTGTCCTGCGCTGCGTCTCAGGTTCCCTTCTCTCGGCTCTTTCCCTGTGTTTCACTTTCTTGAGTTTGAGCCCGTAAGGATAGGCCAGTATGTTTTGGATCTCCAGTATCTCATCCAGAGAAAAGCCCTCTTCACCGGTCTCCAGGATCACATCGGGAGCACCCTTGAAGAAGAACTCGGATTTCTTGAGATGTTCCCTGAGCTTCTCTTTGAGGACCTCAAAGTCTTGTTTCGCGTTGAGTATCAGATATAGCCCTTCTTTGGTCCCCTTAAAGACCACGTCTTGTGTAGTCTCCAAACTCCGCACCTCCGCGCAGGTCCGGGGCGGATCACTCATCTGCCTCGCTCGAGGCGTTGAGCCTGTCCGCAAAATACGCGTCGAAAATTGCCCTGGCTACGGGCGCGGCGACTTCCGACCCGCTTCCCCCCTGGTCGATAACAACCGCCAAGGCGATCTCAGGGTTGTCGAACGGTCCGAACCCCACAAACCACGCGTGATTCTCTCCCAGTGGATTCTCTGCGGTACCTGTTTTCCCTGCTACCTTAACGGGAAGATCGCGAAATGCCCAGTAAGCCGTTCCCAGGGGATCGCCGGTGACCATCGCCATCCCCTTCTTAACTTCGTCGAATATCCACTGTTCCGCTTCGAGGACCCCCGCGACTTCCGGTTCAAACGTCTGCACCACTTCTCCGTCTTGAGTGAGTATCTCTTTCACCAGGAACGGCCTCATCCTCACACCGTCGTTGGCTATGGCCTGGGTGAGGGAAGCCATCTGGATCGGGGTATCCAGGTGGAAAACCTGGCCCATGGCCCCCATCATGTGTTCCGCATAGAGAACCTCGGGTTCTCTGACCCGGCCTTCGGCGTAGGCCTTGGCTTTCCACGCCGAATCGGGCACGGTCCCGTAGTTCTCACCGTAGAGGTCGATGCCGGTTTTCGCCCCCAAACCCAGCGCCCTCGCGTACTCCGCGTAGGTGTCCATACCGAGCCTCCGGCCCATCTCGTAGAAGTACACATTGCACGAGTCCCTGATGGCTTCCGCCAGGTTGACTGAACCGTGCCCCCACCGCCGGTGACAGACGAGGCTCGGGACGCTCGGGTGGTACCCCGGATCGAAAATCTCTTCTTCGGGCGTGGTCTTGCCTTCGCACAGAGCCGCGATGGCTGTAACGAGCTTGAACGTGGATCCCGGCGGGTATAGGCCCGTCGTGGCGAGGTCGCTGAACCTCCACTGGCCACTCGAGAGGAATTCGTTGAGCTCCGCCTGGCTTATGCCGGACACCAGCTTATTGGGGTCGAATCCCGGCGCCGAGACTATCGCCAACACGCCGCCGGTCTTGACGTCCAACACTACTGCCGCCCCTCCTTTGGCCGAGGGGTGTTGCTCCAGGGCATCCCGCACGGCCTCCTCGGCGGCCCGCTGGATGTCCAAGTCTATGTTCAGCCTGAGGTCATGACCGGGCTCGGGCTCTATACCCGGTCCCCGGTTGCCTGTCGGTCTCATCAGGTAGTCGACCTCAACCTGATACCCGCCGTCCTTGCCTCTCAGGACAGACTCGTAGTAGGACTCCACCCCTTGCTTGCCTATGATGTCGCCTATCCTGTACCCCTGGTCTCTAAGCTGTGAAAGCTCTCGCTCTGAGATCTCTCCCACGTATCCCAAGATGGGCGACATGAGGCTTCCTTCCGGGTAGTAGCGAATGGGCTCCGGCTCGATGAACACTCCCCGCAAAAGGGGAGCGTTTTCGACAATGGCTGTGTATGCTTCGGGAGATATGTCTTTGGCGATGGGGATGGGCTCGAAGTACCTGCCCTGGTACTGGAGAACCCTCTTCTCTATGTCGGCCATGTCCATTCCCAGTATTTCCGCCAGGTGAGGGAGGGTCTTTTCCGCGTCTTCCCTATTGGTGTACCAGTAGTACACGGAAAAGGAAGGGCGCGACGTAACGAGAGGGTTATCATCCCGGTCGAGTATGTCCCCCCGGGGAGCCGGGATGCTTATGATCCTCGTCCGATTCTGGTGGGACATGGCGGTGTAGACTTCGCCCTTAATGATCTGCAGGTAGAACATCCTCGACGCTAGGAGAAGGAAGACCAGGATGAGCCCGATGGTCACCGCTTCCTTCCTGCTCTTGAGCAAGTCCGGGGCCAGGCTCTCGCTGGTCTCCGGTGTCACGTGAGAGTCTCTCTTCATAGGGCGGCTCATAAGACGGCCTCCCTACCCTTCCCGCTCAAGGGTGGAAGCACAGAACCTGCCCAAGCGGCCAGGCGCATCAGCGCGAAGTGCATAGGCCCGACAAGGAAGGCAGCCCAAAGGGCCGACGGCATCCATATTGATCTCACGAAGTACAAAGGCACGATCCTTATGCCCTTGGCCGCCAAGATCCCCCACGTGGCGTAGTCGGCCACGGTAGATCCCGCCAAGGCCGCGAGCATTTTGGAAGAAAGGCTTTCCGGACTCAGTATCGACTTAAGGCTTCCCGCGAGTAGTGCAGCGATCGCCAGAGGTATGGCCCGGGAGCCGAGGCATCTGGCGACCACCAGGTCTTCAACAAGCCCCAAGGCGAATCCGGCGGGGGTGGCGTGCCACGGATCGCAGAGCCACCCCACGCATACGGCAAGGACCAGAAGCAGGTCCGGCCCCCCGGTCGCGGGAGCCGCGACGGACTCAACTACCTTTGCAAGGGGCGCGAGGATAAGAGATACGACTATTACCGGCCCATCCCGGAGGCTCATCGACCTATCACCATGACCTCTTCCAGGTGCTCAAAATCCACCGACGGTTTGACGATGGCTTCCTTCACGAGTCCCGGCTGGGGGACCCTCACGGCGACCACTTCGCCGATAAGGAGACCTTCCGGAAACTTGCTGCTTATCCCCGATGTGACTATGAGGTCTCCAACTTTCACGTCGGCGTCCTTGGAGAAAAACCTGGCGGTAAGAGCGCGCGGGTCTCCTCCGCCAAGCACCACCCCCAGGTCCCTCGACCTCTGGACCACGGCCCCCACGCCGCTCTCAGGGTCCGTGAGGAGCAGGACGGTGGAGACGTCTTTCCCCACCGAAAGGACGCGGCCCACCAGGCCGGCCTGGCAGACCACCGCCGCGTCGGGCTCGACACCCTGCTCGCTCCCCGCGGCAATTGAGACAGAGGAGAACCACTTGCTGGGGTCCCGGCCGTATACCTCCGTTACCAAATACTTCCCTGGGGACGTCTCTTGGAAATCCAGAAGGTCCCTGAGGCGCTCGTTCTCGGCCTGGAGCTCTTGCAGCCTCGACTCGAGCGCCTTCAGGGCTCCCAACGCGGTCTCAAGTTCCCGGTTCTTGCGGATGAGCTCTTCCTTGTCGGCGAAAGCAGTCTTCAGGGACTGAAACCATCCTCCTACCGAGGAGTAGACCGAAGATACGGGGCGAGCCATCCGCTGAAACAAAGAGCCCCAGAACGAAGGGCCGTCCTGAGGCTTCCCTGTCACGTTCATGAGGACCACTGAGGCAGCCACCAAGACAGCCAAGATCGCTATCTTCTTGAACTGGAAGCGCCGCCTCACCGTATTCCCCTCTTATTCACTTGGATCTTCTCGATGACGCCAGGACTTTCCTGAGCTTGTCGGGGTCCTCCAGCATGATCCCGGTCCCGCGGGCCACCGTCGAAAGGGGATCATCCACGATGTGCACGGGCATTCCGGTCTCCTGGCTCACCAGCCTGTCCAGGCCTTTGAGGAGAGAGCCTCCGCCCGTCATGACTATCCCCCGGTCCATGATATCGGCGGCCAGCTCGGGAGGCGTGCGCTCCAGCGTCTCCTTTATGGCCTCGATGATCGCCCCAACAGGTTCTGCAAGGGCCTTCCTTATCTCCCTGGAATCGACCGTGATGGTCCTGGGGAGGCCGGTAACCAGATCGCGACCCTTTATCTCCATGGTCTGCTCTTCGTCGAGCTCGTAGGCCGAGCCTATGGTCATCTTAACCTCTTCGGCCGTACGCTCGCCGATAAGCAGGTTGTACGCGCGTTTCACGTAGTTCACGATGGCTTCGTCCATCTCATCGCCGGCCACGCGTATGGACCTGGAGGCAACGATACCTTCCAGAGATATGACGGCAACCTCGCACGTCCCGCCGCCTATGTCCACTATCATGTTGCCGGTGGGCTCGTTTACGGGCAATCCGGCTCCGATGGCCGAAGCCATGGGTTCCCACACCGTCTCGGCATCTCGCGCCCCGGCAGATACGGCCGCGTCGATAACTGCGCGCCTTTCAACTTCGGTGCATCCCGAAGGTACGGCGACGAGGACGAAGGGCTTTAGGATGCGGCGCCTGTAGGCTTTGCGGATAAAATAGCGCATCATCGCCTGGGTGATGTCGAAATCCGCGATGACCCCGTCTTTCATGGGCCTCACCGCGATGATGTTCCCGGGAGTGCGGCCGATCATCTGCTTGGCCTCCGTCCCGACGGCCAAGACCTCCTTGGTATCGGCGTTTATGGCCACGACCGAGGGCTCCATGAGGACTATTCCCTTACCTCTTACGTGTACCAGAGTATTTGCCGTACCCAGGTCGATGCCTATGTCTTTGCTTAGGTAGTTGAACAGCCACTGCACCGTATCCACTCTCCCTTTCAGTCTCAAGTCCTAGAGGAACCAGCCGGGGCTTATCTCTCTAAGGCTCACGAACGACGACCTGGACACGATCACATGGTCAAAGACCGATATGCCCAGGATCTTCCCCGCCTCGACCAGCTTCTTCGTTATCTCGATATCATCGTCGCTCGGCGAAGGATCGCCGCTCGGGTGGTTATGTACCAGCACCATTGAAGCTGCGTTCCTGCGTATAGCGTTCTTGAATATCTCCCTCGGATGGACCAGGGAAGCGTCCAAACTGCCCACCGATTCTACTTCTTTGCTGAGCACCTGATTCCTCGTGTTCAGGAGGATCACGGCGAAACACTCCCGGTCGTACTCGGTGAGCTCGGTCTTTACGTACTCATAGACATCCCTTCCGCACCTAACCGTGAAAGGTCTACCTCCGGGTTTGACCCCACGGTAAAGCCTCCTTCCGAGCTCCACCCCCGCCTTGATTCGGGCGACCTTGGCCGGCCCCACACCGGCTATCTCCTTTAGTTCCTCGAGGGAAAGTCCGCTCAGGAAGCCCAGACTCGTACCGTACTTTTCTTCGGACAGGGCGAGCATCCTCCGGGATATGTCCATGGCCGTCTCCCTGGGATTACCCGTCCCGAGGAGTATTGCGATGAGTTCCGCATCGGAAAGGGCCTCGGCGCCAACCCGGAAGAGACGCTCCCTCGGCTTGTCCTCCGAAGGCCAGTCTTTAATTGTCAATCGTCTGTGGGATATATGGGACTCCTCCCCTCAGGCCACCCTTCGCAAGCCCCATATTCCCAAAAACCTCTAAACGGTCAGAAGCTCCTCCAGCCTCACTCCCGCAAGCCTGAGGAGCCTGTATACCTTGGGCAAGGGGAGACCAATCACGCTGGAGAAGTCGCCGTTTACCCTCTCCACAAACATCCCGCCAATGCCCTGGAGCGCGTAGCTCCCCGCCTTATCCATGGGCTCGCCGGTAGAGACGTACCAGGCGATCTCCTCCTCGGTGAGCGGGCACATGGTCACCTCGGTCTTGTCGAAATCGTCCAGTACTCTCTTTCGCCCCGGATCCCAGAGGGCGACGCCCGTATACACCACGTGAGTCCTTCCGGCGATCTTCTGGAGCATCCTCCGGGCATCTTCAGGGCTTTCAGGCTTCCCCAAGACTTCCCCGTCTATATACACGATGGTGTCTGCCCCTAGGACGAGCTCGTCCGGCATAATCTCCGCCACTTTGCCTATCTTCCTGCGAGCGAGAAGCCTCACCAGCTGGTGAGGTTCAAGCCCTTCCTCCTTGACCGCCTCGGCAGCGTGGGAAGGAACGACCACGGGTCTTATCCCCACTGCCTCCAGGAGGGCTTTTCTCCTCGGCGACTCAGAAGCCAGGACCAGCCTCAATGCCATTCACCGCCCAAGGAGGAGGACGATCAGGAGAGCGACGAGACCCCCGGCCAGGTTAAGGCGCAACGTGAACCCGAAAGTGAAGGTTAGCGCATTGAGATCCAGCGTAAACGGCGGATCTATGCCTATGCTGATCCCTCTCGTGAGGACCGGGACGGATCCAGACAGGATTCCCTCCAGTATGGTTCCCACGATCGCGCCGATAACCAGCGCGAAGATAATGATCCAGGTAAGTCTCCCTCTCCTCATACCCGAGTCCTCCCAGATTATACCAATATCATTACCCCGCCGCCACCCGCTCATTCGCGCCAAACTTCGTGTCTTACTGGCAAGATTCTATGTTAAGCGGGATGTGACCACAAGATCCGAGACGGCGGAAAACACGATGCTGTTCCGCAAGGAGAAGGCGCCGCCCCTCGCTGACTGGAAGGGCGGCGCTCTGTGCGTTCAAGAAGCACGTCTTTCCGGCTCGTCACGAAGCGGCAGCTTCTGCCTTTTCTTCGTAGGACTTTATGGTCTTCACGGGACACTTGGTCACGCAGATGCCGCAGTTGTCGCAGCCTTTGTAGTCGATCTTCGCAAGCGTGCCCCGGTCCATGAAGATGGTTTTCTGCGGGCAGGCCCTCACGCAAGCCTGGCACGCGATGCAACCCACCTTGCAGTTCTTGCGCGTCACTGGTCCTTTGTCGTAGGACCTGCACAAGATGTGGACCTTCTTGGAGGCGGGGACCATCTCGATGATGCCCCTCGGACACGCTTTGGCACATGCGCCGCACCCCGTGCACTTCTCCCTGTCGACTACGGGGATCCCGTCTTCGCCCATGTGGATGGCGTCGAAGACGCACGCCTTCACGCAAGACCCCAGCCCGACGCAGCTGTAGGAGCACTTCTTGGTGCCCCCCAGGGCGTGCAGGGCATGGCAATCTTCCAATCCTTCGTACTCCGCGGAGATCACGGCGTTGTCGCAGTTGCCCTGGCAATAGACCACGGCGACGACAGGCTCAGCGGCTTCCGACTCAACTCCCATTATCTTGGCTATCATCTCAGCCACTTTGCTTCCGCCGACTACGCAGGCGTTGGTCGCAGCCTTTCCCTCTGCTATGGCCTGAGCCAAGGCCGCGCAGCCCGGAAACCCACACCCGCCGCAGTTGGCTCCGGGGAGCACCGAGATGATCTCGGCTACCCTGGGATCCGTCTCAACCTTGAACTTGTGCGCAGCGTAGGCCAAGAGGATCCCGATGACCAGGCCGGAAAGCCCGAGCGAGATAATCGCGCTTACCATCTCGTCTCCCCCCTACTTGAGTATTGTCTTGAACAGCCCGGAGAATCCCAAGAACGCCAGGGACATAAGCCCCGTCGAAACGAGGGCGAGCGGGAAGCCCTTGAGCACTTCCGGGATCTTCATGAACTTCCAGCGCTCCCGGATCCCGGCAAAGATCAAGATGGCCAGGCTCCAGCCGAGAGCGCCTGCAAGGCCGTTCACGGTGCCCCACAGGATGCCGTAGTCGTTCTTGACATTGAGCATCGCCGCCCCGAGCACGGCACAGTTGGTCGTTATGAGCGGCAGGTAGATGCCCAGTGCCTTGTACAGGGAAGGCGCCGTCTTCTTGAGGAAGATCTCCACCAGCTGTACAAATGCGGCGATGACCAGAATATAGGCTATGGTCCTCAGGTACTGGAGACCGAAAGGCACCAGGATAAACTGCTCGAAAGCGGCCGCCACCGTGCACGCGAACGTCATCACGAATAGGACTGCTCCCGACATACCCAAGGCGGTCTCGAACTGCTCCGATATCCCCACAAAGGCACATAGGCCCAGATACTGCATGAATATGAAGTTCGAGGTAAGCACTCCGGCCAGCATTATCGAGATGAACTTCATTGTCTATCCCCCCACCAGGTCACGATGCTGAAGCTCTAGGCACTGGCCTTGGCCTTCCTGAGCTGGGCGCGCCGGACCAGGATGTTCAAGATCGCCATGAGGACGCCGAGAGTGACGAACCCTCCGGGCGGGGTAAGCATGACGGCCATAGGTTCGAACAGGGGTTCAGCCGGGAAAGCGACCGACCCGAAAGCAAGCCTCCCGGTGCCCAGGAACTCCCTTATGGCTCCTATCACCATGAGGTTGATCATGAAACCGGTCCCTATGCCCAACCCGTCAAGCGCCGACCGGATGACCGAGTTCTTATACGCGAAAGCCTCGGCCCTGGCGATGATAAGGCAGTTCACGACGATGAGAGGCACGAAAATACCCAGCAGCCTGTACATCTCCGGAAGGTAAGCGTTCATCACGAGCTCGACGATCACGACCGGCGTAGCGATCAAGATCACGAATATGGGTATGCGGATCTCATCGGGGGTGACTTTCCTCAAGATCGAGACAAACACGTTGGAAAACGTCAGGACGAATATGACGGCGACCCCCATCCAGAACCCGTTCACCAACGACGTAGTGACGGCCAAGGTCGGGCACATCCCAATAGCCATCCGGAACGTCGCGTTTTCCTCAATCAAGCCCTTTGTGAACTCACCTATTAGAGACCTCTTGCTTTCCATCAAGCTCACCTCCCGCCCTCTCTCGCTCTGCGCCTAGCCTCTACATCGTGCATATACCCGTAGTACTTGGGGACCACAAACCTGTCTATGAGAGGCGTCGCCAGGTTCATGAGGAGGATGGCGTAGGTCACACCTTCCGGATAGTCGCCCCAGTACCTTATAAGGAGCGTTATTAGGCCTGCGCCTATTCCGAAATAAGTCCGTCCCTTAGGAGTGACGGGCGATGTCACGTAGTCGGTCGCCATGAAGAACGCTCCCAAAAGGGCCCCGCCGAGCAGGATCCCCCTCAGGGGGTCTCCCTGGAAAAGCGCTCCCGGCTTTCCGAATACGAAAACCCCGAGCCCGAGCGTCCCGAGGTAGGCTACCGGGATGCGGTAATCGATGACTCCCCTGACCAGGAGGTATATCCCTCCGAGGAGGATGGCCACCGCGCTGGTCTCACCCAAGGACCCCAGGCGGTTCCCAATCAGCAGGTCGGTAAGGGAACCCACGGCCTGTCCGCCCTTAAACGCGTGGAGCGGGGTGGCCCCCGTCGCCGCGTCCATGGTAAGCGGGTTAAGCCACGCACTTGTCACGTGGAGCGGCCAAGCCGCCAGGACAAAGGCTCTGCCGGCCAGGGCCGGGTTCACGAAGTTCGTGCCCAGGCCGCCAAATATCTGCTTGGCGATCACTATGGCGAACGCCGAACCTACGATGGGCACGTAAAGCGGCACTCCCGGCGGGAGCGTAAGGCCCAAGAGGACACCCGTCACCACCGCCGAGAAGTCGCCGACGGTAACGGGCCTCTTCACCGCCTTCTCGTACAGGTACTCTGACACGACGGCAGATACCGTCGAAGCCACGAGCACCATGAGCGCTTTAACACCGAAAAAGATCACAGCCGCCACGCAGGCCGGGACCAGAGCGATGACGACATCGAGCATGATGCCCCTCACGGTCTTCGGCGCCCTTATGTGGGGCGATGATGTGATCAAGAGTCTGTCTGTCATGCGTTTCCCTCCGTCTCCTCTCAGGTCCCCCTATTTCTTGGCGGCAGCGCGCCTCTTCGCAGCGATCTGCGATTTGGCCAGCCTGATGGACTGGGTAAGCGGCCTTCTGGACGGGCACACGTAGGAACAGACGCCGCATTCGCAGCAATCCATAACCCGCATCTTCTCTGCCTCTTCCAGATAGCCGTTCTCGGCGTAAGCCGCCATCCACACGGGGAGAAGCCTCATGGGACACGCCTCGACGCACCTTCCGCACCTTACGCATGGGAGCACCGGCTCGCTCTTCACCGCCTGGGCGGGAAGCACCAGGACTCCCGATGTCCCCTTGAGGACAGGGACATCCGTGTCCTTGACCGCCACACCCATCATCGGGCCCCCGAGGATGACCTTGCCGGGTTTCCCCGAGAACCCGCCGGCCTTCTCGATCAGGTATGACACGGGCGTTCCGATAAGGGCCCGGAAGTTGGACGGGCGCGCCACGCCTTCTCCCGTCACCGACACTATCCGCTCGACGAGCGGCAGGCCGGTCTTGAGGGCAACCGCAAGGGCGTGGGCCGTCCCGACGTTGGACACTATGACGCCCACGTCAAGCGGAAGCCCCGGAGGTGGAGGCACCTCTCTGCCCAGGACTGCTTCGATGAGCTGCTTCTCGCCGCCCCGAGGATAGCGGTGGCTGAGGACCGCGACCTCCAGCTCGGGGTAGGGCTTCGCAGCTTCCTCCATCGCCCTGATGGCGTCGGGTTTATTGTCTTCTATACAGATGATGCCTTTCTCCACTCCCGCTCCCTTCATGAGGGCGCGGAAACCGAAGACTATATCTTGAGCGGCTTCCTCCATTAGCTTCTGGTCTGCCGTCAAGTAAGGTTCGCACTCAGCACCATTAAGCAGGTAAGTGTCGATCTTCTTGTCCGGCGGAGGCTGGAGCTTGACTGCGGTCGGAAACGCAGCTCCGCCGAGTCCTACCAGCCCGGATTCCCTGACAACTTCCCGGATTTTATCCTGGCTAATCGCCTCGAGGTCGTCCCCGACGGGCGCGAGCCCCTCATATAGGGCATGCTCACCATCGGGCGCGATAACGATGGCGTCGGACTCTCGTCCAAGGACGGGCTGGTACCGGGGTTCTATGGCCTTCACTTTACCTGAGGTTGGCGCATGTAGGCAGGCACTCACCGCTCCTTGGGCTTCGGCAATCTTCTGGCCACGCTTCACTTCGTCGCCAACATTCACCAAGGGCTTCGACGGCGCTCCGGTGTGCTGGGACAGAAAGAGCGTGAGCTCGGCCGGAATACCGGCATCTTCTATTGGCATGCGTCCCGAAAGCTCTTTCTTGTCCGGGACCGGCACGCCGCCTGAACCACGTCTGGCCTTGACCACCATCCCACCTCAATCCCCCAAAATTGCAAAAAAGGTTTACCACTATCACAATTGCTTAGCGCACAAACATAATTCTAGTCCTCCGCATCACAATCAGTCAAACTGTAGGGAGAGCACAAAAGGGGTTTACCGTGAGGTATCACAATTCTCCGCGGGGCTTTATACGGATTTCCTCTTGTTCTTAGGCATTATGCCCAGTTCAGCGCGGTATTTCGACACAGTGCGTCTTGCCACTTTCATGCCGAGCTTCTCGAGCTCCAAACAGATCTCCCGGTCTCCCAGCGGGTTCCTTATGTCTTCTGTCTTCACAATCTCCAAGATCTTGGACTTGACCGATTCCTGGGAAAGAGAAGCCCCGGAGGTTCTGAGCCTCGGGCTGAAAAACGCCCTGACCGGGAAGATGCCGTAAGTCGTGTCCACATACTTGTTGGCGATCGCCCTGCTGACGGTGGACTCGTGGAGGCCCACTTCCTCGGATATCTCTCTGAGGGTAAGAGGCTTGAGCGAACCGGGCCCCTTGAAGAAGAAGGACCTCTGCCTCTTAACTATCGCTTCCATAACCCTGATGAGCGTCATTTTACGCTGCTCGATGCACCTTACAAGGTTGCGGGCCCTCCTGAGCTTATCTTTGAGGTAGGATCTTGCTTCCCTATCCCCGCCCCTCAAGACATCCGCGTAGAACCTGTTCCACCGGATCCTCGGTTCGGCCGCGTCGTTCAGCTCCACCGTGAGCCGGTCTCCTTCCTTGCGTATCACTACCTCGGGGATCACGGGCGATAGCGGCTCACACGCCAGGGAGGCGCCCGGTTTGGGGTTGAGCTTCATTATGGCGGCTTTAGCGAGGAGCACGGCTTCGAGAGTCGTACCCTGCTCCTTCGCTATCCTCCGGTACCTGCCTCTCGCCAGGTCCTCCAGGTGAGACTCGATGATCCTAAGCTCGAGGCCCGTCTTTCCCAGGGCTTTGGCTTGCAGCAGGAGGCACTCGCGCAAGTCCCGGGCTCCCACTCCCGCAGGCTCGAGGGACTGCACCACTCTAAGTGCTCTCTCGACGACCTCCGGTCCCTGTCCTGAAATCTGGGAGATCTCCCCGAGCTGGGCTCTCAAGTAGCCGTTGTCGTCCAAGCTTCCGATTATCGCGAATATGGCTTTCCGTTCGGCTTCGGTTACGGGCATGACTCCGACTTGGGCCATAAGGTAATCCCTGAGGGATATGCGGCTCCCTGACAAGAAGCTTTCCGGCTCGCGGCCCCGGCGGTCTGCCGGATCCCGGGCAAGGTCGCCGGCCGCTTCGGCCGAATCCAGCAAGAAAGAGAGGATCTCGTCTTCCTCGTCGTCTTCGCCTGAAAGGGTTTCTTCCGAGTATCTATCCTCGATTTCAATCAGGGGGTTTTCCTGGACTTCCTGCAAAATGATCTCACGGAGCTCGAGGGCGCTCACTTGAAGGACCGTAAGCGCCTGTCTCATCTCGGGTGTGAGGCTTAGTTTCTGGGTTTGGACGAGTTCCAGTCCGTAGGCAGCTTTCATGATGTCCCCCCATTTGATCTATTAGCCACAGGCTGCCTTATTGCCTGCCGGCGGTTTATTCCAGCCCGATCTTCTTGGTGGAGACATCTACCCGTTGGAGGTATATTCCGGTGAGGTACTCTACCCTGTCTTTGAGGCGGCGCTGTACATCCTCCATGACCTTAAACACTTTGACCCCGCGCTCGAGCACCAGCTCGACGTCTAATATGGCCCCATCGGTCACGGTGAGGACGAGCGCCCTGAGGACCCTCTTCACGCCCGGCACTTCAAGGGCCACCCGCTGCGCGATCTGCATCACGACCGAATCATAAATGTAAAAGCGACCGAAATAGCTGTAGGTTGGCCTGACAACCGACCGCTCCGGGACCGGATAGCGCTCCCGGGAGCGCGTAAAGACACGGATGGGATCCACCAGGTAACCCGAGAACGTCTTCTTCACTTCGAAGGCCGGGGCGGGTATGACGTGCTTGCCCTCCTGCCTCCTGTGCCAGAGAGCGCGGCTAATCTCTTCGCCGGTGGCAAACTCGGTTATGTGGAGGTACTCGAGAGGCTCAGACAGGCCAAGCCTGAAGATGATCCTGTCTACCATGGTCTTGGAGGTCCCAAGGATCAGCACTCGCCGGGGCGAGATGGACATGAGGCCTTCCCTGACCTCCAGGGCGTGGCCAGGAGAAGAGAAAATAGCCCTCCTTATGGCGGCAGTCTTGGTCTCTTCCCTCTTTGCCGAGCGTCCGGCCACGATGCGGGAACCGGCTATGAGGAGGCCGTCGTCAATGATGGCATCGCACGACTTCTCCTGGGCTACGGTCATGGCGTGGTGAGACTTTCCCGTGCCGCTTGGCCCAATGAGGGCGACCACCTCGATAGACTGGAGGTCGCCCTCTCTCTTTACTTCTTCTTTCCCCGGGAAAACCACGGAAAGCCACCCTTCTTCTCGGCTTTCTCTTTTTCGGGCTCAGGCGACCTCATGGGCCTCGGAAGGGCATCTTCGCTCACGAGGGAGCCCACAAGCCTGGCGGCTTTTCTCTGGTCCTCCGTCTTGGCCCCGTTTTGGGCCGCCTCGACCAGCTCGCGCCAGAGAGTTTTCCCGATGAAAGTAGCGTTCGAAAGGGCGAAGTTGGGATCCAGCTCCATAGCTCTCCGCCAGTGCTCCACGCCCTTCCCCGCGTGACCTTTGGCGAGCAGGATCGACCCGTAAAGGAGCTCCACGCTGGCCCTGAATTCCTTGTCGACTCCGCCGGACTGGTCTTCCGCCGCATCCAGCCTCTCAATGAGCTTGAGGACGCTATCCTCGGCCTCGTCATACTGGCCGTTTCTGAAGTATAGGTCGCCCAAAGCCAGGTAAGGCTCGTGGAGCGCAGGCATCATCCTGCTCGCCTCGACCCACTTCTGTATCGCGCCATCCAGGTCGCCGGCCATAGAGCACGCCGCGGCGTAGTTCTTATACGCGGGGAGATAGGTGGGATCGATCTGTATGCACTTCTGCCACATGGCCTTGGCCTCTTCGGTCTCGCCCTTCTGGAGCAGCCCGAGGCCAAGGTTATAGGTTACATACAGAGAATTAGGCTCTTTCTCCAGGGCTTTTCTCCAGATCTCGACCGCCTTGTCAATCTCTCCTGAGGTGGCATACGCCTCGCCCAGGGTGTTCATGGTCGACACGTTTTCGGGCTCGAGCTCGTGGGCCTTCTCGAGGGCATCCACGGCTTTCGCGCCCTCGCCGGTCGCCAGGTAACAGAGGCCGAGGTTGAAATGCACTCCGGGGTTCTCAGACCCCAGTCTGAGCGCCCTGGTCAAGTGGGATATGGCCTCTTGGTATCTCCTCATATCGGTATAGATGGCGCCCAGGTTGTGGAGGGCCTGCAGGTTGGAAGGCTCGAGTTCCAGGACCCTCTGCCACTGCTTTTCCGAGTCCGAAGGCCTGCCCACGGCTATGTACAGCTCTCCGAGCTGGGCATGGGCCATAACGTTCCCCGGGGAATGCGCCACCGCCGCCTCGGCTTCCTTGAGCGCGCCCTGGATGTTTCCTCTCAAGACCAGGAGTTTGGCCAGGAAGTAATGGGCCGGGCCGTGTTTGGGGTTAAGCTGCACCGCTTTCTCGAAGGACTCTTGAGCGGTATCCAGGTCCCCTTCGTCGGCAAAGAGTATTCCTTTGTAATAAAGGGCCTCTACGCTCCGCCTGTCTATGGCCAAGATCTCGTCGATGGTTTTCTTGGCATCCTCGCGGCGGCCCTTCTTCATGTAGGACAGGGCAAGCTGGAGGCGGAGAGGGATGTCTCTCGGCCTTTTTGCCACTTCCCGTTCAAGATTGGCGATTATCTCATCGATCGCTCTCTCGTTAGGTTCCACACCGCATCCCCCGCTTTCATTGCCTACGTATCTTCTTCCCGAAGCTATATATTACCTCCACGCCGCAAAACCTCGATGCTGCCGAAAATCCTTGACGGGGGATAATCCTATTATAATAATAGGATTAGTGTAGGTCAGGGAGTGTGGATGATGCCTTTCAGGCTGTCGACGAGAGGACACTACGCGGTGCTGGTCATGTATGAACTGGCCAAGGCCGGGGGTTCTTACTCGTCTCTCCAGGATATCTCCGCCTACTGGAGCCTCTCCCAGGGTTACCTCGAGCAGATAGTGAGGCCCCTCAGAGAGGCGGGGCTCGTCGAGGGCAAGAGAGGATTCGGTGGCGGATACACTTTGGCCAAAGACGCTTCAGAGATCACGGTCGGCGAGATCGTGAGGACCGTGGAAGGGCCAGTAGTTCCGGTCCAGTGCGTCGCCGATGACTTGCACCCTGAAAGATGTCCGGACGACTGCAGAGCGAAGGCCGTCTGGCAGAAAGTGGGGCAAGCCATAGACCACGTCTTGGACTCAATAACGCTGGCAGACCTGATCCGGGAAGACTTCCCGTCCACTCCAACTTCGAAAGGAGATAGGTCCCGTGACTAGCGAGCACGCAAGCCCCACCCGCCTGGTTTACCTGGATCACTCCGCGACGACTCCCGTGAGGCCCGAGGTCCTTTCTGTGATGATGCCCTACTTCGCGCAAGCCTTTGGCAACGCGTCCAGCATCCACAGGTGGGGCCGGGAGGCCAGGGTAGCAGTGGAGACGGCCAGGGAAAAGGTGGCCTACCTTCTGGGAGCCGAGCCGTCTGAGATCATCTTCACCTCGGGCGGCACCGAGGCAGACAATCTCGCCCTGAGGAGCACGGCCTACAGGCTCCGGTCGAAAGGAAACCACATAATAACTTCCGCGGTGGAACACCATGCCATCCTCCATACTTGCGAGGCCCTGGAGAAAGAAGGGTTTGAAGTGACCTACCTGCCCGTGGATAAGTACGGCATGGTCTCGGTGGAGAGGGTCCGCGAGGCGATAAGGCCCGAGACCATACTCATCTCCGTCATGCACGGTCAAAACGAGGTAGGCACCATACAACCCATAGAGGAAATCGGGAGCCTCGCCAGGGAAAAGGGGATACTCTTTCACACCGACGCCGTACAGAGCGCAGGAAAGGTTCCCCTCAAGGTAAAGGACATGGACATTGACATGGCGACTATATCCAGCCACAAGTTGTATGGTCCCAAAGGCGTGGGCGCCCTGTACGTGAGGAAAGGCGTCAGGATAGCGCCCCAGATCACCGGAGGGTCCCACGAGCGAGGGCGCAGGGCTGGTACCGAAAACGTCGCAGGCATCGTAGGCTTCGGCGAGGCATGCTACCTGGCCGAGCGCGAGATGGCCGAAGAGTCCAAACGGCTCAGCGACCTTAGAGACAGGCTTATAAACGGCATCCTCGAGAAAATACCCGATACGGTGCTCAACGGACACCCGACCAAGAGACTCCCGCACAACGTCAACGTGAGTTTCAAGTACGTGGAGGGCGAGTCGATCCTCCTCAACCTTGACAGGGTCGGAGTCGCCGCTTCATCGGGCTCCGCCTGCACCTCGGGTTCCCTGGAGCCGTCTCACGTCCTCTTGGCGATGGGGATACCCCATGAGCTCGCCCATGGCTCGATCAGGATGACGCTGGGACGCTCCAACACTGTAGAGGACATCGACTACGTCCTGGAGGTCCTCCCACCCATCGTGGCAAGGCTCCGGGAGATGTCCCCCTTCAGCGCCAAGGCAAACTGAAAATCCTCCGGGGGAGGCGGGACGATGTACAACGACAAAGTAATGGACCACTTCTTCAACCCGCGGAATGTGGGAGAGATCGAAAACCCTGACGGGGTAGGACGTGTCGGGAATCCCATCTGCGGAGACGTCATGCAGATGCAGATCAAAGTCAAAGACGGCCGCATCGAAGACATTAAGTTCAAGACCTTCGGCTGCGGAGCCGCCATCGCCACCAGTTCGATGGTTACGGAACTCGTGAAAGGTCTCACCCTGGAAGAGGCCATGGAGGTTTCAAACAAAACGGTGGCCGAAGCCCTGGGAGGGCTCCCGCCCCAGAAGATGCACTGTTCGAACCTGGCTGCCGACGCCCTCCACGAGGCGATAAAGGACTACTTGTCGAAGACTTCCGCCCCAAAGTAGCGGCTGCCAAATAGCGCCGGATACGGCTCAGGCCCCGGAGTCCCGGGGCCTTTTCGTTTCAGGTCGCCCGGCGTCTACAAATCCCTGCTTCTTGTCGATGTATGTCAATAATATGGGTTCTGTGTGGAACAAGACTGCAGGAAATGCATTCTAAGAGTAGAAATGGGTGCACATCAAGGGGAAAACCGGGGTGACCAGGGTGAAAGCTGGAAATCTGGCGAAAGGTGCTGCGTGGGCCATACTGTTTGCGCTCCTATTCTCGTATGTCCCCCTCAAAGCAGTGCAAAAGGTCCAGGCTGCTCCGGTACCTTCCACCTTTGAAGGTTTTAGGGCGACCGTTGTAGGGGACGTGTGCAACGTGCGATCCGGCCCAGATACGACATACAAGGTACTCGGTCAGGTGACGATGGGCACGACCGTCGACGTCCTTTACTACGAGAACAACTGGGCTAAGATAAAGGCAGGAAATCTAACCGGTTACATAGCAGGATGGCTTATCGACATTGACCTCAGGTCCAAGGGTATAACCGCCAGGATCACCGCCACCGACGTCAACGTGAGGGAAGGCCCGGGTACAAACTACCGGGTAAAAACCATGACCACGAGAGACAAGGTCTACCCGGCCGAGGTGAAGCGGGGGGAGTGGATCAGGGTCACCCTCTCAAGTTCTGGCTCTACCGGGTGGATATCGGAAACCCTGCTCAGGCTCGAGTATGAGGAAGTATCTCAGCCGCCTGCCGGAACCCCGGCTCCGCCCGAGGTTTCGGTGCCCCCGCTGAACACTGACCTGGTAGTCTACCCTGCCCGCGATACTCTCACGATCTATTCCAACCCGGTGGCCGGCTCGTCTCAGCTGGCCAAGCTGTCCAAAGGCGAATCCGCTAAGGTGATAGGCGCTCAAGGAGCCTACCTGATGGTAGAAACCATAAACGGGCTCAGGGGATGGGTCTACGGTCCCTACGCCCGCGTAGCCTCTCTTTCCGACCCGAGCATCCAGTTCATCGTGTGCCAGAACACGTGGGTCGTGGGGAAATACCCGGTATCCACGGTGACCGCTACCGACGTCAATTTCAGAAGCGGGCCCGGAACCAATTACCCCGTCATCGGTTCCCTGGACAGGGGCGATAACCTCTGGGTCCTGGGAACGTCTGGCGACTGGAAACAGTGTGTCTCACCCACAGGGCTCACCGGTTGGGTCGCAGGCTGGCTCACTTCTCCCACGACGCCCGCCAAAGGAACCGCCTTTACCGTGACGGCCAAGGCAAACGGCGGAGACAGGACGCTCACCGTAACGGGTCCCTTTGAAAGCGCGGTGGTCATACCCTCGCCCGACAAGACTTCTGTCGTGGTAAGCACTTCCATCTTCTTCAACACTTCAGTGGAACTTCCGGTAGGCGCCTTCGAGTTCGCGTCCGTCAGAGTTGCCACGAGCGACGTAACGGTAAGCTTCCTGGGCAAGGCGAACTACGAGATCGTAGAGCTCTCTCCCGGCAAGGTAGTCCTCCGGTTTACGCCGGTCGTCACCTCATTGGACGTGCGGTCCTCGGGGAACACAGATATCGTGACCATCAATACGGTGGGCTATGCCTGGGCGGATGTGAGGCGGGACGGAGACGTCGTCACATTGTTCCTCCCGGGAGCGTCGCTGGCCGATGAACTCCCGGTCGTGAAAGGGAAAACGGTCAGGGACGTCACGGTCTTCCCCGGAGAAGGCGGCGTAAGCGTGGCGGTGAGGACCAACGGGTCAGCCGCGTACCAGATAAAACAGACGGCCAATTCGATCCAAGCCACTTTCGGGGTCTCCGGACTTGAGGGCAAGAAGATAATCGTCGATCCCGGTCACGAAGCCAGCGACCCCGGCGCCATCGGGCTCACCGGCCTCGCCGAGAGGAACGTGAACTGGGAGATGGCCGTGAGGCTCGTGGAGCTCTTGAACCAGGCGGGAGCCAACGCGATACTCACTCGCCAGAGCCTCTACGCGAATTCGGAAGGTCCTCCAGGCTGGACGCCAGAGCCAGGCAATTATTCTCACTCTCTCTCAGAACGAGCTGCTTGGTCCCACGGGGCCGACCTGTTCATCTCCATCCACAATAACTGGAATTACGACAGGTCGATATCGGGTACCACGGTCTACGTGTGCGACAGGAACCCGAACGCGGCGGAATCCAGGCGGTTCGGCGCCCTGGTGCTGTCGGAACTCACCCTCAGCCTCGGTACGAGGGATATGGGCGTGAGAGATTCCAACTTTTACGTGGTCCGGGAGGCCGGCTGTCCCTCGGTGCTCATAGAGGTGATGTTCCTCTCAAACCCGGTCGAAGAGGCCTACCTCCGCCAGGCAGAGACATGGGACAAGACCGCCCAGAGCATCTTCAGGGCCGTGCAGCGCTACTTCGGCGCCGGATCGATCTCTACCCCTGGAGTATGACCCGAGACGTCCTATTTGGGCTCCGTACACTTCTCTGAAGCCGGGAACATCTCGGGAAGCGTGACGAAACGGTAACCTTGGGCGGTAAGGATATCGATGATCTCCGCGACCGCCAGAACCGAGCCGGAGAGATCCTCGCCGGGGCCACCCGCCGAGTGCTGAAGGATCACCGAACCAGGCTGTACGTAGCCTTCGACGTTCCTTACTACCTCGGTCTTGGATAGCCCTCGCCAGTCGAGGGAGTCAACCGACCACATGGCCACCCGGTAACCGAGGTCTGCGGCCTGCTCTACGAGTGAGGGTTCGGCCGCCCCGTATGGAGGCCTGAAAAAGCCGTTATCGCCGAGCCCCAGCTTCTCCAGAGCCTCTCTGGTCTTCCGCAGTTCTTCTGCCAGCAGCGGCGACGCCTTGGTCAGTTTCGGGTGGGAATACGTGTGGTTTCCTATGGCGTGCCCTTCATCCGCTATCCTCTTGGCGATCTCAGGGTCTTCTTCTACCCTGCTGCCGATTAAGAAGAAAGTGGCCTTCACGCCCTTTTCCTTCAAAATGTCGAGTACCTTGGGCGTGTAAACCCTATCGGGACCGTCATCGAAAGTGAGGGCCACGATTTTTTCCGGCCCCTTGGCCGACCGGAGTACCAGCCCCGGATAGAGCTTTTCCAGGTCTATCTCCCCGATGGCCCGGTTGTCGCGCTCGTTGCCTCCCCTGAGAGGGAGCGGGTCGTCGGGGCTTCTCCGGGGAGCAGACCGGTAGGCAAGCAAGGTGAGAATTATGACAACCAGGATTCCTGTTATATAGGGAGCGGCTTTCTTCAAGAGAACACCCCCGGCACTTATTGTGCGCCGGGGGTAGAAGTTTAACCCTTCTCGCCTGCTCCCTGAGGCGTAGCCTTCAGGACGCGCGGTCAGAACATGGTGCTGCCCGTGAACGAGAACTCCTTGATCTTCACGCACGGCAGGACCGAGTCGAAAGTGCCCCACCAGTCTCTGGTCAGCCTGGCGGTAGAGGCAATTGCCTCAACGCGGTTAAAGGCCTCTACCATAGATTCTGTGAAGCGGAGGTTCTTCACCCTGGCCACTATCTGTCCGTCCTCGATGAGGAACGTGCCGTCCCGAGTGGTACCCGTGGCGACCACGTTCATCGGCTCGGGGCAGTGAGTGTAGTGGAATCTCGTGACCAGGAGGCCCCGTTTCGTGGAGCGGAGCATCTCCTCTCTCGTGGAGTCGCCCGTCCCGAAGAACATGTTGGAGGGTCTCGGAACAAAACGGCTACCCCTCATCTCCGACGCATGGCCGGTGGATCTCACCCCGTCCTTGGCCGCCGTCCTCGAGTCGTACACAAATCCCCGGGCGACGCCGTTCTCGATGAAAACCACCTTCTTCTTGGGCATCCCCTCGGCGTCAAAAGGAACGGCCAGGGAAGCCGGATCAAGCCCGTCGTCCCAGATGGTCACGTTGTCCCCCATGACTTTTTCGCCGAGGCGCCTGGCCATAAAGCTCCGCCCGTGCTGTTTGGCGTCGGCCCCAAAGGCTATCATGCCGAGGAACCTGATTAGGTCCGCCAGGGCGTACTCCTCGAAGATGGTATCGTAGCGCCCCGGAGGAAGCTCTATGGCCTCGGGGAATAAGGTGGCTTTCCCCAGGGCTTCTTCCGCCACCGCCTGGGGGTCGATATCCCGGACGTCTCTGGTCAGCCGGTCCGCGTACCCGGTGTTATCTCCATCCTGAACGATGGTGCGGAAGAAGGCCTCTGTACCCACGTGGTAAGCCCTCACGCCAGTGGTCGAGGCGACGGCCACTTCTCTTACCCCCGTCGAATACGTACCCGAGGCCTGAAGGCCTCTCGCCTTGGCCGCATCGATGACCACGGCGCAGGCCTCGGCACGGTCTCTGGGCTTCAGGTTGGCCGTCGCGGGGATGTAACAGTTTATCTCCTGGACAGGTTCGGGCTTGGGAAGCCCGGGGAACTCCTTCTCCTCGCCCGAGGCTTCCATGCTTTCCACTGCCGCCTGGACGGCCCACCGCAAAGAACCGTCATCCAAGAGGTTTGTGGAAGCTATCCCCGTGCTCTTTCCCTTGACCACCCTCACGGTGAGGGCCTGGACGTGGCGCCTCAGGTTCTGGTGGATGTGGTTGTCGTAATACCTGGTAAGGCTCAGGTCCGACGCAGTGAGGGTAACCGAAGCCTCGAATCCTTTGCAAAAGGAAAGGACCTTCTCAAGGACTTTGAGCGCGTCTTCTTTACCGATCACGCGCCGACACCTACCTTTACCTTGCGGAACCGCGCCGGAGCGGCCCCGTGGCCAACGTGAACCACCTGGACCGGTTCACCTTTGGCGCAGCCGGGGGTACCCCAGATGCGCCATTCGTCCTTTCCGGCGACCGCATCGCAAGAATTCCAGAACTCGGGCGTCATCCCGGTATACGCTGGGTTTTTCAGCATCTTCCCCAGGGAACCGTCTTTGATCTCATAGGCTATCTCTTGACCGAAGTGGAAGTTCAGCCTCTTGTCGTCCAGGCTCCAGCTCTTGGGGGTATCGACGAAGATACCTTCCTTGGTATCCTTGATGATCTCGTCCAGGGTCCAGTCGCCTGGCTCAAGGTTTATGTTCGTCATCCTGATGAGAGGGATGTTCTCCCACCCAACCGCCCTCATCGTCCCGTTTGACTCCTGCCCGAACATGGGGGCGAGCTCCCGGGAGGTAAGGTAGTCGGTGAAGATGCCCTCTCTCACTATGTCCACTCGCTGGGCTTCTACGCCTTCATCGTCGAAGCCGAAACTACCAAGCCCACCTGGAAGAGTGGCGTCCGCGACGATGTTCACGCACTCCGAGCCGTAGCGGAAGCTTCCTTTTTTCTCAGGAGTCAAGAACGACGTCCCGGCAAAGGTGGCTTCCTGGCCTACAACCCTGTCAAGCTCAATCGGGTGCCCACAGGATTCGTGGATCTGGAGCGCAACCATCGAGCCGCCCATCACTATGTCCGTAACCCCCGTGGGGCAGACGGGAGCCTTGAGGAGCTCCACGGCTTCTTGGGCAAGCTTCTCTGCTTGCGCCTTGAGGTCTAGGCTCTCTACGAACTCGAACCCGCCGCCGGCGTAGTCGGCGAAGGACCGGGACTGCACGTCGCCCTCTCCCCTCGCCATCACCGCAACGGAACCGCCCGAGTGGACGATGGTCTGCTCTATCTCCCTGCCATCGGTGGACATGAACTGCTTTTCTTCCCGGTAGCTCATTATGGTCGCGGTGGCCCGGAAGACTCCCGGGATCTCTTTCGCCGCCTTCACCACATCGGTGAGAAACTCCACCTTCTCCTCGGGCTTCACCGAGAACGGATCCACCTTGCAGGGCGTCTGCCACCTCGCCCGTTTGGGCTCGAGAGGCGTAAGCGAGACGCCGTCCCCTTTCTTCCTGAGCGCCGAGGCGTACGCGATCTTCACCGCCTCGTCAGCCGTCTTCTCCAGACTCCTGGGGTCAATGTAAGGGGTCGCGGCGAACCCCCATGCTCCGTCCACGAGCACGCGGAGGCCGAGGCCGGTGCTCCTCGACACCGAGACCTCGGGCGCACCGTCCGTGCTCACCGATATGGGCTCCTGGGTTATGGAGACGTACCGGGCGTCGGCATATTCGGCGCCCAGCTTCTGGGCTAATCCCAGTATCCGGTTGAGCTCGGCAAGCAACTGCGGCTCCCTCCTACGGCTTTCTCTAGAACTCTAGCGGGCTCTCGCAGAGGGCCTTGGCCAGGAGCACGCACGCCTCCACGTCTTCCATGTCTACCATCTCGCAGGGGCTGTGGATGTAGCGGCACGGGATGGATATGCACCCGGCGGGGATGCCGGCCTTGGTGAGCTGTATCGCCGAAGTATCTGTGCCGCCGGCCTCGAGCACCTCCATCTGGTACTTGATCCCCTTCTCCTTGGCGATCTTCACCATGTAATTCCTGAGACCCGGGTGGGTTATCACGCTCGAGTCTTTCACCTTAATGGCGGCGCCGCCGCCGAGGGAGACTTCCATGGGCCTCGCCTTGGGAGTATCGCCCGTCCTGGTCACATCGAAGGCGATCCCAACGTCGGGAGTGATGCCGTAGGCTGCCGCCCGGGCTCCCCTAAGACCCACCTCTTCCTGGGCAGCGAAGACTGCGTATACGTCGTGGGGCGAGTTCTCAAGCCTCCTCAGGACCTCTATTATCACGGCGCAAGCCACGCGGGCGTCCATGGCCTTGGCGACGACTCTATCCCCCAGGTCCGCAAAGGGCTGGAAGAAGGCACAAGAATCGCCCACGTTCACCTTCTTGGCGGCTTCTTCTTTGTTCTTGGCACCGATATCTATGAAGAGTTTCTCGAGCTTGAGGTCCTTGGGGTCGTCCAACCGTTCGGAACCGATCACTCCCATGGTCCCGTTCTCGAAGTAGACCCGCTGGCCAAGGGCGACGATGGGGACCACCCCGCCGATGTTGCCGAAACGGACGAACCCCTTATCGTCTATGTGAGTGACCATGAGCCCTATCTCGTCCATGTGGGCGTCAAGGAGCACTTTCTTGCCGCCCTTGCCTTTCTTGAGGGCTATGAGGTTCCCCAGGGCATCGACTGAAATCTCATCTACATAAGGTTCGACTTCCTTGCGTATCACTTCCCGGACCGAATCTTCGGCCCCCGACGGCCCAAAAGCCTCAGTGACCTTCTTTATCAGATCCTTCACGGTCTGAAACCTCCTTCAACACTCCTAAGGAATAGGACCAAGATGTCTCTGGCAGCTTTCATGTCGGACATGGAAGCAAGGGCAAAGGGCGTGTGTATGTACCTGCACGGGACCGAGATGGATGCCACGGGACATCCCGCCCTGGCCGCCTGGATGGCACCCGCGTCGTTCCCGCCGGATGTGGCTTCCCTGTACTGGACGGGGATATTGTGCTCCTTCGCCAGCTTCATGATCTGTGCGACCATCTTCCTGGAAGGTATGGAGCCCCTGTCCATGACCGAGATGGCCGCGCCGTGGCCGATCCTCGTTGCGTAGGCCTCCTTATCCGCCAGGGGGATATCCGCGCAGACGGTGCCCTCAAGTGCTATGCCCATGTCTGGACCTACCCTGTAGGCGGCCACCCTTGCGCCGCGGGTACCGATCTCCTCTTGGGCCGCAAATACCGCGTACAGCTGGATGCCCGTCCATTCTTCTTTCAGGATATCCAGGAGGATAGCGCATCCGACCCTGTCATCCAGGGCCTTGGCCTTCACGATGCCGGGCGAAAGCTCTTCAAACTGGGTGTCGAAAACGGCGTAGTCGCCGACTTTCACCTTCTTCTCGGCCTCTTCTCTTGACTTGGCCCCAATATCGATAAACAGCTGGTCGGGAGGTATTATGTTCTCTCTTTCTTTGGGATCCTGGAGGTGGATCGCCTTCGCGCCGATCACGCCGGGTACCTTGTCTTTCCCGATGAGGACCCTTTTCGAGACCATGACCGACGGCGGGACCCCTATGGCCCTGAAGCGAAGGAAACCGTTCTTCTCTATGTGGACTATCATGAACCCGACTTCGTCCATGTGGGCGTCTACGAGAACCTTCGGACCTTTGTCGCCCTTCTTGGCGATCACGTTCCCTAAGACATCGGTCTCAAAAGGCACGCCCATAGACTCGAGCTCTTTCATTATCGCGTTACGGACTTCGGTCTCGCACCCGGACACGCCCGCCAAAGAGGTAAGTTCCCTCAGTTCCATACTGTCAACTCCTTCACAAAACGGCTGTCCACGGAAGCTATGAACGCCGCCAGAAGCCGCCCTGCCTTCTCCACGTCACCCACCGACAAGGTCTCCACCGAGGTGTGCATGTACCTCAGGGGGATGGACACGAGACCCGTGGCGACGCCTTCGGCGGTTATCTGGATGCCCCAGGCGTCGGTCCCTGTGGCGGCGGGCGCCGGTTCGGGCTGGGTGGGGATCCCCAGTTCTTTGGCGGCCTTCATGAGACCCTCATAGACCTTCGGGTGGATGTTTGCCCCTTGGGCTATGGCGGGGCCTTTGCCCAGAGAAGCGGTACGCCATTCGGGCACTCCGGGCGTTTCGGCGTGGCAGACGTCTATGGCGATCCCTATGTCCGGACGGATCCCGTAGGCCGACACGATGGCTCCTTTGAGGCCGATCTCTTCCTGGGTGGTGGCGACGGCGAACACGTCCGCCTGTACCTTGTACTTCCGCAGGTGGTCGAGGGCCACGAGGATCACGGCGACGCCGGCACGGTCATCCATGGACTTCCCTGCCAGGACGTCTCCCATGAGCTCTGTGACCTCTCGCTTGAAGGTCACCACGTCGCCGACGGTGACCAGCTCCCTGACTTCTTCTTCGGGGAGTCCGAGGTCGATGGCGAGATCCCACATCTTCACGGCTTTGTTGGCCTCTTCAGGCGGTGTGAGGTGCGGAGGTTTCACGCCGATGAGGCCTGTCAGGGGCCGTTTGCCGTAAACGATGACTTCGTGCCCGGGAAGTATGCGCTGGTCCACCCCACCGACCTGGGTGAACCTCAGGAAGCCTCCTTCCTCGATCTTGGTGACCATGAGGCCGATCTCGTCATTGTGGCCGGCCAGCATGATCTTGGGCCTTTCGCCTTCACCTTCGCCTTTCCTGTAGCCGATGACATTTCCCAGAGTATCACACCGGATCTCGTCGACGAGCCCTTTCATGGCCTCTTCGACCACGGCCTTCGCGTTCATGAATTCATGGCCGGAGATGCCATGGCCCATCGACGCCTTCTTGAGGAACTCTTTCGCGCAAAAGCTCAGATCTGACACCTCCAATACTTGTGAAGGTTTCTTGGGGACGTCCTGAACTATTCTTTGGCAGCACGAAATAGTCCTGCCGAATGGACCGGAATTGGAGAATCGTGGTAATAGGTCTAGCCGGCCAGCACCACCGGCACCCCCGTCTCTTGGGTGAACACGCGGTAGTGGACGCCCTCGAGATCCCGGCCCCAAGCGTCAAAGGCCCGGGCCGGAAGGGTAACTGTGTGGGGCTTGCCGTGCCTCACCGTCCTCTTGTAGGCGGCGAGGAAATCCCTCACCGTCAGGAGCCCCGCAACCTGGATGTTGCCGCCGAAGAAATAGGAACGCACCGCCACGACGCGGGCTTCCAGGCCCCTCCTCGCGAGGGCCACCTCGACAAGGCTCTTCGCGGGCTTCGAGGTGAGCACCAAGACGTCGTGCCCCCTCAGGATCCCCGAGGCGCGTTCCCAGGAAAAATACTCGCGGGGGTCTAGGTCGTCGTACATGATGAACCCAGGAGGCGAGGCTTTCCTCTTGTGGAGCTTGTATTCGATGTGCCCTTCCCTGAGCACGGTCACGACGGGGTTTTCGGCCTCGTAGGCCTTCTGGAAGGCGTCTCTCCTGGAGAAAACATCTCTTCCCGCTACCTTGATTACCACGTCGCCCGGAAGTATCCCGGCTTTCGCCGCGGGAGAGCCGGGGAGTACGTACTCCACCCTCGCATCCAGGTCAGAAAGCTCGGGTGGGTCGGCGAGGACAGGTATCTTCTCGCGGGCGGAGAGCTCCACCGCCATTTCCCTCAGCTCCTCCCACGTACCCTCGGGCATCATTTTGTAGAGTGGGTGGCGGCGGGAAAACCCGGGAAGAAGCAACCGGACCGTGGTAGCGCCGGAGTGCTTGAGGAACTTCACCGATTCCCGTATGTCGGGATATCCGGTGAGGAAGGGAAGCGCAACGATGCTCCCGTCGAACTCCACTTTCCCCTTCAAAGAGCTGATTGCCGCCAGGGTTCTCTGGGGATCTCGGTCACCCATGATCTCCCTCCGCTTGGACACGGTGTTCAGGGAGACCGTCAGCTTCACTTGGGCCTCAGACATGAGCTCCACCAGCTCGGGCGTGAGGAGCATCCCGTTGGTGGTGACCTTGATGACCCGGTCCGGGTATGCCCTCCTGACGTTGCGCACTATGTGCGCGAAGTCCGGATGGCAAAGGGGTTCGCCTTCGTTGATCCTCGTGACCGACTCGCCGATCACGATAGGGCCGGGCGCAGGGCTAAGCCACGGAAGCGATTCTTTCACCTCGTCCAGGCTGCGCCTCCCGATGTTCAGGACTTCGCAAGACGGTGGGTTAAACCTGTTGGAACAGAAGACGCAGTGGGACGTACACTCCGACGTTATGGGAAGTATCCCGCGTTTCTGCGCCTCGTAGAGAAGGGCTTCCAAAGAGGGAGTATCTGTCCTGGGCAGTCTCTTCCGGCTCAAGTTCAAAGCAACCTTTCTTACGATGATGTGCGGGCCCACGAACTCAGCGGCAGACTCGCTTCCGCGCTAAGGTCAGGGCCAGACACCACCCCTGCCTTGAGGCGGAAGTAACCTGCCGAAGCGATCATGGCGCCGTTGTCGGTGCAATACTCCCTGGGAGGGACATAGAGGGGGACCCCCACCTTGGCCGCGAGTTTCTCCGCCTCTCTCCTCAGGAGGCTGTTGGCCGCCACTCCGCCGGAGATCGCGAAGGCCCTGGCGCCCGTCTCGACCAATATCTCGGGCACGTGGTAGAGGAGGTCTCTCACGATCGCCTTCCTGAGCCCAGCGGCGATATCCCTCACGGTCTCCTGGGAATGCCCGCGCTTCTCCAGCTCCTGCAGGGCCCTGGTCTTCGTGCCGCTGAAGCTGAAGCCGTACTTGTGCCCGCGGATCTTCGGCCTCGTGAACTTCACTTCGTCTTCGTTTCCCAGCTCTGCGGCCTTGTCCAGATATGGCCCTCCGGGGTACGGCAGCCCGAGCTCCCTTGCTACCTTGTCGAACACCTCGCCGGCCGCGTCGTCCACAGTCTCGCCCAGCACGACGTAGTCCCCGTGTCCACGCATGAGGATGAGGTCGGAATGGCCTCCCGACACAACGAGGTTCAGGAGCGGGAAAGGAGGCGGGTCTTCTCTCAGGAAATTGGCGGCTATGTGCCCTTCCAGGTGGTGGACTCCCGCGAGTGGCACCCCCAGGCCGTAGGCCAGGCTCTTCCCGTAGCTCACTCCCACGAGGAGGGAACCCAGAAGGCCGGGGCCGTAGGTCACGGCGACCGCGTCCAGATCGGCGAGGGCAATGCCTGCCCGCTCGAGACACTCCTCGACCACGGGGATCATCATCTCCATGTGCCTCCGGGAAGCTATCTCGGGCACAACCCCTCCGAACCTGGCGTGCAGGTCTACCTGGGAAGACACTACGTTTGAGAGAACCCTGTGCCCGTCCTCGACGACGGCGCAGGAGGTATCATCGCAGGAAGTATCAATGCCAAGGATCCTCAAGAGGCTACACCATCCACTTGATCCTCTCGGCCTCCGGTTTTTGCGGGCCTAAGTCGTCTTTCCACATTATGATTGCATCTTCATTTGTATCGGTATAGTACCCTTTCCTTATGCCCCTCTCGGCAAACCCCAGCTTCTTGTAGAGGTTTTGGGCGGTTACGTTGGAAACGCGCACTTCCAGGGTCATCCGCGTCGCCCCGAACTCCCGGGCCTTTTCGAACATGGTCTCCAGCATGTGCTGTCCGATCCCCATCCGCCTGTAATCGGGATCGACCGCGATGTTGGTTATATGGGCCTCTTCAAGGATGACCCACATCCCGACATAGCCCACTATCAGGTCATCGAGTTTCGCGACGTAGTAGTGGGCGTAGGTGTTGTCTGTAAGTTCGCATACAAAAGCCCCCCTCGACCAGGGATTCCCGTAAGACCGGGACTCGATTTCAAGCACGCGGTCTAGATCTTTCAGGGTCATCGGTTCGATCTTTATGTCTCTTACGCTAGAGCTCCCGCTTTTCATCTTGTCTCGCCTCGCTTGCTTTTCGCGCCGCCAAAACCTCAGCCTGGTGCTTCCGGTAATACAGAGGGATCGCCGCCTTGGGTTCTACCGACAGACCCTGTTTAACCATCCCCACCGCAAGCCGTCCCACGGTGCCCGGCAAGGGCAGGCGATCTCCCTCACTGGCCAAGACGACCTGGATATCCAGGAGACCTTCTTTCCTCTGAGACTCAACATATTCGGCGAACAGGTCGGCCGCGTCACCGGCCGCTATAACAGTGCTTGGGGCAAACGGCTTCAGCGCGAGGGCAAATTCCTCTATGGACCGTCCCTCCGGTGGAACCAGCTCCTTGCCGCCCTTCGAATAGAGGGCGGTCACCGTCTGGGCCTTTGCCCTCCCCTGGACGGCGGCTATGCTCGGAGCCCGGCTTCCTCCCGGCCCTCCTTTCCTCGCTTGCTCCACCAAGACCGCGAACGTGGGCACCGGGACCACACGCTTCCCCCAAGCATGGGCAAGGCCTTGGGCGGTGGCGCAACCGATCCTGAGCCCGGTAAACGACCCCGGTCCTATGGACACAGCGACCGCGCTGAGGCGGCGCGGGTCCACTCCCGCCTCTCTAAGGACCCGGTCGCACGTGGGGAGCAGTCTGTAGGAATGGACCTTGGGCTTATCTACGAAGCCTTCCGCCACCACTTCTTCTCCCACCACCACCGCCGCGCCCATAAGGCTGGTGGTGGTCTCTATGGCAAGGACAGCGATCTCGTCAGCTAGCATGTCTTCTGTACCTCGAGAAGGAAAGACTTCCACGCGGGGTTCTTGGCTTCTATGGATATGCTCCTGTTTTCTTCTTCTGACGTCCTCTCTATCTTCACTTCGAGATCGGCATCTATGAGGCCTTCCGCCCTTTCCGCCCACTCTATGACCGTGACCTGGTCGTCTCCAATATCTGAAAGGAGGCCTGCCTCCAGGGCCTCTTCTCCGCTCAGGCGGTAGAGGTCAAGATGCCTGAGCTCGAGCCTGCCCCTGTGGATCCTTTCCAGCACGAAGCTGGGGCTCTGCACCGGGCCCTCGATCCCGAGGCCCCTGGCGATCCCCTGCACCAGGGTCGTCTTGCCGGCTCCCAGGGGTCCCTTCAGGAGGATCACTTCCCCGCCCCTTGCGAGCCGTCCAATCGCCTTCCCGATTCTCCTGGTCTCTTCTGGGCTCCGGCTGTCTATACGGATAACGTTCCCGCGATCATCTTCCACTTTGGATCTTGTCCCACTTCTCCCTGAGGCTCCTCATGTCCCCAATGAAGTCTTTCATCTTGTTGGCCTCGTCCCTGAGCACCGCTGCGGGGTGGTACGTCACCAGGTATTCTACCCCTTCCCTGGTGAACCACTTCCCCCGGTCCTTTGTGACCCTTATGGCCGGGTTAATCAAGGTCTGACTCGAGAGAGCGCCAAGGAGGACCACCACTCGAGGCTTTATTATCCTCATCTGGGCTTTCAGGTGAGGGAGGCAGGCTTCAACTTCGGGCGGGAGCGGCAACCTGTTGTTGGGCGGCCTGCATTTCACTATGTTGGCTATGAAGACGTCCTCGCGAGAAAAACCTATAAACCTGAGAGCCCGATCGAGCAGCTGACCTGCCCGCCCCACGAACGGCCGGCCCGTCTCGTCTTCGGTCTGCCCGGGTCCTTCGCCTATGAACATGATGCCCGCGCGGGGGTTCCCTTCTCCGAAGACCACTCCTTTGGCCCCGCTCCTCAGGACACACGCCCTGCACGGGAGGATCCGCCTCTTGAGCTCGTCCAGGTCGTCTATGCCTGCCCACTCGTTCTCCCGGCTCGGCTCCAGCAATGGTGGCCCCGCCGGACTGGCGGCTTTGTCTGCCGCTTGCTCTTCCACGATGGGAAAGAGGGATGCTTGTCCCTTGGGGACGCGCAGGCCATCTAGGGAGTCAAACAAAGAACGCTGCTCTATCTTGATGCTGTCACTCAACCGTATCGCCTTCCTGAGCTTTCGCTGATGCCGCCATCTTCTCGAGCGCCTCGATCTTCTTCTTGATGATCTCCGGGTACTGGCGCACCAGTTCGACGTTTTCGGCGAGGTGCCGCTGGTACTCCGCAGCGACCTCGGAGTCTATAGCTGCCAGAGCTTCGTAGAGCGCCCTACCCATCTGGCCGGCCTCCTCACAGTCGGGCTGGCACGGGAAGAAATCCTTGGTGAAAAAGGCGTAAGGATCGTATTCCTCTTCCACGAGGTTCACAAGCTGGTTGGAAGCCCGCTGCTCGGGCGTCAGGATGGCCGACTCCCTGTCAAAGGCATAACGCTCGATACAGCATGCAGGGAAGCCCAGGATGCGACCGAGCTTTTTCACAAAAGCGGGGTTCTGCTCTTCAGGGAAGGCCCTCACATAGGCCGGCTCGCCCGCGACGGGAGCCCGCGTTTTCTCCCACCTTATGTCTTTCCGCATCTCCTGGAGCTCATCCAGCTCCACGGCGACGTCCGGGTCTTTGAAAAGGTATATCTCGCGGATGGTGGGTCTTGACTCCAGTTCCTTGTAAGAGAGGCCGAGCTTCCTGGCCCAACCTATGTAGGTCTGGTACGAGTGGGAGTTCTCCACCACGTCTTTGTACATGTCCCTCAGGACATCCAGGCGGTAGCGGATCTCCTGGGCACGGCTGCGCCGCAGGTACCTTCCCATCTTGTTCTTCATGAAATCGCTCAGAGACTCTCCCGGCAGCCTCCGGCCCTCCATCTTCTGGCGGAAACGGGCGTCAATGGTTGACCCCAAAATAGCCGCGTCGGGCAGTTCCGCCGGGGAGATGAACTGGGACGCCCTCCTTACACCCAGCGCAACAGCGAGAAAATCGTCGAACTTGGCCCGTAAGGGGATGGCTTGTTCGGCCATAAACTCCTTGAGAAGGCCTTTGTCCATGCTCTCGCCCAGCCTCCCTTCCGTGCCTTCCTCAGACACTTGTTCTTCCCATTAGTGTACCATTTTTCTCTCCGCAGGGATTTTATCCCTCTATACGAGGCGACTTAACGTAAAAAGGACCCGCCGCGGGGCGGGTCCTTTCGCGTCTTACGCGTAGGGCCTTAGGCCTCGATGATCTCGACGTTGGCGCGAGGCACCGTGACGATGGTGCCGTCGGTGAGCTTTGCCCTGAGGATCCTCACCTTTGCCTCGGTCTCGATGACCTGCAGCTCGGGCGGGAGATCCACGACTTCAGCCAGTTTTCCGAAGTAAGGCTCGCGGATTATGCGGATCGGCGTTCCCGGCACAAGACCCTGCGAAAGATCCTGTTCCTGCGTAACGCCCTGCGCCTGGTAGCCGGGGACGATGATCTCCGGCCTCATGACGCCGGCGCGGATCTGGGTGGCGCCGTTAATCGACGCCGTGAACCCTTCGAGTCTCTTGAGGAGCTCGAAGGTCCTGTTCGCCATCCGCATCCTACCGAAGCCCTCGGTGATAATCACGGTAACGGGCACATCTTCGTGTCCGGTGATGGCAACGCCGATATCGAAGCCAAGGTACTCGATGAGGTCGCTGTCGATGATTCCGCCTGCGACGATACCGCGAGACCCGATCTCGGCCGCCTTCTTGATGGCGGCAGCGGTGACGAGAGAGCCGCCCACTATGATCTTGCCGCAGTCGTCGGGCCTTATCTGAGGCGCGTCCAGAACGTCGTCGGGACCTTCGACGGCCACCCTGATGACGCCCTGGGTTTCGCCTCCGACGCCGAAGATGCCCTGGATAAAGGCTCCCTCGGTCCTTATGATGACGCCCTCCCTGGGCAGGACTTCTTCGACGACACCGTCGATGTAGGCGTCGACCTGGATGGGGATCGGGGGTTCACGCAGGGTTACCTGACCGGTAACCGTGGAGATCATCTCCACGATGCCGTCCACCGGAGAAGTGACGGTGTGCTTGAAGAGCCCGAAGAACGACTTGTACTCTGCCAGTATGTCGCCCTTCTTAATCGAGTCTCCCTGCTTGACCTTCATGAAGTCGACGATGTCCTCGGGTTCGACCCCGAGAGCGTTCGCCACGTTAACCGTCTGCGGGTTGCCGGGGATGTTGGTGCGGGCAACGATCGTATCGGGCGATACTGCCGCCCCTTTTTCGACAAGGACTTCTCCGAGGAGGGGCAGGCGACGCGTTTTGCGGATAACCGCCCTTTCGGTGACTTTTAACCCAGGCGTGTATGCGTGTGCCATCTTTCAAACCCTCCTCCTTACACTTCCGCGTATTTCTTGAGCAGCTCTTCGGGATACATGTTCATCGCGACGAACCACTCAACCAGTTTCTTGTTCCTCTGGGCCTTGTCTTCGGGGATGGTCAGAGGACGCCCGCGGCAATCGACGGTCACCCCGACTACTCCGCCGTTCACAGTCGTCTCGAGAGTATGGCCGTAACCCTTGCCGACGTCGAACTGCCTGGTCGGATGGATAATCGCCTTGGCCTTCTTTCCGTCCTCCAGCGGTATCCGCTTCATGGAGCCGAAGGGGACTTCCTCCACTATCTTCTGGCCGTCAACCTCGAGCTCCACCTTGACGCAGGCATCGCCTTCTCTGGCGCTGCCATTGGGACCAGCAGGAGCTATAGCGGTACCCAGTTTGATGAGGCAGTCGCGGTCAAATACCTGCATGGCGGCCTTCTCGTGCACCGTGGAAAGGATCCCGAGCTGGGGCATCATGAAGATGGAGTCGACCGCCAGCATGGTGAGACCTTCGGGCTGGAAGGCGTCAAGCAGCATCATGGCCGACTGCACTCTCCTCGGTGCGTGGGAAAGTACTCCGCCCGAACCGATGAGGAGCCCGAGTTCCATCATGTCGATGTAGGTTTCGCCGGAACCGGTCTGCTCGAACGTATCTCCGATAGTCCTCTGCCTGTGGACGCCGCGGAGTCCTACGGCCAGGCTCTTGTGGTGGATGAAAGCGAGCCTCAGCGCTTCCCTAGCGATGGCCTGTTCGATGATGAGGTCATCGAGGGTCTGGGGGATCGTGGTCGGACGGATCATCTTGTTGCGGATCCTGTTTCTGAGCTCTCCTTCGCTAATGTCGAAGGGGATCCACCTCATGATGTTGGCTACTCCGGTCTCAAGGAGAACGTTGCAGATGGAGTAGCTCATACCGAGGTTTGCGGAAACCGTCCTGTTGAAGTACTCGCCGAACACGGAGAATACGTCAGTCGTCGCGCCTCCGATGTCTACGCCGATAACCGACAAGTCGTATTCCTTGGAAGCAGTCTGCATGCAGATACCCACAGCCCCCGGGGTCGGCATGATGGGGACAGGGGTCCAAGTCATGAGTTTGTTGTAGCCTGGTGCCTGGGCCATAACGTGTTCCATGAACAGGTTGTGGATCTCTTCCCTCGCGGGACCCAGGACCTCTTTCTCCAAGACCGGGCGCAGGTTGTCCACGACGCGCAGGTCGGTTTTCTCTCCCAGGCTGTTTTTGATGTGGGGCCTGGCGTCCTTGTTTCCGGCGTAGATGACCGGAAGCTTGTAGCCGATACCCAGCCTGGGCTTCGGCTCTGCCGCGGAGATAAGTTCGGCGATCTCTACAACGTGGGTGATCGTACCGCCGTCAATACCTCCCGACAGAAGGATCATGTCCGGACGCAGCTGCCTGATCCTCTGGATCTTCTCGTGGGGTTTACGCCCGTCGTCAACGGCAATTACGTCCATAACGATGGCGCCTGCTCCGAGCGCGGCACGGGCGGCTGACTCGGCAGTCATGGTCTTCACGACGCCCGCGACCATCATCTGGAGGCCGCCGCCAGCCGAAGAAGTGGACATGTAGATGTCAACGCCGGACCCGTCGGGACGCCTGGGGGTTATTACGCCCTTTTCATCCAACAGGGTCTTACCTGTGAGCTCCTCGACCTCCCGGATGGCGTTGCGAGCACCGGCGGTCACATCTTCGAAAGGAGCTTCAACAGTCGTGGGTGCCTCGCCGCGGGTTATGAGGCGGTACTCGTCACCCACTTTTTCGATGAGAATCGCTTTGGTTGTTGTGGAACCGCAGTCTGTAGCCAGAACAGAGGTGATCTCTCTGTCCAGCTTGAAAGCAGCCTTCTCTTCCGGCACTGAAGCTTTCCCCTCCTCGATTGCCAACCCCTATGAGTAAAAGTCCATAAGAAGTCTAGTACGATGTCAAAACCAAAAAAACCTTCTTACTTGGGGCCAATCTTATTTAGACTGTCCCGGTTTGTCTTCAGCGGCCATCTTAATGGCCTCATCCAGCATGGTGCCACCGGCCTTTTCGGCCTTCTTGGCGGCTTTCTGAGCTTTTCGTTGGGCCTTGAGTTGCCTGGCTCGTTCCTCCTCCTTTGCCGCAATGCTTTCTAGTTTCTGGATAAGGAGTTCGACGTTCTTCCTGTCGTCGAAGAAGTACGCGTAATCCTCAAAAGTGTTGAAAAGCACGCTCGCGAACGGGGATACAAAGTGTAGCGCCTGGCCTCCCAGGAAACTAAGCGGCTTGTTGAGCTCTAGGAAGAATATGGCGGGCACGACCATACCAAACTGTTCGATGCGGCTCGCTATCGCCTCAATTATCTCATCGCGCCTCTTCTCATCGATGGGTTCCCTAAACCCGAACAACGGCTTCACCCCTTTCCCCCGACAGTTCACCAATTATCCTGATTATTCTACAGTATTTCGTTGTTTTATCGTCTATCCAAATGCTTCTAGAATAAAAGAAGATTGCCGCAATAGGACAACCGGATCACTTCGGCCCTTTGTCCTTTAGCCTCCTCACCCGCTTGAACGCAGAGCTCACTCCCCCCTTGAACTCGGTTTCGTCTTTGGGCTTCATTGCCTCCTGGGGAGACGGAAGCTTGGAGGCTACTATGGCGAGGACTTCATCCACTGGAGTGTCATTTCCGTAGTACATAAAAAGCCCTTCCCGGAGCCGCCCTCTCAGAGTCCGTGTATCGTTTGAAAGGAGCACTCCGTCGGGGAACTTGTAATACGTGAAAAACCGGTCCCAGGTCCTCGAATCGGCAGCCAGGAAAGTCTTGTATCCAGCCTTCTGCTCAGTGAGGAAGTACTTAACCGGGAAGAGGTACGGCGCAAGCCTGTTCACCATGATGAAAGTTATGAGCACAACGAAAAGGAGCTGTGGGATAGCCCAATACGCGAGATAGATGCTCAAGAGGAGGACAGCCACTACGAGAGTCGAAACAACGGGTCTCCTGGGGAGAAGCCACACTCGCCACGACAAGAGTTCCCTGTCTTCCTCGGGTTCGGGCTGGCTCTCCTTAGGCGGCCGAGCGCTCTCCGGTGAGTCCCCTTCGGAGGTACGTATTGGAGGCGGGGCACCCGGCCCCGACAGGTACGAAGGCCTCCTTGATCTCCGGGGCGGTTGGGACATTGGTTATCCTCCTCCGCTTCTCACATATAAGGCCGAGACAAGATAGTTCTACGATCGCCCCCGGTATCCTTCCGCCACAGCTGATCTTTCTGCCCGATTCTTAGGTGAGCAAAGCTCCCCTGGATTCGAGGATCTCTCTCACTTCGTCGAGGGGCAGGCCTTCGCGGAAGTTGCCGTCTCTCCCGGTCATGGATTCGGCGGCGAAAAGGGCGTTCAAAATGGCCTCTTCCACAGCTTCCACTGTAGCCCTGAAAAGCCCGGCCATCTCTCGGGAGTCGTCGCCTATCCTCCTCTCCACTATCATTCCTTGAGAGGCGTGGCTCACTCTCCCGTCGGTGGAAAAAGCGATCACAAAATCGCCGCTGCCGTTCGAGAAAACCGAACCGACCCTCGCCAGTCCTCCCTGTGCCCGGCGGGCAATCCTACCGAGCTGCCTGTCAGAGAGGGGAGCATCGGTGGCGATCACGATGACGATGGAACCGGGAGGCTGGGGCGGTACTCTACGGGACTCCAATACCGCCCCCACCGGGACCCCCGCGATGGTGAGGTCCCTTGTGGAGCCGAAGTTGGCGAGGACCAAGACTCCCAGGAACCTGTCTTCAATCTCGCCGGCAAGGCGCCTGGACGACGTGCCTATCCCGCCTTTGAACCCGAAACAAGACATGCCCGTCCCTGCTCCCACGTTGCCCTCGGGGCAGGCTTCGGTGGAAGCATTCCTCAAGGCGCTCAAAACGTGCTCTTTCTTTACGTGCCTTCCCCTTATGTCGTTGAGGTACCCGTCGTTGCATTCGGCAACCAGGGGATTCACGGTCCCCGTGGTGACGCCGATGTCTTCGTTTGTCTCGAGCATGTACTCGCACAGGGCGTCCCACGCCGTGCCGACCGACAACGTGTTGGTGAGGACGATGGGGGTCTCGATAACCCCCAGCTCCTGCACCTGGGCGATGCCGGTGGCCTTCCCGAAACCGTTTATCACGTGGATGGCGCCCCGTACTTTCTCCTTGAAAACATTCCCTCCATGGGGCAAGATGGCCGTGACGCCCGTCCTGACGGGGCCTTTACCTACGACGAGTTTTCCCTCGCCCTCGATCAGGGTCGTATGGCCCACGGCCACACCGGGCACGTCCACGATGCTGTTCTTGGGTCCCGGAGACATAAACCCTATCTCCAGGCCAAATTCCCTCGCGCGGGGCCTTCCGGAAGGACTGGGCATCTATATTTCCTCTCCTTTAGCGGCCCTCACAAGCGCTTTGAAGGGCTCAAGGTAGACCGGGTTCTTCCTCCACATACCTTCCGGATGCCACTGGATGCAGAGGCAGAATCCCTTGTTCCTCTCGGCACCTTCGGCAACACCGTCAAGGGCATGGGCCGTCACCGAGAAACCGTCTGCCGGATGCTTAATGGCCTGGTGATGGTAGGAATTGACCCAGAGCCGCCGGGTCTTGTGCACGCGTTCCATGAGGGACCCTTCGACCAGCACTACTTCGTGGGTCCCGTGCCAGCGCGGGGCCTGCTGGGAATGTTTCATCGCCCCTCCCACCTGGGTACCGATGTCCTGAACGAGGGTGCCGCCGGCCGCCACGTTGATGACCTGGCATCCCCTGCAGATCCCGAGCATGGGCATGCTCATTTCCAGGGCTTTCTTCACCAGCCCGATCTCAAGCTCATCCAGGAGCGGGTTGATCCTTCCCAGCTGCGGCATGGGGCGCTCGTTGTAGTAGCGGGGGTCTACGTCGACTCCCCCGGGGATAAGCAGGGCATCGATCACTGAAAGGTTCTCTTCGGCAACCTCCTGGGGCATGACTGGAATGAGGAGAGGCTTGCCGCCCGCTTCGAGCACTGCCTCTATATAGGTCATGGGTACACCTGCGGCGTTGCGTTCCTCATCGTAGGTTGCGGTGATTCCGATAATGGGCCTCATCTACGGTTCCTCCTCTTCATTTATGGACAAAAGCGGCGCCCGGCGGCGCCGTCTTCAATTCCGCACAAGCACGTTCGTGAAAGCGAAATCCGCCGGCACACCTCCGGTGTGCACGAAGATCAGCGAATCGTCCTCCGAATACATGCCCGACCGGGCGTCCTTTATCAGCCCCGCCAGGGCTTTCCCCGTGTACACGGGGTCGGTTAGGACCCCTTCGCTCCTGGCCAGGAGCCTTATCGCTTCGAGCCCGGCTTCGGTCGGAATCGCGTAGCCTTCCCCTACCTGGCTCTCGTCGACGCTCACGAGCCCGCGCAAGTCCTCACGGCTCAGGTCGAAAAGGCGGCTCAGACCGGCCGGGGCGCCGGACAGGGGAGCGCGAGACTTTAGGAGCGAGATGGCGTCTTCCATGAGCCCGACGGTCCGCTCTGCTTTGGCGTCGGCTCCAGGGCTTACAGCGATGCCTTTCACCGAGAACCCTGCTTCGAAGACGACTTTGCCCATGATGAGCCCGGCCAGAGTGCCTACCGAACCGGCGGCCACGTAAAGCGCTTTGGGCGCTATCCCAAACTGCCGGCACTGGGAGACGATCTCTTCCACGCACTCTATGTAGGCAAGCGCGCCCAGGGGGCTCGAGCCGCCTAGGGGGATGACATACGGTTTTCTTCCCCGGGCGGCCACCCTACCTCTCACTTCGTCGAGGAGCTCGCCCGAGCTCCGCTCTCCGGAGAAGATAATCTCCGCGCCCAGCAGGTGGTCGATGAGCAGGTTGCCCTGGCGCGTCCCCGGATCGTCCCCATCCAGGACTAAGACCGGGTGAAGGCCCAGTTTCCTCGCGGCGGCCGCTGTCATCCGGGCATGGTTCGACTGAGGACCACCGCAGGTAATGACGGTATCTGCCCCGGCCTTCAGCGCCTCTCCCATGAGGAGCTCAAGTTTCCTCGCTTTGTTGCCGCCTAGCGCCAGTCCTGTCGCATCGTCTCTCTTGAGGAATATCTTCGGGCCCCCCACGGCTTTGGAGAACCGGGGAGCCTCCTCAAACGGGGTGGGAGTTTCCGCGAGCTTCGCCCTGGGAAACCCCATCTTCTCGAAATCCACTTTTACCTTCCTTTCTCTTATATATCTCTTAGCCCCAGAGAGATGGCCAGGGCTTCATCTACTTTCCTCATGAGGTCATCGGAGATCCTCGAAACCCGTCTCTTGAGCCGCCTCTTGTCAATCGTGCGCAGCTGCTCCAGGAGCACGACAGAATCCCTATCCAACCCGGAATCGCGGGATGAAAGCTCAACGTGGGTGGGGAGGCGAGCCTTCTGGATCTGCGACGTGATGGCGGCAATGATGACGGTAGGGCTGTACTTGTTGCCGATGTCGTTCTGGATGATCAAGACAGGCCTGAAACCGCCCTGTTCCGAGCCTATCACTGGACTAAGATCGGCGAAATAGATATCGCCTCTTGCCGGTTCCAATCAGTCTTTCCTCCAGACCCATACCTCGGCGGACATCTCTTCCCCGTCCAGGTCCGCGCCTAGTTCTTCCGCAAGGGCGAGGTTAAGGTCCGCCATCTCGAGGTAACCGTTCTTCATCTTTTCCCGAAGCATCGCGCGGCGCATCTCTGCGACATAAAAGCAGCACGCCTCTCTGATCAGCACGGAGCGGCAGCGGTTGGTCTCCTGCGCAAGGCTGTCTATATCGGACAATATTTCCTCTGTAAAACCTACTACGACTCTTTTTAGTCCGGCCAACTCTCCCGACCCGGGGACGGGTCATTCACCTCCCACCAGTGTCTTGCGGGCTTCGGGCAAAGCCTCGCATATCTCGCCGGCGAGGATCCCGTAGGATCCCGCTTTCCTCGCTGCTATCTCGCCGGCAAGGCCATGCCAGAAGACTCCCAGCCAAGCCGCCTCGTAAAGCGGAAGGCCCTGAGATACCAGGGAAGCGATCACTCCCGCCAAGACATCTCCGGCCCCTGCAGTGGCCATCGCCGGGTCTCCCGTGGTACCTACGGTAACGCTACCTACCGAGTTCGCCACGCATGTCCCGGCTCCCTTCAAGCACACCACACTTTTGCCTCTCGACGCTGCTTCTCTGGCTGCAGATATACGGTCTCTCTCGATTTCGGGGATGCCAGCGCCCAAGAGCCTCGAAAGCTCCCCCGGGTGAGGGGTCAGGATAAACTTGCCCTCCAGACCCGCGAGATATGATAGCCCGCCACGGGCCGCGAGATTGTTGAGCCCATCTGCATCTACCACGCAAGGTACCCCTTTGGAGGCTATAAGCCGCAGGCACTCCTCGACAAATCTTTCTTGAGCGGCACCCCTCCCCAAACCTGGCCCCAGCACCACGCCCTTCGATTTCAGGAGGAATCCCTCGATGACTTCCATATCGCCGGGATGGGCGGAAAACGACTCCTCGCTCGATGCCGGCAGAACCATGACTTCGGGAACCATGGAAGCGCACACCTGGTAGACTCCGCGGGGACACATTAAGGTTACGGTCCCGGCGCCCCCGCGAAGGGCGGCTTTCGCCGCTAAGACCGCGGCGCCCGCCATCCCCACCGAGCCCGCTATGACCAAGACGTGGCCGGAAAGCCCCTTGTGATGGTCGGTTTCCCTGCGGGGCATAAGGCCCTCGGCGCTGGACAGGGTAGCAGCCGCCACCTGAAACGGACCCTCCAGGAAGGACGGGGGCAGCCCCAAGGATTCGACAACTATACGCCCGGCGTACTTGGCGCCCGGGTACACATATAGCCCCCGCTTGGGCATCCCCATGGTCACGGTAACATCTGCCCTGACAACCGGGTCAAACGCGTAGCCCGTGTCGGCGTCCACACCCGTGGGGATATCGCAGGCGACGACGGGCGCCTGCACATCGCCGGTCCACCTTACCGCCTCATCCATGGGAGGCCTGGCGGGGCCTCTCTGTCCCGTCCCCAGGAGGGCGTCCACGATGACGGATACCGCCCCAAGGCGCCCTACCGCAGCCCGAAAACCGTCACGTTGTTCTACCTTGAACACTTCGACCGGATAGGCCTCGAGAGCATCCAGGTTGAACCTGGATTCAGGCGTCATCTTCGAGGGATCTGCAAATAGAAAAACCTTGACCTCTTGCCCCCTGGACGCCAGGTGTCTCGCCGCGCACAGCCCGTCTCCACCGTTTTGCCCTGGACCGGCGAGCACGACCACGCTGCCCCGGCGCTCCTTCGCCAACTTGGAGACCTCCTCTGCCAGGGCACGGCCTGCGTTCTCCATGAGGATGGAGACGGGTATACCGGCCTCCACGGCCTTCCGGTCTATGGCACGCATCTCTTCCGAACTGGCCAGGAAAATCATGACCCATCCCTCCGGCTAGTCCCGGCGCCAAGGGCCACCGCTATCGCCAGGTCGCCGTCATGGGTGATGGACACGTCCACCGCCGAAAGCCCCAAGCGGGCCATGGCGCCCGCGGCTTTGCCCGTAAGACCTACCGACGGCCGGCCTGTCTCATCCGGAAGCACCTCTATGGACGTCCACGGGATCGAAGGCCAGCCTACGCCCAAGACTTTCATGACGGCCTCTTTGGCCGCGATCCTCCCCGCGGCCCTTTCGGCTTCCCGGGCGCCGCGGCAATGCTCGGCTTCCCTAGGGGTGAAAAATCGCCGCCAGAAAGCATCCCCGAAGGCCTCGAGACTCCTCCGGACCCTGGCTACCGGCACTATATCCACGCCTATCCTCTGAGAAACCATGAAGACCCGCCTCAGGACAAGCTAACCCGCTATCTTGCGGATCGCGGAAAAAAGTATCTTCGCCGTTTGAACCACTGACGAAAAACTCACGTACTCGACCGCGCCGTGGGCCCCGTACCCATCGGGACCCATGATCACCGTCGGGATCCCCGCCCCGGCAAGGATCGCCGAATCCAGCCACGGGTGGCTCCCCACGTACTCGGCCTCCGCTCCCAGGACCTCGCGCGCCGCCTGGCTCACCGCCTCCACCAAGGGCTCCTCCGTGGAGACTTCAAAGGGCGGCCTCGCAAAAAACACCTCTGCCCTCGCTTCAAACCGGGGATCTTTTTCTTTCACGCAGCGGAGGACAAAATCCATCTCTCTCTGGACGGTCTCCCTGTCCTCGCCCGGAATAGTCCTGCGCTCGAGCCGGACTACGCAGCGGGCAGGGTATGTGGAGAGGTTCGACCCTCCCTCGATGAGGGAAGCGTGGATCGACGGCGACCCCAAGAGGGGGTGCCTTTTCTCAGTCAGTGTCTCCCGGGCATAATGGTCCAGCTCCGACAGGAACTTGCCCGCGCCCATAATGGCGTCCACGCCTTCCCACGGCAGGGAGCCGTGGGCCGCCTTGCCTAGGACCTCCACTTCTATCCACGCGAAACCTTTGTGGGCCACGCAAACCTTGTTCGCGGTGGGCTCGGTCACTATGGCGGCGCCGGTCCGGTATTCTTTAGCGACCGCCTCCGTGCCCTTGCTGGCGTATTCCTCATCGCACACGCACGCTAGCACTACGTCGCCTTTCAGGCGGACCCCTGAGTCAACCAGGGCGTTTACGGCTTCTACCATGGCCGCCACGCCGCCTTTCATGTCGAAGCTGCCCCTGCCGTACAGGCGGTCGCCCTCCAGGACCGGATCTAGGGGTCTTATGGCCATCCCCTCCGTGCCCACCGTGTCTATGTGGCCGTTCAGCATGAGGCTCCGCCCGCCTCCCGTCCCCTTGAGGACGCCTATGGCGTTCAGGCGGCCCGGAACCACTTCTTGATAGCGCACGGAAAGCCCCATCGCCTCCATGTAGCCGCCTAGGAACCTGGCTATCTGGCCTTCGCCGTTTCCTCCGGGGACCAGGTCTGGATTCACCGAAGGTATCCGTATGAGGTCCTTAAGGAGCTCAAGGAGCCTCTTTTCCGAAACCATCTGGCATCATCTCCGTTCTTTTCCCCAAGACGCAACGGTAAACCCCGGAAAAGCGGGCATCGCTCCGGTCTTCAGTAGCCGCGTTTCTTGTCGACCACGTTGATAAGCGGCCTTCCTTCCTTCATCCTCCTGAGATTCTCGATGAGTATGGCCAGGCTGCGCCTTCTGTTCTCCGGCGACTTCCCGCCGCTATGGGGAGTGATCACCACGTTTTCCATCTCCCACAAGGGGCTGTCCTGGGGGAGGGGCTCCGTCTCAAACACATCAAGGCCGGTCCCTCTTGGCCTACCTTCTCTGAGCGCCCGGATGAGCCCCGCCTCGTCTACCACAGGACCCCGGCCGACGTTCACAAAGAAGGCGGTCGGCTTCATCGCCGCAAAATGCTCGTATTTGAGGCACCCTTGCGTCTCACGCGTAAGGGGGAGGGAACATAGCACGACGTCGGATTCGGCCATAACCTCCATGAGCCCGTCCATGCCGTAGGCCCTGTCGACAAAGGCCGGCGCGGGCTGCGACGGATCCCTGCGGATGCCTATTACCTCCATATCGAAAGCCTTGCACTTCCGGGCTATCTCTTCTCCGATGGCTCCCAAGCCCAGGAGGCCGGCCACTTTGCCCTCCAGCCTCTCGATGCCCGGGTCTTCCCAAAGGCGCTTTTCTTGCATCTTTGTATGGGAACGGAAGTTATACGCCAGGGCCATCATCAGGGCTACCGCGTGCTCTGCCACTGGTTTGGCATGAACTCCCCTGCTGTTGGTTAGGATTACCTGCGAATCCACGAGGTGAGGCGCGAAACGGTCCACTCCCGTCGACTGTACGTGCATGAGCCGGAGAGTCTTCGAGCTCGCCACGACGCTCATGGGCACATCGGGAAAACCGTAAAGGACTTCGGCCTCGTTTATCAGGTCTTCTACTTTCCTATCCGGCCCGGGCTCCAAGAACTCTGCGTCCTCGACCACCTCCAAGATAGCCTTCTTCTCCCATTCATCCCAAGGACGTGTGCACAGGATTCTCATAGACACCGCTCCCCGAATCGCAGGTTCATCTCTCCGTTTGCATCATAGCCCATCTTCTCACAGGTTCTCCCGAAAGGCATGGGGCTCCTGCCGGGAAGAGTCACCCGTTCACGTGGGGATCCAGGTATGGTCGTGAAACTAGCGCCTGGGCAGGCGATCTTTAACTTCGCTCAGAGCTCTTTCAACACGGTCCAGACTCTGTCCGCAACGCCGCAGGTAGTCGACAGCCTGATTGAGGATATCATATACCTCACCGGATACCGCACCAAGGTCTGCGATGATGCGTTTTAGCTGCTGCCCTTCTGTTGATAGGTCCTGCACCAGGTCAGCCGTCTGGGCCAAAGTGTCCCGCACATCAAACACCGCTTCCGACAAACCTCGGCTGCGCTCCTGCATTTCTTCATGGACTTGACGCTGCCATGTTATGGTCTCTCTTATGCACTGGGTCAGCTCCTCCACTTGACCCTTGAGAAGCTGATTGACGCTGCTGATAAACATGCGAACCAGGTTATCCATGCCTTCAACTTGGACTTCTGTTCCTAATTCTTACTTCACAAGTCAACACTGGTATGCTATTGCGTAGACATCCGCAAGACAGGTCACACAGCAAAGAGAAGACACGCTCCACTTCTCACGCTGGACATACCAAGAAGTCCATCAGAAGCCTACGAATAATGGACCATGCGTGTTCGGAATCTCTAACTCCTATCCCCGGTGACTTCGTCCGACCGAGACGTAGATCTTGTACGAGCGAGCCGCCCTGAAAACGGTTTTTCCTCCGTGTAAACGGCGTACACCGCTCCCGCGACGGGAAGGGCCGAAAGGAAGAAGGAATAAGGCGCGTAAGTTAGAGGAGACATCTGCAGGATCTGGGCGCAGAGGGCGGCCATGACGTTCCACGGGATAACCGCTGCCGCGGCCATCCCCGAATCGGCCAGGGCCCCGGCGAAATCCTCGGGGGAAGTGCCGGTTTCCTTGCGCTTGCCCTCGAGCAGCCTGGCGGGAAGTATCACCGACATAGCCTGGTTGGAGGCAAAGGCCGCGGAGAACACGCTCACGCCCATGGCGGTCATGAGGAACCCAACCCTGCTCTTTAAGCCGCGGACCAGCGGGTTTATGGCCTCTTCCATCATGCCCGAAAGTTCTGTTATCCCGGTATAGACTCCCGCGAAGCCGAGGAGGAGCACCATGTCCCTAGTCCCGGCTATGCCCCCGCTCCGGAGGAGCCTCGAAAGCTCTCCTACCGCTTCCTCAGTGTGGTAGCCGGAGATCGCCGAGGACAGAACCGAGAGGATGCCTTGTCCCTGGTAGAAAACGGCCACCAGGGCGCCGGAAAGGAGGCCTGCTATGAGGCACAGACGCACCGGCACTTTCCCGGCAGCCATGAGCATAACCAGCGCCGGGGGCACGAGGGCCCACAGGCCTATCTTCGCAGACTGGGAGAGTAGGTCCAGGTACATGTCGCGGACGGCGAAACCTTCCCCCGCAGCGCCAGACCCCAGGGAGTACCCCATGACAAGGTAGGCCACGAGGGCCACGAGCCACGCGGCTACCCCGGTAGCGAGTATCCGCTTAGTGGCTTTACCCCTGTCTGAGCCGGTGAAATCCACGGCCAAGTGGAATATGGGCGAAAGGAAAGAGACCCTGTCTCCGAACACGGCCCCCGACATGATCGCTCCGGCGACGGGGGCCAGGGGCATGCCGAGCGCCTTGGCTATACCGAGCACTGCAACCCCCACAGTAGCAGCCGTGCCTACGGAACTCCCCAGCATCATGGAGACTAGGGTGGAGATGATGAGCCCCGCCACCAAGACTTGGCCCGGGTGCATAACAGAAAGGCCGTAGTATACCATGCTCTGGATGGTCCCGGATGAAAACCACACGGCGGTCATGGCGTTTACTAGGAGGACCAAGATGACTACGTTCGCTATCCTCGATACGCCCTTCAAGGCGTAGCCGTATATCCTGGAAAGCGCCGGGCCCGAGGAGGCCTCTCCGCCGGCGGCTCCCGATTCCGGGGAAGAAGCGCCAGGCGTGTACACCCAGGCGGAGCCAGCCGCGACAACCGACCCAGTGGCCATGGCCCAGTACAGTTTCAGGTTCATGGCTATGGCTACAGCGAGGGGGATGGCCAGCCCTACGACGGGTACGTATGGCATCCACCCGGAGTGTTTAGTAATGTGCTTCGTTTCCTGAGACATGAAGTGTCATATTCGACAATCTGACTGCGATACCTGCATTTTACCGGTCAAATTCGTCCGTCCCGGCCCCCACTGCGTCGAAGGCGTCATGCTCGCCTAGACCGCCGACCACGGCCTTCATTTCGTAAGGCTGGGACGATGTACTGGGCGACGGCCTGTCCACAACCGCTTCCTGTATGTCTCCGACGATCTCGGCGAGGACATCATCCAGCGTAACTATACCCACGGCCCGGTCTCCATCGACGACCACGGCGAGGTGAATCCTGTCTTGGCGCATAGGCGCAAGCACGTCGAGGATGCTGTCGGACGGAGAGACCCGGAGAGGTCTCCTCATGATATCCCGCACAAGGAGCCTGGAGTCGGGTTCTCTGAGGACCTGCCGCAGCACGTCCTTCATGTACACGAGCCCCACGACTTTTCCTTCCCCATCTACCACGGGGACCCGGCTGAAGCGGTGGACCCGGAGCTCCTCCAGGGCGTCTTGTACTCTGGTGTTCTCTTCAAAGACGAACGCGCTGGGCAGAGGGACCATTATATCTGCCACTCTAATGTCCGACGAATCCAGGACCCCCACGATCACCTCTCCGGCTTCCCGATCCACCTGGCCTTCTTCCGCAGCCAGGTCGACGGCAAGCCGCACGGGTTCGTCAGAAACAGCTCCGGCACCCTCCTCATCCTCGCCGACCGACTGCGCGAGAAGGTGAGGCCCGAGGGAAAGCACGCTGGATACCGGCCTTAGCACCTTCGTGAGGACCGCAAGCACCGGCGCCACCGAAAGGGCAAGCTCCGTAGGGGCCCTCGAGGCGTAGGTCTTGGGAACCAGCTGGCTGAAGAAGAACATGAAGGCAGTCACGGCGAGAGGCAGGACGGTACTCTTGAGAGTACCGCCGAGCGCGAGGAGGTCCGCCACCGACGCGGCCATCACTGATGTCAGAACGGTGAACACGTTGGTACCTATGAGGAGCGCCGAAGTCGTGTTCCTGAAGTCTTTGTCCAGATCGCTCAGGATGGCCGCCCTCCGGTCGCCGTCTTCCTTAAGGCCTTCGACCGCCCATTTATCTTTAGAGAGGAACGCGGTTTCAGACGCCGCAAAGAACCCTACGATCAGGAACGATGCGAAAAACAGGATTAGGCGGATGCCGACCGACCATAGCGGTATGTCACTTTCCATTTTCAGAAGACACCTCTGTATCTCTCTTGCGGATAATCACTTTCTTGATCCTCGGTCCTTCGACTTCCTTGACTTCGAACGATAGCGGCGGGTCGTCCAAGCTGAAGGAATCCCCCGGGACCGGCACGCGGTCCAGGTACTCCATGACCACGCCCGCCACCGAATCGCAGTCCTCTATCTCGATATCCATGTCGAGGAGCGTCTCCAGGTCCGAAAGGCTCATGTGGCCCGGTACCTGCCATACGCCTTCCTCCAGCTGGTAGACCGATTGCTCCTTGGGGTCGTACTCGTCCTTTATGTCACCCACGATTTCCTCGAGCAGGTCTTCCATGGTGACGAGGCCAGATACCCCGTCAAACTCGTCGACGACTATGCACATGTGGATCCCTTTAGATTTCATCTCTCTGAGCAGGTCTGTGACTCCCTTGCCTTCTGGCACGAAGTGAGGAGCTGTCGCGAAGGATTTCGCAGTCCTCGCGCGCAGCGTCTCCCTCCAGGCTTCCGCGTTTTGACCTTCGGCCGAAAGGAGGTCTTTGAGGCTCACAATGCCCGTTATATTGTCGCGGGAGTCGGAAAAGAGGGGGATCCTCGAGACTCCGTAGTTCAGCATGACGTTCAAGGCATCCAGAGCCGTCCGGTCTTCCTGCAAGGCGATCATCCGGGGCCTCGGCACCATAACGTCTACTGCCTCGAGCTCGGTAGTCTCGATGGCTCCGATTATCATCTCTTTCTCGTCGTTTCTGATGGCGCCCGAGTTCTCCACATAGTCCACGGCTGCGTAGAGCCTTGCCTCGGTTATCTCCTCGCTCCTCCTCTCGAGGCCGGGCATCCGGTCCGCGACGTAGGAAGCGCCCTTCTCAAGCCCCCTCGCGAAAGGCTTCATGAGGGCGTTCAAGAAGGAGAGGACCGGGGCGAGTTTCAGGGCGAAACCTTCAGGGTTGGCTCCCGCCACCAGTTTCGGCGTTATCTCTCCGAAGATAAGGAGAAGGAACGTCCCAAGTAGGGTGGCGACCGTGTCAATGGTGCCCCTCCATAGACTGAGCCGGGCAAGGCATATGGCGGCTACAGACGATGCAAATAAGACATTGACCAGGGTATTGCCCAATAGCAAGCTGGAGAGCACTGCCTGTGGGCTTTCTTTGAGTTCCATTACCCGGTTTAGGTTCTTATGGCTTCCAAACCGGCTTTTGAGCTTAATGTAATCCGAGGAGAACAGCGCGCTCTCAGAACCCGAGAAGAATGCGGACAAGAGTAGCCACAGTACCGCTAAGAAGTAGGGACTACCTCCTGGGTCGTCCAAACCATCATCACCTTCCGTGAAATTTGAGCCAAGCACTTTGAGACATATATCGAACGTCTGCCTAATGATATTCAGCGTATCCGCAATAATACCCTTCTTTCGTCCCTTTGTCACTAGGTGTCCTACTTCCTGGAAGCTAGAGGAATAGACTCTTCGACTCTAGAAATATCCCGCGGCATCCGTGAGATGAACTCATATAGGCGAGGAGGATTGAAATGGCGAGACAGCTCACCCGCTCTGAAGTCCCTGTCCACACGACGTGGAACCTGGAGGACATCTTCCCTTCCGCAGAAGCTTGGGAAGCGGAGATGAAGGCCGTGGCCGGGCTCATACCCACGGTAACGAGGTACAAGGGACGCCTCCACGAAAGCTCCAAGGTGCTCCTGGAATGCCTCGAAGCGCAGGAAGCGCTGCACAAGAGGCTGGTAAAGGTAACGGCCTACGCATCGCTCAACAACTCGGCCGACGGGACGTCCCCGGCAAACCAGGCGATGGCCGGGAGGGCGTCGGCCTTGGCCACCCAGATCCGGGCCGAGACCACCTTTATCGAATCGGAAATCCTGAGCATGCCCGACGAAACGATCAAGCGGTACCTTGACGAAGAACCGGGGCTCGAACCTTTCCGACTGACTGTTGAAAAACTCCTGGAATCCAAACCCCACAGGCTCCACCCTGAGACTGAAAAGGCCCTGGCCGCCCTCGGAGAGGTCCTGAATGCGCCGTCCATGATCTACTCCAGGTCCCGCGCGGCGGATATGAAGTTTGAACCGGTGGAGGACAGCAAGGGTGCGCTGCACCCCATGTCCTTTGGCCGGTATGAAGATGCCGCCGACCTGGTGCTCCGGCGCAACGCTTACAAGCAATTCACGGAGCGCCTCAAGGCCTACCAGAACACCTACGGGGCGACCTGGGGCACCGAGGTGAAGAAGAACGTGGTGATGGCGAGGCTCCGCGGGTATCCCTCGGCCATCCACATGCTCCTCGACCGTCAGGAAGTCACCATCGACATATACAACAACCTGCACGACATCATCCTCACCGAGCTGGCGCCCCACATGCGCAAGTACGCCCGTCTTAGGAAGAAAGTCCTAGGCCTCGACAAGATGCTCTACTGCGACATCGAAGCTCCGCTCGATCCGGAGTACGAAGTACCCACGACCTTTGAAGAGGCCAAGGACATCATCCTGAACGGACTCTCGGTCCTGGGGCCCGAGTACATCGAGATCATGAGAGAGGCCCTCAACAACCGGTGGGTCGACTACGCCGACAACGTCGGCAAACAGACGGGGGCATTCTGCAGCTCGGTCTACGGCGTGCACCCGTACATCAGCATGACCTGGACGGGCAGCCTGAGAAATGCCCTCACGCTCGCCCACGAGCTGGGCCACGCTGGGCAGGGCGTGCTGGCCCAGCGCTACCAAGCCTTCGCCAACACGCGGCCTACGATGTTCTTTATCGAGGCGCCTTCCACGTGCAACGAGACGCTGGTAGGGGATTACATCCTCTCCCAGAGCACCGACAAGCGGAAGCGCCGCTGGCTCATAATGCAGTTCCTGAAGACATACCACCACAACTTCGTCCGCCATCTCATCGAAGGAGAACTCCAGCGCCGGGCCTATGCCCTCGCCGAAAAGGGCCAGCCGATTACCGCGGCGGTCCTAAACCGCCTGCAGGGAGAGATCCTCGACGAATTCTGGGGCGGCGAAGTGGAGATCGATGACGGCGCCAGGCTCGTGTGGATGCGCCAGTCCCACTACTACAGGGGTCTCTACCCCTACACCTACTCGGCCGGGCTTACGATAGGCACCATGGTCGCCAAAGCCATCCGCGAGGAAGGCGCACCCGCGGCCGAACGCTGGGTGAACGTCCTCAAGGCCGGCGGCACCATGAAACCCCTTGAGCTGGCGAAGATGGCCGGAGTGGACATGACCAAGCCCGACCCCATCCGGGAAGCGGTCACGTATGTCGGCAAGCTGGTGGACGAGGTAGTCGAGAGCTTCGAGGAGGAGCTATCCGGCAAGAAGGGTTAGGCTCGCCGTCATAAACGCCTGCCAAAGAGCGCCCGCGCAGGCCAGCTGAACAGGCTTTCCTTTCGGAGCCCCTCGCGCAGAGGGGCTTCGCCTTTGATAGGACCTCTTTAGAAGGCTCAGTGCCTTGGAAACGACCGGCCTTGACTACTCGTCCTTTTCCGTGGAGAGGATCCCTTCAGGATAGTTGGGATAGAAAGTTGGGTTACCAGGAGGATCGTGTTGGCGCCGACCTATTCTGGAGAAGGTTAAGCCACGATCTCCGGTGAAATGAATGGTTCCAGGAAAAACCCGGAGGGTAGATCATCGTGAAGGCAATAGTGATAGGAGCCGGCAAGGTAGGCTATCATATCGCAGAACAGCTCTCTCGAGAATCCAACGACGTAGTGCTAATCGACACCTCCGAAGAAGCCCTTGCGCCGGCCCGCGAGGCCCTAGACGTTTTGCCCGTGCTCGGCAATGGGGCATCACCCGCCGTCCTCGAGGAAGCAGGCGTAAGCCAGGCAGATCTGGTCATAGCCGTGGCAACCCACGATGAGGTGAACATCATCGCGTGCCTCACGGCGAAATATTACGGAGTACCCACGACCGTCGCCAGGGTCAGAAACCCGGATTACACCCTTCATGCCAAGGCTCTGGTGCATGGTCAGACCGGCATTGACTTGATCATTCATCCGGAAAGGCTCGCAGCTCTCGAGATTGTGAAGCTGCTTAAGACCCCATCCGCCGGCGAGGTAAGCTTTTACGCGGACGGGAAGATCCAGCTCTTGGGGCTCAAGATCACTTCCGCAAACTCACCGGTAGTCGACAAACCCCTCTGGCAGCTGGGGCTCAGGAACTTCCTGGTAGTGGCGATATCCAGGGACGAGAGGCTCATGATCCCTGACGGTACCAGCGAGATAAAGCTGGACGATTACATCTACGTGCTGGGAAGAACCGGAGAATTCGAAGGGTCGGTCTTCCTGAGCGGCCGTATTCCGGACGAGATCAAGACGATCACCATCGTCGGGGGCGGAGAGACAGGCCTAAGGACCTGCGAGATACTGTCCGAGCACCGCGAAGAAGGTCTTTCCATAAAGCTCATCGAGAAAGACCCGGAAAAGGCCAGGTGGCTCGCAGAAAGGCTCCCGGGAGTGCTGGTGATAAACGCGGATGGGACCCGCATGGATGTACTCCAGTCTGAGCGCGTGGGTGAATCCGACGCGCTTGTAGCCGCTACCGGTTCTGAGGAAGTAAACCTCCTCGTAGCGATGCTCGGAAAGAGGCTTGGGATCAAGGAGATAATCGTGCTCCTTGGGCGCCAGGAGTACGCCGCGTTGGCCGATACCATCGGAGTTCAGGCCACCGTTGTCCCTAGGGTCCTCACCGCCAGCACCATCCTTAAGCTGCTCCGCAAGAGGAAATTGGTGGACCTATCTTTCCTCAAGCAAGGACAAGCCGAAGTCATGGAGGTAGAGATCTCGGAGGATGCGCCTATAGCAGGTAAGGAACTCAGAGACTCCGGGCTCCCGAGGAACTCTCTGGTAGGCACCATCATAAGGGGGCCCGAAGTCATAATCCCCCACGGCTTCTCGAGAGTGCTTCCGCGTGACCGGGTGGTGGTCTTCGCGGAACACGATGCCGTGGCGCGGGTTCAGAAGCTCCTAGGGCTGTGAGGAGAAAGGAAGGCGACCTGCCGGCAACCGGCTGGCGACCGGGCAGGGCGGCCTGAGGCGTCTTTGACCCAGAAACCCTATCAAGCGAGAGGCGAAGATCTTTGCACTGGAAAAGCATTAAGAGGGCACTCGGCTCTATCTTGATCTTGCTGGCGGTGTCAATGCTGTTTCCCCTTTTTTGGGCGGTGTACTACGGCACCTCAGACGCCGCCGCGTTCGCGTGGTCTATGCTACTCACCGGTATACCCGGGCTCGTTCTCATCCAGCGCAACAAAGGCCCGCTGGAACTGGGGAGCAGGGATGCCTTCGTCGTGGTTACGGGAAGTTGGGTCATCGGCCCCATAGTAGGCGCCCTTCCCTTCATCATATCCGGGGTACTGCCAAACCCTGTCGATGCCCTGTTCGAGGCCATGTCGGGTTTCACCACGACGGGCGCCACGGCGATGAGCCAGGTCGAGGTGCCCGCCGCCGGGGTCCTGTTTTGGCGGAGTTTCTTGAACTGGATGGGAGGGATGGGCATCATCCTCTCCTTCTTGGCAATCGTGCCCATGGCGAGCAACGGAAGCGACCCGCTTTTCAGGGCGGAGCTGCCCGGCATTGAAGTCTCTAGGTTCACGCCAAGACTGAGGCAGTCGGTGATGGTCCTCTGGAGGATATACGCGGCCATCACCTTGCTTGGGACAATCTCCCTACTCCTTGCGGGAATGAGCCTCTACGAGGCACTAATCCATACCTTCAGCACCGTCGCGACGGGAGGTTTCTCTAACCGGGCCCTGAGCATCGGCGCATTCCAGAGCCCGTGGATCAGGATTGTCATATTCTTCTTCATGTTCGCGGCGGGCATCAACTTCGGCCTTTACTACAAGGCTGTCCAGACGAGAAATGTCTCGGCTGTTTTCCGGGATCCGGAGTTTCGGACATACGCCGGGATAATCCTAGCCGCCAGCACCATCATAGTACTCAACCTGGCGGGCACGTACGGCTTTCTGGAAGCTGTCCGTCACGGACCATTCCAGGTAGTCTCGGTGATCACCACCACGGGATACACCACCGTGGACTTCGACAAGTGGCCGGACCTTTCGCGGGGAGTGCTACTGTTCCTCATGTTCTTCGGGGCCTGTTCGGGCTCAACCGCTGGGTCCATGAAGATCGCCAGGCTCATGGTGGCAGCGAAAGCCGCCGTGACCGAGCTTGGACGCATGGTCCACTCGAGAGCGGTCCTGCCCGTGCGGCTGGGCGACCGGGTAATACCCGAGAGCACCGTGAGGAACACCTTCGTGTTTATCGCGATATACCTTACCTGCGTAGCGGCAGGAACTCTATACATGCTGTGGCTCGGTCTGGATATCGTAAGCGCCTTGTCTGCCGTGGCGACCACTTTGGGGAACGTAGGTCCTGGACTGGGGATCGTAGGACCGGCCGGGAGTTACGCCCCGATCCCCGCCTCCGGCAAAATGGTGCTCACCTTCCTCATGCTAGTTGGGAGGCTCGAGATCTTCACGGTTTTCGTGACCCTGACTCCGACTTTCTGGAGGCGCTGAGGTAATCCGGCGGCGTTTCGGTCCCGCTCAAGTACACTGAAGCCGGTCTCGGTGATGAGACCGGCTCCTTAAGAGCCCTGACATGCGTGCCTGCCAGGGCATCTAATAGGGTCGCACACCGCCCAGGTCAGAAATCCAGGTCCTGCCCCTTCACCCCGTCTATCACAGGCTGGAGTAGGGCCTGAGCCTTGGACGCGGCGAGAGTGATCTCTTGCTTGCACTTTGCCACGAACTCTTCATCCTCGATAGAACCGAGGTTAATCTGCACGTTCATGGTCGCCCCTCTCCTTGCCGCGTCCAAGAGGAGAGCGCCAACCGCCATGTCGGTCATGGCGTTGGGATTCCCGTAACGCACGAGATCCGGCAGGAGAGACATGGCCTCCAGGACTTCCCTGACGGTCTCCAGAGGCGAAAGGGTGGCTCCTTTGAAAGCTTCCTGCATGGCAGCCCTGCGGGCGGCCTTTTCTTCGTCGGTGGACTTGGGCATCTTCATAGCCGCCTCAACGGCCATGTAGGCTTCAGTATCCCTTATCGCCAGGTCCTGGAACTTGCCCATGAGCTCTTGGGAAGCCTTCCTGATCTCTTCCAGCCTGTCTCTGCCTTCTTTGAACCTGGCTTTGCTCAGGGTATTTCCGGCAACCATCCTTATAAGGGCACATCCCAAGACGCCCGCGACTGCCGCAGCTGCCCCGCCTCCCGGAGCTCCCGTCGGCGCAGCAAGGTCGTCTACGAACTTAGAGAGGTCCATTTTAGCCAAGTAGTAACACCCTTTCTGAGTAATTGCGTTCCCTCCGCCGAAATCCGGACTGGTACCAAGCCCCGTGGCGGCCCCTGTCCGGCCATCCCCTCCGGCAGCTTCCTGCCCCACGAGGTCCAGGATCTGCCGCCTGGAAAAACCGGTGAGCTTGAGCCGCGCGATCGCCACATCCAAGAGGGCATCCAGCGGGAGGAGACCTACGATTTCCGAGTTTTTGACCTCTGCCCCCAGTTTCTCGGCTTCCGCCTCTATGTGACGCATGACCGTATCGATCGAGGTCACTGTATAGTCGGTGAGATTCATGGTGACCTGGACGTCGCCCGTCTCTTTGATGAGGATCCCTTTCGCCTGTACCGCAGGCAGACCGCCCGACGACTCGCGGATCGCTTTGGCTATGGTGCGGGCCTTTACAATGTCGCCCGTGTTCAGGTTGACGTTGTACGCGATGAGCGGCGGCCTCGCGCCGACGGCCGTGGCGCCGGCCGTCGGATGCATCCTGGGAGGGCCGAAATCGGGCATCCTGTCGGGGTCTATCGCGATGGTCGCTTTGAGCCCTTCATACTCCCCGCGCCGTATATCCGGAAGCCTCACCCTGTCAGGCCTCGTGGCGGCCTTCCCGTAGAGATACACCGGTATACCCAGTTCGGAAGCGATCCGCTGCCCTACTTTCTTGGCCATCTCTACGCATTCGTCCATCGTCACGCCTTGCACGGGAACGAACGGTATGACGTCGGTGGCGCCGATCCGTGGGTGCTCACCCGTGTGGCGCTCCATGTCGATGAGCTCGGCGGCTTTCTTCGTGCAGGCGAAGGCCGCCTCCATTACGTTTTCCGGGGAACCGACAAAGGTGACCACCGAACGGTTGTGGCTGGCGTCGGATTGGACATCGAGGAGCCTACAACCGTTTTCAGGGATGCATTTCACTATTTCCCCGATTACCCGCTGATCCCGGCCTTCGCTGAAATTCGGTACGCATTCAACCAGGCGGTCTTTGGCCATGAAGCGTCTCCCTCCGCTTAGGTTATTCCCCGGGAGAAGGCCAAGTCCTTCATAGGTATCTGGGCAAGATGGGAGAAGGTTACATCTCCCTCCGCGACGAAGTTGCTCCGTGGCACGACCCACCAAACGGTAGAAGGAGGGATTTTTTTGCGCCACATAGACCTCAAGGAGTTCTCAGGGTTTCTGAGCGGTTACACCGAGCTCCGTGCCCATGAGAACAGGACCGTAAACATCCTCTGCGTCAAAGGGAACATAACAAGCAACTCACGCACGGACATAGGCGGGATATCAGCCAGGGTGTACAAGAACGGCTCGTGGGGGTTCGCGTCCAGCCCAGACCTGTCCAGAGACTCGATCGTATCGGTCATAAGAGCCGCGTCGGAAAACGCCAGTTTCTTGGACTCGAGGGAGAACAAAGGCAAGGGTAGCCTACCCGGGGCACCCGTAGTGTCGGAAAACATCTTCAAGACCGCGAAACCTAGGCTCAGCCAGAAGGAGCTCGTTGAATTCGTCAGGGAAATAGACAGCCACATCACAAATACCTATCCCAACCTGGCGAGCCGGACCGTGCTCCTGAACTGCCTTGACATGGAGAAGATCCTGCTGACATCCGGCGGCTCCTACAGCCACTCCCTGATCCCGAGGAGCATCGTCCGGGTATCCATGTCCGTCGAAAAAGACGGAATGCCCGTGGAACTCTCGTCGGTGTACGGAGGGCTCGGGCAGTTCGAGGACGTCTTCGAAACTCCGGATGAAATCTACGAAGGCTTGAACGGCCATTACGAGCACCTCATGAAGAAACGAGAAGGCGTCTTCGCCGAGGCGGGCAGGAAGACGTGTGTCCTCGACGCGGAACTGGCGGGGATCCTCGCTCATGAAGCCATCGGTCACACCACCGAGGCCGACCTAGTCCTGGGAGGGTCCGTAGCAGGCCCGCTTCTGGGGAAAGAAGTGGCAAGCCCCCTCGTGACGCTGGTCGACTTCGCCAACACGGCCCTCGGCAAGACCTGCCCCGTGCCGGTCTATGTCGACGACGAAGGGACCAAGGCGGAAGACGCCGTCCTCATCGAAAACGGCATCCTGAAAGGTTACATGCACAACAAAGAAAGCGCAGCCCATTTTGGAGCCGCTCCTACGGGCAATGCCCGCGCGTTCCAGTTCTCCGATGAGCCCCTCATAAGGATGAGGAACACCGCCATCCTGCCGGGAACCAGCAAACTGGAGGATATGATCGCATCGGTGGAAGACGGGTACTACCTCATCAGACCCAGCAACGGCCAGGCCGACTCGACCAGCGAGTTTATGTTCGGCGTAACCTTGGGCTATGAGATCAAGAACGGGAAGCTCGGGAGAGCCATAAGGGACACGACGATCTCCGGAGTGGCCTTCGACCTCCTCAAGACGGTCACCATGGTATCTGACGACATGAAGTGGTCGTGCGCAGGTATGTGCGGGAAGAAGCAGGGGATCCCGGTAGGCATGGGCGGCCCGGCCATAAAGTGCGTGGTCAGCATAGGAGGCAGATAACATGCGGAGTGGGAGAGAAATAGCGAAAGATGCCCTGGAAGCGCTACTCCGGCTCGGCGCTGACAAGGCGCAGACCTCGGCATCTCTCATCGAGAAACACGAGATGAACGTGGACGCGGGGGAACTAAGCCTTCTCAGAACCACATTCGATACACATGTCGCCTTAACAGCAATAAAGGAAGGAAAACGGGGGCAAACCGCAGCCAACAAGTCGGATCTGGAATCCATCGAGCGCGCGGCCCACGACGCCATGGACATCGCGGCCGCTTCCCAGCCGGATGACGCCAACGACATAGCCGAGAATCAGCCCGCGGAAGTCTTCGCCACAGGGAACGAGGCGCCTGACCTGGATAAGATGCACATGCGCATCAGGGAGTTCCTGGACCAGGTAAAGGGCCGACATCCCAAGGCGGTCATCCGCCAAGCTTACCTGGACTTTACAAGGACCAGTACCTGCGTCATGAACTCAAACGGCGTGGACTTCGAGAGCACCAAGGGCGTTTACCACTTTATGACCATGTTTTCATCGAAGGAAGGCGACAAGGTCTCGTCGTTCAACTACACGAGCTTCTCGGTGAAAGACCTGGATAGACCCCTCCTGGAGTGCGCCGGACTGGATAGGCTCTTGAGGCAATCGGGAGAGCAGATAGAGACCGTCCCCCTCCAAGGCAAGTTCGTGGGCAAGGTCATCATCACGCCGGAATGTCTCGACGAGATCTTGTGGTTCCTGGCGTGGTCGGTAAGCGACGGCCCCATGATCGCCGGCACCAGCATATACAAGGACAGCCTCGGCAAGCAGGTTGCTAGTGAGCTCCTTACGATCCACTCGCGGCCCGTATCCGACGAGATCCCCGACGGCTACTTCGTAACACACGATGGCTACAAGGCTCAGAACATGACGCTGGTCGAGAAAGGCGTCCTCAAGAGCTACCTCTTGAGCCTGTACGGGGCAAAGAAGACGGGCAAAGATCGAGCCGTGAACCACGGCACATCATGGGTTGTTGAGCCCGGAGACGTCTCTCTTGACGACATGGTGAAATCAATAGACAGGGGCATCCTCCTCGCCAGATTCTCCGGCGGTAACCCGAGCGCCAACGGCGATTTCTCGGGCATAGCCAAGAACAGCTATCTAATCGAAGACGGCGAGATAAAGTACCCCATCAGTGAGTCGATGGTATCAGGCAACCTTGCCGAGATGCTCATGAACGTCTTAGCCGTCTCGAAGGAGCGTGTGTACTCGGGCTTCTCCGTGCTGCCGTGGGTGGCGGTGTCAGGGGCGACTATATCGGGCAAATAGCCGGGGAGACTGCATAGACGGCCGACTGCTGGCAGCCGTACAGTCCGGTTGAAGCAGCCGTCTACTTCTTACTTTGAGATGCATCGAGCCGGTTCCCGCCGCGGAACCGGCTCAATCGTTTCGATTCGTTCGATTGTTGCTCAACAGTCATTTCTTGCCAGATACTCTCCAGGCAATTGACACTTCTTGCTACTCGGACCGGATGTGAATAGCATTTTCTGCTAGTCACCCGGGCCACATGTAGCATTTCTTGCCACTTGCACTAGTTGCATATAGGACGTGTTCCGATTCCCGGTTTACGCAACCACCTCAGCAGGAAACTTGCTGCTCGTTAGCGAAACACTTTTCGGCTAAGTCCCTCAATAGATGCGGCAAGAGTGAAGTGATCACGGAAGGGAGTACGGAGGATGGAAAACGACAACAATAATCTCCCCTTCGGCGGGCAGTGGGTAGATGAGACCATGTTTGAAGATTGCAGCGCCGTCATCGTAGGCAAGAAAGCTTCGGCGACCGGAGAGGTCCTCTTCGGACACAACGAAGACGACTACGGCAACAACGTGATGATCCAGTACAAAGTCCCGAGAGCCACACACAAGCCAGGAGAGTTACTCACGTTCGAACCTGAGTGCGCCAAGATCCCGCAAGTCCCAGAGACTTATGCGTACCTCTGGTCAGAGACGAGAGCCAGCTGGAAAGCTTCCTTCAGCGACACCTTCATCAACGAGTGGGGCGTTGCCATCGCGAGCGACAGCTGCGGCCGTACCCGGGAGGATATGCCGGAACTCGTCAACGGCGGAGTTGGCTACGCCATCGGCCACATAGTCGCCCAGAGGGCGAGGACCGCGCGAGAAGGCGTGGAGATAGCCGCGGAACTGGTATCCAAGTGGGGATACACGGCTCCAGGACGCTCTTACATGATCGTCGATAAAAACGAAGGCTGGGTGTTCCAGGTAGTCAAAGGAAAGCACTATGTGGCCCAGAGAGTCCCGGACGATGAAGTCTTCTTCATGCCCAACTGGTACACCATCCGCAAGGTTAACCTCGATGACAAGGAGAACTTCATAGCCTCGCCCGACATCATCACCTACGCCATCGAGCGCGGATGGTACACCCCTGCCAAACAAGGGGACTACAGCGACTTTGATTTCGCCCTGGCGTACCAGGATCCGGAGCAAAACCAGGCCGGCAACATCGTCAGGCACAAGAACGCCCTGCGCCTCATACTGGGTAGAGAACCTGAGGACCCGCGGGCGTTCTCGGTAAAGCCCTCGAGGAAGCTGGGCATAGAGGACGTCAAGAAGATACTCCGCACCCATTACGAAGGGACCGAAGACGACCTGTCTGAAGGATATTCCAAGAATCCGCACCGCACGGGGAACCGCACGATCTGCACCGCGACGACACTCGAGAGTTTTGTGATCCAGTTCAGGGAGAACCCGGCTCTCACGTGCATCTGGAGGGCTACGCTCAACCCGTGCACAAGCCCATATGTCCCCTGGTATCTGGGAATCGAGCGAGTCCCAATGGGGTACGGGTGGTATGAACCCCACGTGGGCGCGTCCACCCACTTTAACGTGCCGCCGGCGGACCTCTCCTATCGGCCGGGCAGGGCATGGTGGGCATTCCAAGATGTGCAAGATCTAGCCGACTCGGCATACGCCAGGGTTATCGGAGAGATCGTCGCCAGGAGAGACGCCCTAGAGAAGAAGTGGGAAGCTGCCCAGGCAGAGTTCGAAGCCAAAGTCCTCAAGGCTTTCGAAGAAGACCCCGCCAAGGCCGTTACCATGCTTACGGACTACACTAACGAACAGGCAGTCCTCGCGTGGAAGACCTGGAGGAAGCTTTTCGAGGACCTAATGTCTTGAACCCCTAGCGTCAGCGGTTCCGATGATAATGTAGGGGCACTAGAACGTGCCCCTTTCCGGTTTCTGGCAACCCTCCATCTATCGAGAAACTCTCGCTCACAGCACCAACGTGCAGGCAGGTAATTAGGAGCCGGGAAATAAGTTATTAGGAGACGAGGAAAACCGGGAGACTACCCCGGAAAACCATCGCCGGGAGGTGATGATGACAGATGAGATTCTGGTGGCAAGCCAAGCTCACGAGATTGCACCTGCGGGCGGCATGTGCAGCCGGAGCAGCGATAATATTCTGCTCCATCGTCCTGCTTGCAGGCTGCGGGCCTCCGACCTTGGCCCAGAAGATCGACGTGTACCTCTGGGAGAAACACACTGCACTGGCCTTTAGCGGCTCCGTCCTCGTGGCAATGAAAGGCGAGATAATCTTACGCAAAGGCTATGGGCTGGCCGACTACGAGAGAGGAATAGTCAACACACCCGAAACCAAGCACCGGATATGTTCCATCTCAAAGGTCTTGACGAACCTGGGTGTCCTGACTCTCTGTGAACGTGGACTCATTTCCCTAGACGATACCGTGGCACGGTTCTACGACGATTTCCCAAACGGAGATTCCATCACCCTACGTCATCTCCTCGAGCATACGGCTGGCCTGTATGACATCCACAACGACGATCCCGACTTCGAGCGGGAGGCACGGAGGCCCAAATCGTTGGACGATCTTATCGCCGCCTTCAAAGACAAGCCTCTCAAGTGGCCTCCTGGGACGGCGTACGGTTACAGCAACTCGGGGTACATACTCCTCGCGGGCATCATCGAGAAAGTGACCGGCAAGTCCTACGGTGAATACCTGGAGGAAGCCCTATTCCTGCCCCTCGGGATGTATTCGTCAGGCGACTACCGCAACCAGCACGTGGAAGGCCTCGCGGTCGCCTACACGGTACACGGAGACAAACCGGAAAGAACCGACGACTACCATTGGTCCAACTTCACCGGTTCGGGGAGCGTTTATTCGACAGTAGACGATCTATATCGCCTGCACAGGGCTCTTATGGAAGGAGAAATAGTAAGCAAAGAGTCCATCGGCCGAGGGGGAGACTTCCTCGTAGCCTTCGGATACTTGCCTGGCCTGTCCTCAGGGATGCTCCGCTATCCGAGTCAAGACCTCGTGGTAATCGTGCTCGGAAACCTGAGCGACACCGTCGACGGCATCTGTTACGACATCGCCACTATGGCACTGACCCACGGGGCCAAAGCCCCTGAGCAGCGAGACTTGGAACGCTACACCGGGAAGTATGAGACGCCGGACGGGGCAATGTTCGACGTCGAGCTGAGAAAAGGCCGCCTGATAGTCTCCCTGGCCGGCACGCAAGAGCTTCTGCCTCTGGGAACCGGTCCTGACGGGCTCTTCCTCATGGGGAACGTCATAGTCCAGTTTGTAGAAACCGAAACAGGTATGGAGATGCGGATGCCGGACTATGAAGCTACCCCTGCCGGAAGCCTCTGCGGGGTGCGCATAGAGCATTAGGTGCCGCCCAGGTGTGCCTGTATCCACTCCCGTAACCCAGTCGACCTTCTCTGCACCCGGCAGGAGGACACGCCGCTCGCAGGTAACTTTGAACCCTCGATGTCCCTCACCCTCGATGTCCCTCGCGCTTTGGATCCTCATCCCTCTTCCGACTCGGCTCTTCCAGCCTGCGCCTCCTCAACACGTTCCGGGTCTACGTGAATAACCAAACTGACACCCAGTTCTTTCTCGACGAGCTTTTCAATGCGGTCTATTTCGTCGTGGATCTGGACAATGTTCGCTTCGTCAGAAACTTGCACATGTATTGAGGCGAAGATCCGCCCAGGGCCGTAATCGTGCACCCTCAAGTCGTGGATTCCCAGTATGCTCTTGCTGTTCATGACGGTAGACTCGATCCGTTCTTTCATCTCGGGATCGGGAGGTGAGCCCAAGAGCCGGTCAATTGTGTCCCTTGCGGTGGTAAAACCCGTGTGCATTATCGCCACGCTAATGGCCACACCGAGCACGCTGTCCACGGGAAACGTTGTATGTCGTCCCAGAACCATGGAGAGGCCAACCACTCCTGTGGCCACAGCGTCGCTCAGGCTATCCTTCGAAGCCGCGCGGATTAGACTCGATCCGGTGAGACCCGCAATGTACCTGTTGTAGGAGAACATCCACACCTTTACGAGAACCGAAAGCATCAGCACAACCGCAAGATAGGGGTTCCATAGCGTCGTTTCGCCGCTCATAAGCCTTCCAAAGGAGGCCCTCAGGAGCTCCACTCCCATCGCGAAGATGATGAAGGCTACAACCAAAGTCGCGATGTACTCTGACCTACCGTGTCCGAACGGATGTTCTTTATCCGGCGGCCGGTTCGTCATTTTGGCCCCCAGAATCGCGACCACCGAAGACCCAATGTCGGAAAGGTTGTTGAAAGCATCGGAGGTTACCGCCATGCTGTTCGCCAAGAGACCTATGGTAAGTTTTGCCGCGAAGAGAGATACGTTGCAGATGATCCCCAGTATTCCCGCCAGAGTCCCGTAAGACTCCCTGACGGCTTTGTCACTCACGTTCTGATAGTCCTTGACAAACCGCCGGATGAGAAAGCGTATCACATCGATCCCTCCGCCCAGATAAAGAAAAACGCACCTGCAGAGATCCCTGTCCCGCAGATGCACTGGATAGTCACCTGCTGCCCAATTGGGCCCGGCCGCACGAACCCGGGTAGGTTCCGTCGCCTGTTCAGATGATCGCATTGTACATCATATTGCCGTATCACCCAGTGAGCTATCCCGAAAACAGTTCTCCGGGACCCACCGGTCCCGGAGATGCAGACAACTGTGGGCGTTAGGTACGTTCCATGGTTCAGAACGCTGCAAGCACTACTCTAGTGAGGAAGCCCACAGACACTGCCAACACGACTGTAGCGAGGGAGATCCCGATCGCCTGGCGTTTGCCGAGCTCGTGGGATAAGGCGCTGTAAGTCGCAAGGCACGGGATGTAAAGGCTGCTTACGAGGGCAAATATGAATATCTGATTGGGGTCCATGATCGACGAGAGAGTCGCCGAAGGGTCCCCTGTTACCATCGCGGCCAGCGCCACCGACAGCTGGAGGGCGATCTCTTTCCGGAGTGCGGCAAACAGGAGCGCTATCCCTATGATCTCAGGAAGCCCAAGGATCCCAGACACAACGGGCCTAAGAGGCGCCACCAGGTAGTACATGGTCTCCGTTTCGTAGAGGAACCCCACGATCAGGCTCCCCAGGAGCATGTACGGCACAGCCTCTTGCATGAAACCGGAGAACTTGACCCAGGTACGGCCGATCACCGCCTTGAGAAGCGGTTTCCTGAGCGGGAACATCTCCATCATGATCTCCTGGCGCTCCCCGGGAAGGATGCGGTTCAAAAGGACACCCACTATACCGATGACTACGAGCAAGATCATACCTAAACCTGCGGCCGCAAGCCACCCTGAAACAGCGCCGACCGAGCCGAGGATAACCGCGATGCGCGCCGAACACGGGATCAGCGCGATGAGAGTCGAGGCGATAAACCTCTCCCTGCCGCTCGCGAGTATCCGTGTGCCCAAGACGGCCTGCACGTTGCATCCTGTGCCGGATATCATGGGGATTATGGCTCTTCCGTTAAGCCCCAGTGGGCGCATCACCGAATCAGCAAGGTAAGCCGCGGCGTTCAAGTAGCCGCTGTCCTCGAGCACGGAAAGCCATAGCTCGAAAGTAAACACGTACGGGATACCTACGGTCAAGAGGGCCTCGATGCCGCTTCCAAAGGTCCACACGAATACCCTGGACAAGACTCCCGAGCCGAAAAGCATATTCCCAAGCGTGGCTATGTGAGGCACGACCAGATCTCCCCAGAGCCCGCCCAAGGCTTCTGAGAGGAAGCCGCCGACTGTGTACATGTACCAGAAGGTAAACGCCAGTACCCCGAGGAGTATGACGGGGCCCCACTTCCTGTCTATGCTGAGCCGCCACAAAGACAGCAGCCAGTCGCCGCTCTTCCTGCCAGGTCTGGTGACGTCGGCCGCAATCCTAGAGGCAGCCTTAACTCGTTCGATAGCCAGAGGCCACGCCCCGGAAGCCTTTAGGTCACGTTTTACTGCTTCCACTACGGGACGGACCAGCTCGGACAGGTTATCGCCCAGGAGAGCCAAGGTTTCGGAATCTCCCTCTATTAGAAGGCGCGCGGTGGCCCTCAGGCTCAGACCGCCGGCGCCGTCGGGAAATTCACGGGAAATAGCCTTCTCCACCTCGGAGATGGCCCGTTCGGCCTCGGGCGACAGCCTCACAGGGGACGCAGGGCGGCTCGCCGCCGCCAACACGATGGCCTGGCAGAGATTACCTATCCCCTCTCCGGTCTGCCCGTTGGTAACGATCACGGGAACGCCCAGCCTTGAGGCAAGACGGTCAGGCTCTACCATGCGCCCGAGACGCCTCGCTTCGTCTTCCAGGTTGAGGGCAACGACGACCGGGACTCCAAGGTCCGCCACTTCAACGTAGAGTTGCAGGTTCCGGCGCAAATTGGACGCGTCGAGGACGACCACTATCACGTCGGGTTTGGGATCGGTGAGTCCGTGTCTTGCTACGATCTGGTCTTCGGAAAAGCCCTGGAGGGAGTATGTTCCAGGTGTGTCGACAACGGTCATCACCTTGCCGAAGGCCACAGACCGTCCTGTGCTTAAGGCAACTGTCTTGCCCGCGTAGTTGGCGGTCGTAACCCGTGAACCGGTAAGATGGTTGAAAAGGCTGGACTTCCCGACGTTCGGGTTACCCGCGAGCGCGACGAGTAGGTCTCCGTCTCGAGCGAAGGGACACGCGGAACACGATCCGCCGTGGCAGGCAGGAGTCCCCAGGTGCCGGCAGGACCCTCTTCGGCCGCACGGCACCACCTGACGCCAGGATTCTTCCTCGGAACCGAACGGCTCCCTGTGGGTCTCCCAGGCACTGCCGCTGCGCCATTTGCGTCTCACTTGCACGAGACATCCCTCCTAACCATGACCCGGTCGGCGACCTCCGGCCCGAGGGCATAATTGGCGTCGCCCACCGAGATGAGGAGAGGACCGTTGAGAGGCGCCCGGTCCAAGACTCTGACGCTCGCTCCGGGGACAAGACCGAGATGGGCCAGGTACTTGAGGATTCTGGACTCCTCCCGTTCTATTCGGACGACTTCGGCGGGAACATTGAGGTTCAGGGACGTTAATGGTTCTGCTTCCACGGCCTCACCGTCTATCGGATTCCCATGGGGACACGTATCGGGAAGTGACCCGGCCAAGAGCTCCTCGACTTCATCGGACATAATGTGTTCGTACTTGCAGGCTTCTTCGTGGGCTCGTTCCCACGGGAGGCCAACCAAGTCGGTGAGCAGGCGTTCCGCCAGACGGTGCCTGCGGATGAGTTTCCTGGCCACGTTTCGCCCCTCGTCGGTGAGGGTAACACCCACTCGCGGGGTGTAGACAACGAGGCCTTTCGCCGCCAGGTTGCGGCACATTTCGCTAACGGAAGGAGCCGTTACGCCTAACGCTTTGACGAGTTCAGAGAAAGACACGCGCCCTTCCGGACTAATGCGGTATATCTGCTCCAGGTATTCTTCCTGGCTTTCAAACCGCTGCTCCACGGTCAAGAGCCTCCTCCGTTCATGTCGGCACGGGTCACGCGCCAGAGGTCTCCCGGCTGGCCCATTCGGCTTGGCTGCGTTTGCCCGCCAACTGATTCAGACAACCAGTCACTCCAACAGTTCTCCTTGAAGCACCTCTTTAAGAGGTATTCTACTAGGTCTACCTCATATTTATTTTAGGTATACCTAACTCGTGCGACAAGACGCCACAGAAAATATCTGAGGTCATCCTCGGTGCCGCGAGACAGGGGCCAGGGACCTGGGAGAAGGCAAGCCCTGACCCGTAGCAGTATGGATCTCAAGACCTACTTCCCAGGTAAATGAGCTGCTGACCTATACCTATTTCCCATCTGATTCGCGATCATCTAAAGGAGGTTAGAGGCGCCATCCATTTCAGCCTCCACCGACAAGGGCAAAACCTTCGAAAGGCGGCGCAAAACTACAAGAAGGGCATCTGCTATGACTACGCGTCCCTTTTCGCGGGTCTTCTGAGGGTGGCCGGGACCCCCGCCAAGCTTGTGACCGGTTACGTCAGTTCTCAGCGTCTCTACCAGCCTGGAACGAAGTCTTCGATGACAGACCTGGCAAAGGTAAGACGTCACCAGGGCCGTGATGGGAGGCCGCAAGGTACCGGATCTCTCTGTCGGTTACGAAGTCAGGTATGTGTTCTAGCTGGAGGCGGTGGCCTGGAGCCAGCTGCCTCAGACAATAGAGAGGCGAATGGAAGAGACACGGAAAAGACGTGAGGACGGCTCAAGAGAGGAGCTAACCGTAGCAGAAGACTGATAGAAGACCATAAGAGAAGAGGATAGGGCTCATCGCCCTATCCTCTTCGAACTGGAGGACTACCGCCGGCTCGAGTTACATCTCGATGTCAGGCTCGTAGATCTCCAGCCACTTCTCGTA
>DUSI01000065.1 GCA_012842685.1 Candidatus Fermentithermobacillaceae bacterium
TGCTACGGGACAGTGATATTGTCACCCCATAACTAGACAGAGACAATGTCACCATGGCGAGAGGAGACGTTTTCTTGTCTACGAAGGAAGCAAGAAGAGTTTACGTCATGGAACAGGTTGTAGCTGGCAAGATGACGGTGCGCCAGGGATCCCAGTTGCTGGGACTTAGCGAGCGACAGGTGAAACGGTTGAAGAAAGGGATGAAAGAGAAAGGGGTGGCAGCCCTAGCTCATGGTAACCGAGGCCGCGCACCCAAACACACCATCCCTAAGAATATCAGGGATGTGATCGTTTCGCTAGCCACCGGGCTCTACAAAAACGCAAGCGCCGAACACATGGCGGAACTGTTAAGACTCCATCAGAACATCTCTGTCTCAGGGAAGTCCATAACGAGGATACTTAGGCAAGAGGGTGTTTGGGACCCCTCTGTCAAGAAACACCGGCGCAGGCGTAAGTCGAGGGACAGGATGCCCAAAGAAGGCATGCTGATCCAAGTGGACGCCAGCCCGTTCGACTGGCTCGAAGGACGTGGGCCCAGGCTTCATCTCCACGGAGCCATCGATGACGCCACCAGCAAAGTGTTGGCTCTCCATTTTCGTCCGCAGGAAGACCTCAAGGGCTATTTCGAGGTCCTGCGTCAAGTTGTCATGAAACATGGGGTACCACGGGGCGTGTACAGTGACGGTCACGCCATCTTTTTCTCCCCCAAGGCGAACAAACTCACCATCGAAGAAGAACTGGCTGGAAAGCAGGTATCCCTTACCCAACTTGGAAGAGCCCTGGACCAACTCGGGATTTGCCATGTACGTGCCCACTCTCCCCAGGCCAAAGGGAGGATTGAACGCCTCTGGGAGACGCTTCAAAGCCGCCTGGTGGTCGAACTGAGGGTGGCCGGAATCTCCACCCTAGAAGAAGCCAACTCGTTCCTACCGGAGTTCATTGAGAGATTCAACAAACGCTTCGCTGTGGCCGCAGCCGATCCCGAGCCGGCTTACATGCCTCCGATTGCCGCGGATGAGGCCGACACAATCCTTTGTCTCAAGGAAGAACGACAAGCTTCCAATGGCTCCGTCATCTCGTACCGGGGTCAGACCTACCGGTTGCTAGACCAAAAACATCGGGTACTTTCCCTGCCCCCGAGAGCCAAAGTCGAGGTTCTCGTGCACCTTGACGGCTCGATAGATGCTCTCTACAAGGGTCAACGCTACAAGCTGGAAACTTTCCAGGTCCCAAAGCCAGAGCCAGAAACACAATCATCTCAACCGGCTCAGCGCAAACCTGTGGGTCGTAAGCCCAGCCCCGACAATCCGTGGGTTAAGTTCAAACTCCCGAGAGTCACAAGAGACCCCGTCGAGAGTTATTTCAAGAAACACGAAGCAGCACACCTGAGCACTTTGCTCGATTGACAATACAGGGGGCAGCAAGGCTGCCCCCAACTCAAAACCCAGAGGGTGACATTTTCACAGTCTAGTTAACGCGTCTTAGGGTGACAGAATCACTGTCTATTGACA
>DUSI01000005.1 GCA_012842685.1 Candidatus Fermentithermobacillaceae bacterium
TCATGGTGAACTCCAGCTCCATGGCCAGCTCCCGCTCGGTGACGCCCACTCTGACGGACCTCGTCACCAGCGAAAACGCCTGGTCGGCTATCTCCTGCGCCTTGGCTATGCGAGCTATCTCTTCCGGGGTCTTCCTCATCCTCAGGTCTTCGACCCAGCCAGATACGCCTTTGAGCGCAATACCTTCGAACCTCTCGGTCATCCGTTCATAGTTTGCGTAAGTAACGTGGTCCTTCTCAAAAGCGAGGACACGAACCCCTTCGTTCTTGAGAGTATCTTTCAAGGGGTCGGTGTCTATCTTGGTCTCGATCACTTTGAAGCCGGAGGCTTCGCTCTCTGCCTGCTCCGTATACCTGGAATCGGTGAATATGTAACAAGAGCTATCCGTGATTAGGACTTGGCCAGCGTCACCTGTAAACCCGGTCAGGTAACGCCAGTTGAGATATGTAGTTATCAGGAAGGCGTCGACACCTTCGTTTGCCATTTTCTCGCGGATTTCTTGGAGTTTCACCTCAGGTCCCACGGATGCGCACCGCCCTTGGCAATTTTTTCTGGCCAATTTTATCACATAAGGGACCCGTCCGGCGACAGAGACCGGGCGGGTCCCTAAGCCCCCCTTACGAGTAGAACGGGTACTTCCCGGTAAGCTCCTTTACCTCTCCTGCGATCTTCTTGGCTTTCTCTTCGTCGCCGATGGAGGAGAGGGTTTCGTCGATGAGCCTGGCGATCACCTTCATGTCGTCCTCTTTCATGCCGCGAGTCGTGACCGCGGGCGTCCCGATACGGATACCGCTCGTGACTGTGGGTTTCTTTGTATCGAACGGGATGCCGTTCTTGTTCACAGTGATGCCCACCTTGTCGAGGGCCACCTCGGCCTCCCTCCCGGTCAGGCCCTTGGGCGTGAGGTCAACCAGCATCAGGTGGTTGTCAGTACCGCCCGAGACGAGCCTGTACCCGCGCTCAATGAGGGCCTCGGCCAGGGCCTTGGCGTTTTTCACCACCTGGGTCTGGTACTCCTTGAAGGATGGCTCGAGGGCTTCTTTGAAGGCAACCGCCTTGGCGGCAATAATGTGCATGAGCGGCCCGCCCTGGATCCCCGGGAAGATGGCCTTGTCGATGGCGGTCGCCCATTCCTTGGTGCAAAGGATCATGCCGCCGCGGGGTCCCCTCAGCGTCTTGTGGGTGGTGGTCGTCACGAAGTGGGCGTGGGGCACTGGCGACGGATGGAGTCCCGCAGCCACGAGCCCTGCGATATGGGCCATGTCGACCATGAGGAGCGCTCCCACTTCGTCGGCGATAGACCTAAACGCCTCGAAGTCTATGATGCGCGGGTAGGCGCTCGCGCCGGCTACTATGAGGGCCGGCTTCGTCTCCTTGGCTATCTCCCGCACCTGGTCATAGTCGATCCGCTCGGTCTCCCGGTCTACTCCGTAGGCCACAAAGTTGTAGTACTTCCCTGAGATGTTCACGGGGCTACCGTGGGTCAGGTGGCCTCCGTGGGCCAGGTTCATCCCGAGCACCGTATCTCCCGGCTTGAGGCAGGCGAAATACACGCCCATGTTCGCCTGGGCTCCCGAATGGGGCTGGACGTTGGCGTGGTCGGCTCCGAAGAGGGCTTTCGCCCTTTCCCTCGCCAGGTTCTCGGCGATATCCACTACCTCGCAGCCGCCGTAGTACCTCTGTCCGGGATAGCCTTCGGCGTACTTGTTGGTCATGACCGAGCCCATGGCCTCAAGCACGGCCTCGCTCACGATGTTTTCGGAGGCTATGAGCTCGATGACGCCCATCTGCCTCTTTTTCTCTTCTTGGATGGCGGCATATATCTCCGGATCGACGTGACGCAGTGATTTCATTTCTACCCCGCCTTTCTTACTTGTGGATTCTGTTACCTGGCCAGGAGGTGGAGGGGCTTGTCACTCACTCCGTGCATGGCTTCAAACATGGCCTCGGGAAGCGTCGGGTGGGCGTGGACCATGTTAGCGACCTCCTTGGCCGTAAGACCGGCGTGCATGGCCAGCGCGGCCTCGTGGATAAGGTCGTCGGCGTGGGGACCCAGGATGTGGACACCAAGGATCTTGCCGGTATCGGCTTCGGCCACTACCTTCACGAGGCCTTCGGTTTCGCCGATGGCCAGAGCCCGGCCGTTGGCGCTGAAGGGGAACTTGGAAACCTTTATGTTGAGGCCCTTCTCCTTGGCCTCGGACTCCTTGAGACCGACCGACGCGCACTCGGGGATGGAGAACACGCAGGACGGTATGACGCTGTAGTCCATCCGGGTCTTATGGCCAAAGATGTTCTCCATGGCCACTATGCCTTCCATGGACGCCACGGGCGCCAGGAACGTCTTGCCGACCACGTCTCCGATGGCGTAGATCCCGTCTACGCTCGTCTTCATCGTTTCGTCGGTCTTGATGCCGTTCTTGTCATGCTCAACGCCCAGGGCCGCAAGGTCTATGCCGCCGAAGTACGGCACTCTACCCATGGCTATGAGGATCACATCGGCCCTGAACTCTTTGCGCTCGCCTTCCTTGGTCTCGGCTATGAGGACCTTCTCTCCGCCTTCTTCCCGCATCTCCTTGACGTATATGCCCGAGTGCACGTTTATGCCCTTCCTCTTGAGGACCGGCATAAGGCGCCTGGATATCTCCTCGTCCACGGGCGGCAGGATGAGCGGCGAACGCTTGACCATGTCAACCTTGGAGCCGAAAGCGTTCCAGATGCAGGCAAACTCCACGGCGATCACGCCGCCCCCGATGATGAGCATCCTCTCGGGAACCTTATCCAGCTCGAGGGCATCGTCAGACGATATGGCGTGGGCAAGGCTCTCCTTGGGGACGGGCGGGAGCTGCTGCGTGGAGCCCGTCGCCAGTATAATGTTCTTTGTCTCGAGGACTTCCTTGGTCCCGTCCTCGTAGGTGACCTCCACCTTACCGGGAGCGGGTACGTTTGCCCAACCGCGATAGACGGTCACACCGTTTCCCTTAAGGAGCATCTCAAGCCCCTCGACGAGCCGCTTCACGGTGTTTGCCTTGTGGGCCATTACGCCCGACAGGCTAAACTTAACCTCTCCGACTTCTACGCCGTACTTGTGGGCTTCTTTCGCGTGCAGGTAGGTGGTCGCCGCGTGGACAAGAGCCTTGGTCGGAATGCACCCGACGTTAAGGCAGCAACCTCCCAGTCTGTGGCCTTCAACGAGGGCCACCTTTCCGCCGAGCTGGGCTCCCTTGATGGCCGCCACATACCCGCCCGGGCCGCTTCCGATAACGACTACGTCGTACACTGTAACTCCTCCTTACCGCTCTTCCTATCTTACTAATGCAGCTCTTCCCCCTGCCTGCCCCGCTGCATGGTCCAGGCAGGATTCGCGTATTTTGTTTCCACGAGTTCCAAAGCTTCTTCTTGTTCCCTCGCGGTCAGGCTGCCCGGCTCGAGCCGCCAGCCCAAAATCTCTTGAAACCCCGCCTTGAGGTGCTCCTCCAGCTCGAACCGCTCGCAGTCTCTCCCAAGGGCGTCTGAGATGCCTCCTGCCTTCCTTTCGAGCATGGCGCGAGTCCTCTCGGCATGTTCAGGCGACTTGGTGAGGATGCACCTCACCAACTTGGAAGCGTTGAACCTGAACGGGATAGAGCCATGCTGCAGGATCACCCCGCTCTTTCGGTTCTGGGCCGACCCTATGAGCTTTTTCCCTTCCCAGAGGACTTCGAACCAGGAAGGCGCGGAGAAACAAGCCGCTTGGCGGAACCTGGGATCTCTGGACGTAACGCCGTGTTCCAGAGCGGCGACAGTGGCAGGGATCCCCATGAGGCGGAGACCCTCTACCAGCGCCTGGGATATTCGCCGGTAAGTCTCAAGCACAGACCCGGGGAACAACTTCTCAGGGATGATGACGCTGTAGGTCAGCTCGTCGTCGTGGAGCACCGCCTTGCCGCCTGTAATCCTCCTTACCAGGTCTACTCCTTCGGCAGCCAAGCCCTGGATATCCACCTCTTTGGATACGTCCTGGAAATACCCCAGGGATAGACATGCAGGGTTCCACTGGTAGAAACGGAGAGTGGGCCCTGTCTCACCCCGGGCGCAAGACCTGAGCAGAGCCTCGTCGACTGCCATGTTGTAGCTCCCTTTCGCCGGGGCATGGGATATGAGCCGGACAAGCATAAGCTTTCCTCCCTGGCGGCGCCTAGAACAGGCCGCTTTCCCTCAAGGCACGCGCCGCTTCTTCCTCTGTGAGGGTCCGCGGGTAGTTCATCATGACCTGCCCGGGACGCTCGTTGTAATAGGGCCTGTTGCAGTACAGGCAGCCGCTCGTCTCAAATGGCCTCCCCGACAGGACCTCAGCCTTGAGGTCTTCCCGGTCGAGGACGATGCCCACTATCCTCCCGTCTCTCAGTTCGATTTTCCCGGCATCTCCTCCTCTTTTGAGGAAATACGCCGCGAGCTGCACCCTGCGGTAGTGCCCCACATCCGGGGGCGGCGCCTTTTCCATCGCGGTGCCTCTCACGGGAGTAAAGGCAAAAAGCCCGACGGTAATGCCCGCAGACCTCGCCCTGAGGAGGAACTTCACCGCATCTTCTTCGGTCTCGCCGAGCCCTACGATGAGGTGGGTGGAAACGCGCCCCGGCCAAGTCTTGGCGGCTTCTTCCACCACGGTCCAAGCCCGTTCGAAGGAACCTCCCTTCACCCTCTCGTAGACCTCTGGTGAAGCCGCGTCTATAGGCAGGCCCACATTGGTCGCGCCCTTATCGAAAAAGAGCTTCACCCGTGAGACCGAAACGGGCGCCACGGCAACGCTGATAAACACCTCAGACGACATTTTTCTTATCTCTTCCAAGAACTCGAAGGCAGGCCCCTGGGAATCGGAGCACTCAACCGTCTGGACGCACACGCGCTTGAAAACCCCGCGCGTGATGGCGCTCTCCATGGGTCCCTTCAGCGTCTCCCAAGAAAAGCGGGGCCACGTTACCCTGGAGAGGTGATCGGGAGAAGCCTTGCTCCCCCTCGCCTGGGCGCAGAACGCGCACTGGTTCACGCAGTCTTCTCCGAACAGGAAGTGGGCCGTCGTCGGTTCCTCCATGAGCCTTATCTTCCTGAGGCCCAAGACCGAAGCCGTGCCCGCAGATACTCCGATTGGGAAAGTCTCAAGTCTCAATCCAGTCAAATGAGCAGCACTCTTCCTTCCTAACAACCGTAAGGCCCATCTCTTCCGCCGCCGCCAGCGCCCTGGGATGCGGCAGCACTATCCTGTCCACTCCCGCCTTCACCGCAAGCGGATCCAGGAGTTCCCTGTACTTGCCTCTCGGGCGCATGCAGCCGATGGAGATATCCAGCTCCGGGACCCTGGTCCTCGTCCAAGCTATGAGACCCGCCACCTCCTCGGGGGGCGGAGGCGGAAACGACTCCCAGGCCGTGTTCTCCGTGGGGATGAAGACTATGAAGATGATGCGCCTCATTCCCTCTCTGATGAGGAAATCGACGGCCTCGTATTCGCCCTTGATCTGGCCTTTGTAGAGGCCTACCAAGATGTGGGGTATGACTTCTGCTTTCCCGGTCCGTAGGTTCCTTAAGGTCCCCACGTAATCACGGCCTGTCCACTCTCCGTGGAAAGCTTCCCGTATGGTCTCGTCGTCCAGGACGAAGTCGAAGGAGATCACCGACGCCATCTGGGCGATGGCCCTGGCGGCCTCCGGCGATGCCACCCCCGGGTGGACGTTTATCCGGAAACCTCTCCCCTCCCTATCCAGACGCCTCGCCATCCCGGACACTTTCTCCAGGTGAGACACGAGGGGAACAGCGCCAGAGGCGTCGCAACCGCCGGAAAGCAGAATGCTCCTCGGCATTTTCTCCCCGAGGGCTTCCTCCAGGCGCCCAATGTCGACCATGTGCTTTAGATAGTGCCCGCCGCAGTGAGAACACTTCAGGGGACATTCCTTTCCCGTCACGCTTACCGCGATCGTCCTTACAGGGTAGACGGCCCAGAGGATAGGGGGACGCCCCTTCTTCCGAGCTTCGAAGGCCTCTTCGAGGGTTTTCTCCGTTACTCTATTCCGGTTTCTCTCCAATCGCTAAACACCCATCTCTCGTAGATCGTGTCGGGAGGAGGGCAAACCTCCTCCCGACGGTACCTTATGAGGATCCCAAGGAGCATTTCCCGAACCTGGACCGGGTGTAAGGCCGGGAAGCCCCCCGGAAGATTACGTTCCTTTCTGCCACCTGAGCTTCGGGTTCTTGGCAGCGCCTGCCTCATCGAGACGCCCGACTACCGTGGTATGAGGCGCGCCCTTCAGCATCTCGGGATTGGAGTAGGCTTCCTTCGCGATGGCTATGAGCGCGTCGGCGAAGTAGTCCAAAGCGTCTTTCGACTCGGTCTCCGTCGGCTCTACCATGATCGCTTCGTCCACGATGAGCGGGAAGTAGTTGGTGGGCGGGTGCACGCCGTAGTCGAGGAGACGCTTGGAGATATCCATGGTATGGATGCCGGTCTCCTTCTTGATCCTCTGCGGAGTGACTACGAATTCGTGCTTGCAGTGCCTGTCGTAGGGCAGGTCGTAGTACTCGGTTATCCGCCTGAGGAGGTAGTTGGCGTTGAGCACCGCGTCCTCGCTGGCCTTCCTGAGCCCGTCGGGGCCAAGCGACCTGATGTACGCGTAGGCCTTCACCATCACCAGGAAGTTGCCGTAGAAGGACTTCATCCTGCCGATGGAGTTGGGTATATCGTAGTTCAGGTAGTACTTCTCGCCGTCAAACTCGACGACGGGCACGGGCAGGAACTGGGCCAGTTCCTTCTTCACCGCTACCGGCCCTGCTCCAGGACCGCCGCCGCCATGAGGCGTCGAGAACGTCTTGTGCAGGTTGAAGTGCAGGACGTCGAACCCCATGTCGCCCGGGCGCGCGATGCCCATGATGGCGTTGGCGTTGGCGCCGTCGTAGTACAAGAGGCCGCCCTTCGAGTGGACGATCTCCTGGATCTTCTCAATGTTCTCATCGAAAAGACCCAGCGTATTGGGGTTGGTAAGCATTAGCCCCGCTACGGTCTCGTCCATTACTTTCTCGAGGGCCTCGATGTCTACGCCGCCCCGCTTATCCGACGGTATCTGCACCACCTGGAACCCGGCGAGGACTCCTGACGCAGGGTTCGTTCCGTGGGCAGAGTCGGGGATCAGGATCTTGGTCCTGGCGTGGTCGTTCCTCGACTCGTGGTAGGCCCGGATGATGTGGATACCGGTGAGCTCGCCGTGGGCTCCCGCCGCCGGCTGGAGGCTCACCTTATCCATGCCGGCGATCTCGGCCAGGTACTCCTGGAGCTCGTACATGAGCTGCAGGGCTCCCTGGACGGTCTCTTCCGGCGCGTAAGGATGGATGTCGGTGAAGCCCGGGAGGTTCGCGACTTCCTCATTGATCTTGGGGTTGTACTTCATCGTACAAGAGCCCAAGGGATAGAACCCTATGTCCACGCCGTGGTTCAGCTGGGATAGCCTCGTGAAGTGCCTGACGAGATCCACCTCGGAGACTTCGGGCAGTTCTGCCGGAGTCGTCCGGAGTTCCTGAGCAGGCAGGTATTCGCTCAAAGGCTTCTTCTCAACTTCTAGTGCTGGGAGCGAGTATGCCTTCCTTCCCGGCTTGGATATTTCGAAAATCAAGGGCTCCAGGCGCTTCATGCCAATCCCTCCAATCCGGCAAGAAGGTCATCCATTTCCTTCTTGGTCCTCTTCTCGGTGACGGCTATGAGCAGGTGATCCTTGAGCTCGGGGTATGCCCTTCCGAGGGGGTAACCGGCCAGGATCTTCTTGGACACCAGGGACTTCACTATCTTCTCCGGGTCTACCGGGCACTTCACCGCGAACTCGTTGAAGAACGGGGTGCTCCACGCAAGCTCGTAGCCCTTAAGTCCGGAGATCCTCTCTGCGAGGTAGTGGGCCTTGACGACGCAATGTTCGGCCAGCTCCCTAATGCCTTCTTTGCCGAGCCAGGTCAGGTAGACCGTGGCGGCAAGAGCGTTCAAAGCCTCGTTGGAGCAGATGTTGGAGGTCGCCCTCTCTCTCCTTATGTGCTGCTCCCTCGTCTGGAGGGTGAGCACGAAGCCCCTCTGGCCCCGGTTGTCGACGGTCTCGCCGACGAGCCTGCCGGGCATACGCCTCAAGTACTTGTTCTTTACCGCCAGGATACCGAGATACGGACCGCCGAAGGCGAGCGGGTTCCCAAGCGCCTGCCCTTCGCCAACGACGATCTCGGCTCCGTATTCGGCGGGCGGGCGGAGAACGCCGAGGCTCAGGGGGTTCACCTGGACGATCAGCGTGGCGCCTGCTTCTTGGACCTTCTTCGAGATCTCGTCAACCGGTTCGATGTTCCCAAAGAAGTTGGGCTGCTGGATAACGACGCAAGCCACATCGCCGGAGAGTAGATTCTCGAGCTCTTTGACGGATGTCACGCCGTTCTCAAAGGGCACCTCTTTGACGGTGATGCCGTGACCCTTGGCGTAGGTTTCGGTCACAATCCTCGTCTCGGGGTGCACCGTGCGAGACACCAGGGCGACGCTACGGCGCGTGAGCCCGGCTGCTATGGTCACGGACTCGGCCGCCGCCGAGGCGCCGTCGTACATGGACGCGTTGGCGGCGTCCATCCCGGTGAGCTCGCAGATCATGGTCTGGTATTCGAATATGGACTGGAGGACCGCCTGGCTCACCTCAGGCTGATAGGGCGTGTAGGCCGTGTAGAACTCGGAACGGCCCAAGACGTGCCGCACCACGGCGGGCACATAGTGGTCGTAGGCGCCGGCGCCTGCAAAAATCACAAGATCCTGAGCCGTATTCTTCCCCGCGAGTTCCCTGAGGAGTTTGCTCACTTCAAACTCAGAGAGGGCCGGGGGAAGCTTCATGTCGCCCTTAAACCTAAGAGCCGGGGGTATGTCGCTGAAGAGCTCCTCGATAGACTGGACGCCTATCGTCTTCAGCATTTCCTCCCTGTCTTTAGGTGTGTTCGGCCTGTAATCCATTAGTGATGACCGCCACCCTCCGCAACGTGTTTCTCGTAGGCCGCGACATCCATCAGCTTGTCGAGCTCGGAAGGATCGGCGATCTCTACAGCGCAGATCCAGCCTTCACCGTGAGGATCCTTGTTGAGCAGGTCGGGCGAGTCGGTGAGGTTCTCGTTGACCTCCACGACCTTGCCGGAGACCGGCGCGTAGCAGTCGGATACGGCTTTCACCGATTCGACGGTGGCGAAAATCTCGCCGGCCTTGACCTCTTTACCCACCTCGGGCAGCTCGACAAACACTATGTCGCCGAGCTGGTCCTGAGCGTAGTGGGTAATCCCGAAGTACGCCTTATTTCCCTCAACCTTGGCGTACTCGTGGGTCTGGGTGTACTTGAGGTTAGCGGGATAAGTCACTTGGTCTTCCCCCTTTTGTAGAACGGCATTTTGACTACTTCGGCCGCATACGGTTTGTTGCGGACCAAAACCTTTACCTTCGTACCCACGGCGCTCGCCTCAACGGGCACATACGCCATGGCCAGGTACTTGTCGAGCGTAGGAGCGTAGGAACCGGTCGTTATGTAACCTATCTCCTTCTCACCCGACTCATCCAGGACTTTGTAGCCTGTCCTGGGGACGGCCTTCTCGAGCATCTCGAGCCCGACCAGCTTGCAGGGAAGCCCCTTCTCGCGCTGCTCCATGAGGGCGGTAGACCCTACGAAGTAGGTCCCCTTCCCGAAAGCCACGAACCTTCCGAGCCCGGCGACCAAGGGACCGTGGTTCTCGTCGAGTTCCTGGCCGTAAAGGGGCATGGAGGCCTCGAA
>DUSI01000026.1 GCA_012842685.1 Candidatus Fermentithermobacillaceae bacterium
CCCCTCCATATAGAGGGTTTAGACATAAATGATCCAATTCCTTCCTGATCCTCGCCAAAACAACACGTGTCTGTCGCCTAAGTCCGCAAAACCTCGCAAGTTCAACCCAGTTTTTCAGGACCAACTACCTAGAAGCCTACCGGGGCGCCCGGACCATGATGACCCTGGCCTACTCTTAGTAGGCCGGTCCTGACGGCTGTCTTGGCGGCTTACAGCCAGAGGCGTCTCAGGGCAAAGCAGACCGGTCGTCTACCGGACGCAAAGACAGGTCCCCGGCGGAGAAGGCTGCGAGCCCTTCGCCGGGGATGTCGATGAGCGCCCGTCCTTCAGCGTCTACTCCCACGAATGTCCCGTAAACCCTGGAGTCGTCCCCTGCGGACCTGTTCTGAAGCACAACATCTTCCCCGAGAAAAGCCCAAAGATCCTCAAGCTTGCGGGCCATGCCCGAAAGGCCCGTCTTCTCAAACCGGGAAAGGGCCGCTTCCAAATCGTTCAAGACGGCCGCCGCAAGGGCGTTCCTGTCTACGGACTGGCCTTTGAGCAGGCGTATAGACGAAGCGGTCTGCCTTATTTCTTCCGGGAAATCCCCTTCAGTCTGGTTAGCGTTTATCCCTATCCCGCAGATGACGTACGGAGTCCTGGCCCCGGATGGCTTTCTGTCATCGAGGTGGTGCTCGGGATCTCGCTCGGAGTAAAGCGCTCCTCCCGGTACGACCGGCTCGCAGAGGATTCCGGAGATCTTCTTCCCGAAGGCCAGCACATCGTTGGGCCATTTGAGCTTCACAGGGAGGCCCGTGAGGTCTCCCACGGCCGTGGCTACAGCGTAGCCCGCCACGATCGCGACGAGGGGGATGCGTTCCGGCCCGACCGCCGGGCGAACCACCGCTGACATAAAGATCCCGCCCGGTCTGGATACCCACCGCCTGCCTAGGCGGCCCTTGCCGCCGGTCTGCCTCCCGGCGACGACCACGGTCCCCTCGAGCGAACCGGTATCAGGAGGACCCACCGCGGCCCCAGGATCCCCGCCGGATCTGTCCTCACAACGGCTTCCGCCGGAAATCTGTTCAACGAGCCTCCGGGCATCATCGTTGGTCGAGCCGGTGACCTCTTTGTAGACTATCCTCCTGCCCAAGTAAGAAGTGGTAAGCAGGGCGCGAATACCTTCTGCCGAAAAGGGATCGCCGGGAGATTCCGCAATGCGCGACCGGGAGCCGTCCGGGGCTCCGGCCGCCTGCCCGTCAGGCTTTCCACCGCTTTCGCTTATCTTGATGTCTGAGACCATGACAGATTCTTTCCTAACAGCTTCTCTTAGGTCCCGCTTCAAGGCAGCGCTAGCTTGCCCATGACCACCGCCTTCCCGGCGCCCGTCGCCGCCGGGAGGTTGTTGGCCTTGCCCGAAAGGAGCTCGTTCCCCAGGACCGCGAAGGCCAGGGCCTCTTTGGCCTGGTCTGGAATGCCGATATCTTCGTGGGTGAGCACTCTCAGCGGCTCGAGTTCCTCTCGCAGCCGCCTCATGAAATAGGGGTTGCGGGAACCGCCTCCGCCTACTATTACCTCATCCACGGATCCTCTTGGAAACACAAAATTCCGGTAAGCCCTCACTATGCTCTGTACCGTGAGCTCAGAGGCCGTGGCCACGATGTCTTCCTTCACTGTGCAGCCCAGCTCATAGGCCCTTTGGATGAGGGATCTCGAGTACTGGATTCCGAAGAGCTCGCGCCCGGTAGACTTGGGCGGGGGCTTCCTGAAATATGGATGGCGGAGGAGTTCCTCCAAGAGCTCTCGGTGGACGCGCCCCGATGAAGCAAGCCTGCCGTCCCGGTCCATGGGCTCCTGTATGAGGAGGGATACCACCCCGTCCACGACCATGTTCCCGGGTCCGGTGTCAAAGGCGATAACCGACTCTGGAGACGCGTCCGGTGGGAGGTAGGTCAGGTTCCCGATGCCGCCTATGTTCTGCACGATCCTCCCCAGGGTGGGGTGGGTGATGACCAGGTAGTCCACGTAAGGTACGAGAGGCGCCCCCTGGCCGCCCTGGGCCATATCTGCCGGGCGAAAATCGCCGATGGTGAGGATCCCCGTCCTCTGGGCGATCACCGATATGTCGCCCACCTGGAGCGTGGCGCGGTTCCTGATAACCGGATGATCGGGTTCCGGGAAATGGACGAGGGTCTGACCGTGGGAACATATGGCGTCGACGTCGGAGGGCCCGAGGCCCGCTTCTTCAATGCACCTGAGGGCGCACCCGGCGAATATCTCGCCTACCAAGAAGTTGAGCCTCGCGACCTCTTCGCAGGATAGGAGCCGCAGGTCGCCGAGGAGCAGCTTTCGTATTTCCGGGGGATATTCCACCGAGGTGAGGTGGAGGAATTCTACCCGGGTACCTTTCCCAGAGCCGTGAACTCTGCAGAGGACCGCGTCCACGCCGTCTGCCGATGTGCCTGACATGAGGCCTACGAGGAGGCGGGGCTCAGTCTTGCCCGCGACCTCAAGCAGCCTTTCCATCCCCATCGCCGTGTTTCCGTCCATAGCTGTTCCAAACATGGCCGCTTGCTGCCTCCGTGCCGTCTTGCGACGCTAGAGTATAACGGGGAGCTTGCCCTGGGCTTCGTACCTGCCGGTCAGGATGGCGGCGAGGGCCCGCAGGGCTTCGCGCCGGTGGCTGTAGGTGCACAGGAATGTCCTGGCCTCCCGGAAGACGCGGACGTCGTAAGGGTCTCCGGTGGCCACCAGTACCGCGTCTGGCCTCTTCTGGAGGACGGACCTCACAAACGACGCCTGCTCCTCGTTCTTCCACGCGCTCCTGGTGAGTACTATGACCGCGTCTGCCCTAGCGGGGTCCATCTCGGCCAGGGCATCTCCAGAGACTCCGCCCCGTGCCTTCTCGCCGGGCTCGCTTCCGTACTCCTCTACCATCAAGGCAGGTCCGGAAGACCCGTATACCACCCGTGCAACCTGCATGCCCGTGCCCTTTAGGGCTTCCGCCAGTTCCGTCTCTTCATACGGCGAGGCGATGACGACGCGGGATCCGGGATCCTTGCGGAGCGGCAACCCTTCGCCCTTGAGCACGGTTACCGACCTCAGGTGGGCTTCTGCCGACAGCTCCCGGAGCTCCTCGGTATCGGCCTCTTCGGGGGGTAGGGGGTTCGGGATCCTCAGGGCCTTCTTGAGCGTCAGCACGCGCCAGACGGCTTCGTCCAGCCGGGATAGAGGTATCTCGCCGCTTCTTACAGCCTCGACTATCAGGCGATAGGCTTCTCGCTGCAGCTCGCGGGTATGGGATATGAGAACCATGTCGGCCCCGGCCTTGAGGGCCATGACCGCCCCCCTGGCAGTCCCGAAGTAATTGGATATCGCGTTCATCTCCATGCAGTCGGTCATAATGAGGCCCTGGAAGCCCAGGTCTCGCCGGAGGAGCCTCTGCAAAACGGGCGCAGACAGAGTCGCCGGAAGATCCGGGTCGACCGCCTTGAAGACGATGTGGGCCGTCATTATGGCCGGGAGGCCCTTCATGATGGCTGCCCTAAAGGGCCTGAGTTCCACCTGGGCCAGGCGCTCCAAGGGATGGGGGAGCACCGGAAGGTCCAGGTGGGAGTCGACCGATGTGTTCCCGTGGCCGGGGAAGTGCTTGCCCACAGGGGCTATCCCCGAAGACAAGAATCCCTGCACCGACGCTGCCCCGAGGGTTTCGACGAGGGCCGGGTCGCTGCCGAAGGACCGGACGCCGATGACCGGGTTGTCGGGGTTATCGTTAACGTCCAGGACCGGCGCCAGGTCCATGTTGATGCCTGCCGCCCTCATCTGGGTCCCGACGGCCCTGGCCGTCTTGTACGCCAACTCCGCGTCGCCGGTCGCCCCCAAGGCCATCGCTCCCGGCATGAGCGGGAGACCTTTATCCAGCCGGACCACCGGGCCACCTTCCTGGTCGACCGAGATGAGCAGGGGTAGGTTTCCTGCGGCTTCCGCCATATCCTGGAGAGCAGAGGAGAGCGCGGCGGTTTCCGAGACAGTCCCCGTGTTCCTGGCGAAGTAGATGATGCCGCCTACTTTGAGGTCGCAGACGGCTTCTTTCGCCCCTTCCGGGTCTTTCCCCGGAAATCCCACCATCAGGACTTGTCCTACCTTGTCTTCCAGAGAGAGAGCCTTTACATCCGGCCACTCAAACGCCTGTCCTTCCGACCATTTGGCCATTGCCATCGCCTGCCTTTCGCCTGATTGGTCGTGGGCTTTTCCCGGCCGCGGATGGATGTACATCCGGGCCGGGCTTACATCGTCCCTTCTTATGCCTTCGCCTACTTCCTTACCGCCGCCGCGACCGCGTTGGCGAACTGCGCCCTCAGGCGTATGTGGGCGTTCCCATCGCGCCCCGCATGCACGCGGTTGGTGAGCAGGATGGCCGCCGTGTCCGTCTCCGGGTCGCACCAGAGGCTGGTCCCCGTGAAACCCGTGTGCCCGTAGGCCCGGTCCGACATGAGGTCGCCGCCCGAGGAGTACGTCCTCGATCTCAGCTGCCACCCGAGGCCGCGCCTTTCTCCCGCCGAAGTCTCTTCTCGCGTGGCCGCCTTGACGGTGGCCTCGCAGAGGATCCTTACTCCCCCGAACTCGCCGCCGCCCAGCCACATCAGGGCGTACCTGGCCATGTCGTAGACGGTGCCGAAAAGGCCCGCGTGTCCGGATACGCCGCCCAAAGCGTGGGCGTTCTCGTCGTGGACCTCGCCCCACATGACCCGGCCCAGGTCGGGCCTGTATTCCGTTGCGGCGATCCTGTACTTCAGGGCCGGATCCGGCCTGAAGCACGCGTCCTTCATACCCAGCGGGATGAACACTTCCCGGGCCGCGAACTCGTCGAGGGTCGATCCTGTTATCCGCCGCACGAGTTCTGTCAGCATTATGAAGCCCAGATCGCTGTAGACCACCTTTTCGCCGGGCACCTGGTCTTCCGTGAGAACCAAGGAGCAGATGGCGTCTATGATCTCGCGCCCCATGAGCCCCTGCTCATAGAACTTTATGTGCGCCGGGAGGCCGGACGTATGCGTGAGGATCTGGCGGATGGTTATGGGTTCTTTCCCGCCCTGTCCGAACTCGGGGATGAACAGGGCAAGGGGATCGTCCAGGCGGAATTCGCCCCGTTCAAGGAGCCTCAGGACCGCCGGAAGAGCCGCGGTCACCTTCGTAAGCGAAGCCATATCGAAAATGGTATTGGGAGTCGCCGGTATACGCTCCGGCGTCCGCACGGCCCAGCCGAAGGCGCGGGGGTGGAGCATGATCCCCTTGTGGACGATGGCCGCCACCGCCCCGGGGATGGGTCCTTCGCCGTCACCGACGGCCCTGGCCACTACCTGGAAGGCGCGCTCCACCTGGACCGGATCCAGGCCTGCATCTAAGGCTTCGCCCACGGGGAGGTCGGGTATCCGGGCGGTTAGGCCGGCTGCAGGCGGCATGCCCCACGGGACTCCAGGGGCTCCGGTTGAAGCAGACAGGCTCTCTCCAGCTTGGGCCGGGCCCTCGCCTTCCCGGGCCGCCTTTTCTGCCGGGGCGGGGGAGATGAGAGTCCCGTCTCCGTACCGCTCCTTAGCCACTAGGACCGCTTTCCGGATGGCCCCTCCGCATTCCTTGAGCACCGACGCCGCCTGCTCCGCCGTGGCTCCCGAGGCGAGGGAGATGAGAGCTACGGCGATATCACCTTGGGCTTCGGAGAAAGCCCTTTCTACGTCTTCCACGGGCCTCCCGGTGGCCTCGGTGAGGATGCGGAGCGCCCTGCCCGCCAGCTTTGTGTTCCTCGGCGACGTGCCGGCCATGAGGTTGGAGTAGGTGCGGCCGGCTATGATCATGGCGGCCGTGGATATGGTGTTGAGCACAAGTTTCTGAGCAGTGCCGTTTTTCATCCTGGTGGAACCGGCGACCACTTCGGGACCGACCTGCGGGGCGATGACCAGGTCCGCCTCTTTCGCCACCGGTCCGGACGTATCGCCGACGATGGCTACGGTCCTTGCCTTCTGGTTCCGTGCCTCAGCCAATGCTCCTGCCACGAAAGGCGTCCGTCCTGAAGAGGCGATCCCCACCACCATGTCGGATGGGCCCACTTTCCTTTCGCGGATCTCCCGGGCACCGTCTTCCTGGTCGTCCTCGGAGCCTTCCGACGCCTTGTACATGGCTTTCTCTCCTCCGGGCATGATGGCTATCACGTTCCTCCCGAGGGAGCCGTACGTGGGTTCCAGTTCCGCCGCGTCCAGCACGCCTATCCTGCCGCTGGTGCCTGCGCCCACGTAGAACACCCGGCCCCCAAGGAGGATGGTTTCGGCCATCCATTCGGCCGCCTTGGCTATCTTGGGGACTTCGGCCGCCACCGCGGGGGCAACCCTGTGGTCCTCAGCGTTTATGACCGATACGATTCTCTCGGCAGGCCAGGTGTCTATGTCTTTGGTGACAGGGTTTATCCGTTCGGTCTTGGGGATCTGTTTGGTCATGTCCTTCCCGTCCTTCTCGTCCTTTTCGATCTCTTAAGGATTTGGCACCGGTCCTAAGTCTTTCTTGCGTCCCCCCGGACGCTATCGAGCGGGCTCCCGGGGGTTCCCAGCGAAATGCGCCTTTGCCAAGATCGCCGCTCCATGGGAAGCCGGAGTCGTGGAGTGGAAGAGCCTGGCTCCGGGCATGGCTTTCTTGAGTGCTTCCTCCAGGGCCGTAAGGTAGGACTTGCTCCTGAAACACCCGCCTCGGGCCCCCACGCCAGGTGCCTTGAAGTCCAGGCTCCTTGCTACGGCGCAGATGAGCTCCACGAGCATCCCCGCTTCGGCCCTCAGGATCTCCAGGGCTCCCTCCTCCGAGCGCTCGTCCGCCGCCCTGAATACCACCTGGGAGAGGGCCGCGATGGCGGTCCTGTCCATGGCCAGGGTGATGTGTATGAGGTCCCGGGGCTTGGAGGCGCCTGCCGCGGCGAGGAGCTCCTCCACGAGGGGAGTGGGAGCTTCTCTTCCGTCAAACGCCCGCATCACCTTCCTGAGACCCCTGAGGGCGATGCTGTAGGCGCTTCCCTCGTCGCCGAGGAGGGCTCCGTACCCTCCTGCCGATACATACCTGCCGCTTCTTACGCCCAGGCAGTTGGAGCCTGTCCCGGCTATGACGACTATCCCGTCTCCTTCGCCGTGGGCGGCCGCCAAGGCCGAGTGGGTATCTTCGACCACGGTGAACGGACAGCTGCCGAAGAATGAGGACACCGCTTGGCGTATCCGCCTCGGGTTGTCGTCCCCGGCGCCTGCCAGGGCAAGGCAGGCCCCGGCGATATCGGTGAGCGTCGCGCCGCTCATCTTCAGGCTTTCGCTTACCGCCGTCCGTATGGAATCCCTCAGGACGGACTCGGAGACGTAGTTTATGTTGGCCGGGCCTCCCCGGCCCGTGCCGAGGATGTTCCCTGCGCCGTCCATCACGCACGCTTCAGTGCTGGTCCCGCCGCCGTCGACGCCCAGGAAGAGGCGGGGTTTTTCTTCGTCCGAAAGGGAGGGCCCCTCACCGGTACAGGAGGTAGGCTTTTCGCTGTCGCTCAAACTGAGACGCCTCCTCGCGCCATTTTTCGATGAGTCCATCGGGTGAATCCTGGGTCATCAGGGCTTCCTTGAGTTCAGATCCGCCCGCCAAGAGGTCTATGTAGTCTTTCCGTCCGCTCCCGCCTGCCGAAGCTTCGTCCGGTTCCGCGTGCACGGAGCGCTGCTCGCCGGTCACATCTTGTCCCCCTTCGGGGAAATGCTCCCTGAGGGCGAAGCCGGGGAAGAGGTCGCGCACGGTGAAAAGGAGCCTTATACCCAACTCAACAGGGCGCACGGCCCTCTTGTCCACGACGTGAAACTGGACGCCGCCGCACGGCTTGCCCACGTGCTTCCAGTGCCACGGGGTGAAATACGTGGGACGGATGAGGACTCCGGGAAGGCCCGCCTTCCCGAGGGCTTCAGTCAGCGGGTAAGGGTCTATGTAGGGAGCCCCCACGACCTCGAAGGGGCTGGAAGTCCCGCGGCCTTCCGATAAGTTCGTCCCTTCCAGGAGGCAAGTGCCGGGATAGAGGAGAGCCATGTCGAGGGTGGACGCCGCGGGCGAAGGCGGCACCCACGGGCCTATCCCGGTATCGTCGTAAAACATATCCCGCCGCCATCCTTCTGCCTTCACGACTTGAGGCTCGGGGAGCCCCAGCCTGTCTGCCTCCATAAGGGCGATTTCCCCGATGGTCATGCCGTGCCTTATGGCGACCGGGGCGTAGCACACGAAGGATAAGTCTTGAGGGGACGGGACGTTTCCTTCCACCGCCGCTCCGCCTATGGGGTTCGGGCGGTCGAGCACAACGAAGGGGATGCCGGCATCGGCCGCAGCTTCCATCGCCCTGAGCATCGTCGAAGGATACGTGTAGTAGCGCGCGCCGATATCCTGGATGTCGAACATGAGGACATCGAGCCTCTCGAGGACTTCTGCCGGAGGGACTCTGCTTTCCCCGTAGAGGCTGTAAACCGGTATCCCGGTCCTCGGTTCGACTTCGTCCCCTACCTTGGCGCCCTCGGCGGCGCTCCCCCTGATACCGTGCTCGGGAGAGAAGAGGGCCCCTATCCGGTAACCCTCTTGGAGCATGACTTCGTAGTTCTGGGTGAGATCCCGAGTAAGGCCTGTGTGGTTGGTTATCAGGCCGATCGCTTTCTCTTTGTAGAGACCTTCCTCAAGCATTATCTCGAGGCCGGTCCTTAGCCTCATGAAACACACCTCCCCGGTCCACTCCAAGCGTGATTCTGTGTCCGGGGAGGTTGTTCCTCTGTTTGACTTTACCTTTACAAGATGTCCCGGCCTCTTACCGCTACCGCGACCTTCTCCGGCAGCGCCCTCATGACCACATAGGTGACTGCTGTGTTGAGCCCTGCGTGGGCTACGTTGAACGGCACGATCACCGGCACTATCATCGAGAGGACCGTCTGCCTCGGGACGCCCAGGTAGATGGGCGTCACGATGAGGTTGAAGGGGACCATGAGGGCCACTCTCGTTAGAACGCCGGCCAGCATGGGTAGGTGGAGGCTATGGCTTTTCCTGGCCAGGAACCCTACCACCGCGGCCATGCCGCCCGACGCGATGAAGTGCATGAGGATGCCCCACGGCCCTCCTTCACCGGTGACCGCCGCGTAGAGCACCGAGTTGACCAGGGCGCATACCGCGCCCGCCACCGGTCCCATGGTGACCGCCGCGACGAGCGTGGGCACGTCTCCCGGCGCAAGTTTCAGGAAGGGCGCGGGCGGGTAGGAGAAAGCCAGGAGAAGCTCAAACACGAAAGACATTGCTGCTAGGATGGCAGTTAAGACTAGTGGAACGTACTTGCGGTTCACTTAGATTCCCCCTCGCAGGATCTTCAGAGGGGGACCCCCGGGGAGATCTTCCATCGACACGGTCCGATCTTCTCTCATCCGGACTATACCGTCGGCCCCGGAATTCCACCGGGTCAGTCGCGCACGCGCCGTCAAGCGGCCTGCCGGTTGGCGCCTACGCGAGTCGCGGGCTTTGACCGCCGGTCAGGAATTGCGGCCGTATCCGGCCGCTCACCTTGCCCCGAAGATCCTCTCCGGCTGTCTACTCTAGCATTTGACATGGGGCCACGCAACGTCCACCTAAGTAAAAAGGCCTCTCCACGGAGAGTTTTCGTCTTCGTCCAGCTTCCTGGACTGCTGAAACACATCATCCCTGATGAGGGGATCCCTCGTGAGGATTCTCCACGCTTTGAGGACGTTCTCGACAAACTCGCTCCTGAGGGGATGCCGGTCCGGTCCCGTCACCAGTGGGCAGATGAGGCTTCCCGCCAGCGTATCCAGCCTGACCGCCAGCTCACCTTCCGGGCTAAGGTACGGCATGAGGGGAAAAGTGCGGCACTGGATTGGCCTCTTTTCCCTGGGACAAGTCCCCCGGCACATGACGAACGCCACGAGGCCTTTCCACGAGCCGGGGAAATCGTGATGCCTGGCGAGCTTGTAGCTCCACCTGAGCCAGGGCTCTCGCCCCGTGAACATCGATTCCTCTCCTGGGAGGAGGTACATGCCTACGCCCGGCTCGTACTCCTGGCAGCACTTCCGCCCGCAGAGCTCACCGCAGTCCGACTCCAAAGGGGGCACGTCCAGAAGCCGGTAGACTTCCTCGAAGTCTTCCTTGGAGAGGACGGACCTCACGAGCCGTTTCCGGATATAACCGAGCACCAGATCACTTCCGTTCAGGATCTTCTCTTTTCAGGATCTACGAAATGCTAAAGGATTCGTGCCCTCCCATAAGTAATACCTTTGAGGTTACTGCCGCAAGGGGAGGATTGTCCCAGTGAACATAGTCGTCCTGATGAAGCAAGTGCCGGGAACGTCGACGGTGGGAGTCGACCCGAAGAGCGGCACCCTGAGGAGGGAAGGAGTGCCGGCCAAGACCAATCCTTACGACCTCCACGCCCTGGAAGCGGCCCTCGCGCTCAAAGAGAGGTTAGGAGGGACGGTTACCGTCCTGAGCATGGGCCCGCCTCAGGCCGAAGCGGTCATCCGCGAGGCCTACTCAATGGGGGCAGATCGAGGCATCCTGCTTACAGACAGGGCCTTCGCCGGGGCGGATACTCTTGCCACGGCGTTTACCCTAAGCCAGGCCTTGAAGACAATGGAGTTTGACCTCATCATAGCCGGGATGCAGAGCACCGACGGGGATACGGCCCAGGTGGGCCCCGGAGTCGCCGAATTCCTGGATATCCCCCACGTGTCCTACGTGAAGGAGATACACGGTTCGAGCGGTCTACACGCCTGTTATGGGAGCGTCTCCGGCGAAGAGACGGGTCTGCCTGTGGGCGGCGATGGGAGCGCCAAGATCAAGGTGACCGCAGACCTGGGAGACGTGCTGGTTACCCAGGAAGTCTCGCTACCTGCCCTCATAACCGTCACGAAGGACACAAACCAGCCACGGCTTCCCTCTTTTAGGCTCAGAAAGGCCGTATCCGACAGGCCTGTCGAGATAATGCGCGCCGGAGACATGCCGGCTTCCTCTGAAACCTACTACGGTCTCGCGGGTTCGGCGACAAGGGTGGAAAGGATCTTCCCGCCCGAACGGACCGTGGTCCGGGAGATCTGGGAAGGGGAGCCCCGGGAGCTGGCCGCGAGGCTCGCAGCCGTGCTGAGGGAGGTGGCCGTGAGATGAGGGAGCGCGAAAGAGATTGGGCCGGTTGGTCCGGAATCATGGTCTTCGCGGAGTTCCACCATCCGGCTACGCCAGACACGCCGGATGGAGAGTTCGACCCGGTCACTTACGAACTCATCGGCAAAGCCAGGGAGCTGGCGGATAAGACCGGTCAGGAAGTAACCTGTGTAGTCCTGGGGAGCGGCGTCACGGAACCTGCAAAGGAGCTCCTGTACTACCCCGTCGACCGGGTGCTCGTCTACGACCGCCCGGAACTCAGGCACTACGTGGCCGGCGTCTACGCCGCGTTCTTCCACGACGCCATCGTCGCCGAAAAACCCAGCGTAGTCCTCATGGGCGCGACACCCGTGGGTCGCAGCCTTGCCCCGAGGATCGCCGTGAGGTTCAGGACGGGGCTCACAGCCGACTGCACGGTGCTGGATATTAGACCAAACGGCGATCTGGTCCAGACGAGACCCGCCTTTGGCGGGAACATTATGGCCACGATCCTCACCAAGGACGCGAGACCCCAGATGGCGACCGTAAGGTACAAGGTTATGCCACGGGCGGAGCGCGCCGAGCGTCCGGGCGCGGGCCGCCTGTTTAGGCGGGAGATAACGGAGCCCGCCGCCCTGGCGAGCCTAGCGAGGCACCTGAAGGCGGTCGCGGTGCGATCTGAGGAGAGGGTCCCTAAGGCGGAATCGATCTCGGAAGCCAAGGTCATAGTGGCCGTCGGCAGGGGCGTGAAATCGGAGAAGGATCTCGAGATGTTTGAGGTCCTCGCCGAGCGGCTCGGTGGCATGCTGGGAGGGTCAAGGCCGCTCGTGGAAAAGGGCTGGATACCCCCATCCAAGCAGGTGGGGCAGAGCGGGAGGACGGTACGCCCTGACCTGTACATCGCCCTGGGAATTTCAGGCGCCATCCAGCATGTGGCCGGGATAACGGGCGGCACGGTGATCGCCATAAATAGCGACAGGACCGCGCCCATCTTCGAGTTCGCGAACTACGGGATCGTCGGGGATATCTACGAGATCGTGCCCGAGCTCCTCAAAGTGCTCTAAGTGCCGCTCTCTGTGTTGGCCCTGACGGAAGGATAGAGCGGGATGAGACGCAGGCTTCGAGAGTGGGAATACGGGAGATGTGAGACATATGGACCGGAGATTCACTGCGCCTAATGAAGACGATATCCGCTTTCTTGAGGATATCTGCGGGGAGAAGGATGTCATATCCTCAGGCCCCTTGATGGACGATTACGCCAGGGACGAGATGCCCTGGGTTAAAGGATACCCCGACGTGGTGGTGCTTCCCGAGACCGCGGAAGAGGTCTCGGCGATCCTGAAGCATGCCTCGGCTAGGCGGATACCCGTCACCACCAGGGGATCGGGCACCGGGCTATGCGGCGGAGCAGTCCCGACCGCGGGCGGAATTGTCCTCTGCACCACCAAGATGAACCGCATCCTCGAGATCGACGAGGTCAATTTCACCGCCACGGTCGAGGCGGGAGTGCTCCTCACTACCATCCACCAGGCGGTGGAAGCGAGGGGCTTCTTGTACGCCCCTGACCCGGGAGAGAAGACGGCCACCATCGGGGGCAACATAGCCACCAACGCAGGCGGCATGCGAGCCATAAAGTACGGCGTGACCAGGGATAACATCCGGGGGCTACAGGTGGTGCTATCTACGGGCGAGATCCTAGACCTCGGGGGCAAACACGCCAAAAACAGCACCGGCTACAGCCTGATGAACGCCTTTATAGGGAGCGAGGGGACGCTTGGGGTTGTGACCAGAGCGGTCCTCAAGTTGCTTCCCCTGCCCAAGCACACCATCAGCCTGCTCGTGCCCTTTGGTTCCCTGAGAGACGCCATCCGCGCGGTTCCCAAGGTGATGGGGACGGGGATACTGCCCCAGTCCATCGAGTTCGCCGAGCAGGGAGTCATATTCGCCGCCGAAAACTACCTTGGGAAGAAGTTCCCCCACAGATCTGCCCCTGCCTATCTCCTCATAAGGCTGGACGGCAACTCGAGGGAAGAGGTTACCTCGGCCATGGAGCACGTGGGAAATGCCTGTCTGGAGGCCGGCGCCGAGGACGTACTCATAGCCGACACTCCCGAGCGCCAGTCTGCGGTGTGGGACGCGAGAGGAGCTTTTCTCGCGGCCATCAAGTCCGGCGGCGAAGTGGACGAGTGCGACGTGGTCGTGCCGCGGGACCGCATCGCTGACCTCGTTGAATACTCCAAAGAAGTGGCCGAGAAGGTCGGTGTCCGCATAGAGAGCTTCGGCCACGCCGGCGATGGGAACCTCCACATCTACGTGATCCGCGACTCCATGCCCGAGGACGAATGGGAGGAGAAGCTGGCCAGGGCCATGGATCTCCTCTATGAACGGGGCAGGGAGCTTGGCGGCATGGTCTCGGGAGAGCACGGGATCGGCGTCGCGAAACGCCCCTACATGGAGAAGAGCCTCTCGGACGTGGAGATCGCCCTCATGGCAAGGCTGAAGTCTGTCTTTGACCCTGCAGGGATACTCAACCCGGGTAAGGTGGTGCGCTTCCCGGAGTAACCGGTCGCCCTGAGAACCGGACGGTACATCCAATGGCTATCCAAGACGTACGGACCTGTCCCGGGGACAGGTCCGTACCATGTAAGCCGGCTCCGCCGGCGCTTGTCCAATCCCGGCTATACCAGGTGCTTGAGCAGCTCCTCCGTGTCTCCCGCGAGGAGGGCCACCGGAGGCACCTCGGGCAGGGTGTAGCAACCCGGAGCCAGCCTCACAGAGGCTCTGGCCGCGGCCACCATTATCTGGGCGGTCGCAGAGGGGTTTGTGAGCCTCATCTTGAGCTCCAATACCTGGTTCTCGGCAGTTCCCGCCGCGCCGAACCTCTGGAGGAGCACTCCGTGCCCCATGGCCTCGAGGGCCATGACGTTGTCGACCTTGGTGACCCTGGTCTCATCTTTGACGAAATAGGGGTCTTTCTTGATCGCTTCCGCGATCTTCTCGAAGTCGGCCCCTTCCTCGATCTCCACATAGACGTCGCGCTTGTGGGTCCCGAATCCGGCGGGGAGCGTCATGGAGAGGGCGTTCTTTACACCTGGGATCGCCTTCACGGCAACCGTGTGACCCATGCTCATGCCGGGGCCGAAGTTCGTGTAGGTGAGCCCCCTGGGAGCCATGGCCTGGAACAGCGCCCGTACCACGGAGTCAGTGCCCGGATCCCATCCTGCGGCGATCACTGCGACGCTGCCGTGTTCTTTGGCGCACTTGCCTAGGTCCCTCCGCAGGGCCATGAGGGGATCCCCGTGGATGTCGAAGCTGTCTACCGTATTGATCCCCTTCTTGAGGTACTCGGGGGCTATCTCCGGGATCTGGCGGGACGGCGCGGTGAGGACCGCGACATCGACCTTGCCCAGTTCATCGACAGAGGCGACAACAGGGCAGTCCAGTCCGGGGTTCTCGGGTCTCCTCCTTACGACTCCTGCCAGTTCCATATCGGGGGCCTGGCGAATGCACTCGATGGCTTCTCTCCCTACATTTCCGTAGCCGACTACGCAGACTCTAATCTTTCCCATCGCCACGCTGACCTCCAGTCTCCGTGGTTCCGGTGCTTTTCCGGCCTCTACTGAGAAACCCGCTCACCGAGGGGCGAGCTCGCGGAAAACCACGTGGAACCGTTTGTTCCATCTGGAACTAATTACACTGCTAGTCCTCATGCTGCGTCAAGACGCCATTCTATTTCCGCCCGGGATATTCCTGGAGAGGGGTGCTCGCTTCATGATGAAGCCGGGGTGGGCGGATAGATCAGTCGTCCTGATGTCCAATCCTGCATTTTGCTGGTTCGGGGCCATACTTGGACTCGGAGGATGATAAAATTCTCATAACCAATTTCCAGGTGGGATCTAAGACCGGTCTTTCAGACGGACCGTGATAGGGCCGGGCGCCGGGATGTCAGGGTCCGGCGCGAGAAGACGGGAGGATGACTTGGATGGACCTCTCCAGCCCGTACTTGGGACCGCTATACGCTTTGATAGCCGGCGTGCTCGCTTCGGCGAGCCCCTGCGCGCTGGCGGCCATCCCTTTAGTTATAGGGCATATGGCGGGCACGTCTCCAGAAGGTGGGAAGGGCGCCCGGATCCGGGAGCTCGTGTTTTTCCTCCTCGGGATGGCCCTGGCCCTTACGTCCGTGGGCATGGTGGCCGCCTTGCTCGGCAGGTCGCTCATACTCTCGGCGCCGTGGATCCGCTGGGCTGCCGGGATCGCGTTCCTCGCGGCGGGCTCGTCGTACTTGGGCCTGTTTGGAGGCTCCAAGACCTGCGCGGTGCCTATAGCCCTCACTGACGGTGCCGGTAACGCCGAAACCGCTGGACAAAATGCGGGGGACAATGTGGCGGGTTCTTCTCAGGCCCTCCGGCGCGCGCTGTCGGGACTGGCCATGGGGGCCCTCTACGGGCTCTCGGCATCGCCTTGTTCCACTCCGGCTCTAATCTCCATACTGACGCTCGTGGCGGTTAGCGGGTCTCCGGCGCGCGGGGCGCTTCTCCTGTTCTCGTATTTCGCCGGCCAGTCGCTCCTGGTCGCGGCCTCGGGCATGGCGACCAGCCGGTTTCAGGCTGCGCTGGCCGGCACCCGGGGCCAGAAAGCAGTCGACACCTTGCGGAAGATAGGCGGGACCGTAGTCATCGCCTTTGGGCTGTACGTTATCTTGAGGCCCTACCTGTGAGAGACCTCTGGGCTCAGGGGTATAGGAGGGGAAACGATGTCGAACTGGCAGCTTCTTTCTAGAGTGACTTCAGGAAGGCGTCTCATAGCCCTGGGCCTTGTCATGCTCCTGGCAGTTGTGGCTTTCTGGTACCTCTGGGAAGCCAGGTTGTCGAATGGCGACCAAGTAGAAGGAATTCTGGACGTATCTCCCGACCAGCTGGCTGAGGTCCTCGGCCAGGGGAAACCCGTGGTGCTTGAGTTTTACACGAGCGTCTGTCCTTGGTGCGCCGCCATCGAACCTGAGCTCGAGCGGCTCAGCGAGACCTACGGAAAACAGATCACCATCGCCAAGATGAACGCGGAGAAATATCCGTATGAAGCGGTGAAGTACGGGATCACCGGCGTTCCCTCACTGATCCTTCACGACGCCGGAGGCAAGCCCCTAGCCATCGCGTCTGGATACAGGCCGTTCGACGAGCTGGTGGACATCCTCAAGAACTACAAGCTGATTAAGTGAGACTCCGGCCTCTCGCGCGTCCCTGAGCGTAGCCCACACGGCGTGGAAACCGCCTGCCCGCATCCAGGCATTACAGGTATACTAGTATGAGTGTTATATGTGAACCGGGAGGCGCGAGGATGAAGAAACGAGTCGAAGTTCCCTTCACAAAGATCCAGGGCCTTGGAAACGAGTACCTGTTCATAGACAGGTTCGCCTACAAGACCGAACACGATTGGTCGGATCTTTCCCGGGTTATGGCCGACAGGCACTTCGGAGCGGGATCTGACGGCATAATCCTCGTAGAGCCGTCGGACGTGCCGGGGTGCGATTTCAGGATGCGCATATTCAACGCAGACGGTTCAGAGGGAGACATGTGCGGGAACGGGATGCGGTCCTTTGCGAGGTACGTCTACGACCACGGGCTCACCGACAAGACCGAGTTCGCCGTGGAGACCCGGGCAGGGATCATCCGCCCGCACCTTATCCTCAAGGACGGCGAAGTTGAATCCATATCTGTAGACATGGGCGTCCCTCGCCTTGAGCGGCACGAGGTCCCCATCGCGAGGCTGGATGGGCCTGTGCCCGCCATAAACGAGCCGGTCGAGGTTGAAGGGCAGGTGTTCTACGGCACAGCCGTGTGCACCGGCAATCCTCACTTCGTAATCTTTGTAGATGATGTGTGGCAAGTTGAGCTTGAGAAGTGGGGACCTAAGCTTGAACGCCATCCCCTCTTCCCGGCCAGGGCCAATATCGAGTTCGCTGCGGTAAAGGCTCGCGACGAGATCGACATGAGGGTGTGGGAGAGAGGCTCAGGGATAACTCTGGCGTGCGGGACGGGCGCGTGCGCGGTGCTGGTCGCAGCGGTCCTAAATGGTTTTGCCGACAAAGACGTGCCCACAAGGGTGAACTTGCCCGGGGGTACGCTCGTCATCGAGTGGAAGAGCGACGGGCACGTTTGGATGACGGGACCCGCCAAAGAGGTCTACCGCGGAGTGTTCTACTACGAAGAATGACCGCAGTCCCGAGTGGCTTAGGCGTACCGGACGCGGGCTTAGGCCGGCACTTTGAACGATGGACACGGGAGATGGACGGTAGATGTCGCAACTCTCTGCAGACCTGCTACTTCTCTTGGTGACGGTGGCTTGGGGCACCACGTTCGTCGTGGTGAAGAACACCGTCGAGACCATGGGCCCTTTCACCTACCTGGCGGTTAGATTCCTCATCGCGGGCGTGATCCTCCTCTTCTGGCACATAGCGAGGGCAGGGGTCCCTTCTAAGGGACACAGGCTTCCTCCGGGCCATGCTTGGTACGAGGCTTCGCGGGAGTTCTACTTGGGAGGCATCCTCACGGGGCTTGCCCTGTTTTTCTCCTATGCCACTCAGACCCTCGGCCTCATGACGGTGGCCGCCGGAAAAGCTGCTTTCATCACGGGGCTCTACGTTGTGATCGTCCCAATCGCCTCAAGGGCGTTAGCCCGCGAAGCTCCGGACAGGCCGACCCTAGCAGGGGTGATCCTTGCCGCAGTAGGGCTCGCGCTTATGTCGCTGAACCTCCCCTTCCAGGTTGCCCGAGGCGACTTCCTCGTCTTCTTGTGCGCCCTGGGTTTTTCCGCCCATATCCTTCTGGTGAGCCACTACTCCGGATACGGGGACACGGTCCTTTACACGGCGGTGCAGCTCTTGGTAGTCGCCCTCGCCTCGGGAGTGGCGGCCCTCATAGCGGAAACGCCGCTGTTCATCCCCGCGAGCGCATGGCCTGCCATCCTGTTTACGTCCATCGTTACGACGGCCTTAGCGTTCCTCGTCCAGTCTACGGTCCAGAGGTACACATCCGCCACCCACACGGCCCTCATCTTCTCGGCGGAGCCAGTGTTCGGGGCGGTCTTCGCGTGGCTCCTCGCCGGTGAGGTTCTCCTCCCGAGGGAGATGGCCGGGGCGGTCCTCATACTGGCCGGGATGCTCGTGGCTGAGGCCAGGAACTTGAGAGGGTCGCGAGAGGCCGGGGCAGAGGCGACTTAGAGGGGAGCTTGTGCCAAGAGGTTGACCAAACACCCGGGCCCGGGGAAAAGCGTCTGGAGTCTCTCCCGGGCCCGGTTAGATCGCGCGACCTATTCCGCGGCTATCTCACAACCTGTCCATGAACTCCATAGCCATCTTTATGCCCTTCCGGTAGTCCTCAAGCCTTATGTTCTCGTTGGGCCCGTGGTTTCCGGAGGCCCAGTAGCCGACGCCGAAGGCGACCATGGGCAGGTTCAGGTATTCCTTGAAGGGATGCATGGGTCCGGAGCCGCCCTGGGTCGGGGCGATGGACGCGGGCTTTCCGTACACGGCAAAGGCCGCCTCCTCGGCGGCTTTCACCACTGGATGGTCCGCCGACGTCTTCACGGGATAGTCCATGGTTATGACGCGGGTCTTTATATCGTCGAAGCCTTTTTCGTCCAGGTGCTTGCGGAGCTTCCGGTATATGTCCTCCGGATCCTGGTTGGGAACGAGGCGGAAGTCCATCTTGACGAGGGCCTTCGCCGGGAGCACGGTCTTCTGGCCTTCTCCAAGGTATCCGCTCCTGAACCCGCAGATGTTGGCGGTCGGGCTGAAGAGAGACCTAACCCGCAGATCCAGAGGGGAAAGGTCCGCCAGAGGAGAGTGGATGCCGTACTGGCGTCTCTGGGATGGGTCCTGAGCCCCTTCTTTTTCCCCCATGGAGGCCTTGATGAGCTCCATCTCCCGTTCGGTAGGGGGCAGGACTGCATCGTAGAAGCCGGGGATGAGGATCTCCTCTTTATCGTTCTTAATGGTGGAAAGGGCCCATACGAGCCTCCATGCCGGGTTGGGTACGGTGGTTGCGCTGCCCGAGTGCATATCCCTGGGAGCGCCCTGAGCCTCGAGCTCTACGTAGAGTATGCCTTTTACTCCAAGGTACATCCCCGGGCGCCCGTCGGGTGACATGTAGCCGGATTCCCAGACGCCGAAATCTGCCTTCAAGAGGTCTTTGTTATCCCGGATGAACTCGGAAAGGTGAGGGCTCCCTATCTCCTCTTCGCCTTCTATCAGGAACTTCACGTTTACCGGGAGCTCACCCCTCACTTTGAGCAGGGTGCCCACGGCCTGGATCCTGGCGCAGGCGTTACCTTTGTTGTCGGAGACGCCACGCCCGAACATCTTGCCGTCCCGGATATCCCCGGCAAAGGGGTCGGACTCCCATTCATCGAGGGGATCCGGGGGCTGGACGTCGTAGTGGTCGTAGAACAACACGGTCTTCGTGGGGTCTTTGCCTTTCACTTCGCCGTAGACGACGGGGTACCCGCCGGTCGGGATGATGCGCGCCTCTATGCCGTGCTTCTCCATGAGCTCCTTGAAGTAGCGGGCGCACTCGTCCATACCGACGTTTTGAGCCGCTATGCTTGGCCTTCTCACCGCTTCCCGGAGCTCAGACACGAATTCCTCGAAGTGGTCGTCCACATACTGCCACTCGGGTTTCTGCCCTGTCATCTCTCGAGGATGCCTCCTTCGCTCTTGGAATCGCCCAGGCCGCGTCATCCGCTATCATGCCTGGCCGAAAAGGTAGTCCTCTTAGTCTTCTACACGCGGTCGTCTTCAGTCCTCCTCGCGGCTGCATGATGCATGGTACATTGGTGAGAGAGTTTCAAGTCGCGGAAATGAAAACGCCTTTTGATGGAGAAGGATCGAAACTGAAGGAGTGAGAGACATGGCCCTTGAGGCCGCAACGCTTCTTACCTGGACCGGGACGGCCGTGAGGATAGCGCTAGTGGTCTTCGTGACAGGCATCCTGGTCAAGATAGGAGACTCCCTGGTAGAGCGGGTTTTCGCCCGTGGGCCAAGGATGGGAGGGCCTCATTTCGATGAATCGAGAGGGAGGACCCTCGCCAGTCTCCTGAAAAGCGCGCTCCGTTACGTGGCCACCACCGTCGCTGCCCTCACCGTGCTGCAGCTTCTGGGGATAGACATAAGGGCCCTTCTGGGCGGGGTCGCCATAGTAGGCCTCGCCGTCGGTTTCGGGGCCCAGAGCCTCGTGAAAGACGTTATAACCGGCTTTTTCATCATCTACGAAAGGCAGTACGACGTAGGCGACTACATAACCGCCGCCGGGCTTTCGGGAGTGGTCCTCGAGGTGGGCCTCAGGACCACAAAACTCAGGGACTGGTCCGGCGATATCCATACCATCCCCAACGGCCTCATAGACAAGACGACCAACTCGAGCGCGTGGGCATCCAGAGCCCTCGTGAAGATCCCTATCGCCCACGACGAGGATGTCCGCCGCGCTATGGCGATAATACAGGAAGTGTGCGACGAGATCCGCAAGGAGAACCCCAATATCATCGATGGGCCCAGGCCTTTGGGCATAGGCGACATGGATACCTACGGGGTGACCATCACAGTCTGGGCCCGCACAAAACCGCTTGAGCAGTTCGCCCTTGAGAGGGAACTCAGGCTGAGGATCAAAGAGGCCCTGGACAGGGAAGGCGTAAAGAGACCTTACCTGCCCATCAGGATGAAGAACGACCCATGAAAGAAGAGCGAATGGTGACAGAAGAGGCTTTGCGCATAAGGCTCAGCTGTTTGCGGGAGGGTTTGGTCGTCCGCCGCCTTAACCGCTTTGTCGCCGTCGTAATGCTGGACGGCCGGGAAGTTCTCTGCCACGTGGCCGATTCCGGGCGGCTAAAGGAACTCATATTCCCCGGAAACAGAGTCATGGTACGTCCCGTGGCGGGCCGAATCGTGTGCGGCGGCGGAGGAGACGAGCGGGAGAAAGTTCGTGGCGGGCAAGAGGCCCGATCCCGCCCGGCCCGGAAGACATCGTTTGACCTGGTGCTGGCCGCCGCGCCTGCGTCATCTGCCTGCAAAGAGGACGGGGAGGAGGTCAAAGAAGAAGACCGCTCCGCCGGTCCCGAAGAATGCCCCACAACCTGGGTTTCCGTGGATACCCGCTACCCGACCCGGCTCTTTGGCCAGGCCCTCAGGGCGCGGGCGGTGCCGGAGCTTTCTGAGTATGAGTTCGTTCGTGCCGAGTACTCGTTGGATGTTCACGGACGAGACGATGATGAAACCGGCGCGTCAGGACGCAAAGAGTTCGAAAAAGGGTCTGGCCGGAGCGAGTCTTCTGCTCATCTCGACGTCTCCGATTTGCATCTCGGTAAAAAGGCCGGAAAGCGGAAAGAACCCAAGAGCCGCTTCGATTTTTACCTGGAGGGGCCCGGGATTCCACCGGCTCTGGTCGAGGTCAAGTCGGTGACCTTATGCGTGGGAGGGAGGGGCCTTTTTCCGGACGCACCTACGGTTAGGGGAGCCAGACACGTCAGAGAGCTCGCCCGGGCTGTTTCCGCCGGCTATCGGGCATATGCAGTGTTCATAGCCCAGCGCGAAGACATTTCAGCAGTGGCGCCCAATTGGGATACCGATCCCGGGTTCTCCGGGGCCCTTGCGGATGCAGCACGCGCCGGAGTGCGGCTTCTGGCATACCGCTGCAAGGTGACTCCAGAAGAAATAGTCCTCGAGCCCAGGTTGCTCCCCGTGATGCTCTAGATCGCCCTGCCGCTTATCGGTGGCTTTTCGCCAGGCTAGCACCCCTACCACGGTGGCAACCAGGGCGACCGCAAGACTTATCGCCCCCACACCTCTGTGTTGCAGGGGAGATCCGGCGAAGGCTTTGTCCGCCGAAACTCCGAGCGTAAGGTATGGCACGAGAGCCGCGATCAACAAGAGACGGCTCGCGTAAGAGCCAAAGCGGCGCGTCATGGTTTCACCGCCCCCGTTTCCGTGCTATCGGGGCGCGACTTGCCCCTTATCGTGTTGCCCGCCATGTTCGTTGCGACCGTGAACGCCGCGATATTGGCCGCCACGGCAAAGGGTACGTAGAACCAGGTTGCTCCGGGAGTATGGACAGACCTGGCCGAGCTTTACGCCAGACTCATACGTCGGGTGATATACGAGCCCTAACGAAGTCCAAGACTTTCTTGGGTTTCCCGAGAGTGTAGCCCACGCTGCCTCCTTGAGACTCCCGCGCTTCCGTCCCCGTAAGTGTGACTCGCCCTTCCCCGACCAGTATATACCCTAATATATACCAAGGAAGGGCGAGTCAGGTAACACTGGGTGTTTCTCAGTAACCCAGCTTTTCGCCCACGACCACAACCACGAACTTCTCCTTGCCGCCGGGCTTGGATTCGAGGATCGTGGTTATGGCATAGGCCTTTGCCTTCTCGATATCGGTCGCTTTTTCGTCAAACTCGCGGCCGAGGCGTTTGTAGTTTATGGGCGCCGCGTACTCGCGGACGCGCCTCAGTCCTTCTTCCACATCGGCGACTATCTTGTTATACCCGCACACCACGATGCTGACCTTAGGTCCGAAAATCATCGACGCGACCCGGTTCCCGGTCCCGTCGATGTTGATGAGCGTACCCTTCATGGTGACCGCGTTCGTGCTCGAGAGGAATACGTCCGCCGTGATCTGCCTGTCGCGGGCTAGCGCCCTTTCCTCGCTGCTTACGGACTGGTCCCAGTGGTCGTATACCACATTCCCGCGGGCTTTGAGAGCCTCATGGAGGCCAAGCTCGCGGACGGTGACAGAGCCGCCGATGCCGACTGATGCCCCTTGGGGGATATGTTCGAGCACCGCCTTCACGGCTTCTTCCCTGGTAGGTACGTAAACGGCAGTAAACCCCACTTTGTTGAGCGCCTCTACGCACGCTTTGGCCCTCTTCGTGTGGAACCACGTTTCGGGGTCGAGGGGTTTGGTTTCCGCCATAATCCATGCCTCCTTCCAGCCTGTCTTTTTTCTAACACTGACTTTGTTCAACTGGCCGGGTTCTTTGACCGGGCAATCCGTTTGCCCGGCATAACCCGGCCAGCTTCAGACACTGAGCCTATAGGCGGCTCCAGGTTGTTTGCCCGGCTATCTCAGATCCAGGTATTCGGCGATGTTCGCCTTTTCCACTTTTACCGGCCTTATCTTCTGGTTGAGGGCTGTCATGAGAGTGGTAACCCCCGGACCGTGGCCCGATACGAAGGAGTTGGAGTGGACCACGATGCCGATGATAACCGCACCCCTCCGGTAGCTGCGCCCGTAGAAGGACGACGAATCGGCGATGGCCACTATATCTCCGAGCCTTATCTTGTCCAGGCCGAGTTCCTGGAGCCTTTCCCATTCCATCGACGTGATGTCGTAGTCGCCCCGCTCGGCGGAGTTTGCTCCCAGGCCGCTGCCCATGAACTCGGGAGGGACGATGTGGGCGACGGGTACTTCAAGCACGCCGTCCTTTTCAACGATGCCCAGCTTGTGGAGCAGCTTCGGGTCCGTGTTCATGACTTTCACGTCGGGGTAGTCCAGGAGCTCGAGTCCCTGGCCAAAGGCCTTGATCTGGATTTTGTCCCCGACTTGAAGCTTCTCAAGGGTCTCCTGGTCGAAGTGGATGAGGACGTGCTCGATCCCGCCGTGTTTGCCGGTTACGGTCCCCGTAGCGCCTTTCGCGTCTCCCGACACGACGTACGCGGTATTGCCCACGCAGGCGAGGGTATTGTACCCCGAATTCCCGCGCTCATCGGGGTTCTTGGTGCTTACGCCGGGCTCTACGTGGTCTCCGGCCCAGCCGAATGCCGGGTCTCCGACCTTCACGTTGTATGTGATGCCGCCCGTCCCGGGGGTGACCCTGACCTTCCCGTCGTAGCAAATGCGAGGCTGGCACGCGGGGGACGTTATCTGTCCCTGGACTGAAATCATGACCAGCCTATCTTCGTTGGTCCTTAACACAGCCGGTAACCTCCTTAAGCCTGGTCTTTGCGGTCCTCGTGGGTGAAACCTTGGAGGGGCCCGCGCCCCGTGGCCGGGCCCCTTTCCGTCAGCCGAGAGCCGGCTCGTAGTCCTCGGGGTTCTTGGAGATGTACTTGTCGAACCACCTCAGGATGTGGTTCAGCCTGTGTACCCTAAGTACCGGCTTGCCGCTCCTCGAAAGCTCGTGGTTCGCTCCGGGGAACCGTACCATCTCCACTTCTTTCTTTAGTTTCTTCAGTGCTACGTAGAACTGCTCGCCCTGTTCGATCGGGCACCTCATATCCTGCTCCGAGTGGATTATGAGGAGAGGGGTCTTCACGTTTTCCACATAGGCGATGGGCGAGAACTTCCACGCCTTCTCGAAATCCTTGAAGACGTCGATGAGGAGCTCGCGGTCGATGAAGGTATAGCCGATATCCGAGACTCCGTGGAACGACGTCCAGTTGGATATGCTGCGCTGGGTGACGGCTGCAACGAACCTGTCGGTGTGTCCGACGATCCAGTTGGTCATGAAGCCGCCGTAGCTCCCGCCGGTCACGCCGATCCTCTTCTCGTCGATCCACCCGGCGTGCCTTATGGCCGCGTCGGTCCAGGTCATGATGTCGTCGTAGTCCATCTCGCCGTAATGGCCGTTTACCGCCTTCACGAATTCCTGACCGAAACCTTCGCTTCCCCGCGGGTTGGTGTAGATCACACCGTAACCGCGGTTTACAAGGAGCTGGAACTCGAAGAAGAAGCCGTACCCGTACATGGAGTGAGGACCGCCGTGGATCTGCAGTATGACCGGGTATTTTACGCCTTCTTTGAAGCCCACCGGTTTCATTATCCAGCCGTACTCCTGAAGCCCGTCGCTGGCCTTGAACGGGACGAGCTCAGGCTCCACTATATAGACCTCGTCGAGGAGCTTCTTGTTGAAGCCGGTGAGGACCGTCTCTTCCTTGGTCTCGAGGTTCACGGCGTAGATATCGCACGGGGAAGTCGGAGTGCTTACGACCATCGCAAGCGTCTTACCCGCGTCGTCCATGGTGAACCCGAAGATCTCCCGGTCGCCTCCGATGACCAGTTCGGGCATGCCGCCATCCACGGATAGGGAGTAGAGGGACGTGCGTCCATGGGTCGAAGATAGGAAGAATACCTTCTTGCCGCAGGGGCTTATGGTCGGCCCGTTCTCTCCGCCGCCCATCTTGCTGTCGCCGGCGCAGTGATCTCCCAGGGACTGGTCAAAGTCGGGGTCGAGGCAGACCGGTTCGCCTCCCTCGACGGGCACCTTCCACAGCCTCGAGAAGGTTGGCCCACCGTGCTCCATCTTGTGGCCTCCGTAGATGATGAACTTGCCGTCGTGGGTCCACCTGGGCTCGCCGCAGGGGCCTTCGCTCGTAGTGAGCTTGCGAGGCTCGCCGCCCTCGGCGCTCACGACCCATATGTCCGTAAACCAGGGCTGGTAGTCGGGATCGGGCATCCTGTTGGACGAGAAGGCTATATACTTGCCGCAGGGCGACCATGCCGGGCTGGAGCTATCCCATGGACCGGGGGTGAGGTGGACGGCCGGGCTATTGCCTTCCACGTCGATCACGAAAATGTGGTTCCTGCGGGTCGCGTTTATGAGCCCCATCGCCGCGTCGGCCTTGACGCGGAGCCTCGTCACAAGCGTGGGCTCCTCTCTCCGCTTCTTCTCCATTTCCTCTCTTTGCTTGGCGTCGAGGGGCTTTTCGTAATCCTCGGGTTTGTCTTCAAGGTCAATAGACGCGGTAAACGCTATTTTCCTTCCGTCGGGAGACCACACGGGGTTTGACGCGCCGTAGCGCATCTTTGTGACCTGCATGGCCTCGCCGCCCGAGAGGGACATGACGTAGATCTGGCGGCCGTTTCCCCGGTCGGAAACAAAGGCCAGCTTCGTCCCGTCTGGCGACCACCTGGGGGTCGTGTCCGACTTGGGGCCGTATGTAAACTGCCTGGGTTCGCCGCCGCCCACGGGCACTACCCAGATATTGGACCGGTATTCTTTCGTCTTTTCGTCTATGTGGGACCTGACGAAAGCTATCTTAGTGCCGTCGGGCGATATCTGCGGGTCTGAGACAAACACGAGCTTGTAGAGGTCCTCTGGCGTAAGCCTCCGTTTTTCTGCCATCTACTGCAGCCTCCTTGTTTGGGACAAATGGAATGTCTTAGGATTCTTCATCAGTCCCCCAAGAAGTACCTTCTGGACACGAAAGAAACTTGACGCGAAAGGAGTTCCCTCCGGGACCTGGCTCCTGCAGGGATGCAAGATGCACCGGCGAAGCTGTTAGTGCGGCTATGAGGCCGCGAGAAGCCCAAATAACGTGAACCAACAGACCACAAAGAGATCGGGGGTCGGCATCTTGACAGTTTCGGCGAAAGAAGGATTTGCCTGGATCGAAAAACACGCGGACGAGCTCACCAAACTGAGCGACAAGATCTGGGAGTGGGCCGAGCTCGGGCTCCACGAAGAGAAATCATCCAAAATCCAGATGGATTACCTTAGGGACCACGGCTTTGAGGTAACTTCCGGTGCGGGCGGGATGCCCACGGCTTTTGTCGCCACATGGGGTCAGGGCAAGCCCGTCATCGGGTTCCTCGGCGAGTACGATGCCCTGCCCGGGGTATCACAGAAAGTCTCGCCGGTGAGGGAAGAACTGGTGCCAGGAGGGCCCGGCCACGGCTGCGGCCACAACCTCCTGGGAGTCGGTGCCATGGCGGCGGCGATTGCCCTGAAGGAAGAGCTCTCCAAACGGGGTCTCCCTGGGACGGTCAAGTATTTCGGATGTCCCGCCGAGGAGAACTTCAGCGGCAAGGCTTTCATGGCGCGGGACGGCATCTTCGACGACCTGGATGCGTGCCTGACCTGGCATCCGGGCTCCATGAACATCGTCCGCGGCGGGAGCTCCCTGGCCGTTAACTCGATGAACATAACCTTCCACGGCGTCTCTTCCCATGCGGCGGGGGCGCCTCACCTGGGGAGAAGTGCCCTTGACGCGGTCGAGCTCATGAACGTGGGCGTGAACTTCCTCCGCGAGCACATCATCGAGAAGGCCCGGATCCACTACGTGATCACTAACGGAGGTCTCCAGCCCAACGTGGTACCGGCCAAGGCCACGGTCTGGTATTACGTCAGGGCCCCCAGACGTGAGCAGGTCGAGGAGATCTACGAGCGCGTGCTGAAATGCGCCAAAGGCGCGGCGATCATGACGGACACGACTTACGAGGTCGAGTTCCTGGAGGGCATATATGAGGTCTTGCCCAACACGGTGCTGGAAGAAGTGCTGGCTCAGGCCATGGAAGTGGCCGGCCCGCCCCAGTTCACCGAGGAAGACCTGAGGTTCGCGGAAGAGATCGCCAAGACATTCCCGCCGGGCCAGTCTGAATCCTACATGAAAGACGAGACCCTGCCCGACGAGATGAAGGAGAAACTGGCAGGGAAACTCCTGAACGACACGGTCCTCGGACGTCCTCCGATGCCGTCGGACCTCCGCGGATCGACAGACGTGGGTGACGTAAGCTGGTGCGTTCCGACCGCCCAGTTCAGCACGGCCTGCACCGCCTTAGGGACGCCGGGACACTCGTGGCAGTATACCGCCCAGTGCGGCATGCACATTGGGCACGCGGGGATGATCGCGGCGGCGAAGACACTGGTGCAGGCGGGGCTTGTTCTCATGACAAGCCCTGGCATCCTCGAGAAGGCCAAGGAAGAGCACAGGAAGCGCCTGGGCGGGAGGCGCTACGTGAGCCCGCTTTCGCCAGACATGAAGCCGCCTTTCCACCACTTCGACAAGTAGACACTTGGTGAAGTCTCGGGAGGCGGGCCCCAATAACCGGCTGCCTCCTAGAGCAAGACATGGGGCCGGCTCGGAGTTCGAGCCGGCCCTTCGAGAGCAGTCTAACCGAAGCTGCCCTTTACGGGTTCCTTTACCGGTTCTCAGGTAGGCTCCCTGATGGGTTTAGTTTGTCTGGAAATACTCTTTGGCCTTAATCACCCAGTTCGGATCTCTGAGTAGCGCCCTGCCGATGCCGATGAGGTCGGCGTGCCCGTCCTGGAGGACCTTCTCCGCGAAGGCCGCCTCCGTTATCCCGCCGGTAACCATGACCGGGACGTTCACGGCCTTCTTGATCGTGGCCGCGGCCGGCACGAAATAGCCGGGCGGAGCGCCGGCGGGGCGAGATCCCATAAACCCGCCCGATACGTCGACGAGCGCGACGCCTGCCTCCTCAAGCATCCTGGCTACCTGGGCGGCTTCTTCCGGAGTAAATCCGCCTTCCATGCCGTCAACGCTGCCGAGCCTGACGAACACGGGGAAATCGCTCCCTACCTCTGCCTTTACCCGAGATACCGTCTCGAGGAGGAATCTCGCCCGGTTTTCGAGAGACCCGCCGTATTCATCGGTCCGCGTGTTTGTTATAGGGGAGAGGAACTGGCTGCCCAGGTACCCATGGGCGGAGTGGACTTCAACGGCGTCGAAACCGGCGAGCTTAGCCCGTCTCGCTGCGGCTGCGAAGAGGCTCTGGATCTCCCGGATTTCCTCCGCGGTCAGCCCCCTTGGTTTCCTCTCCGATTTGGGGTGGGGCTTATCCGAGGGCCCCACTACCTCGTGGCCCGTGACGTCCGGGTTCCCGATGGATCCAACGTGGTTGAGCTGGATCGCGGCTACTGCCCCGTTTGTCCTTATCGCCTGGGCGAGCCGCTCGAACGCCGGGATGGCGGCGTCGCTATCTAGTCCAAGCTGTCCCTTGTGGGCCTTGCCTTGCTTCGCGATGTAGGTGTGTTCGACGATGACCATGCCGACGTCTTTCTTGGCCCGCTCGGCGTAGTAGGCTACCGTGGCATCGCTGGGTAGCCCGGTGTCCTCCCGGGAGCCTCCCGGGCCTTCTATGGCCGTGGCCATGGGCGGCATCACTATGCGGTTCCGGAGCGTGAGGTTTCCGACTTTGATGGGCGAGAAAAGAAGCGACATCTTCATCCCCTCCGGTATTCATGTTCTCACTACGGATTCTAATATGCCTGCGCGCCGCGACGCACTTCGTACAAACCCCGGTCGACTTTCGAAAGAAGGGGAGAGAGCCTCCCGGTATAGCACAGGTGGAGCCTGTGGAGCGCCCTCGAACAGGCTGTATACAGCACCTCGCGGTCTTCGGGGTGGGAATAGGATGCTTCGCCCGCGTTGTAGACGATGACCGCCTCGAATTCAAGCCCCTTGGACAGGTACGAAGGGATGACAAGGATGCCGCGGACGAACTTCCTCTGGTACTTTGTCACTAGCCGTATCTTGCTTGCCCCAGACCCGTCTTGGGCCAGTTCTTCCTTTAGGTCTTCGTGGGCTATCCAGCTTTCCCGCGCCGTCTTGCAGATGACGGCTATAGACCCGAAGCCTTCCGCTTGAAGTCTCCTGATGTCGGCCGCGACCAGCTTGGCCAAAGATTTCCGGTCTCCGGCTTCTGTGATGACCGGTTTCTCTCCGGGACGTTCGATGGCTTCTATAGGCAGGCCTTCATCCAGTATTGCCTTGGTGAACTCGGTGATCTCTTTCGTTGACCGGTAGCTCTTGGTAAGCTGGACTATCTCTGTGTCCTTCCCGGCCTCGAGACCGGCCAACGCGCCTTCATAGCCGCTGCCTTCTCCCTTGGCCCGGCTCGCGGGGCTCAGGGCCTGGTTGAGGTCGCCTAGGACCGTGAACGAAGCGGCCGGGAACGCCATTTTGAGCACCTTGAACTGGATGGCCCCGTAGTCTTGGGCTTCGTCGACTATGACGTGGCGGACGGGCCTGGCCTGCGGGAGCCCCTCCAGAAGTCCCTTCAGGTAGAGGAGAGGCCCGAGGTCCTCATAGGGGATCACACCGGAAGTCAGATACTCCAGGGTGTATGCCCGTATCTCCTCTACCAGGTCTGTGCTGTATTCTGCCTCGGCTACCAGCCTGCGCAGCAGTTCCGGCTCTGAGTAGAGCCTCTTGTAGGCCTCCACCAGGTCGAGCGGCTTCCAGGAGCTTACCAGGTTCCTGAGGGGCTCAAATTCCTGCCTTGCCCAGGCACGGGCGAGGTCTTTGACGTCCTTCTCGAGCAGGTGAGTCTTCTCGGGGTCGCTCGCTATTTCTTTCCGGAGCTCTTGGTACCGCCGGGTCTGGGCTTGGTCGAGGACCCACTTCATCCTCCGTTTGGCCCTTTCTACGCGCTTAAGGAAAGGAAGGTAAGCGTATTCTCTGGAGACCAGCTCCCGGACTTCTTCCCGGGAGACGAGCGCTTTGCCCCGGAAGACGAGGTCCGGAAAACCGAGGTCTCCAGAGGTTATGCGGCGGGAGTACGCCTCCAGGACGCGGGCGAAGGCTTCGCCGGACTTGAGCCTGATGCCGGCGGCCCGGGTCTTAGCTGCTTCCGTGCCCCTCATGTCCAGGAGGTATTCCAGCTGATCCGCGAAGTCTTCCAGTTTGTAGGGGAAGGCATTTGCCTGCCCTTCATCTCGTCCGGCGGTGGGTCTGCTCTTGTCGCCGGACTCGTCTTCCCCGCCGGAGTCTTCCGTGTCCCGGTATTCCCCGGTGTCCAAGTCCTTGGGCGATTTGGCCTCCCAGGCATCGTCACGTTCTGCCGAACTGCCTGCCGGTTCCGGCGTCAAGAGGTCTTTCGCGAGGTCCGAGAAAGATAGCTGTACCAGGGGTTCTTCGCCCAGCTCCGGGAGCACGGGAGACGTGTAGTCCGCGAAGATCCGGTTGGGCGTGATCATGATGATGTCCCGGGCCCTCATCGTATCTCGGTGCTTGTAGAGCAGGTACGCCGCCCTGTGCAGGGCGATGGACGTCTTGCCGCTGCCTGCGCATCCCTGTACCAGCAGGAGCCCGGTCCCCTCGCGGCGGATGACCCTGTTCTGCTCCCTCTGGATGGTGTTCACGATCGCCCTCATCCGGTCGCCGGTGGCTTTCCCCAGGGTATCCATGAGGATCTCGTCGAAGATGGTGAGGTCGTTGTCGTACATGAAGAGGATCCGGTCTTCCTTGATTTTGAAGTGCCGCTTCAAGAGGACTTCTCCGTACACCGTGCCTGCCGGAGATTCGTATTTTGCCTTTCCCAGCTCGTAATCGTAATAGACGCTTGAGATGGGCGCGCGCCAGTCAAATATGAGATGGCGGCCCGTCAGGCGGTCGGTTAGAGACGAAGTCCCGATGTAGACCGGGTATGCGGTGCCATCCCCCTCTGCTCCGCCGGTCGAGCCTTGCCTCGAGGTTTCCTTGAAGTCTATCCTCCCAAAGTACGCCGAGCCGGAAAGCCTCTTGAGCTGCTTAAGCCTTTGGAGGCTCCGCCTGTACATGACTCCCGCGAGCCGCAAGCGGCCCAGACCTCCCGCCAGGTCGACCAGCTGGGCGAAAGACGTGGGGACAGAGCCGTACTCGTCGGATATATGGCTTTGGGTCCCCCTGACCACCGCCTTGTTCCACTCTACTTCGCGCTCGGTCTCGGCGATCTGGTCTCCAATCTCCTTGAAGACCTCTCTCAGCCGCTTTTCTTCTGCCTCCAGCGCCGCTGTGGTGTCGGTGTCGCGGTCTGCCACTCGAAGGACCTCCCCGGTACAAGACTTCTTGCGGTCAGGATCCTATTCTAAGGCTACTCCTTCCGGTATAGCCCGTGTTTTAGGAAACCCGCGTATTCTTCAATTTCTACCATGGCTTGAGGCAAGCTGGAAAGACCTTGGTCGGGAGATCTCAGCGCGGCCTGCAGGTACGAGTCGCTCAAGGAGCCGAAAACGGTGAGGATGTAACGCAATGCTTTCTGAGGGTCTACGCCTTGCCGGAGCCGCGAGAAGTCTATCCCGCTCATGAATGCCGGCATAACATCTTGGGCGATCTTGTCCAGCCTGGATCTGGCTTCGGAGCGGATATCCTCCGGGGCTTCCGTAATCCCGCCTACCGTCATCTTGTAGATGAGCGGTTGTTCCATAAGGGCCTTAAGCTTCAGGTGTGCCCATCTGACGAACCGGTCTACCGGGTCGGCCGGGAGGTTACCTAAGTTCTGCATGAAGTAGTCGATCATGGACTCCACCGCGTATTCCAGAGCGGCGAAGTACAAGTCTTTCTTGCTCTTGAAGTAGTGAAAAAGCAGGCCTTTCGAGGTCCCCGCGTCGCGGACGATAGCGTTGGTTGACGCCCTGATGTACCCATTCTCGGCAAACTCCCTGATGGCCGCCATCAGTATGCGTCTCCGGCTGTCCTCCCGGCACCGTCCGGTCTCTGCCCTCTCGGAGGAGCCTCGACCTCTGCCTGCTTTCTCATGGGGCGATTCCGGAGCCCGGTTTCTCTCTGTCAACCAAGGTCCTCCTCGACTCATGCGGTAATGTCTTTTTGCGAGTAGACCTTGTATACGCCTGCATTAGACGTAAGGATAACCAGGGCGGCAAGCCCTACGTAGACCGGGTCAACGCTCCCAACAGGGAGTATGTCTGCTGCAAGTGCCCACTTGAAGGGCGTGAAGTAGCGTAGGAAGGAAGCTTTGTCAGAGACGTCCGATATAACCTGGAGCGCGTTGAGCACCAGTACGAGTCCGATGGCGCCAGACTGCACGCTCTTTCCGCGGTTCACCAAGACCGACGCGAGAAAGCCCAGAGAGGCCATGGCTAGGATGGCCAGGTAAGTCATGCCTCCGAGCAGCCAAAATGCGGCTCTGTCGAGCTCGGCGCCTGTCCGGACCATCGCCAAATAGCTCGCCGACCACGTGATGCCCATATAGAGCGTGACGTAGATAACGTAGACGGCGAGCTTCTGGGTGACCACATATGACCTTGTGACGGGTCTGGAGAGCAGGAACTCGACCGTCTTTTCCACCTGGTCAATTCCCTGTGGGAATCGGGTTTGGAGCCTTCTCACACCTCGCTTGACACGAGTTTTTGTGCAACCTACGATTGCAGAAAAGCACCGGATCTACCCGGCTTTGAAAGGAGTGTTTACCGTGCCACGCTACCTGATAACCAGCGCGTTGCCTTATGTAAATGGAGTGAAGCACCTCGGCAACCTGGTCGGCTCCATGCTTCCCGCCGACGTCTACGCTCGTTTCCTCAGGATGGAAGGGGAAGAGGTACTTTACATCTGCGCGACCGACGAGCACGGGACTCCGGCGGAAGTATCCGCCATGGAAGCCGGGATGGATGTGCGCGCCTATTGCGACATGATGCACGAGATACAGAAGGATATCTATGCGCGCTTCGGGCTGTCCTTCGACCACTTCGGGCGCAGTTCGTCCAAGGAAAACGCGGTGCTGACCCAGCACATCTACAAGAAACTCGAGGAGAACGGGTTCATCGAAGAGCGAACAATCCGCCAGATCTACTCCCTTGACGACGAGCGCTTCCTTCCCGACAGGTACGTGATAGGAACCTGCTCTAAGTGCGGGTATCCCGCCGCCCGCGGAGACCAGTGCGACGGCTGCGCCTCGCTCCTCGATCCCGAAGACCTGATAGAGCCGCGTTCCGCTATATCCGGCAGCAGGAATCTCGAGATGCGCGAGACCAAGCATCTGTTTATAAGGCTGGACCTCCTGGCCCCGGAGATCGAGAAGTGGGTCGACGGCCATACCGACTGGCCGAGACTCACGGTCGGAGTGGCCAAGAAGTGGCTCAACGAGGGGCTTAAGCCAAGGTGCATAACCAGGGATCTGACGTGGGGGATACCGGTTCCCAGGGAGGGCTTCGAGGGGAAGGTTTTCTACGTCTGGTTCGATGCGCCCATCGAGTACATCGGTGCGACCTGGGAATGGGCTAAGGCAAACGGCAGGGAGGACGAGTGGAAGTCATGGTGGTTTGACGCCGAGGACGTCTACTATGTACAGTTCCTCGCCAAAGACAACCTGCCATTCCATACTGTGATTTTCCCGGCCATGCTACTCGGGACTCGAGAGCCCTGGACGATGGCTTCATATATCAAAGGCTTCAGCTGGCTCACCTACCACGGAGGCAAGTTTTCCACCAGCCAGAAGCGCGGGGTCTTCACGGACAGGGCGCTGGAGATTTTCCCGGCTGATTACTGGCGCTACTTCTTGATGGCCGTTGCTCCCGAATCGGATGATTCTGACTTCACCTGGCCGATGTTCGCCACCATCGTAAACAAGGACCTGGCCGGGAACTTCGGAAACTTCGTGAACAGGACGCTGAAGCTCACGGCTTCGAGGTTCCCTGTGGCCGGCGGTTCATGCGGCTCGGGCGTCCGTTCAGGAGCCAGAACGGATGCCGGGACAGGCTCTCTTGATGGTAAGCCGGGCCAGCCCGTGGGCGTCATCCCCGAGGGTGGAGAGTGGGGCCCCAGGGAGGAGCAGCTCCAGGCCGACGTAAACGAGGCGCTCGATGAGTACCGGAGGTGCCTGCGGCAGATGGAGTTCCGCAAGGCGGTCCTGGCCCTCAAGAAATTGTGGTCACTCGGCAACCTCTACATCGACGAGAGGGCTCCGTGGAATCTGCTGAAGACAGATAGGGAAGAAGGGGCGATGGTCCTCCGCGCCTGCGTCAACCTGGTGAGGACTTTCGCCCTGGCCTCGTCGCCCTTCATACCGTTTACGGCCGAGAGGGTGGCTCAGGCGCTCGGGCTCACTTCCGAAGAGGCGTCGGTCCGCATGGCCGATGTTGGAAACCTCAGGGCCCTTGGACCCGGCCGGACATTCGAAGTACCGCCGGTGCTCTTCAAGAGGATCGAAGACGACGAGGTGGAACGGCTCACCAGGGAGTTTGCCGGCGAGGGCGCGTAGGTCGCAGGATCGTCAAAGAGCCTCGGCTGGCGACGATGGACGAAAAATAGACGAGCGAGATAGTCTTCCAGACCTCGGCCGTTTCGACCCCGGCCGTTAGGCCCCGGCAGTTAGACCCCGGTTACCGCACGCAGCTACGTTGCCGCGGCGGTGGCCGGTTGTCTTTTGTACTGGCCGAAAGGATCCGCCAGTCTTACCCATAGCCGGAGCAAACCGACCGGTCCCCTTGGATGGGCCGAAAAAACCGGACGAGCTTTGGACGTAGACCGGCGACATCCTCTGGTCGTGCCGGATACGCCCGTCAAACCGGACGATACTTGGAAACATGCCGGTGAGACCGGCCTCTGACTACGGATCGGTCGGTGAAACCAGTCATCGATCGTGGATAGTCCGACGAAACCGACTATCGACTTGCGGATCAGCTGATGAGACCGGCCGATGATCGTGGATAGGTCGACGAAAGCAGTCACTGATCCCGGATCGGTCGGTGAAACCGGCCAATGGTTGCTGATAACACGGTGAGATCGGCCAATGATCGGGGATGGATCGGTGCAATCCGCCAATGACTGCAGACAAGTCGACGAAACCCGCCGGGGTGTGAGAATGTGTTCGGTGAAATCGACCGATATCCAAGGATGAGCCGGCGAGATCAGCCGATGTGCAGGAATCCGACGGCAAAACCGATTCTAGAATCCGGATCGTCAGATCAAACCGGTCGGTGGTCTTTAGCAGGACGACGAAACCGAAGGATCCTCCTGGATGGGTCGATAGATGGGTCGACCGGACCTGCTCGCTCGGACAGACGATCGCATACGATCTGCCACTGCGGAGATCACCGTTCGGTACGCAGTCTACTTGGCTCTAGCCGGTCGGTTCTACTCCGCCAACCTCAGCTCCCAGAGGTGGGTTTCTCCGTGGCGCTGCAGCCCCAGACCGGCCTGTCTAGAGTGCTCGAGGAGCCCCTCTGCCAGGGGGTTTTCGGTCTCAACAGCTACGAACAGCTCGCCCGGCGTGATGTTCTTCTCTTTTGCCTCGGAAACAAGAAGGTCCCATGCGTGGCGGATGAGAGCTGCCGCGCCCTCCATCGTCCCGAACAGGGCACCTAGCGCGGCGCATAGGTAGCTCTTGCCGTCTTCCTGGATGTGATCCGATTCGTTTTCGGAGCTGCCGTGTATGTGGTCTTCAACGTAGGGTTCGGTCATAAACCCGCCCGCCAGCACCTTGCCGTGGGCGTCGTTCGCCACCAGTAACCTGTGTATGCTCGCCGCGTGGATGAAGTTCGGCCTGGTTGAGGATATCCAGATGTAATCACCGCCGAGGAACCGGATGGGCGGGGAGGCTTCGTCGAATACTCGACCGGCTTCTTCGGGCGTAACCGTCCTGACCCGTATGTCCTGGATGTCTTGATCCGACTGGTCGTCCACGGGGCCGTCATTGGGCTCGGATGAAGACCCGTTTCCCGAGCCTTCGTCTTTGACGCTTCCGGCCAAAGGCAGCCTGAACTCGGCTAGCCTGGCGGCGAGCATGAACCCCATGCTCCTGGCGAGTCCTTGAGACCTGAAGTTATCGGGATCGATATTGGCCCTGCAGACACGGGCGCCCCGTTTCCTGGCACCTTCTATTGATGCTTCCGTGAGCATGGTCCCGATGCCGAGCCGTCTCAGTTCGGCCTTAACGCGGATGCCCTGGAACCATGCTTCGCCTTCAGCGGGATACGCGACGCAGGTCACACCTACGGGGATTCCATCGAGTTCGGCGACGTAAACGTCATTTCCGCTCTCCAGCCACTCGGGAAGGGCGTCGGCCACGTAGTCACCCCAGTCGAAGGTGTTCTGGGTAAAGGCCCTTATGTGGTCCTGGTCTTCGAGCCTTGCTTTTCGGATAACGACATTGGAGAGAGTCACTGGCGCATCCTCCTTTGGTCTCTTGCTGCTCCCCCGCTATTGGATGGGCACGTATCTGCCTTCCAGGATCTCTATGGTCGCGCTCCCGGATGTCACGTCACGGATTCTCGCTTTGATCATATCTAGATCGGAAGGCCTGACGAGCGCGGTGACACTAACCTTCTCGGCGAAGTCCACGGACTGGATGGTGATATTCCGCACCTCGAGCTCCCGCTGGATCCTCCCGTACTGTTCGTAGGAAACCACGGCCGTAAGGACATCGTGGTACCTGTATGTCGCCACGCCCGCGGCTTCCAGGGCGGCGGATGCGGCTTGGCCGTAGGCCCTCAAGAGGCCGCCGGCGCCTAGGAGAATTCCTCCGAAATAGCGGGTCACTACGCAGACGGCGTTCCGTAACCCACGCTTCTTGAAAACTTCGAGCACAGGGTATCCCGCCGTGCCTCTGGGTTCGCCGTCATCACTGAGGCGTTCAACAGGGGTGCCGGGCCCGACGCAGTACGCCCAGACGTTGTGCCTGGCGGTGGGGTGTTCAGCCTTCACCTTGGAGATGAACGATTCAGCTTCTTCTACGGAAAAGGCCGGCGCGACGTGGCCTATGAACCGCGAGCGCTTGACCACTATCTCGGCGGACGCTTCTTTTCTCGGGCAAAGGAAGTCAGGCCGGTTTTGCATGAGCCTTCAGCCCCTGTGCTACGTAGTAGGATTTCTTGACTTCATCATTCTCCCCAGGCGCCGGTAGGCAAGTCAAGTTGGGTGGACCTAGCGCTAACAAGCAACAGGAAAAAGGGCTATGCGAAAAGGTCCGCGGAGAAAGCGGGGTGGAAGAGGCCTGCCGAATGGGGCTAGAGACCGGGGCCGGCAATCGTAGCAGCCAGCAAGCAGGGCTAGAAACCCGGGCTGGCAACCACAGCCAGGAAGCAGGGCTGGCGACCAGGCCGGTGACTAGAGCCGGCAAGCAGGGCTGGCGACAAGGACCAGAGACCAGGGCCGGCAACCAGGGACAGCAAGCAGGGGGCCGGCAAGAAGGGCCGGCAAACAGGGCCAGCGGATAGGGGTAATGAACAGCGGTACTGAACAGGGCACCGAACAGGGCTACCGGACAGGGTTGACAGACAGAGTTAACCGAAAGAGGCTGGCAAACAGGGGCTGCACACAAGGATTACCAAATGTGGATACGCCACAGGGAACAAGTTCCTGTTTCCCCCGTCAAAACCGACTGGCGCACCAAGGATAATCGACTCTGAGGAGTGATCAGTCAAATGTACGGGCGTCTTAGGAACGTACTTCTCGCGGGCGCTATGATTGCCTCGCTGGTTCTTGCCGCCTTTGCTCTCAGGCCGGAAAAAGCGCTGGCAGAGGACCCTGTGAAAGAGCCCCGTCTCATTTCGGTTACCGGCGAAGGGGCCGTGGTGGTAAAGCCTGACCTGGTTACCATCAGCTTCGGTGTGGAGACTGAAGGGTCTACCGCCAAGGAAGCCCAGGCGTCCAACACGTCGGTTATGAACAAAGTTGTTGCTGCCCTGAAAGGTGCGGGTATATCAGCGGAAGACATCCAGACATCCAATTTCAGCCTGTACCCGGTCTACGGCTGGGAGGGGGATAGGCCCGGAGGGAAGCAGGTCGTCACGGGCTATCGCTGCAACAACACTGTAACTGTGAGGCTGAAGTCCGTTTCGGCCACAGGATCCGTGATCGACGCGGCCATAAACGCAGGTGCTACGAACGTCGGAGGCATTAACTTCGGCTTGCAGGATCCTGAGCCTGTGAAGAACGAGGCCCTCGCCCTGGCCGTGGCGAACGCCAGGACGAAGGCCGAGGTTATGGCCAAGGCGGCCGGAGTGACCATCAGCGGGATCTACAAGATATCTGACGGATATGCCTCCGTGGATAGGATGGAAGTGTCTCCGTACCTGCTGAAAGATGCTGCCGCAACGCCCATCGAAAGCGGCACCGTAACTGTCAGGGCCTCGGTGCGCATAGATTTCACGTTCTGAAGCAACCTAGCACGACCCCGTTCGCCCCTGAAGGGGCGGGCACTGGGCTCGGGCGCGGCAAGGTTTAACACCTGCCCAGAACCCCTAACTCCCTGGAAAAGCCGGACCGAGAGGTCCGGCTTCCTTTCTGACTTTGGTTGTGTCGGATTTTGAGAGTTGTTCCAGAGGGCTGAACACGTTTCCGGCGCCCTACTCGGCAGCCTCTTCAGCAACCTCTTCGGGGTATTCTTGGACTGCCACTTCTCCCTCGTCTCTTTCGATCCGGAAGCTGCTCACCATCTCCTTGAGGCTCCTCGCCAGTTCGGCAAGGGTTTGGGCAGATTCGTAAACCCTCTGTATGGAGCCTTGCATCTCGAGGGACGAAGCGGAGACCTCTTCCGTAGCCGCAGCGCTTTCTTCAGATACCGCGGCGACGTTGTCGATGAGCCTCCGTACCTCATTGGCGTTGGACATCATCGTAACCGCCGAAGAAGCGTTTTCCTCGGCGAGTTCCACGACCCTCTTCATTGACTCCTGCACGCTGGAGCTGGCCTGGCTGACCACCGTCGCTGCCTCGCTCAGCTCTAGCACCATGCGGTCGGTCTCTGCGGCTCCCTCGGCGATCTCGGACAGCGCGGCCGAAGCTTCCTGCGCCAGTATGCTCCCTTTTTCGACCTCCTGGGCGCCCAGCTCCGACGCCGCGACTGCTTTCTGGATGGCCTGGCGGATGCGGGTTACCAGGTTGGCGATGGCCTTTGTCTCCCGGGCAGAGTCTTCGGCCAGCTTTCTGACCTCTTCAGACACCACGGCGAAGCCCTTGCCGTGTTCGCCTGCCCTGGCCGCCTCGATGGCCGCGTTCAGGGCGAGGAGGTTCGTCTGGGTGGCTATGCTGCTTATGACCTCGATGATCTTTCCTATCTCCTGGGAATATCCGTCGAGCTCGCGGATGTTTTCGGCTATGTTCAAAGTCGTGGCCTTTATGCTTTCCATGCTGTCGAGCACTTTGCTCACAGCCTGGCTTCCTCTAGACGCGTATTCGGCGCTCTTGTTGGACGCTATTCCCGTCCTTTCGAGGAGCGTCATGACCTGGGCGAGGGAGTTATCGGCGTTGGAGGCCACATTCAGCGATTCGTGGAGACCCTGGGTCTGCGCGTCGGTCCCCTGGGCCACCTGGGATATAGCCTTACCCAGCTCGTCCACCGCCATCGCGGTCTTGGCAGCGCTGTCGCTCTGATCCTGGGATCCTGCGGCTATCTGCTGTATCGCTTCGGCGATCTGTTGTGTGACCCTCGCAGATTCCTCCGCGCCCTGAGTGAGTATGTCCGCGGTGGTGGCCAGGTGGGAGGCTATCTGGTTTACCTCCGCCATGAGGGACTGGAGTCTGCCGACGAAGGCGTTGAAATCCTTGGCCATCTCGGCCATCTCGTCGTCGCCGCTTTCATCGAGCCTGGCAGTAAGATCCGCCTCGCCGCTGGCGAAGTCTTTGAGGGCGCTCGAAAGCCTGCGGATTGGCTTCTGCACCGAGTTCACAAAGAAGTACGCCAGGATGCCTGCCGCCACAGCCCCCAGTATAACCACCGCCCCGGCGCCCACCCTATCCGCCTGGACGGCCAGGCAGAGCAGGGAGAGCACGCACAGCAGGATGATGTTGTTTAGGAAGATCTTTGCTGCGATTCTCATGAAACCACGTCCTTCACGCCGTGAATGACGAATGTAGTACTAAGGTCTTAATCGTTAATTCCGCCCGAAATGTTTGCCGTCTGGAGCCGAATAACCGGAATAATAGCCGGAAGAAACAGCGAAAGCCCCAGGGGCGAGGTCCCCGGGGCCGCGCGGTCCGTCCTGCCATTGTGCTATGGCTCGGTTTTGGGTCTGAAAAGGGAATTCCAGATGTTGCCCGCAGTGTTCCTGACTTTCTTGTAGCCCTTCACAAGCGCGTAGGCTGCGGCCGTAGAAGGGTCGACGAAGTCGTAGGAATACTCCATATAGTCTCCCTTGAGGAGTCCGTCCCTGCGGATCCGCTCTTCCAGGGGTGAGCCCGTGAGGACCACCAGGTCGGAGATAATGCCCGTCTGCATCCCCTTGAGTATCCGCGAGTACGTCTTGGGGTCTCCGCCGGCGGCTTCGTCCAGGAGGTCGAAGGCCTCTCTGATCTCCGAAACCTTCCGGTAGGGATGCCAGAAGATGAAGCTGTATCCGAACTCGAGGCCGCTGTCCAAGACATATCGCAGGGAATCAACCATCTGCTTTCTAGTGGTGCCCTTTCCGTAAAGCTCGATGTCCGACTCGGATACCGCGTCAAGGCTCAGGTAGATCGAGGCGAGTCCGGCCTCGCTCAGGATCCTCAAGATGTCGGGATCTACTTCGTCTGCCCTGCAGTAGATCTCCAGACGCGCCTTGATGCCGCGCTTTATAATCTCCCGGGCTATCGCCTCGGCCCGGGCTCTCCCTTCCTCGCAGCGTCCGAAAAAGTCTTCATCGACGAACCTAAAGGAGGTGAAGCCGTAGTCTTTCTGGAGCAACTCCATCTCATCCACGGTATTTTCCGGCGACCGGGCCCTCCAGCGCGGCCCAGGGTTTGTGGCCTGAAACGCGTGGATGGTGCAGAATGTGCACGTCCCGCCGCAACCTCGTGATGAGAGGATGTTGGCCATGACCGCCCCGGGGTTCTTGGACGCCCTGTACATCTCCGCCTGTGGCCTAAGTGGGAACGGAAGGGAGTCCAGATCGGTTACCATAGGACGTCTGGGCGTCTCGTGCACGTCGATGGTATCGGACGACCCGCGCCGGAGCGCGAGGCCCGGGACCTCGAGCCAAGGCGACAAGTCGGGGTCAGTGAGGTCTTTCCTGGAAGCGAGTCTCTCCATGGCCTCCACCAGCGTGACCTCGCCCTCTCCGACGCATATGGCCGAAAGCACAGGGAAATCCCTGAGCAGCTCCTTGCGGGCGATTGTCGGGAAATGACCGCCGAGTATTATTGGGGCTTTTACGTCCGAAAGGAGCCTGAGGAGCGCCGCGCACTGCGGGAAAAACTCCTGCCAGTTTGCGGAAATCCCGAGGACGTCGAAACGCCTGGATTTGATCTCCCTCGCCGTCCTGTCGGGGCCCCAGCCGTGGAAAGGAGCGTCGAGGATCTCGACGTCGATGCCTGCGCGTTTGCAGGCAGCGGCCAGGTATCCGGTCCCCAGGTATTCGTAGAAACCCTTGTAGAAGTTGCCTTGTCCCCAGGGCCAGCCGAAATTGTGGGGGGCGCTTACCAAGAGGAGCTTCGGGCGGTCTGTTTCCATGGGCATCTCCTGCGTCTCTCGCTAGTCGCTTTCAGGTTTGTCGTTTTCCGTACGTTAGCGACCGGGTATTTCTCCGGACTGGAAAAGGAATCCTTCTCCGGGCGGAGCCCATCTCACGCGAGGAGCTCCATGGAGAGACTCCCAGAACCCCGTGCTCCTACTCAGACCCTTGACCAGCCTGTCGAGAGGATCCCACGATTCGACGAGACGGGCCCACGACCCGGTCGTCTGGAATGAACCCGGCCCGCCGGTCTCGAATCTTTTCTGCGGGAAATTCGTATCAAGTTTCGGGGAGGGGATGACCAGTGCATTGGGGTGTATGAATCGCTCTAGCAGTTGTCTGTGCCGCCATCGAGATAGTCACCCCCTCGCTTTTCTTCGTGGGGTGGTTCGGCATCGGAGCTCTTACGGGGGCAGTGGCGTCGATGTTGGGGGTAGGACTGCCGGGTCAGGTGCTTTCCTCCGTCGTGGTATCTGTTGCCCTCGTCCTAAGCACGAGACGGTTTGCCGCCAAGTGGACAGGCAAAGATGACCAGGTCAGGACCGCCGTCGACGCCCTCGTAGGCAAGACCGCCGTCGTTACCAAGGAGATACAGGGCAACGAGCGGGGGCTGGTGAAGGTAGGCGGTGAGGAGTGGTCTGCGAAGTCGGAAGACGGCAGGACCATACCACAGGGAGTGCAGGTCGAGATCCTCAGAGTCGACGGAGTCCATCTGGTGGTTAAGGCGCCTGAGTGACGCGTGTCTTTCCGAAGACGGCGGCGATACTGAGGGCCGAAGGGGAGAAGGAAGCCGCGATCAAGATAGCCGAAGGTCAGAGGCAGGCGGCCATCCTCAAGGCCCAGGGCGAGGCAGAAGCCATTTTGGCGGTGGAGCGCGCGAAGGCCGAAGCGATGACCTTGATGTTTAACGCCATCAAAGCGGCTGATCCGACCAAGGAAGTGGTGGCCATCCGGTCCCTCGAAGCCCTGGAGAAGGTCGCCGACGGAAAGGCCACCAAGATGGTCGTCCCGGCCGAAGCCATGGCGATATTTGGGGCCCTTTCGGGGCTCAAGGAAGTCCTCGAAGGCCAGGAGGATAGCGAGGGACGGAAAGGCTAGGGCTCTTGAACGCGGACGCGCCAGCCCGTAAGCACGAGCATCTCCTGCTCCCATAAGAACCTAAGGCCCCGGCGGCATCTGGCCCCGGGGCCTGTGCACGTAGCGGTGCACATATTCGTTGGCACCGGCCCCGCCTGATGGTAGAATGGGCAAAAATCTTCTGGGGGAGTAGCAGTGACCATCCGCACGAAACTGTGTGACATGCTGGGCATCGAATATCCCATCATCCAAGGCGGGATGGCGTGGGTGGCCACGGCGGAGCTCGCCGCAGCGGTGAGCGAGGCCGGAGGCCTGGGCGTCATAGGCGCGGGCAACGCCCCTCCCGATGTTGTGCGGAGCGAGGTGCGCAAGGCGAAATCCCTTACATCTAAACCCTTCGGTGTGAACGTGTACTTCATGTCGCCCTACGCGGCGGAAGTCATCGAAGTCCTGATAGAAGAGAAGGTCCCCGTCGTTACGACCGGCGCGGGAAACCCCGGGAAGTACGTCCCCAGGATGAAAGAAGCCGGGATGAAGGTGCTTTCACTCGTCGCCAGCGTCAATCTGGCCAAGCGCCTTGAGCGGGCGGGAGTGGATGCCCTCGTCGCCGAGGGGATGGAATGCGGAGGGCACATAGGGGATATAGCCACTATGCCGCTGGTCCCGCAGATCGTCGACGCTGTCGATATCCCCGTGGTTGCGGCAGGCGGATTCTTCGACGGGCGAGGGCTGGTCGCCGCGCTCGCCCTGGGGGCGGCCGGCATCCAGATGGGCACGAGGTTTATCTGCGCCGCCGAATGCACAGTACATGAGAATTACAAGCAGGCAGTCATAAGGGCCAGAGATAGGGATACGGTGATCACGGGGAGGACGACTGGACATCCCGTTCGGGTCCTCGACAACAAGCTTGCCCGTGAGTTCCTCGCCCTTGAGGCCAAAGGGGCGAGCGCCGCGGAGCTCGAGGCCCTCGGCGTGGGACGCTTGCGTGCGGCCGTAGTTGACGGAGACGTGGACTACGGTTCTCTTATGGCCGGCCAGGTGGCCGCCATGGTGCAGAAAGTGGAACCGGCCAGGGAGATCATCAGGCACATAATGGAGACCGCGGAAGAGACGCTTGCGAGGCTTGAGGGGATAAGGCGGGGTTAGCGCCCTACGGCGGCCTTTGTCGGACGCGGCGGTGAACCTAGGGCAGCCCGGTCAGTCTCAATCGGTCTCAAAGCGGCGGCTCGAGGAACGCATGTTCCCGGGTAAACATAAGATATGCTGCGACTTGGAGGGGAGGTGCGGACGATGGCTTCCAGCAAGGAACTCAGGGAAGTCATCAGGCGGGCTTTGGATACGCCCCGTGTGGTGGGCGCAGGTTTGGGAGCGCGGCCCATACCCGGCCCGTGCGGAGGCCGCGGCGAGCCGGTGCTCACGGTAATGGTGGAAAGCCTCAGCCCCGGAGACAGCGAATCGTTTGCCAGGGCACTCGGTCGCAGCTCTTCACGTCCCGTAGAGGTCATAGAGGTCGGAAAGATATCCGCGCTCGTGGAGGAGAAGCCTGATAAGGACTCTTGATCCGGTTTGAGCCGGCCGGTTTCTGGAGAGGCAGCAGGCATAGGTTCCCCTTTTGTTTTGCAAAAAAGCAGAGCCCCGTGAGGGGCTCTTACTGTTCGAAGAAAAACGCGAGTCTTGTTCGAAGAAACAGGGAGTCTGGTTACCGGACCAGCGGCACGCAGGACTTCATGGCGTAAGCCATCCTGCGCTCGACGTCGTTCCAGTCTACCAGGTTCCACCATGCCTTGAGGTACTCTCCGCGCCTGTTCTGGTAATCCAGGTAGTAGGCGTGCTCCCACACGTCTACGACCAGGATCGGGATGGCGCCCCACGAAGTGAGGTTCTCGTGGCGCCTTGCTTGGAGCACCTCGAGCCTCTGCCAGGCCGGGTTCCACGCCAGCGCCGCCCAGCCCGAACCTTGCACCTGCTCGGCCGCTGCGGTGAGCTGGCCCTTCATGGCGTCAAAAGAGCCGAAGGACAGCTCGATCCAGGCCAGCATCGGCTTATCCGGCTCGGGCTTCCTCACCGAAGGCGGAGCCATGTTGGACCAGTAGATGCTGTGGAGGATGTGGCCGCTCCCGTTGAAGGCCACCTGCTCGGCCCAGTAGCGGTTGTTGGCGAAGTTCCCTTCTTGACGCTGCTTGGCGAGCTCCTGCTCCGCCTGGTTGAGTCCTGTGACATATGCCTTGTGGTGCAGGTCGTGGTGGATCCTGACCGTCTCGCGACCTATGTAGGGTTCCAGCGCTTCATACGGGTACGGAAGGGGAGGCAGTTCGTGTTGGCCGATAGCGACGCGAGGGCAGCAGGCTGCGACGTCTTCCGCCGTGAGGATCTTTGCCTGCTGATCGTTGCAGCATTCAGGTTTCTTGCTTTCGGACATTCACAACACCTCACTCCGTTTGTGATGGTTACACTACCATTATGTGTTTTCCGGTCAAGATAACCAATATCTATGGGCATATTTCCACGAGTAGACAGGAGTGAGGCGCTCTCGTTTTGAAAAACATCAGGAAGCGGCTACGAAAAGGAGGGCCAGGATTGGCAAGGACCGTCCTTAATGAAGAGATCCTCGAGGCGGCGGTCGCCGGCGGCAGCTTCTACGGGGGCGGAGGCGGCGGTTCGCCGGAGCTTGGAAGAAAACTCGGGAAAATGGCATTGGAGATCAAGCGGGCCGGGAAGTCTCCTTCCGGTCAGGCCCTTACCCTCTTGGACCTAGACGATCTCCCCGGCGATGCGCTCCTCCTCACGGTGTCGGCGGTCGGTTCCCCGGCGGGCAAGGGATACCATGCCGGACCCGAGGAGTACGCTAGGGCAGTTGAGTTTTTCAGGGAGAAGACCGGGCTCGAGGTCGCGGGCCTCATCGCGAACGAGTGCGGCGGGCTGGCCACGGTGAACGGGTGGATCCAGTCGGCCGGAACCGGGCTTTCCGTGGTAGACGCCCCGTGCAACGGGCGGGCCCATCCCACGGGCATAATGGGCTCCATGGGACTGCACAGGGTAAAGGGATATGAGTCTATACAGGCGGTGGTCGGAGGGAGCCGCGAAGCGGGGACGTACCTGGAAGCGCTCGTGCAGGGCAGCCTCTCCTTCGCTGATTCCGTCGTAAGGCAAGCAGCGGCGTACACCGGCGGGCTTGTGGCCGTGGCCAGAAACCCCGTGACGGTTTCCTACGCCCGGGAACACAACGCCGCAGGCGCCATTTCTCTGTGCATACGAGTGGGGAAGGCCATGCTGGAAGCCGGCCACGGAGAGGACCGGATCAGGGCCGCCGCGGAGGCTTCCGGGGGTTACGTCGCCCTGAAAGGCGTTGTGGCCGTAAAGCGCCTCGTGAGCGCGGGCGGGTTTGACACCGGCGTCCTGATAGTGGAGTCGGGCGATGGGGCGTACGAGATCACCTTCTGGAATGAGTACATAACCCTCGAGAGGACCGAAAGAGGCGGGAGCGGCCATCCCGCTGGATCTGCCCAAACCGCCGGCTCCGGGCGCTCCGAGCGGCTTGCCACTTTCCCAGATCTCATCGCTACGCTCGACCTATGCAGCGGCTTTCCCGTGTCGTCCGCCGAGGTGAAAGAGGGGCAAGGGATCGCGGTGGTCGTGGTGCCCCGGTCAGAGCTCATCCTGGGAGCCGGCGTGAAAGACCCGGAGCTTTATGCGCCCGTCGAGCAGGCGGTTGGCAAGGACATCGTCAGGTATGTATTCTGACCAGGCGAATGGTTTCAAAGCTCGGTCGTCTGCGGTATCGCGAGAAGTACTTCTGAAGTAGAGAGCCGGACAGGACATGTGAAGTGGAAGACCGGACAGGACGTACGCAGGGAGGAAGGCAACATGAGTTTCAGGGCGGTGCTGGATGCCATCGAACTCTTGGATAGCCCGAAAGCCTCGGGGCAAGCGGTTGTGGACGCCGTGAAAGCGGCGGGGGCTAGCTGCGAGGCTTCATGCAAGACCATCTACGGCGAGAAAGGTCATACCGACTTCGTGAGGATCCTGCTCCCGGGAAAGAGGGGAAAATCCGCCGGAGGAAACGCTCCCACGCTGGGGATCATAGGACGCCTGGGAGGCGTGGGCGCCAGGCCCGAGGCCATAGGGATGGTGTCCGACGCCGACGGCGCGGTGACGGCGGTGGCCGCGGCCCTCAAACTCTCGAGGATGGCGGCCCGGGGAGATGTCCTGCCCGGAGACGTGATAGTATGCACCCACGTGTGCCCGAATTCACCGACGATACCCCACGACCCCGTGCCGTTTATGGGAGCGCCGGTGGATATGTCCACGATGAACAGGCACGAAGTGGATCCTGCCATGGACGCCATTTTGTCTGTGGACACCACGAAAGGCAACAGGGTGATAAACGTGAGGGGCTTTGCTATATCGCCCACCGTCAAAGACGGGTACATCCTCAGGATAAGCGAAGACCTCCTGGACATAATGGGCATCGTCACGGGCAGGCTCCCGGTGACGTTCCCCATAACGACCCAGGACATAACCCCTTACGGGAACGGGGTTTATCACCTGAACAGCATCCTCCAACCGGCTACAGCGACCGATGTCCCCGTGGTGGGTGTAGCCATTACCGCCTGCACCGCGGTCCCGGGCTGCGCCACCGGTGCCAGCCACCCCACGGACATCGAAGAAGCGACACGGTTCGTGATAGAAGTGGCCAAGGCCTTCGGGGCAGGGAAGTGCAAGTTCTACGACGCGGACGAGTTTGAGATCCTAGTGCGCCTTTACGGCACCATGTCGCACCTGAGGACTCTGGGGAAGGGGACCTGAGATTACCCCGGAGCCTTTGAGCGGGTGCCTTGGGCACCATGCGTCCCGGGGCTGGCGTCACGTTCCGACAAAGCCGGGTGGGGATTGCAAGGAAAGGTAATATCTGGTTATAATTTGTAGGGCCGGTGAACGCGGGGTGCCGGCTCATACGACGATGGCATGGAAAGGCGAGGCTGAGTATTCCGTTTGAAAGGGGAGGGTACCCCAGTGGCTTCTACCGGTGCCCATAAGGGACATATGGCACAGACGATAGGCGGATCCAAGGAGTACGAGCCTGCGAGGATATTGGGGACGGTGACGATAGGCCAGTCGCCCAGGACGGACCTCATCCCCGAGCTGAAGGCGGCTATGGGGTTAGAGGAAGATGGACGATCGCGAACGCCGGTGAAGGTGATCGAGGCGGGGGCGCTGGACGGTCTTACCCTTGAAGAAGTGGAGAAACTCGCTCCCCAGCCGGGCGACTACGTGCTGGTCACCAGGATGGCCGACGGGACTCCCGTCAAGATCGCCGAAAAGCATATCCTCCGGAGGATGGAGGAGCAGATAAAACGGCTTGTGGCAGAAGGAGCGGACGTTGTCGCCCTGGTGTGCACCGGGGAGTTCCCAGAGTTCCCTTGCGAGAAGCTCCTCGTAAAACCCCAGCTGGTGCTGTTCCACGCGGTTTCGGCGGTAGCCGCGGGCAGAAGGCTCGGAGTATTGCTCCCCGACGAAGACCAGATAGAGCAGGGGTACCTGCGCTGGTCCGCCGTCCACGGTGACCGGGAATCTCCTCGGGACCTCGTGAGGATCGAAGCGGCCTCGCCGTATGGCGATCCCGCGCAGGTCGAGGAAGCGGCCCGGAAGCTCAAGGAATGGGGTGCCGAGATAATCGTCATGGACTGCATCGGGTACACGATGGCCATGAAGGAACGAGTGAGATCACTAACCGGCGTGCCTGTACTCCTCGCCAGATCGATCCTGGGAAGGGTCATTGCCGAGCTCTTGTAGGAAGGTCCGGCCCAAGACTTCTATAGCAAGATTCTCATAGCAAACCTCTTCCACCTGCCCAAACTCCACAGCGAGGTGCCGGGGGTAGGGTGGGTCTTGCCCGAAAAAACCCGCAAAGCCTAGGAGGTGTTCCATGAAAAGACGCATCGAGGCAGTCGAACGACGGCTGGAAAACATCGAGAAGACCGTATCTGGACTCAGGAAATTCGTGATGACCATGAGCGGCGGCGAGTATGGGAGTGGCCTTGGGGCGGAAGAGCGAGTATCCGACGGGTCGCATGGGGGCGTTTCCCGCGGTGCTCAGGAAGTCCCAGCACGTGGCGTGTATTACGAGCCTTCGGGCCATGGAAGTCGTACGCCCAAAGATGAGACTCCCGGAGTGCTGCACAACTCGCTGGGCGAGCTCTTCTCCATCAAACTGGTCTGCCCGACCTTTTTCCGGTGCCTCGATATCGCCATACCTTACTGCACGGTAAGCTTCCCCTCCAGCAAGGAATGGCTTGCAAAGCAGGTGAGGGAAGGCATGCACTTCTTCATATACGTCACGTCTCCCGTGAGGAAAGTGATAGGCCTGGCGCGGGCGCTGGGGCCCGCCGAGTTCCGGGGAGATGTGACTCCTTCCCGGCCGTGGGTCGTGCCCATGGAGTGGGTGATCGGGCCGAAGGCCGGCGGAGTTACGTTCTCGGAAGCCGGAATCGCCGTGCGTTCCCGCCCGGGAGACACCGTCTACGCCATCCCCGAGGATGTGGCCAAACGCCTGGTGGATGCGCTGATACCCCTTCCAGACCTCGACGAGGCCGAAGTGGCGAGGCTCAGGAGCCGCTTTGGAGTGGGCGAAGGGCGGGAGAAGGCGGGGAGCCTGAGTTACTCGATATCCTCAAACTCCACGTCCAGCAGGGGGTAGCTTGCTGCGTCGCTGTCGACAAAGTGCCACCACTCGGATTTTATGCGGTTAAAGCCGTGTTTCACCATGATTTCGGCCAAAAGCTCCCGGTTTTTCGCCTGTTCTTCGGTGCACCCGTCGTAGTCGATGGCCGCCTTTTCGCTGAAGTCATCGAAATCGGTGGGCATGGGGAGCTCGTTTCCGTCCATGTCGACCAGCGTGACGTCAACGGCCGCGCCCCGAGTGTGGATGGAACCTCTCTCGGGCGGCGCCACGAAGTTTGGATCGGGGAAAGCCTCCCACAAAGCCTTCTGGGCAGATGGCGGCCTGTAGGCGTCCCATATCTTGAGCCTGTAGCCCATCTGGGCAAACTCCCGGTTCGCGGCGATGAGTTTCTCCGCCGTCCCGCGGACGAGGAGGCACCGTCCCTGGGAATAAACCTTCTTGCCGATGAAGTTATTCTCGGTCGCGTATCGGAGTTCGACCACGAAGCTATCGTCCATCTCAATCAGGTCGACGAGGTCGCCGGGGCGGGGAGCCGCATTAGTCTGGGGCTCTGGGAGTTCCGTGTCCACCGGCGCGCCGGGAGTCTCTAGACTAGGGGTGTCCGTTTGCCCTGTTGCATGGCCGGGCACCTCTCTATCCGCCCTATCCAATAGGAAGCATCCGGCGAAGGAACTTGCGGCGACCATCGCGGCGACCACGGCAACCGCAACAAGCAACACATAGGGAACTGCACCGCCGGACCTTCTGAACCTGCGGGGCTTCCGGGGCTTTCCGGCCGTCCCTATCCGGCGCATCATGCTCACCTTCCTCACCGGTCGCGGCATTTTCGCCATCTCGTTCACTTTGGCCGGCCTGTCTTCCACATGGGCTATAGGTGCTGCGGCAGCCTGACCCCCATGTGGCGACGCCGCTACAACCGAAACTTTGGACGCCATATATGGCCTTTGGTTCCTGAGAGTCCTATCATAAGACAAAAGGAGTAAGTGAGGAAGGTGGAAGAGTGGCAGACGTAAAGGAACAGATAGGCAAGCACTGGACGGAGATCGAAACCCCAGCACTCATGGTGGACCTGGACATCATGGAAGCCAACATGGACAAGATGATGGCTTTCCTCAGAGACGCCGGCGCAGGGGTAGGGATCAGGCCCCACGCCAAGACCCACAAGATCCCTCAGATAGCCAACATGCAGATGGCCAAAGGAGCCCTCGGGATTTGCGCCGCCAAGCTCGGAGAGGCAGAGGCGCTGGCAGAAGGCGGAGTGCCCGACATCCTCATAGCCAATCAGACCGTAGGCGCGAACAAGATAAAGAGACTCGCGGAGCTGTCCAAGAAGACGAACCTCAAAGTCGCGGTCGATTCTAAGGAGAACCTCCTGGATATCGCCAGAGAGTCTGCCGCCACCAGCGGAAACGTGGGTATCGTAGTCGAGGTTGACGTCGGGAACAAGCGCGCCGGAGTGCGATCCCACGAAGAGGCGATAGAGCTGGCCAAACTTGCCGCTTCCACCCCTGGAGTCTGGTATGCGGGCGTCATGGGGTACGAAGGTTTCGCGGTGTTTATCCCCGACTTCGAGGAAAGGCGCCGGGTTGCCGAGCGGGCCTACGACATCCTCATGGGCTACAGGGACGCCATAAAAGAAAAGGCCGGCCTGGATTCCGGCATAGTAAGCGCCGCCGGTTCCGGTACCTACATGTTCGCCGCCAAGAGGAAGGGGCTTACGGACATCCAGGCGGGTTCCTACATTTTCATGGACGTCCGTTACGGCTCCACCGCGGGAGTCGACTTTCTGAACTCCCTCGCCGTCGTGACCACGATAGTCAGCCATCCCGAGCCCGAGGTATATATCACCGACGCGGGTCAGAAGTCCATGACCCAAGAGTTCGGCCTGGTCACCACGCTCCCGTCCTACGGGCTCAAAGTCCAGAGCATGTCCGAAGAGCACGTGACCATGAGGCCCACCGGCGAACCCGAGAGGCTACCTGGGATAGGACTCCTTGACGAGAAGTACGGCAAGGAAGCCAAGAAACCTTTCAAGGTCGGCGACAAGATCCTCCTCATCCCGAGCCACTGCTGCACCACGGTGAACCTGCATGACATCCTCTACGCGGTTCGGGACGGCGTGGTCGAAGACGTGTGGCCCGTGGCAGGCAGGGGCAAGTTCGCTTGATCCATTGTCAGTGCGTTCTTTGGTCGTTAGTACTTGTCTCGAACCCATGAGGCATCGCCCGCCAGAGCTCTGTGCCAGGGTTCGGAAGTCGTTAGTACTTCTCTGGAGCCCATGAGGGCTGCTAGAGCGCTGAGCAGGCGAAGCCTGCTTGAGCCTGCATGAGATGGACTGTGGGGGAGGGAGCCGGAGTGACCTGGAACGGTATAACGCTGAAGTACGGGACTTCCGAACTGAAGGTGGAAGTGCCTTCTGCAAAGTTGCTCGGGGTGCTCGTCCCGTCCGAACCCGAGCTCCCTCCTTCTGAGACGGATGAGATCGAGCGGGCCCTCGATAATCCTACTGGTACACCCAGGCTGGAAGAAATGGTGGAGCCGTGGATGAAAGTGGTCATCATGGCCAGCGACATCACGCGGCCTTCGCCTACCTCGAAGCTCCTGCCGCCGCTCCTTAGGAGGCTGGAGAAAGCCGGGGTGAAGGATTCCCAGATAACCGTCGTTTTCGGGATGGGCATCCACAGGGCTCACACCGAGGAAGAGAAGAAGATCCTCGTCGGGGAAGATGTCTTCGCCAGGATCAAGTGCGTAGACAGCATCGAGGGCGATTTCGTATACATCGGGACCACCTCAAGGGGCACGCCGGTGGAAGTGGCCAGGCCTGTGGCTGAGTGCGACTTCCTCATAGCCACCGGCAACGTCGAGTACCACTACTTCGCTGGATATTCCGGTGGGGCCAAGGCCGTTATCCCCGGGGCCTGCAGCAGGCGGACCGTCGAGGCCAACCACTCCATGCAGCTCATGCCCGGCGCCGAGGCAGGCTCGTACGACCAAAACCCCGTCCGCCAGGACATCGAAGAAGCCGCCCGGATGGTGGGTCTGGATTTCATCCTGAACGTGGTGCTCGACCCCTCGAAGAGGACCGTGCGGGCCGTGGCGGGCGACCCGCTCTCTGCCCACGCGGAGGCCAGGAAAGTGACCGACCTGGTATATGGCGTGGAGATACCCCGGCGGGCCGATATCGCCATCGCGTCGGCCGGAGGGAGGCCCAAAGACCTCAATTTCTACCAGGCCCAAAAAGCCCTGGAAAACGCCGCCTATGCCGTCCGGGAAGGCGGAGTGGTCATCCTCGTGGCCGAGTGCCCGGAAGGCCTAGGAGAACCTACCTTCGAAAAGTACATGACGGGGATGGAACCTGACGAGATCGTCGAATCGATCAGGCGGAAGTTCGTCCTTGGGGGCCACAAGGCTGCGGCGGTGGCGCGCATCTTGCGGCAAAAGGACGTTTACCTAGTGTCCAGCATGGACGGGGAGACGGTCCGGAAGTGCAAGATGAAGCCTTTCCCGGAGCTCTGTGAGGCCCTCGACGCGGCATTTTCGGCCCTGGGGCCGGACGCTACCGTGTGGGTCATGCCCTACGCCGGTTCCACGGTGCCGCGGTTACGCGGATCCTAATACTACTGGATGGAGATGATGCCGTTGGCGCTTGAGCCCTATGTTGCAGAAGACCTTCTCAAAATGAAATGGGTTGGAAGTCCGAGGCTTTCCCCATGCGGCAGGTTTGTCGCGTTTGTGGTAACGGAAGTCCTAGAAAAAGAAAACGGCTACGCATCGGCCATATGGCTCTATGATTCCTCGTACATGGATTACGACCCGCAGGCCGTGAGGCAGATAACCTTCCGGGGCGGGAAGACCGTGGGGAGAGACGCAAATCCCAAGTGGTCTCCCGACGGGACTAAGATCGCCTTCCTCTCTGACCGGTCGGGGGCAAACCAGCTCTACGTCCTCGAGATGGACGGTGGAGAAGCCCGGCAGCTAACCGGCACGCCCAAGGGAGTAAGCGACTTCGACTGGCTGGGGAACGACGCCCTAGTCTTCTGTGCAAAAGAGGACGAAGAAAAGCCCAAACTCCGGGAAGGCGCCACCGCCAGGAGGATCACCACCTTGAGGTACAAGGCCAACGGGGCGGGTTTCCTGGATGGCCTTCACACCCAGCTATGGACCGTTGGTCTGGAAGGTTCCGGCCCGGCGAAACCGGCGGCGGGCGGCGAAGGCAAAGTGGGCAAGGACGGCAAGACAGGCGACGAACGAAACGAAGGGAAAGAAGGAAAGGAGTCGGCCACAAACCCTAGGCGCCTCACCAGCGGGCCTTATGACTGCGGCTCCCTCTGCGCCTCGCCTTCGGGCAGGTACGTCGCGTTTGTCTCCAGGAGAACCGAAGACCAGCTGGCCCAGTATAACGACCTCTTCCTCTTGGACGTCCGGATGGGCGAGCTGAAGAAACTCACCGCAGGTCGCGGGCAAGTGGGGCGACCTGTCTTTTCCCCGGACGAAAGCGCCGTGTACTACATAGGCCACGAGAAAGGCGAGTCTTACCCTGGAGCTTACCCGGAGATCTGGAAAGTCGACCTGAAGACGCTTGAGCGCAAGACTATCTCGACCGGTTTCCCATACTTCATAGCAGGCGGTATTACCGGTGATGTGGGGTCCGACCCGGGGAATACCGGCCTTAAGGTTTCGTCTTGCGGCAGGTTCCTGTACTTCACCGCGGTTGACGGCGGCTCTTCGTACCTCTTCCGCATCCCCGTAGAGGGCGGCAAGTGGGAAAAGGTATACGGCGAAGGACAGATGGTCGTAAAGTCCTACGACATATCCGGCGGGAAACTCGTGGTGAACAAGTCGACTCCGGTCACGATGGGCGACCTGTGGTACGGAGACGTGCCGGAGCCGGCTCCCGGCGGAAAGGGGGCTGCGCTCGATGCGTCCCAGCACGGGTCGCAGGACAGAGATGAAGATGCCTCCCTGGACGGCATCGAGGTGCGCAAAGCCGAGCCCGAGGCAGATCCCCTCAAGATGATCACCGGCTTTAACAGCAAGCTCGCCTCTGAGAGGTATGCCGGGTGGCCGAGACGCGTCACTTTCAACCACCCCGACGGGACAGTCCTGGAAGGCTGGGTCATCATGCCCAGGGGGTTCGAGAAAGGGAAGAAATACCCCCTCATAATGGAAATCCACGGCGGCCCCCACACCACCTACGGGAACGTCTTCTTCCATGAATTCCAGGTTCTCGCGGGGCACGGTTTCGGCGTCCTCTACACCAACCCCAGGGGGAGCATGGGATACGGTGAAGACTTCGCCCGGGCCGTCGTCGGAGACTGGTGCGGCGTGGACGCCGATGACCTCGAGTTCATGGCGAGAGAAGCCATCCGCATGTTTGACTGGGTAGACCCCAAGAGAGTCGGCGTGACCGGCGGGAGCCAGGGCGGCTACTTCACCAACTGGCTCATAAGCCACACGGACCTTTTCGCGGCAGCCGTCACCCAGAGGAGCATGTCCAACCTCTACAGCAAGTACGGGACAGCGGACAACGGCTGGTCCCACGACAAGGCGGGGATGGGCGGCAGGGACCTGTGGGACAGCGAGGATTTCCTGATGGAGAGGTCTCCCATAAGATACGCTCCCAATGTGAAGACGCCTACTCTCATAATCCACAGCGACCAGGACTACCGGTGCCCCCTGGAGCAGGCCGAGCAGTGGTACGTGGCCCTGAAGAGGCTCGGGGTCAAGACCGAAATGCTACTGTTCCATGGTGAAAACCACGAACTCTCGAGGAGCGGTAAGCCCGCGAACAGGATAGTCAGGCTCGAGGCGATCCTCGAGTGGTTCGAGAGGTTCCTGAAGCAGAACGAGAGATTGCCGGATGTGACCCAGTCCTAGGCCTCGCTTTTCTAGAACGCTCAGATGTCCGTGAATCCGCCGGGGCCAGCTATCGGCCCCGGTAGCATTTTGGCCGAAAACCGCCTATCCGTAGACTATGGATCCCGAGCAGGAGTTCTCACACATGATTCAGGGTTAGTCTCAAATAGGAGATTCTAAGCCTCTGACCCCGTTCCAAGGAGGAGCCCCGAGGTTCCTCGAAGAGTGGATAGATGGGGGTGGTTTGTCTGAAGATAGGCGATCTGATCGGCCGCGGCTACCAGTGTGAGGTGTTTGCCCTGGGAGACGACAAAGTATTGAAGGTCTTCAAGCCCGGGGCGGACCGGTCCTGGATCGAAAGAGAGTTCCAGGTTACCTGCCTTCTTCATGGAGCCGGACTGCCCGTACCTGCCGCGTTCGACATCGTGGAGGTAGATGGTAGGACCGGGATTGTGTACGAGCGGATCCACGGGCCTCTTATCAGCGAGGCGGTCCTGGCTAAACCGGGGGAGATAAGGGCTCTTGCCCGCGGGATGGCCGAACTCCACGCAGCCATCCATTCGGTAAGCCTGAAGGATCTGCCGTCGCAGCGTGAACGGTTCATAAGGCGAATCAAGGGCCTAGGGCAGCTCACGGCTGGGGAAAAGGAAGATGTCTTGCTTATCCTCGATAGGCTACCCGACGGCGACCGCGTGTGTCACGGCGACCTGAACCCCAACAATGTGATCGTATCTCCAAAGGGTATGGTGGCAATTGACTGGGACAACGGGTGCAGGGGAAACCCAATGGCCGACGTCGCGCGTACGGTCTTGCTCCTGGACAACGCCCCCTGTCATGTTCTGGATCCTCTAGAGAGGAAGAATGTTTGCGCGCTCGCCAGGCGCTTCAGAGACGAGTATCTCGAGGTGTACTTCGAAACCACTGGGGAAACAGCTGGTCGGTCGGAGTCTCTCACCAGTATTCTTGCGCAGTGGATGATACCAGTCGCAGCTGCCCGGCTGGATGAGAACATAGAGCCGGAGCAGGCAGCTCTGCTGGAAACCGTACGCAAGGGCGTCGCCCGGCAAGCATGAGCGACACTCGTATTGTTGTACCTTCATGGGTAAACTCCTAATCATCCGCGGTGACGGGCGGAAGAAACCTGATGGTCCCGGCATATCGGCTGAAAAGAAGGGATCGTAGGGAAACATCGGCGGAAAGGACCGGATGGTCTGCGGAGATCCGGGGGAGAAACCGACCGACCCAGGAACACCGGCCGAAAAGACGGGATAGTTCGGGAAGATCGGTGGAAGAGGTCCGACGGTGCGGCATGACAGGTGGAGGAGTTCAGATGGTCTGTGATAATCGGTAGAAGAAATCGGATGGTGCGATGTGAGCGGTGGAAGAGTTCGGACGGTTTGTGCTGAATGGTGGAAGAAATCCGATGATGTGCCAGGATGGGTGGAACAGACCGGATGATGTGTGATGACCGGCAGAAGAAATCGGATAGTGCAGGGTAGATGGCGGAAGAACTCGGATGGTCCACGGTGACCAGTGGAAGAATCCGGAGAGTCAGCGGTGACTGGCGGAAGAACTGCGATGGTCCGCGGTGACCGGCGGAGATGGTCCGACCGTCGGGAAAGACCGGCGGACAGAATCGGCCGGTCCCTGAGGCGTGGGTGGAAGATACCAGACGATCGTCTTGAGGGTCAGAAAGCCCCGATGGCCCGAAGGTCCAACCGGCCAGGAAGTCCCATGATCAGAAGAGCCAGTGGCCAGGCATACCGGGGTGTGCCTGGGCTCCTCATCCTGAAGGCCCTGCAACTTGCCGAAGATGTGCTGGTTTACCGCGCAGCCCCTCCCTTGACAACCCTGTGGGTAACGGAGTTCAATGGAGTTAAACAACCGGTTAGTCATACATGGCGGCATCCCGGCACCAGGAGTGTTGGACATGCCTTTTGCGAAAGACTCTACGGAAGAAACCAAGAAGAGGATCATCGAAGTCGTCCGGCGCCACTTTTCCGAGAAGGGTTTTGACGCGGCCCGGGTCGATGAGATCGCCAAAGATGCCGGGGTCAACAAAGCCCTCATCTACTACTACTTTGAGAGCAAAGAAGCCATATTGGACCACCTCATCCAGGAGCTTTTTGACGACGTTTCAGCGCTTGCGCTTGAGTTTGTCGAGGAGCACGTGGTCAGTATGATAAGCCAAGGCCGCCTGGACATCGAGAGCGACCGGTGGAGGTTTGCTTCCGAAGATGATGCCATGGACTTCTACAGGGCGTGCCTGCGGTACGTGGAGAAGATCGTCGATTTTTCCCTGTCAAACCGGGGCGTCGTGCGGATTGCGATATTCGAGTCTCTCAAGCACGGAAAACACAAGAACACGCTCTTTCAGCTCCTGGACCGTCTCTACAATAAGAACGAGAGCCCGCTATACCGGACGATCTGGAGCGCCGACCACGACTTCGACTTCACGCCCGAAGCCGTCGTATTCAGGTTCTTCTTTGGGTTTTTCCCGGTATTCAACTTGGCCGCCCACTTTGACGCCTATGTCCAGGCAACCGGACTTAGTGAGAGCGAAGTAAGGGATTCCTTCATCCGGGGATATCAGAAGGTGGTGTCCGTTTACTTCCGGGGGAAGGAAATCGTATTGTAGCAGATGGCTTTGTGTCCTGGCCTTGTGTTCTGGTGCTTAGGACTTCGGGGTGTGGTGGACGTAGTGTCTTAAGGCGCATCTCTGCGCTTAGAATTGCGAGTCCGAAGGAGGTGATTGGACATCTCCGGTGTTTAAAGCCGGAAGGAAGGCATAGACGTAGGAGTAGGGAGGTTCCGCCTATAGCTAACTAAACGTTTAGCCAATACATGACCAACATGCAGGACAACATGTAGGCAATACGGAGGCGACAAAGACAGATAGAAGACACCCAGTCGATAGACGATCACTCCGGGCTTACCACAAAAGAGGAGGGTTAACCGTGAGGAGAGCTCGTAATGCGACGTTGGAGTTATTGTTTCGCTATCTGTCAGACAAGCCGATGTCGAAGCTGCCCGCCATGCTCTCTCTGGCGCAGCAGCTGGACAGGGGTCATAACTACACGGAACAGATAAAGGGCATAAAGGAGCTGCTGTCTGATCCTCAGGGAGTGTGGTACAGGTTCACAAAGAACCTGTTGGAGGAAGTAAACCCCAGGTGCTTGAGAAGCATCGTGGAGTGCCTCTTGTTCAACGCGACGCTCGACGGGAGCGCAACGCGTAAAGAGGTTGAGGAAAAGTATAACTGCAACGTACCCTGGGCCATCTTGATGGACCCAACGAGCGCCTGCAACCTAAACTGCACCGGCTGCTGGGCGGCCCAGTACGGACAAAAGAACAGCCTCTCATTCGATACACTTGATTCAATAATCCGGCAGGGTAAAGAGCTCGGGATCCACTTCTACCTCTACTCGGGTGGAGAACCGTTGGTTCGCAAAGATGACCTAATCCGCCTCGCCGAGAAGCACGATGACTGCTATTTCCTGGCGTTCACCAACGGCACGCTGGTAGACGACAAGTTCTGCGAAGACCTCGCTCGCGTGGGCAACGTGACCCTTGCCTTCTCCATCGAGGGGAACGAAGAGGCCACCGACATGCGCAGGGGCAAGGGCACCTACCGCAGAGTGGTCGAGGCGATGGAGCGGATGCGCGCCCACAACCTCTTCTTCGGTTACTCCACCTGCTACCACAGGTACAACACGGAGAGCGTGGGTTCGGATGAGTTCGTGGACGACATGATAGCCAGAGGATGCCGGTTTGCCTGGAACTTCACGTACATCCCCGTGGGTAAAGACGCAGCCCTGGACCTTATAGCCACTCCCGAGCAGCGAGCGTGGATGTACCACCGCATCCGCGAGATCCGGCGGACCAAGCCGATCCTCGCCCTGGATTTCTGGAACGACGGCGAGTATACCTCCGGATGTATCGCAGGCGGGCGCTGCTACCTGCATATCAACGCGGCTGGAGACGTTGAGCCGTGCGCTTTTATCCACTACTCAAACGTCAACATCCACGATGTAACGCTACTTGAGGCTCTCCAGGCGCCCCTCTTCATGCAGTACAGGAAGCGGCAGCCCTTCAACCAGAACCACCTGAGGCCTTGCCCGCTCCTTGACAATCCGGATGAGCTCGTTGCCATGGTCAGAGAATCGGGAGCCAGGTCCACGGAGATGATGGCGCCCGAAGACGTGGAAGTCCTCTGCAGCAAGACTCGTCCGGCGGCCGAGAAGTGGGCAGTCAAGGCCGACGAACTGTGGGCGAAGGCCAAGGCCGCTTCGGCACGCGGTCTGAGAGAAGAATCCGCTGCAGCTATTGCGGGGGAGCGGTAGAGCAGCCTGAAGCCCAGGGAAGGCGGCCCGTCGGGATGACAAGGCCTGGGGAGCTCCTTCGGCTTACCAGGGCGGGGGCCGGTCAGGACGGTCAGGTCCTGTCCCGGTAGGGCGGTCCGGTGGCCCGGCCCGATTCTCGGGGAGTGCGGACGGGCGGCCAATGTGGCTGTCGTGGATAAGCCAAAGCGCATGGCGGGCCACTCCCTGGGCTTCCCTATCTCTGTGCGCCCAACCATCAGTGCAAACATCCCGGTCGCAAAATTGCGCCATCAGTAGACTCTGCTCGCCGCGACCCTATCCTCGATCCCAACGGTCACGGAGGTCACCTGCCCGTTTGCGCCTACCTCAAGGCATACGAAAAGCAAAGAACTAGGCACGGGTCGCAGGTGTCGCCTTGAGCCCGTGCCGTCCTGACGAACAGGGTAGTACTACTTCTTCTCGAGCAAGAATGCCCCAAGCGCGCTGTCTATCACAGAGATGTGGTTCACGAGCCAGTCGGAAAGGAGCCGCTGGGCCTGGATGGCCAGGGAAGACGTCGGGCCTTCCCGGTTCAGGCGATCCTTCAGCTCGGCCACCTTCCCGGTGAAGTACTCGTGCTGCTGCTTGTGGTGGGCAAAGCCAGGGTATGCGTTGTCTTTCATGATCTTTTCTTCGGCATTGAAGTGGAAAACCGCGTACTCGGTAAGGAAGTTTAGCGTACCTGCTACTTCGTCCTTCCCTTTGCCCTTCGCCATGGCCGAAAGCAAGTCGGCGCAGCGGTTTATGAGCTCTTTGTGCTGGTTGTCTATTTCTTCTACGCCGATAGACAGCTGGTCAGACCACTTAAGCATGTTCTCACACTCCCGCTTCGCTATCTACCGCCGCGGGTGGGAAGCGGCAGCAGACCGGCTGTTTGAAGCTAGTATCGAAAGGAAACCGCAGGGATGAAGACTGCTCCGGGACGCTCTGAAAGCGCGAGAAGCAATTGCCCAGAGGAGCAGGCAGGAGGTTTTGTCTTAAGGCGCCGAAACCAACTTAAGTCTCGAAGAGCCAATGACAATCGGAGGGATCCGCTATGGCCGAGAAGGCGCGCATAGCCCGTCTTGACGACGGACTTGCTTTCATGCTCAGGTACGAGAACGTAGCGTGGTATGAAGATGGGAGAGTGCGCATCCTCGACCGTCGGAAATACCCGCTCAAGGTGGAGTACGTAGAGTGTACCTGCCACGAGGAAGTGGCAAGAGCCATCGCCGATATGGTTACCCAGAGCGGCGGTCCTTACATGGCGGCCGCCATGGGGATGGCCCTGGCGGCATACGAAGCGAGGGGAATGAGGGAAGAAGACTTCATCCGTCACATGAAGGCTGCCGCCTACACGCTATCCCACGCCAGGCCGACGACATCCAAAGCGATGGAGGCGGTTACGTCCAGCTGCCTGCGCGTCGCGCTTGAAGCCCTTGAGGGAGGGAGACGTGTGGACGAAGCCGTGCTCCTCCACGCTATCGAGCTTACCAATCAGAGGTACGAGGTGTCCATGAAGGCGGCCAGGTACCTCGCGGACAAGATCCCCATGGGCGGCACAATCATGACCCAGTGCTTCGCCGAGACGGTGATAGGCATGCTCCTCAGGGAGTGCAGGGAAAGGGGCAACAACGTCAAGGTAATATGCCCAGAGACCCGCCCGTATTTCCAGGGGTCGAGGCTCACGGCAAGCGTAGCGTACGATATGGGGTTTGATGTCACCGTCATCTCCGACAACATGCCCGGGTATGTGATGAAGGCCAAGAACGTCGACCTCTTCACTTCGGCGGCTGATGTAATCTGCATGGACGGACACATCGTCAACAAAGTAGGGACGTTCCAGATAGCCCTGGCGGCCAAGTATTGGGGTGTACCTTACTACGTCACCGGTACCCCAGACAGGAAGCATCCCACTGTCGATACGGTGAAGATCGAAGAGAGGGATGGAGACCTAGTCTTGGAAGCCATGGGCGTCCGCACAGCCATGAAAGGGGTGAAGGGATACTATCCCGCGTTTGACATAACACCTCCAGAGCTTTGCGCGGGTGTAGTAACCGACAAGGGGATCTACTCTCCCTTCGAGCTGGAACGGTATTTTGAGTGAGTAGGAAAGGCAGCGAGAGGAGGCTCGACCATGCCGGGGAAGTGGCTTCACAAGATGACTTGGGAAGAGTTCGAGGAAGAGTTTGTGGGGAAGTCTGGAGGAGAGTTCAGCGAGGAGTCTGGAGAGAAGATCAGGGAGGACTCTGGGGGAGAGTCTGAGGATAAGCCCACGAAGAAGCTTGAGGACGAGTCTGGGAGAAAGCCCCAGGGGCCGGTCATCATCCTGCCCATAGGGAGCACCGAGCAGCACGGGGCGCACTTGCCGCTGGGAACCGACACCATGGTGGCGATTGCCCTCGCCGAGGAAGCTTCTGAGAAGACTGGGGCCGTGATCGCCCCGCCTCTATGGTTTGGATGGAGCCCGCACCACATGGTTCTCCCGGGAACCATCACCGTGCGGCCGGAGGTCCTCGCCGAACTCGTATACGACGTCATCGAATCCCTGGCGAAGCACGGTTGTACAAAGTTCATCCTCCTTAATGGGCATAGGATTGTGAACATCTCTTGGCTCCAGATAGCCTGCGAGAAGGCCAAGCGCCTCCTGGGAGTGGAAGCCGTCATCTTCGACCCGGCCTACATGTCCAAGGAAATAGTGGACCGTTTGGGTTTCGGTCCACTAGGTCACGCCGAGGAGATCGAGTCCTCCCATATGTGGTACTGCTATCCGGACCTGTATTACGCCGACAGGGCGAAGGACTACGTACCCCAGCCCCATGATTTGTACAGCGTGGATCCCAGGTATCAGGGCGACACCCTTTGCTATGTCCCCTCGACGGTCAGAGGCATGTCTAAAGCGGTCGAGGTCGGAAAAGGAACTACGGGCAGGCCCAGCATGGCTTCTAAGGAGAAGGGCAAGTTGTACCACGAGCACCTGGTGGATAGGCTGGTTCAGGTGGTGAACCAGCTCAGGAGCCGCTACGGCCGGACGTAGGAGCTCCCAGCCCCGAATCCGATTCTGGCGACCATACACCCGGAAGATTCCAGAAGTTTTTCTCCGACGTCCGCCTCCTTCCCGGCCCCATATCGACCAAAGGGTCGCTTGTGGCCGCTGGCGGACCGGTGTTCTGGGCTTTCGTCATACCAGATAGCGCCTTTGCTGGCCGGGCAAGAACGAGATCCAGAGGGCACCACATCCCGAGTCTGAGCGTCACAATTAGGGGGAGTGAGCTTCGTGAAGGGATTCCTCAAGAACCTGGCCCTGTGCGTTGCTGTACTACTGGCCGCCCTGCTTTTGTCAAGGCTCGTGCTCTATTTTCGGGTGCTCGATACGTCATCGCTGGATGTGCCGAGGGCGATACTCGTCCACAGACTCGAAAGCCGGGACAGCCTGAACCCCAACACGTTCGCGCACCTCCAAGCCGTTCGGATAGACTCGGAAGAAGTGATCGGCAGTCTCTTCGAAGAGATACAGAGCACAACTCTGCGCGGAACGAAGTCGGTGAACTTCTTTGAGCGCTATCCCGTGTACTTGATGACCATGGAGTATGGAGAAGCGGCGCAGGATACCTTCATGTACATTGAAGTGGCCGGGGATCGGAGGATTACTGTGCATAAAGATGGAGGGACCGCATACTACGGGTATATCTCCCAGGATACATATGACCTGTTGGCTAAGGCCTATCTCAGCGCGACGAGGTAGTCCCAAAAAAACCAATTCTGGGCCTCGCATCTCTGACCGGACCCTCCGGAACAAGGCCTCTACCGGTACGACTGCAGTAGCGTACTTCTTTGCCTCTCAACGATGAGGAGACCACTGCTCTCGAGACTTTCGCCGCCCTCGGCCGGCAGTTCGACTATGGACCTCACTGGCTCGGGAGACCTGTCGCTAAGGCGTCCAGCGAGGAACAGGCCCTTTCGGACTCAGAAAAGCTCACCGGCCCTGACCATGCCAAGACGCTCAGGGATGTCTTTCGCGTGATGGAACCCCGGTTCGCAAGAATCTGGGAGCGGGATGAGGGATGTCTTATGGCACTGGCTGTGCGGCTCGAGGTGAGGCTCCACTCCGAAGGTGTGGCGCCTTATATTCAACGAGCGGCGAGGGGAGCTGGCCATTGGAAAGATGGGTGGACCTGACCACCCGGGTAATCGATAGCCCCCCGCCGCCCGGTCGGATCAGTTTCCCGCAGTGAACTCTGAAGCATTGCCATATGCGGCGAACTCGTCCATACCCGCGTCGACGACCTTCTTGAGTGCCCTGCAGGCGCTGAGGGCTGCCTGAGGTGACGGCCACTTGGGTACTTCTCGGGTTAGGTAGTCGATAGCGGCCTGGGCTTTAGGCGACAACGCGAGACGCAGGCCTTCGGCGAGCCTTCCCGCTACCTCTATATCTCGCTTGGCCAAGTCTTCGAGGCCGCGCATGTTTAGCGATTGAGCTCGCCTGAGCAGGGCCTCTATTCTCACTATGGGCGACCCATACTTCTCGATGTCAGGGAAGACAGCTTCCAGAGGGATCTCGTTGTACAGCTTTCTGAAAATGATCTTCTCGTACTCTCGGGTCTTGTTCAGGATGTTTGAAGCAGAAAAGCGGTCATCTGCTGACCCTCGCTGGCCCTGATGGAAGAAGTAGATCTGGCCCAGATAATCCACAGAAACGGCCTCGAATCGCGCCAGCAACCTCATCCACATGTCGTAGTCCTGGGCGCGGATGAGGCGTGTATCGTAGAGTCCGACTTTGTCCAGCGCTGCGCGGCTTATGAGCCCTGTTCCACCGAAGAACACGTTTCCCACCAGAAACTCATACTCCAGTAGGTCATTGCGACTGACATTTCGGGCAACATGTACCCTGGAAATCCTGAAATCGTCGTCCACAACTACGGCCGAACCGTGGCAAAACGCGGCGCCAGACGACTCCAGTTGCCGCACCTCGACCTCCAGAAGCCTCGGGAGCGATATATCGTCATCATCGAAGAACAAGATGTACTTGCCTTTGGATCTAAGGATTCCTGTGTTACGCGCCGTGGGGCAACCGGAGTTCTCCTGTCCTACATACTGGATTCGGTTAAGATAGGGCTCTACTACCTCTCGAGTGTTATCTGTGGATCCGTCATCCACTACAATGATCTCTATGGGCCTGTATGTTTGCGCCAGAAGGCTCTCGATACTTCGAGGAAGCAAGTGGGCGCGGTTGTACGTTGGGACGATGATGCTCACAAGAGGCTTCTCGATCTCAGGGACAGGCCATGGCGTGAGATAGAGGTTTGGGTCGGGGGAGTTGTATGTTGCCGTGGCCTTGTCAACTTGAATCGCGGCAGAGAGCGAAATTGGGTTCTCGGTGTCTATCCACGCAAATGAGCCGTCCATCGTCCTGCTCACAAGGTCGAACAAGGAGTGTCGGGTGAAGAGCCGGACCTGGTCAGGTAAAGGCTTGCAGTACGCGTTTGGCACGGATATGATCACGAGCCCGCCAGGCTTCACTACCCGTGCTGCTTCTCGCAACACGTCCTCGGGATTTGGGATCTTCTGCAGGAGATCGACTAAAACGACAAAATCGAAACTCGAGTCTGAGTCCGGAAGGCAAGACAGTTCATGGAGTGTGGACGCCCGGAAGTGCCCGCAAGTAAGCCCAAGTTCGTAGAACCTGAACCTGGCCAGGTCGGCGTCAATCGGCTGAAGGGCGACTCCGTAAACCTCATTTCCAAAAGCACTCAGCATGGCCGACAGCTTGCCGGTGCCACACCCTATCTCAAGCACGTTGCCATTTCTGGTGAGCATGGCTATGTTGGCTAGACGTACGAGGTCAGACTTGGAGTCTTGCGGTTCCGGCGTACTGAGCATCTCAGGGTTGGAGGTATCAAGACACCAGGATGCCGGCACCTCTACGGCCTTATCTCCCAATAGCTGCAAGTATACACTCGCAACCTGTGGTTGTCCTGCACATAGTAAGGCGGCGGCGCAGATCTTCATAGCCTCGGTGTCACGTGGATTGACGGTAAGTCTCGAAAGCGCTTCTCTATAAGAGACCAGTGTAGGAGAAGTGGTCATACTGTAGCCCCCCGAGTTTCTCTCTACTCTCGCATATCGAAGGTCTTGCGTCCCGAGTGAAGAGTCTAATCAGCTGTCTCGGGGGGCCGTGGTCTGAAGCCGCAACTACCTGAGATACGTGACGGTGTTCTCCCTCCTCGGCTTCGGCTCAGGACGTTCGCCTTCCATGTACCCCAGTGTCACTGTACATATGTGCTTGTAGCCTTCGGGTACTCCGAGCCGCTTGAGGAGCGCCTGACCTTTCTCCGTCGAGAAGAAGAACTCGGGCGATGTCATGATGCAAGAGCCGATGCCCAAGGATTCGGCCGCAATGAGAATGTTCTGGGCGGCCAGGGCGCAGTCAAGCTGGATGAATCTTGCGCCTGCGTCTCCCGAAATGACTATGACTGTCGGGGCGTGGAAGAAGGGGCTGAAGTTCGGGTCCTGTGCCCTCTTGGCGAAGAACTCCGGCCCGGACTTCATCACTTCCCTTGCGAGCTCGGTGATTTCGTTCAGCAGGTCTTTGTTCTGTATGACCGTGAAATGCCATCTCTGCTGGTTTATCGCGCTGGGTGCCCAGATGGCGGCCTCCATGATCGCCTGGAGATCCGCATCGGGGATCTGTTCCGGCTTGTACTTACGGATGCTCCTCCGTCTCTTAATGACCTCAAGAGTCTCGTTCATCCTCTCACTTACCTCCTCTCGTGGGACCTGCACTCGCCTCTTGTTTTCGGCATCGGCAGGCGGTTACCTTTCTTGGAGACTACTTGTCCGACCGAGCCCGACATGTGAGAAGATGTATGGGTGATAGCATGAGCAACCGCGCCGGCCGGCGCTTGAACAAAGCCGCGGTTAAGTTGGCGGCAGACGCACTACAAGGGGGAACGGTCCATGCTACAAAACCCGGTATGGCAGGCATTCCTTGCGACGACGTTTACCTGGTTCATGACCGCCCTTGGGGCCGCGATGGTCTTCTTCTTCAAGACCATAAACAAGAAAGCCCTGGACATGATGCTCGGATTCGCGGGCGGCGTGATGATCGCTGCGAGCTGCTGGTCCCTGCTTCAGCCGGCCATAGAGATGTCAGAGTCCTCGGGGGTCATGAAATGGTTCCCGCCCCTCATGGGCTTCCTTCTCGGGGGAGTTTTTCTCTTCGTAGCAGACCTCTTGTTGCCCCACTGGCATCCCGGCGGCTCTGCCCAGGGGCCTGAGGGCCTCAAATCGACCTGGAAGAGGACGATCCTCCTCGTTACAGCGATCACCCTCCACAATATCCCCGAAGGCCTTGCCGTGGGCGTGGCCCTGGGCGCGGCTGCGGCCGAGATGCCCCAGGCGACCATAGGATCGGCGATGGTGCTGGCCATCGGTATGGGCCTTCAGAACCTGCCTGAGGGTGCGGCGACTTCCATCCCCTTGAGGCGGGAGGGGATGTCCCGGTGGAAGAGCTTCCTTTGGGGCCAGGCATCCGGCATTGTGGAACCCATAGCCGGAGTTCTGGGGGCGCTCCTTACCGTGTACGTGCAGGCTATACTTCCTTACGCCTTGTCCTTTGCCGCGGGCGCCATGATCTACGTGGTTGTTGAGGAACTCATCCCAGAAGCCCAGGCTTCGGGCGACTCAAACGTCGCAACCATCGGGGCGATGCTCGGATTTGCCCTCATGATGGTGCTGGACGTGGCGCTGGGCTAATGGCGGCAGGTATCCCCGTCCCGCGCGACGAACGGCAGAAAACACCACCATAGTCAAAGCCGAAAGGAGGTTCTCATATGTGGAACAGCCACCGGACCGACGCGTATGAAGGGATGCTGGCCGAGACCATCACCATGACGGGCAACGGCGGCGACCGCATCCACGCGTACTTCGCGCGGACCCTCGGGGAAGGTCCGTATCCGGGGGTCGTCCTCATCCCCCATGTGCCCGGGTGGGATGAGTTCTACAAGGAGACGACCCGTCGTTTCGCCCATCACGGTTACCTGGCCCTGTGTCCGAACATCTTCGAGCGTTTCGGACACGGGAAGCCAGATGAGATCGCGGCGAAGGCCCGTGCTGAAGGCGGCGTCCCGGACGACAGCGTCATGGGGGACGTAGAGGAGGCCGTCAAGCTCCTGAAGAGCCTGCCGTACTCCAACGGAAAGGTAGGAGTCATAGGCACATGCTCGGGCGGACGCCACGCGTTCCTGGCCGCGTGTAGGGTGCAGGGTATCGATGCTGCCGTGGACTGCTGGGGAGGACTGGTCATAATGCCCAAAGAGGCGGTTAGTCCTGCCCGGCCCGTGCCACCCATCGAGTACACCAAAGACTTGGCCTGCCCGCTCCTCGGGATCTTCGGCAACGAGGATCAGTCTCCGTCGCCTGAGGAAGTGGACATCCACGAGGCCGAGCTGAAGAAGTACGGCAAGGAATACGAGTTCCACCGCTACGACGGCGCGGGGCACGGCTTCTGGTACTACCACACGGAGCGGTACCGGCCGAAACAGGCGATGGATGCTTGGGAGAAGGTCTTCGCGTTCTTCGAGAAGCACCTTCGCGGGTAAGCACAGCGCCTTAGCGGAGAGCTGTGGGCAGCAGAATTCCTGAAAGGTTGGTGCGTCAGGCGGGACGTCTTGAAATGCCCCTAAGAACCGCAGAACCCTTTACAGTTATGGCCAAACCTGTAGGGCCCCGGTGCAACCTGGCCTGCAGCTACTGCTATTACCTTGAGACCGAGGGTATGTACGGCGGGGAACTCCCGCCGAAGATGTCCGACGGCCTTCTTGAGAGCTACATCAGAAGTTACATAGAGTCGAGCCCGGGGCCGGTCGTGTCGTTCATCTGGCACGGTGGAGAACCGGCGCTGGCCGGCCTCGACTTCTACCGCAAGGCGGTTGAGATCCAGAGGCGCTACCTTCCGCCGGGATGGAGCGTCTGGAACAACCTCCAGACAAACGGGGTCCTCCTGGATGAGGAATGGTGCTCGTTCCTCGCGGAGGCCCGCTTTGACGTAGGCCTCAGCATCGACGGCACGCGACTTGTCCACGACACCTACCGGAAGGATAGGGGAGGTCATGGCACGTACGACCGCGTGATTAGGACCGCGAAGCTACTCAAGGCCCACGGTATCAGGGCAGACCTCCTCTGCACGGTCAACAGCGCGAGCGTCCAGGATCCCGTAGGCGTTTACCGGACCTTGAGGGATCTGGACACCGGCTGGGTGCAGTTCATCCCCATAGTGCGGAGAGACAGGGATGGCCGGGTGACGCCGGATTCGGTGACTCCTGAGGGGTACGGCGAGTTCCTCTGCGCCGTGTTCGACGAATGGGTCCGGAACGACATAGGACGCCTGGAGATCCAGCAGGTCGCCGAGATGGGGCTCGTGTGGTCTGGAGGGAGACCCAGCCTTTGCTGGATGGCACCCGCGTGCGGGCGCGTGCTCGTAGTAGAACAGGATGGTTCCGTCTACTCCTGCGACCACTTTGTGAGGCCCGAGTGCCGCATCGGCGACATCGTGAGCTCGTCGCTGGCGGAGCTCGTGGATTCGCCTGTGCAAAGGAGTTTTGGTGACGCCAAGAGGGATCGCCTGCCGCGCCAGTGCCGCGCCTGCCAGTGGCTCAACGTGTGCAACGGAGGGTGCCCGAAGGACAGGTTTGCCGTGGCGGAGGACGGAGAGCCGGGGCTCAATTACCTGTGCGCCGGCCTCAGGAGGTTCTTTGCCCACGCAGGGCCGCAGATCCGGAGGATCGTGGAACTCCGGCGCCTCGGAAAGAAGCCTCATGAGATAATGGCCCAGCTCCGGGCCGACGCCATGGAGCGGTGGAGAGGGGTCGGGCGGAACGACCCCTGCCCGTGCGGGAGCGGGGAAAAGGCGAAACACTGCTGCTGGGATAAGAGGCCGTGAGGCTGAAGCCCCGCCGCTCCATCTCCACCAGTCCCCTAGGTCCAAAGCCCCAGGGATTACGTCTGCGGTTTCTTCACGACCGGTCTCTCAATGACCTGCCCAAGGTCCTGCTAATAGGGCCTGCCAACGAACCCTACCACTCGAAATCCGTGTCGAGAGGGAAAATGGGGCGCCTTATATGCTTGAACTCGAAGCGCGACAGGTTGGGGCTCGAAAGGCCAGGACCGTCGATCTCGATGATCTCCTTGGCTATGGGTTCGTAAGCCGCCCTGTAGTGGACTGAGGACTTCACCACTACTATCTTCTTATGCTGCGGGTCGATGCCCACCGAACGCGCCACTTCGGGGTCGACAGGCTGGAACCTTCTTTCGTTTACTATAAGGTCGATGCCGCCGGTTCATATTACGGCCGTGCGTCCCATGGAGCCTTTGACTCCTGTGGACATGGGGCCTCTGTGGACGAACTCCCCGTCAGACAAGACCTTTACTGTGCCAGTGACCCTTACTGGCGCACCGTGGTTGTCGTCGAATTTGCCGCCGACCAGGGCGTCAAACTTCCCTCCGATGCCTACTCTAAAGGCTTCCTCCACGGCCTCTTTGTCGGGGATTGTGATGACGACCGCGTCCTCGGCGTTTTGTTCTATCAGCTCTCTTAGGACTTCAGTCCCATCGCCTGACGCACCGCCGCCCGTGTTGTCCGCCACATCGGCCAGTACGATGGGTCCTTCCGGCGCTTCGATGGCGTATCTCACAGCATCTGCCGGGGACTTCATATCAACCACAAACCGGTGCCGCATGTCCCAAGCCGTGCGGGCGAGGTCTTCGGCTATCTCACGGGCCCTTTCGAGATTGCCGTCCGTCGTCGCCAGGAAGGCGAGTCCCGCATCGTGTATGTCGGAGTAGACAAATCCCCCGTACACGCTCACGTTCAGGACCCCCGGCTCCTTCTCGTACTCAAATGCCCGCTCCATGAGTTCCTTGATGGGCCCCCAGCCGGTGCGGGCCGGGACGACCGGAGGTGCAATTGGGGGCCTCAGAGCGTAGCTTACCGGCTTTATCTGGCCTCTCAGGAGCCTCGCCACAAACTCGCCTGCTTCAATGGCCCTCTCGTAGCCGTCTACGTGGGGATAGGTGTTGTAGCCGAAGAGCCCGTCGGCCAGGAGGACCATGTCGTCGGTCACATTGGCGTGGAGTATTCCCGCTCTCTGAAGTGCTTGAGTTCCGTCCTTATGGGGCTAAAGCAGTTGGTCTCGTGGCTTATGCCGCCGATTACGAATCTCCAGCTCATATTCACATCTCCCCTGAGTGTGGTTGACCGTTGGGTCGCCAGAAGGCTCAGGGGCGAGTTCTACATATGGAGATCGAATCCCTTGAGAGGGTCCCTTGAGGTTCCCCTTGCAGTTCCCCTTGCAGGCGGTTAACTTCCTGGCATAGGGCCCGGATTCAGGGACCATGCAGAGGTCTTGCGCCGGGGACCACCGGATAGTTTGGGCAGATAGCGCCAGGAAACTTGCCGGGGAACGAGGAAGAGGGTACGTAATCTCGCCTGGAGGCCCCTAACACCGGGGGAATTCTTGGCCAGAGCGGCTGAACAAAGGCGTGGTTCCTTTCTTGGGGGCGATGAAAGGAAGCCGGGGAGGGAGAACGTGGTGCCTCGCGTTAGACAGAATGCTCTAGGCGTTCCCCACGCGGACAACGAACGGGTGCGCAAGGTCAAGAAGGCATTTGTCGGGACATACGGAGGACCTCAAGACGACATCTGCGTTTTCTTCGCCCCAGGCCGGGTGAACCTCATCGGAGACCACACTGACTATAACGGCGGGTTCGTCCTGCCCACCACGATATCCCTGGGGATATATGCGGCCGTGAGATATACGGCTTCTCCAGACGACCCCCGCAGGATACTCAGGGCGAGGTCGCTGGATGCTCAGGAGGAGCTGCGTCTGGAACTGAGTGGCGTAGGGGAGGACGGAGAAAATCGGCCGGCAGCCCCGCGTGAGAGTCGTGAGGAGCGTACGGACGGTCAGACCCGCAGATGGACCGCCTACCCCGAAGGCGTGGCGAGGTACTTGCAGAGAGAAGGCATTCCGGTGCCCGGATGCGATATCCTGTACCTTTCCGACCTCCCCGTGGGCGCAGGGCTTTCCTCGTCGGCTGCCCTCGAGCTCGTGACTGCCTACGCCCTTCTCAAAGGTGCGGAAGTGGACAGAGTGTGGCTGGCCCAACTCTGCTGCAGGGTGGAGAACGAGTTCGTGGGCGTCCGGTGCGGCATCATGGATCAGTTTGCGGTCGCGATGGGGAAGCCGGGCTACGCCGTCCTGCTCGATTGTGGAGCGCTGGAGGCACACGATGGAGAACGTGGAGAAGTCCCTGCATGGCGATACGTTCCCATCAACACGGGGGACTATTCCTTCGTCGTAATGGACAGCCGCAAAGAGCGGAGCCTGGCGTCGTCCGCCTACAACGAACGGCGGGAGGAATGCGAAGCCGCCTTGAGGCTAATCCGAAAACACAAGGACATCGCGAACCTCTGCGAGGCCACTCCGGAAGACGTGGCGAGGTTTGTGGAAGGGCCCGTCCTCCAAAGGCGGGCGAGGCACGTTGTAACCGAAAACCTGAGGACGAAGCAGGCAGCCGAGCTCCTGGAGCAGGGGAAGGTCGTGGAGTTCGGGACCCTCATGGTTGAATCACACAGGTCTCTGAGGGATGATTACGAAGTGACCGGTCCAGAACTGGACACCCTCGTTGAAGCCGCCCTGGAAGCAGAGGGCTGCATAGGGGCGAGGATGACCGGAGCGGGGTTCGGTGGCTGCGCGTTGGCGCTCGTGAGGACGGACTGTCTTGAGGCTTTCAAGGAACGCGTTGCGGAACTCTACCGGACGCGGACGGGGATAGAGCCGGCCTTCTACTGACGGGCTTGTGTGGCCGCTGGCAGGGGGTTGTACTGGTAACCGGAGCCTGTTCAGGGCTGGTCAGGGGCAGTGAAGCGACCGGAGCCTCTGGCGCGAGGAAACGAACCATGGGAGGAAGCATCGATGTTCAGACAGATGAGGAGAATCAAGCAGCTACTCACACCGGAAAAATCGGTCGCGGTGCTGAATAGGTGCTCGAACGGCGTTATGGCGTGCCTGGGCGATGACGGTTACCCGTACGCGGTGCCTCTAAACTACGTGTACCATGCAGGGAAGATATATTTCCACTCGGCCAAGGAAGGTCACAAGATCGACGCTATACTTAAGCACCCCAAGGTATCCTTTGCCGTGGTAGATGAAGACACCATCGTTAGCGAGGAGTACACCAGCTATTTCCGCAGCGTCATAGTCTTCGGGAAGGCACGGATCGTAGAGGGAAGCGAGCGCCTGGAAGCCTTCCGGGCACTGGTTGAGAAGTACTCCGGCGACCGACCCGAGGAGGAGAAAGAGGAGAAGATAGACGCCTGCGACCGGGCGTATATCGTGGCTATAGATATCGAGCATATGACGGGAAAGGAGGCTAAGGAGTATGCGCTAGGGAAAAACTGATAGGTTGGTTCATCCTACGTTTCAGCCGCTCGACTTGCGTTACTGAAGGATACCGAATCTTCGCCGCTTGTGTCAGACTATATTAGAGTGTCAAACAATAGCCACTTAACGGGCGGGTAGTGCGGGAAACCCTAAGGGAGCAAAGAATATGAGAGGGGCAGCGCGTACGTAATCGTTGCATAGAGAGATCTTGGGATTGATGTGAATGGACCGAGAACAAATATTCAGGCAACTTGACGAATATTGCAGGGAGCGGTTTATCGAACTGGGGAAGCGTCATCTTAAGAGACCCGTTTTGAAATCCTACGTCATTGAGACGAGAAGAGACTTGCGGGAAGCTCCTGTGGCGGCACTTGCTGGCCTCGGTACTATTAGCCAGCAGGACGAAGACATCTACTCAATAATAGACTCCAAAGGCCCAGTCGGGATCCTGGAGAGACAGTCCCGGTTCATCATCTTTCACACATTGTTGAAGACTTCCGAGATAGAGCCGAAAGTGCTCGGATTGGTTCGGAAGTCGGTGCTCACAGATAATCTTTGGCTTGATGGCGACTTTCTCAGGTATTTGTTTGACATGGCAGTCAGGATATATGGGGGAGAACGGTATAGCCGTATTGCGATGGAATTCGAACCCTACTTTGAAGTGTCGGCGGATAATTTCACCGAAGACTCAGATGAATGTGACATTGAAAGCGGAGAACGAGTTCGTCCGCTAAACCGCGTAGCGCTCACGCTCAAATTAGATAAGCTAAGTAGGGTTGTAGAGCGACTTGGTGAAATCGATTTCTTCAGCCTTACCATGACCCGATTCCCATCCAGTACGTCTGGGGGGCACGAGTTCTACTCTTACGGAAAAGTAACCAATCGGTCTGACGGATTTTACGCTCATCGGAATATCGTCAAGACCGTGTTGGAAGGGTATCGCGTCCTAACTGAGCACATTGAGGATTTGACGTGGTTTGGTGGTGAGACAGATAGGTCACCAGGGGGCATAGAAGCAGCTGTCGAAGGGGCCCCGGTCATTTTTCAGTTCGAAGAGGAGATTCCTAGCAACGTATATCGTTCTTTCATTGACATGACTTTTGTCAAGATGCGTGGGCCTTTTAGACTAGTGGGTAACTTAATCCGAGCCGGTAAAGAGAGGTACCACGTCTATGGGCTTGATATGCACCTTGGACAAAGGATTTTCCTTGAAATATCGCCTAAGCGTTTCATTGTGATTCTGCCCAATGGAACCTGTGGAAATACTGTACATCGTTTGGCTGTGAATATTCAGCGTTACCTAACTCAGAAAGTGAAGATAACGGTCGGACATCACGACTACCGTGATTTGGTCAGGGAGGCCTTTGCTATTGGACTTGACAAGACCAATTAACCAGCTAAACCTAATGCTGGCACTGGCCAGGGATTGGCCAGCCGGTCACGAGATAAGACCGTTGTTCAGAGAATGGGGCTACTCTGTCAAAGCGGTCGAGAGAGGGTTTTCCCTGCCCCCGTTATCTATGCCAATCTAAAAGATAAGGTGCCACTTAAGAAAGCAGCTCGGCCGGATTTGGTTCTTTTCTCGGAGAACCAAGGTAGAGTCCTGGAGCTAGAATGCAAGACGCGAAGTTTTGGAGTGGACACAAGTACTGGCGCTGCGTCCAGCGGGGAAGAGGTTAAGCAAGCTCGTACCTTACTGTTACTTACGCACGAAGTTATCGCCGGAACTCTAGGTTTGCGGGACAACAAATCTGGCATGCTTGTGTATGTGATTGCTACTGAGTCAGTAGTTAAGCAGGAAGAAACGCTTGATGAACTGTCCACTGAGCTACGGGGCTATGGACAAGCTCCACAAGAGCACAGCGTTTGGGGGATGAGGAATACAGAAGATGGGATATACCTTTGCAACGTTGGAGTTGCACGAGAGGACATTAGAGTTGCTGAAACAGATGACCCAAGTTGGGAGGTTGTACGGACGATACCTTTTGACCCATCCATCGATGCCAACGACCAGAAGGGAGTCCTTGAACTCAGAGAACTGATTCGTTCAAGTGTGGCTGCCACGGTGATAAATATCGGAGTAGGTCAAGGATGGCTGAATCCTGTTTGCGAGTGCCGAAAGGTGATTCCAATTTGGGATATTTGGGATCCAGATTGCAGGAAATGTGTCCTCCGGAAAGCTAGAGATTATATCCGGAGCATCCTGAAACAGGCTTCAAAGGTTGGACTAAACTATGAAGCGAAAGACTCAGGATACTTAGTAGAAATACCCACTGAGCGAGAACGCGCCGCAATTGTCCGTTATTTCTCAAGTCCGAGGTATTGGCAAGGTGACATTGAAGCTAAGATGCCGCAAGAAGGGCCTACTATGTTCGAAGAACCAGTCGAGTTGTGACGTCAAACCCAAGGCACTGATC
>DUSI01000027.1 GCA_012842685.1 Candidatus Fermentithermobacillaceae bacterium
GGTATGTAGGGAGTCTGGGAACGAGTTACCTCTGCGCCGACGGGAGCCACCGTTATTATCAGAGGATCCATCTCTCTGGGGCACCTCTCCTAGCGGTTATTCCTGCGCCTTGGGTTTGGGCGCTACGACAGTCCCCAACGCCCTGGCCACGAGCACCGGCTCGGGGAGGACTTTCGCGGCAGTAGGGCCGCGGTCGGGATCCGGCGCGATAACCTTGTAGCACTCCATCTCGATGCGCCGGCTGCGGTTGCCGACCTTGGTGATCCTGCCCCTGAATTCAAGGTAGTCTCCCGCGTGCACGGGAGTCCTGAACTCCAGTAGCTCGTAGGCCGCGAGCAACCCTTCGTCACCATCGTACCGTATGCAGAGCTCGGTAGCCAAGTCTCCGAACCATTTCACGATGGTGCCTCCTGCCACGATGCCGCCACCGTAGGTTACGTCCGACTGGCTTACCCTGAAGCGCAAAAAACCAGTGGGAAGTTCGGGCTTCTCCCCTGCGGGAGCGGCCGCCTCCGCGCCTTCTTTGCGTGTATCCGCCATTTGGCTCACCTCTTGGGCTCGTACTCTATTGGGGCTCCCCCGAAGCTATGAAGCTCCAGGGTCCTTGAGGAGAACGTCACAGGGAAACTCGCTCGCACCGGCGGCCCAGAGAAGGAGCGAAGACCTCACCCGCAACGGGCCACAGCACGCGGGACGTTTCGACGCGCCCTCCTTTACCGCCTATCTGATTCTACATTCAAAGGGTGTCTGACCGGAAGATCCTGTGCTATTTTTGCATTTGGGCCTTAGGCAGGGATGGTTTCGGGATGCGGAGAACTAGTTTGTCTCACGGGAGGAATTGGTTTGCCAAAAACAGGTCTTAAGAACTCAATAGTTGTGACGCTTGTCATATCAAGCATGCTTGCCTTTGTGCTCCTGAGCCCCACTCTCAAGAGAGGGCTCTTCTTCAGGGAAGACTACCTGCCCTATGTATCAAGGGTGGGCATATTGTTCGCCGTCGTGTCGGCCGTAGCGATCCTCAGGGGCGACGGGCTCTGGCGGGGCGACATAGACATACTCCTCGCCCTCATCTCAGGGCTCTATTTCCTAACGAACCTCTGGGCCCAGTCCAAGATGAAGGCCTTGGACGGGGCGCTCAAGTGCGGCGGCTACGTCATGGTGTTCATAATGGCCCGCTATCTGTGTACAAGCCCCCTGGGCCAGCGGATCCTCAGGAACCTGCTGATAGTGGGCGGCACAGTCGTGGCGCTGGCGGGGTACCTCACCGCCGCCGGGCTCGCCGAGTACCCGGCAGCGGTTCAGGCAGGAGCCCTCCTTGGCTCTTTCCAGTATCCCAACGCCCTGGCGGCGTACGCCATGTTTCTCTTGTTCTTCGTGTATTACGCCTGGACCGAGAGCCTCGGCTGCCCGGTCAGGGACGCGGTGGCCGGGGCGCTCTACTCCGCGATAGCGTTCCTGTTTACCGGCGCGGTGTTCCTCACAAACTCCCGCGCGACGCTCCTCATGTTCGGCGGTTTCCTGGTAATCTACCTCACGCTTCTCCCCAAGGTGTACCGCAGGGAGATCGCCTCGCGTGTGGTAGTAAGCATCATCTCCTTCAGCGCGGTTGCCTCAAAGATGGACGCGGCGCTAAGGAACAACGACGCTCAGGCGATGAAGCAGGGCCTCTTCCTCGGCCTGGTCCTTGCGGTAGCCCTGGATGTAGCGAGGACCTTCCTCGCTAGGGCGCTCCAGAAGCGAACCGGTGCAGCCGGCGAAGTGGCGACGACCTCGTCTCCTTCCATTTACTCGGAGCCTTCCATGGCGGCCACGGCCGGCAGCTCGGGTTTCGGAGACACAGGTTCCACACCGCTAAAGGTATTGTTCCTGCGCCTCGTCGGGATTGGCCTGGCAGTCGTCCTGGCCAGCGTGGGGCTCATCGCGGCTGTAAGAAACCCCTCCACCCAGCCGCTCATGGCCAAAATACTGCCTGAGCGAGTGGTTTCCCAGCTCAAGACAGTGACCCTACTGGATAGGAGCATGCTCACACGCGTCTTTGCGACAAAGGACGCCCTTTCCATAGCCCTCGGCTACCCCTTCGGCACCGGGGCTGGCGGATGGGAGGCGCTTTA
>DUSI01000028.1 GCA_012842685.1 Candidatus Fermentithermobacillaceae bacterium
TAGTCCCGCTGGGCATTACACCTCTCATTGTGCTTTCGAGTCTGGCCGTCTCGGGTGTCTTGCCTGTCAAGGATGTCCTCACCGGTTTCTCGAACGACACAACCGTAATGGTGCTTTTCATGTTCCCGGTGGGCGAAGCTCTCTTTCGGACCGGCGTCTGCGACTTTATCGGCCGGAAAGTCATAAAGATGGCCGGCAAGAACGAAGTGCGGCTCATAGGGCTCGTCATGATGGCCGCTGCTTCGCTCTCGGCTTTCACGAGCAATACGGGGACCACCATCGTCATGGCGCCCCTGGTCGTTTCCGTCGCCCGTGAAGCCGGGATAAGCGCCGGAGCTCTCCTCTTGCCCCTTGCGTTCGGGGCATCGTTCGGAGGGATGCTCACCCTCGTAGGGACGCCGCCCAATGCCATAGTTCAGGGAGCCTTAAGGCAGGCCACCGGCGAGTCTTTCGGGTTCTTTGACTTTGGAAAGGTATCGCTGCCCTTCGTGGTGGTATCAGTCCTGTACATGATGTTTGTGGGAAGGAAGCAGGTTGCGACGAGGCCACCGGCAGACTCTCCGTCGCCCGAGAAGCAAGAGTTTAGGACCAGCAAGATGGGCGTGTCTCTCCTTATCCTCGCGCTGGTCGTAGTAGGGATGTTCTTCGAAAGCAAGCTTTCGGCTTACGGACTCAGCCTCCCGATAGTGGCCATGATCGGCGCGGTGCTTACCGTTGTGACCGGATGCATCACAATGAGCGAGTTTACCGGGAGCATCGAGTGGTCCTCGGTTCTCCTTATGGGTGGCATGCAGCCTTTGGGGCTGGCAATGCAGAGGACCGGCGCATCTCAGATGCTTGCCGGGTTCCTCACCAGCGCCATAAGCGAACCCACTCCTTACCTGGTCACCGGGATCGTAGTCCTCGGGGCGGGACTTCTGGGGCAGTTTATGTCCCACACCGCCGCGACCAGCGTCCTGGCTCCCGTATGTGTAGCGATAGCCCAAGAGCTGGGAGTGAGCCCTGCGCCGCTTCTCATGGCCCTTTGCCATGCCACTTCCATAGCAGTGGCGACACCCATAGGTACTCCTCCGAACGTGATCGTCTACCAGCGGGGAGGCTACAAGTTCACCGATTTCGTGAAGACCGGAGTGCCGCTCTTCGTCCTAGGAGCCTTGATGCTTTCTCTCCTCATACCCAGGATGTTTCCTTTCTGAGGCAGTGTGACCGGCCGGGGCGCCTTATCGCGTGCTGCCTGTGACTTACACGTTAGGGGCACTTGGCAGGGTGTTTTCACCGCTTCCCGGTTGTGGCAGTCTATGAGTGACCGGTCACGTTGTAGTATCTATTGACGTCCACATGCCAGCGGGCTATGAAACGGGCCGGTAGAGAGGCGAGAGCCACGGTGGACATAACGATTCATCCTTTTGTCTTGAGCGTCATGGACACTCTCGAGAGAGCAGGCTACCGGGCCTATGTGGTCGGTGGCTCGGTCAGGGATCTTCTCCTAAACCGGCAGCCGAATGACTGGGACGTCGCAACCGACGCCGTGCCGTCTGAGGTGCGTGCTCTTTTCGAACGCACGGCTCCGACCGGTGAGAAGTACGGTACGGTGACCGTACTTGGTGAGATACCTGTCGAAGTTACCACGTTCCGGAAGGACGGGAGGTACCTCGACGGCAGGAGACCTGAGACGGTGGAGTTCTCTTCGTCGCTCGAGGAAGACCTCGTCCGGAGAGATTTCACCATAAATGCCCTAGCCGCAAGCAGGGACGGGCATGTAGTTGACTACGTGGGCGGCCTCCGGGACCTCAAGGACCGGGTCATAAGGAGCGTCGGAGACCCCGGTGAGCGGTTCAGGGAAGACGCCCTCAGGATGCTCAGGGCCCACAGGCTAGTCGCAGAACTGGGGCCCGATTTCCGCATAGAACCCCGGACTCTCGAGGCAATAACGGCGAACGCCCACCTGATCCTGAACGTTTCTTGGGAACGGATCAGGGACGAACTCGTGCGGATTCTTATGAGCGACAACCCGGGAGTCCTGAGGGACCTCTACCATTCACGCATCTTGGGTTACATCCTACCGGAACTGGCCGATTGCTATGGGTTCCGGCAATGGAACAGGCACCACGACAAGGACGTCTTTGAGCACACAATCGTCGCGGTAGAGTCGTCGCCGAAAAAGCTGCGGGTGAGACTGGCGGCACTTCTACACGACGTGGGAAAGGCCGAGTCCTTCACCCTTGGCCCGGACGGAGAAGGGCATTTCTACGGGCACAACACGAAGAGCGCCGAGATTGCGGAAGAGGTCCTTAGGCGCCTCAGGTTCGACTCCCATACCATCTCTTCCGTGCGCACGCTCATAAGAGAACACATGACGAGGCACGCCCGGATGGGTCCGAAGGGTCTGAAGCGGCTCATAGCCCGCGTTGGAACCGACCTCATCGATGACCTCATTGACCTCCAAATGGCAGATGTAAAGGCCTCGGGCAATCCCGACGACCTCTCTGCAGTCCTAAGGCTGAAGGCTGGCGTAGAAGAGATCTTGGCCTCCGGCGATCCCCTCACTGTGAAAGACCTCGCCGTAAACGGCCGGGACCTCATCGAGTGGGGAATGAAAGAGGGGAGAGAGGCGGGGATCGTCCTCAAAGCCATGCTGGATAGGGTCTTGGAGGACCCTTCGCTAAATACCAAAGAAGGGCTCCGGGCCGTATTCGAGGAGCTCAGGAAGCAGACTTAGGCCTGTCACCTGCGGCCCGACATCTTTCTTCTCTGGTTGTAGACCTCTCCGGCGACAAGTATGGCGAGGAGAACCGCAACCATTCCCGTTGCCCAGTAAAGCAGGTAAGTGCGGTTGGTGACGTAGCCTCTCATGTTGGTAGGCGGCCTCCGCGTGGTAGGCTTTATCGCTTCTGCAGGCTGAACCGGAGTGGTGGGCGGCGGAGTCGGACTGGGTCCTCCTTTATTGCCGGGGATTTCCTTTGGTGGGGTAGCGGTGCCTCCATGTCCTCCCGAAGTAACGCTTTGCTCCTGTCCGGAGCCGCCTGGGGCTTGTCTCCCGCTCAAAAGATATTTGTACCCGGCGTCTTCAAACTGTTCGGGACCGGGAACGGCTTTGAGGAGTTCTTGGACCCCGTGAGAGCCTTCAATCCCCGGAACTTTGAGTCTCACGGTCTCAGGAATTATGCGTCCTGAACCGTCGATTTCAGCGTATGCCGTAACCGCTTCTTTCTGTTCTTGCGCGTATGTTATGAGGTCAAGGACTTCAGAGCGCCTCTTGGCGATCTCATCCTCTGCCCACTTAACCCAGGAGGCATCGGAACTTGCCCTCAGTTCGTCGAAGCACCTTAGCATGCCAGCGAGGTATGGGTCATCCTCCGGGCGGGTATAGGCGGCCCTGAACCTGAGCGTGACTTCCCAGTTGGAGAGGTAGGTGCCTTCGTGGACCTCACCGCTCAATTTGATCGTGCTGACCGAATCAACCCTGAGACGGAGCGTCTCTGACCTGCCGTAGATGTACGTCTGGATCGCTTTTGCGATGGATACGTCGTCGGAAGACGGCGGAAGGACGGTGGGTGCGGTCCCAGCGGTCGTGAAAAACGCGGCCAAAAACGGAAGCATCAAGGCCAAAAGAAGGCGTCTGCGCCTTATTGGGCGCCATGGGAAAGGGAGACTTAAGCGAAGTCTTCTATACGACGTCTTTCACCCGCCTCTCACTTTATATAACGTCGTTTCGTCCATACGAAGTTAGAAAGAACGCGGAGATTTCCGGGAAAGGACGGGGATTCTGCGGGGTGGCCGGGTAAAGAGAGGGATTGTGCTAGTGGAGCAGCTGGCTCAACACGATACTCGTCAAGACGCCTGCAACCGCCCCCAGAGTGCCGCTGTGTCCGCCTTCCGAAAGCTCTTCGGCATCGGGTATGACCTGATCGAATGTCACGAAAAGCATGGCGCCTGCGGCGAATGCCAGAGACGCCGACAAGACTTCCCGAGACAAGGTGCCGAAGAGTGCGCCGATGGCCGCACCCGCAACTGAAGGCAGACCGGTAAGCGCGCTTACGAGCACTATGCTAGATCTCCTCCGCCCGATACAGGAGTATGTCCCACGTTTCGTGGAATTTGATGGCGGCTCTCCAGACTGTTGTGTTACAACAGAAAAAGGGAAAAACAAAAACAGAAAGGAGAACCGCCAGTGTCAGAATATCACGAGAAGCACCGGAA
>DUSI01000029.1 GCA_012842685.1 Candidatus Fermentithermobacillaceae bacterium
AATGGCGGAGGGGCAACACCCGTTCCCATTCCGAACACGGCCGTTAAGCCCTCCAGCGCCGATGGTACTGGGCTCGCCCGGGAGAGTAGGACGCTGCCGGAAGTAAATTGAAAACCCCGCTCGAATGGGCGGGGTTTTAGTTTTGTCGCGGCCTCCAGCGCAGCCTTCATGTTTGCCTTCGGAGTCTTATTTTTTCCACGTCTGTGGTAAGGGACTCGCGGTCTGGCGCCGAATACCGAATAGCGATCCCGGCGCCGTCTTTTCCCGCCGGGCGTCATAAGAGGGCAGGCGACCTGTACAAGTTCTTACGTAAGGGGGTTAAAGCATGAAGAGCCTTACCGATACCTACACCTTGAAAAACGGCGTGGAGATCCCTTGTATTGGGCTCGGCACATGGCAGGTTCCCGATGGAGAGATCGCCTACAGAGCGGTAAGAGATGCCTTGTCGCTCGGTTATCGCCACATCGATACCGCGGCCATCTACGGCAACGAAGCGAGCGTCGGCAGGGCGGTCAGAGAGAGCGGGATCCCGCGAGAAGAGATCTTCGTGACCAGCAAGCTGTGGAACACTGTTCGCGGCTACGAAGAGACAAAGAAGGCCTTTGAAGAGACTCTTGGGAGGCTTGGCCTTGAGTACCTCGACCTCTATCTCATCCACTGGCCTAACCCCGTAGGCTTCAGAAGCAGGTGGCAAGAGGCTAATGCAGAGACCTGGCGGGCGATGGAAGAACTCTACAAGGCCGGCCGGATAAGGGCCATCGGGATAAGCAACTTCCACGAGCACCACATAGATGCACTGCTCAAGACGGCCGAGATAGCGCCTATGGTAAACCAGATCAGGCTGTGCCCGGGAGATACAAAGGATGCCCTGGTTGCTTACTGCAGAAAACACGGTATGCTCCTTGAGGCATACAGCCCGTTCGGGACGGGCAAGGCGTTCCAGGTACCCGAGCTTCAGGAGATGGCGGCCAAATACGGCAAGACCGTCGCCCAACTCTTGGTCCGGTGGAGCCTGCAGATGGGCTTCTTGCCGCTTCCCAAGTCCACCAAGGCCGAACGCATCAGGGAGAACGCGGATGTATTCGATTTTGAGGTAGACGAAGACGACGTCCTTTACATCGCGGGCATGAAGGGTGTGTGCGGCGAGTCGTGGGACCCCGACTCTGTAAGCTGGTAAAGTAGAGCCCGGAGACACACGATATGGGTGGGCGGCTTCCCTCCGCCCGCCCTTTGTATTTGGATGATGCCGGCTATACGTGTAGATTATCCCGGTAGTCGACATACGCTTCACGTCATGGTACCTTAGTGCATTGATGTCCTGGTGCACGGCAGCGGACTATAGGTCGCCCGGCGTCGAAGGGTGCCACGACCTGTTGACAACTCTGGGGATAAGTGGCAACTCTTGTGGATAATGTTGGCAGGATACCATATTCCAGGAGGAACTGACAGCAAAAGATGGATAGCGGCATCATTGGAGCAGCGTGCTCTTATGCGAAAAGGAACCCGGTAAGGCTTCACATGCCAGGCCACAAGGGGCGTAAGGCCTTCTCAGGCAACGTCACGATAGCTACAGCCGGTCACGAAGGGTCTGTCCCTCGCGCCCTCATCCCGGGATCCGTCGAATGGGCTGAAACCCTTCTTGACGAAATCCGTGCTCTGGACCTGACGGAGGCGCCGGGCATGGACAACCTACACTATCCTACCGGCTGCATCCGGGAAGCCGAAAGGCGGGCCGAAGCCCTCTTCGGGTCGGAGCGCAGCCACTTTCTGGTCAATGGAGCCACATCGGGTATCCAGGCTGCTCTTTTGGCCGTGAGAATGGTCCTTGGCGGGGGCACTGTGCTCCTCCCGAGAAACGTCCATAAATCGCTGGTTTCTGCTCTGGCCTTTTCGGGGCTTGAACCTGTTTTCGCGTGGCCGGAATACAGCGCCCAGTTCAGCGTCTACATGCCCCTCGATTGGGAGCGCTTAAAGGCCTCTCTGGATGAGATTGAAAGGCGCGGCGACCCAATGCCCAAGGCCGTGTTCCTCATAAACCCGACATACTCCGGTTTTTCGAGAGACATCTCCATGATCGCCAAAGAAGTCCACGCCAGGGGGATGATGCTGGTGGTGGACGAGGCACACGGACCCCATTTCGCTATTGGGAGAGGCCTGCCCCGCACGGCCCTCAGGCAAGGAGCCGACCTTGTGATCCACGGGATGCACAAGACCACGGTAGCATACACGCAGACCGCCATGCTCCACATAGGAGCCGGGGCGGGCTCGCGCTTCCCTGGGCTTCACGAAGCGGTCGAAGAGGCCCTCAGAGCCGTGCAGACGACTTCGCCTTCTTACATCCTGATGGCCTCGATAGAGCAGGCCATAGACATGCTCGACAGAGATGGAGGCCGCTGGGTCAACCGCGGTACGGAGATGGCCCTTGAGCTAGCCAGGCGTCTTTCGGCCATCCCGGGTCTCGTGGTGGCAGGGTATGGCAAACACGCGGCCGAGTCCAATGACATAGAGCACGACCCTTCAAAGCTCATGGTGATCCTTGAGGGGCTTTCGGTTTCCGGTCCCCAGGCCGCGAGATTCTTGATAGAAGAGTGCAACATCGTACCCGAGATGTCGGGACCGAAATATCTGCTCATGCTCATCTCCGGCGCCCACGGGCCCGAAGACGTAGACGCGATAGAAAAGGCCTTCAGGACGCTTGCGGAGCGGTTCCCCGCCAGACAGACGGCTCCCGGGGAGGAACTTGAAGATGAAGTGGCGCTCCTTACCGGGAGGATGCCGCGGCCGGAGCGGGTAATGCCCCTGCGAGACGCCTTTCTCTCCGTCGCCCGGGCCGTCCCCGTGGAAGAAGCCGCAGGTAAGATATCGGCCGATACTATCGTGATCTACCCTCCGGGTTCGCCGCTCCTCACCCCGGGAGAGAGGATAGACCCTGACGTTGTGGAATACATCGTAAGCGCCCGCAAGGCCGGGCTCAACGTCCTGGGTCGCGGCATAAGGGGCGGAGAAGGCGAGATGAGGGTATATTGCGTGGAATCTTCATAACGTTTGAAGGCTGCGACGGATCGGGCAAGTCGACCCAGCTCCGGCGGGTCTCCGAAGCGCTAAAGGCACGGGGTGTGGATGTGCTTGTTACCCGGGAGCCGGGTGGGACTCCCTTTGGCGAACTCGTGAGGGAGCTTCTTCTCGACCCAGCGGGACCCGACAGGACGGCTTTAGCCGAGACGCTTATGTATTCAGCGGCAAGGGCCGAGCTGGTCCTCAGGGTCATCCTTCCCGCCCTCGAGCAAGGGAAGGTCGTCCTCTCCGAGAGGTTCTACGATTCAACGACCGTGTACCAGGGGTACGCGGGAGGAATTCCTATTCCAGACATAGAAGCAATTAACAGGATATCGACCGTAGGACTTACTCCGGATCTGACATTTGTCCTTGATATTGAGGACCCCCAGGTATTTCACGCGAGGCTCGGCCCTAAGAAGAAGGACAAGATCGAGTCGAGAAGTGACGAGTACCACCGGAAGGTAAGGGAAGGCTACAGAGACCTTGCCAGGAGGTATCCGGAACGGATATACCTTGTCGACGCGTCGCTCACGGAAGACGAGGTCTTCGGGGCCGTGATGTCTGTGGTCCAGGAGTTCATGGACAAGGCTCGAGAGAGGTGACGCCTGTGAAGCTCATAATCGCCGTTGTACAGGACAAAGACGCTCCGGGGCTCATGGAGAGCCTGATGAGAGCCGGTTACGGCGCCACGAAGCTCGCGTCTACCGGAGGTTTTCTCCGCGAAGGCAACTCGACCGTCTTGATAGGTGTCGAAAACGGGGAGACCGAGAAGGTACTAGATATAATCAGGAAGACCTGTAGGGCCAGGGAACAGCTGGTGACGCCTGTCACGCCCACGGGCCCGGGAGAGACCTATGTGCCTTACCCCATCGGTGTCAAAGTAGGCGGCGCTATCGTATTCATAGTACCTGTGGAGAGATTCTTGAAGATCTGATGCTGGACGTTCCGTTCGACCATGGGCTTGCCGGAAACGAAGCTCTCCTTAAACTCATCGGCCGTATAGTCTCTTCCGGACGTATCTCCAACGCGTACCTTTTCAAGGGCCCTAAGAGTTCTCCGAGGGAGGCGGCCGCGAGGCGCTTTGCGTCCGTGCTCCTCTGCGATGACCCGTCCAGGGACGGGGCTCCTTGCGGGACATGCAAGTCGTGCCGGCTCTTGGTCACCGGGAACCATCCCGACCTTTACGTTGTCGAAAAGGAAGGCGCGAGCATCAGGATCAAACAATCCCATGAAATTCTGCGGGAAGCCCTCCTCAAACCCTACCAGTCTTCGCGCAGGGTATTTCTCATTCTAGATGCGGAAGATATGACCATAGAGGCATCAAACGCTCTCCTCAAGATCCTCGAAGAACCACCTGCGTACGTCACCTTCCTGCTCACTACATCGAACCCGCGGGCCATCCCGGACACCATACTCTCAAGGTGTCAGGTGATCCCCGTGAAGGCGATGAGCCCGCCGGCCTTGAGGCAGGTCCTTGTGGGGCGCGGTGTCGACCCTGAAGAGGCCGGAGAGGTCGCGGAACTTTCCGGTGGTAACTTGGAGAGGGCGATGCGGCTCTTGGAAGTAGAAGGGAAAGCGTCGAGGGGCGCCGCGTTACTCGAGGAGATAGTCTCATCCTCGCCCGTGGAAGCAGCTCAAAGGTACGCCAGGCTGGAGCCTTCACGGCGAGTGGATTTTCTCGACGACCTGGAGATAGAATTGGTTAAGAAATTAAGGTCACCCGAAGGCCCGTCCGAACCGTATTTCCAAGCGCTTAAGATGGTGCTCAAGGCCAAGGAAAGGCTTTCAAGGAACGTTAGCGCCTTTCTCGCGTTCGCAGTCTTGTTCTTGGATTTGTCTCGGGCGCTTAACCGGGTGGCCAAAGACAGAACGTGATTGTGAGGAGAGTTTAACATATGCCTTTGGTTGTCGGAGTCCGTTTTCGCGAAAGGGGCAAGATCTATTACTTCGATCCCGGCGAGATGGAGATAGAGAAGGATGACAGGGTACTCGTCGAGACCGTGAGAGGTATTGAGCTGGGGACGGTGGTCCTCGGTCCCAGAGACGTGCCTGAAGAGAAGCTGGTCCTCCCTCTCAAGAAAGTCATCCGCCTGGCGACTCCGGAGGATCTCGTCGTGTACGAAGAAAACCGCAAGAAGGCCCTGGACGCCATGGAAGTCGCGAAGCAAAAGATAGCAGACCACGGGCTGGAAATGCGCCTCGTGGATGCTGAATACACCTTCGATGGCTCGAGGGTCGTGCTCTACTTCACGGCAGACGGCCGCGTAGACTTCAGAGAGCTGGTGAAAGACTTGGCATCGGCTCTGAGGACCCGTGTGGAGCTCCGCCAGATCGGCGTGCGGGATCAGGCCAAGATGATCGGAGGCATCGGTCCTTGCGGCAGGCCACTCTGCTGTGCCACGTTCATGAACGAATTCCTGCCCGTGTCCATCAGGATGGCCAAGGAGCAGAACCTGTCTCTCAATCCCACGAAGATTTCCGGGACGTGCGGCAGGCTCCTGTGCTGCCTGAGGTTTGAATGCGAGCACTACGAGGATGCCAAGAGTGTGCTTCCGTCCCTCGGGGCGATCGTGTTGACCCCCGAAGGAGAAGGCAAGGTGGTGGCGCTGAACGCCATCAAGTATTCGGTATCTGTAGAGCTTGAGGGCGGGAAGGTCCAGGAGTTCCCCGCGGAAGAGGTGGAGGAGAAGAAGGCTTGAGGGAAGACGGTCTGAGAGAGGACGGCCTTCGAGGTGTTTTCTACGTATGCGGTACTCCCATAGGGAACCTCGAAGACGTTACCATCAGGCTCATTGAGACGCTGAAGGCTGTCGATCTGGTCGCGTGCGAGGATACGAGGCGTACCCTCAAGCTCCTCTCCCATTACGATATCAAGAAACCTGTGATCTCCCTTTACGAGCACGTGGAGAGGATCCGTACAGACGCGGTGCTCGAGGCCCTCTCGCAGGGCAAGTCTGTCGCCCTTGTCTCGGATGCCGGCATGCCGTGCATATCCGACCCTGGCGCGCGGGTGGTGGCGTCTGTCCGGGCGGCGGGATATGAGGTTAGGGTAGTCCCAGGCCCGTCATCGATCACCGCGGCCCTCTCCCTGAGCGGATTTCCCGCCGACCGGTTTATGTTCGGAGGGTTTATCCCCAGGAAGAAGGCCCAGAGGCGGTCGTTCTTTGAGGAATGGATAAGACCCGGGATAACGGCCGTCTTCTTTGAGTCTCCTCACAGGCTCCTCCAGTCGATTTCTGACCTTGCTGCCGTATTCCCCGATGCGGAAGTGTGCCTCTGCCACGAGATGACCAAGGTCCACGAGAGCGTCCTTACGGGAACCGCCTTGGAGATTTCTGAGCGCCTCGGAAGAGAGAAAATCCTGGGTGAATGGGTAATAGTGGTGCACCTCCTTCATCCCTGAAGCGATTGTAGCGTGTTGCTCCTGATTACAAGAGTACACTGAGATAGGCACTCTGAACTCGGTCGCGTAGATGCTGGGCTCCCTTCCGCATCTCTCCTCGTGGCTTGAAGGGTGTACTAAGCCGGCTGCCGAGGCGGTCCATCGTGAAAATCGGACAAGGAAACCCTTGATCTGCCCATGGCTTATGACCATAATGGCTATAACACCCGATCGCGAGAGGAGTTTTGCAATTGGACCCGTCCGCGAGAGATACCATTTTTGAAAACATCTTGACCGAATTGGACGAGAATGCTCTGTATGTGCTTGAAAACATACACAAACATGGCCCTGTTACAATTACTGGCCTCATGGAGATTACACAGACACCGCGTACGACGCTGAACCGGTCAATAAAAGTACTGCTGGACAAAGGGCTGATAAAACAGGACGGGCTCGAGACTTCCACCGGCGGTCGTCCATCGGCCATTTTCAACATCAACGAGGATGGTTTCTACACGGTTGGTGTGGAGCTGTCCCACACCAATATTCACGTGGTCATTTGCGATGCCCTAATGGAACCTCTTTGGATTGCCGATTTTCCCATTTTGGAAAAAAGCACTCCCGACGAGGTGTTCTCAAGGGTGTTCGCAGCACTTCAGAGCAATCTGGCAGAAGTGGTGAGCGAGCCCAGGCGCCTCATTGGTGTTGGGATTGGGTCAGTCGGGCCGCTCGATCTGAAACGCGGGATCTTGCTGAACGCTTCCAGTTTTCCAAACCCGAGCTGGCAGAACCTTAACCTCCGCTCGCTTTTTGAGGATAGGTTCAACGTCCGGGTCCATATAGCCAACGGCGCGAGCGCGGCTGCTATGTGCGAGTACGTGAGGTACGTTACTCACGGTGTGCATAGCCTTGTGTTTTTCAACGTTGGTGTGAGCGTACGTGCCGGCGTGATCTCCAGCGATACCTTGCTTACTGGTGACGGCGATCGGGAAGGCAGCTACGGGCACCTCATCATCGTGCCCGGCGGCAGGCCTTGCTACTGCGGCAGATATGGCTGCGTTGAGGCCTACACTACGGCTCCGGCTATTGTTAGAGCTTTCAAGCACGAGATAAGGAAGGGTAAGTCCTCTAGCCTTGTGGATGTCAAGAGCCTAGACAAGATACAGTTCGGGGACATCTGCGCCGCGGCCAAGAAGAACGACGGGCTAAGCATTGAGGTGCTGCGCGACGCGGCCACGCACATGGGGCTTCTCATGGCCAACATGATCAACGTACTGAACCCCCAGGTGATCGTGCTTGGAGGAACCGTGCCCGACCGCTTTCCCGACTACTTCGAGTGGGCCGTTCAGACCGCCGAGAAGATGGTCTATAACTCCGGCCAAGTAAGATGCCAGTTCGCGACGCCCAGTATGGGGCGCAACACGATCGCCGCGGGGGCTGCAGCGATGGTGTTGCTCTCGGCCATGAAGGGGAGCGACCCTTCATGAGGAAGAAGTGGCCGCCGTTCAGGCGATTGGTTGAGATAGTGGTGGCGTTTACCAAGATGGGGTTCATGACGCTCGGTGGCGGCTTTGCCATGATCCCTCTGATTACCGAAGAACTTGTTGAGAAGAAGCAGTGGCTTGAGCAGGAAAAGCTGTTGGAGATTATCGCCGTTGCCCAGGCACTGCCTGGTTCTCTTTCGATCAACTTGTCGGTTCTCGTTGGCTATGAAGTGGCTGACGTGGCCGGGGCTGTTGCAGCCGTTGTGGGAGCGGCCTTTCCTCCGTTTGCGACAATCTCGCTAGTGGCCGCCTTTTTCAGCATGTTTCAGGATAACCCTGTGACGGATGCCGCTTTCAAAGGAATCCGCTGCGCGGTGGTTGCGCTGATATGGAACGCAGGAGTCGGGATGGCCAAGACTACGGTGAAAGACCCATTCTCGCTCTTCATATTCGCGTTCACCATGGTGGTCATGATGGTCACGTCACTCAACCCTGCCGTGCTCATAGCGTTCTTGGCGATGCTCGGTGTCGGTGCCATGGCGGTCCGGTCCTGGAGGGAACGTCGTGCGTGCTCGCAGGTGGGTGGGAGAAAGGAGGGACAGGATGGTTCTTTTTGAACTGTTTAAGGTGTTTTTCAAGATAGGCCTTGTCAGTTTCGGCGGCGGCTACGCCATGATTCCTGTTATAGAGAAAGCAATCGCCCAACGAGGCTGGCTTTCGCCTCAGGAGTTCTACAACCTGATAGCGCTGTCCGAAGTAACCCCCGGCTCTGTCTCGATAAACACTGCCACCTTCGTAGGTTATCGGGTCGCAGGTTTCTTCGGGGGGCTTGCAGCTACGATAGGCCTGGTTTTTCCCTCGCTGATGATTGTCCTTGTTGCCGCCATCTTGTTGCTCAGATACAGAAACTCCCGGTCGGTACAGTCCGCTTTTCTGTGGGTGAAACCCGCGGTGACCGGGCTTGTTTGGGTGGCCGGAGAGTATGTCGCGAGGATGTGCCTCATAGACGAGCACGCTCTTCGCCCCTTGCACTTACGTGGATTGCTGGACTACCGCGGATGGGTGATCTTCGCGGTGACGTTATACTGCATCCGCAGACGCAAGATCCCTGCGCTATCCATGTTAGGGATGTCATGTCTGATGGGGATCGTGCTCTTCAGGTAGCTGCGGAACATGTTCACACCAAAACACGCTGTGAGGATCAAGAAGAGGCCGTTTCCGGCCTCTGTTATTGTCATGCCATGATACCTGCGTTTCGCTTTCTATATCTTGCTTGTACTTCTACGCAGGGGTCAAGGTCAGTGTAACTTTACTGTAGGAGTTTTTGGAGGTTAAGGGTCAGGAGATAACGAAAGAGACCCCACCGTCCTTGCAGGGACGAGTGTTACCACTCGAGAGGTGAGGTCTCATGCAAATTGTACATC
>DUSI01000030.1 GCA_012842685.1 Candidatus Fermentithermobacillaceae bacterium
ACCTCATCCGCGACCTTGACTGGGCCACCGTTTTCTTCCTGGGCGGTCTCTTCATCCTGATAGGAAGCCTCACATACACCGGATTGGTCGTCGACGTCGCGACTCTCATATCAGGCTGGACCAAAGGGAACGCGTTCGTCGCCTACAACGTGATCGTGTGGATGTCGGTGTTCGTATCTGCCTTCGTAGACAACATACCGTACACGATGGCCATGCTCCCGGTCGCCCAGCTGGTATCAACGAGTGTCCGTACGTCTCCTTACGTGATGCCGTTCGGGCTATTGCTCGGCACTACGCTCGGAGGGAACATAACCCCTATCGGCGCATCGGCCAACGTGGTGGCGGTATCTCTCCTCAGGAAGAACGGCCACAAGGTGACTTTCGGAGAGTTCATCCGCATAGGGCTGCCGTTCACGATGGCTGCCGTGCTTATCGGGTCCCTTTTCAACTGGGTGGTGTGGAGATAACCGTCGGCCCCTCACACGGTCACGGGGTTGAGAGGCTCTTCTCCATGCAGCACCCTGACTAGATTGTTCGCCGCCATGACCGCCATCTCCGCGCGGGTGGCGATACTTGCGCTACCGATATGCGGCAAGAGCACCACGTTGTCGAGCTCAAGAAGCGCGCTGTCCTTGGGGAGAGGCTCGGTTTCGAAGACATCGAGGCCGGCGGCGAAAATTCTCCTATCCCGCAGAGCCTCGATGAGGTCCTGCTCGCGTACAACCGCCCCCCGCGAAGTGTTGACTAGGACTGCGGTCGGCTTCATGAGGGAGAGTTCCCGCTTCCCGATCATGCCGCGGGTTTTTTCGGTGAGGGGTACGTGGATTGAGACGAAGTCCGATTCCCTGAGCAGGTCGTCAAAGTCGCGCCACTCGACTCCCAGCTCCGCCTCGAGTCCGGTATCTCGCCTCTGGGAAGTGTAGAGCACGCGCATGGAGAAACCGCGGGCGCGTCTGGCCACCGCCTGGCCTATCCGGCCGAGCCCGATTATCCCCAGCGTCGCCCCGTAGATGTCTACACCGCAGAGGAGCATCGGAGACCAGGTCTTCCACTTTCCGTCCCTGAGGAACCTCTCCGCCTCGGTAACCCTCCTGGCAGCGGCCACCATCAAAGCAAAAGCGAGATCCGCGGTGGTCTCGGTAAGCACCCCCGGGGTGTTGGTTACGACAATCCCTCTCCGCGCGCAAGCGGCGACGTCGATGTTATCGAAGCCGACCGCCATGTTGGCGACTATCTTCAGCTTCGGAGCACGATCCAGGAGCCTTTCGTCTACCCTCTCAGTGAGCAGGGTGAAAAGACCCTCCACATCCCCGACCTCTGACTCCAGGACCTCTCGGGGAACCGGATCGTCTTCCCTATCCCACATGCGGTATTCGCACCTACGGGCGATTATCTCCAGAGCCTTTTCCGGGATCCTTCTGGTTATGTAAACTCTAGGCTTCACCCAGACCACCTCTCTCCTATGGGCTTGCCTGCATTGTACCAGGCAGGCCTCACGCCTGCCAGGATCTCAGATCGTCTGGAACTTTGCTTCCCCGCGGAGGTTACAGAGACCCCGGTACAGAAGTGAAAACCTGATCAATGGATGGGAGGGATTGACTTGGCAAACGCTGAGCTTCTCAAGAAAAAGGTATGTGAGGAAATAGACAAGCGGAAGGACGAGATAATCGAGATAGGGAACGACATCTTCGCCCACCCGGAACTTGGCTACAAGGAGTTCAGGACCAGCGAGATTGTGGGCAAGATGTTTGAGAAGATGGGCC
>DUSI01000031.1 GCA_012842685.1 Candidatus Fermentithermobacillaceae bacterium
TATGACCCGGGTCGCGCTAAGTCGTCGACGATCTCTATTCCGGAAACCAAGCCATCCCTCATGAGGAAGACCAGGCTCTTTGTGACGTCCTTCGGCGTATATGCGTATGCGTAGTCGTATCCGTCGCCGAACCAAGCCTCGCTGTCATGGCTGATTCTATCCACTTTCTTCAGCTCTTCGGGCCAAGGATGCTTAAAGAGCGATTCTTCAGTATCGCCGATTCTTACTCCTGCCGCTTGATAAGGGCTCTTTTTGGCTCGAAGGGCGATTATCGTGTACACCCCTTGAGCGGGCTTCAGATAAGTCACTTGCAAGTCGTCTGTTTCCACTACGGTTACCTGTCCAAGCGTTTCATCCTCGTACACCCTCCGGTTCTTCTCGATGAGGTCATAATAGAACGGGAAATCCGCAGGGTATGGGCCAAGGTGTATGCTGCCGGGGTAGGCCCGACCTGGACTGCTTGGCATTAGTAACCCGAACAGGTTGTCGTGAGAATGCCGTATGGTTAGTGCTATGAACTCGCGCAGGGAGTAGGCCTCGTCCCTCGGAAAAAGATTATCTAAAGAGTCGCTGTATAGGACCGGATTGGCATACCACTGAGCCAGGATAATGGTTGCCAGGCCTTCGGCCCAAGCGCCGTCCGATGCAAAGAACGCTTTGCCGATGTAGTAGTTCCGCAGGGCTTGATCTTCGGGGTCTGGCCCAATGGCTGCGTCTTTAAGGGCAGGGAACAGCACGTTGAACCAATGACCACCTGGCGCTTCCGGGTTATGGCTGTCGTAAGCCTTATGCAGTTCATTCCAAGTAGCACGGGTGAAGTTCTCAAGACACGGGAGCAGTTCGTAGTCGCTTACTTCTTCTCCCGCGAGTAGGCGGGGCATGTAGTCGTGTATGTTGCCGGTGGAGACGGAGAACCGTCCGCGCTGAGCTGAGGGAGCGTTGTCATCATCGCCCGATTGTTCAGATACTCGCCAGACAGGATAGCGGCCATCCGCAATCCTTACCGCGCTCCTACCCTCGTTGTACATCTTAACGACTTGAGCGGCCACCAAGCACACGAGAATAAAGACGAGAACAGTACCAGACTTGGATTTTCTCCGCAAGGCTAACTCCAACTCCCCTGAACTTGATCGAACGAAACGGATGTCGCGGCGTGTAAACTCAAGACAACTCATCTTGAGATTCCTGTATTCGAGCGGACACTGCTGCGAAGTCAATGCGGCGAATGGTGCTTTGCGAGAAACCGCCTCCCGCCGCAAGACTGACGCTCCATTACTGACATAGGTTCCCTGGATGCTCATCTGGACTTAGCGGTGGTCACAATCTTGGGGACTTGTGCACCCTGTTCTGACATAATCCTCCCCGGGGGAATAAAGCCCCATCTGCTAGCAAAGGAAACCGGGGGTGTTTTCGACGGACTTTCTAATCGGAAGGCAGTACGGCAGGGGCATGTCGGCTCATACTCTTAAGACTATCGCTATCGTTGCTATGGTTGTGGACCACGTAGCCTGGGCATTTGTTCCCACAAATAGCGCCTTGGGGCAGGTCATGCATGCGATCGGAAGGCTCACGGCCCCCATCATGTGCTATTTCATCGCCGAGGGCTATCATCACACGAGAAATGTCGTGAAATACGCCCTCAGACTGGCAGTTTTCGCAGTGATCTCGCATTTCGCTTACTACTTCTTTGAGTTTGGACGGTGGCCGGTATCCGCCGAAGGGATCAATATGTACCCGACCTCAGTCATATACACGCTGCTCCTCGGCCTCATCACGCTCATCGTCTGGAACAGCGACAGGCTTGGCACGACACTAAAAGGGATCATCATATTCATCCTGTGTATGGCTGCGATACCTGGAGACGGGGCATCCTTCGTGGTGCTGTGCATATTGGGCTTTGGGGTATTCCGGGGAGATTTCAAGAAGCAGGCCGTTGCCTTTCTTGTGAGCATGGTCGTCCCTTCATTTGTGTTGAGCCGTCAGATATTCCGGGTCGGGTCGCTTCTGGTCATCCCGCTCCTCAGGTGTAGCCGGACAAGATAGAATCCCCACAAATGGACAAACTGTTTCCTCACTGTCGGACAAGATCGTCCCCACTTTAGAACAATAAAGAAGGCCTGCTCCGAGCTGAGTAGAAGGTTTCTGTTACCAA